>CAZUDO010000121.1:0-37280 GCA_964618895.1 uncultured Binatia bacterium (SeqCode)
AAGGCACGTCAGGGCCTCGACCTGCGGGCCCGCCCGCGCCGTCGCCCTCCCCCTGACGTCCCACCCCCCGGGGCAGCAACGAGGCGTCGGCGCCCCCGATCCGCATCAGCCCGGCGACCGATTTTTGCTCACGCTCTGAGACATAAGCAACCACCTCCGGGGCGAGAAGCATAAGGTGACAGGATGGCTTCCTGTCAATTGGCTTTTCCTGACCTTGAGAGATAGTGCAGAATAACCCAGCAAAGTTGACAGAACCACCATTCTAGGAGGAGCCTAAGACTTCGACGTTCCTTACCGCACCACCGGCGGCGCCGCCGAAGTTCACGCAGTATCTGTCCCCACTCGTAATCGTGAACCGCATCCCCCCATCGGTTCTCGGGGCGGGGGGTATGACCGTGATCTTGGGCTGCGGCCCCGGCCCGAGGTGGCCCTTCAAGACGACCTTCACGATGAACGTCCCGGCCCCCGTCTTCTTGCGCCTCTAGCAATCGTTAGCACGCGAATGGGGCTGGCTGTTTATGGACACGCGAACTTCTGGATGCGGTCATTGCCTGTATCGGCGACGTAGACGTTACCGCTGCCATCCACCGCCACCGCCGACGGGTTGTTGAACTGCCCGTCGCCGCTCCCGAAGCTGCCCCAAGTCGTCACAAACGTACCGGCGGGATTGAACTTCTGAATGCGGTTGTTCCCGGAGTCCGCAACGTAGACATTGCCGAACGCGTCGACGGCAACACCCCGCGGGCTGCTGAACTGTCCGTCCCCGGCGCCGGCACTACCCCACTTCATGAGGAATGTGCCCGTGAGCGAGAACTTCTGAATGCGGTTGTTACCGGAGTCCGCAACGTAAACATCCAGAGCTGGTCTGACCGCGACGCCCCATGGGAAGTTGAACTGTCCGTCGCCGCTCCCGAGACTGCCCCACTTCATGACGAAGGTGCCGTCGCCGCTGAACGCCTGAATGCGGTTGTTGCTGCTATCGGCAACGTAGACGTTGATAAAATCAACGCCAACGCCCCTCGGGCCACTGAACTGTCCGTCACCGGTGCCGTTGCTGCCCCACTTGGCGACGAAGAAGCCGCCGCTGGTAAACCGCTGGATGCGGTGGTTCCCCGACTCGGCGACGAACACGTTGAAACCATCAGGCCTAACCGCAACGGCAGACGGAAACTGGAAGAGCCCGTCGCCGCCGCCCGTGCTGCCCCAAGTGGTCACAGGAAACCCGAAGTCGGTCCACTTCTGAAGGCGGTCGTTGCCTTCGTCCGCAACGTAGACGAACCCGCTGTTTACTGCGACGCCAACGGGGAGGTAGAACTGTCCGACGAAGCCGCCCGAACTGCCCCACTTGGTAACGAACGTGCCGCAGGAAGGCAGCGTGGTGGTGGTCGTCGTGGTGGTGGTGGTGGTCGTAGTGGTCGTCGTCACCGCGGCCGGGCAGCCCGCCTCGCTGGTGGCGCTCGCAGCGTTGCTCACGATCTTGAAGACCTTGTTCCAGACGGGGCTGGGTGCGTTCGTCACCATGCCACCCGCCGCTCCGCCGAAGGCGACGCAGTACGTGTCTCCGTCGTTGATGATGAAACGCATGCCGCCGTCGGCTCCCGGAGCGGGAGGAATGACCGTGATCTTGGGCTGCGCCCCCGGCCCAAGGTGGCCCTTCAGGACGACCTTCACGATGAACGTCCCGGTAGGCGTCTTCTTGATGAGCGCCGTTTTCACCGGCCCGACCACCCCCGCGGGATCCTTGTAGCTGTAGCCGATCACCGGATCCCCCAGCCCCTTCCACCCGGGCGTGGGCAGCACACCCGGCACGTACGGTCCGGCCGGGAGGTTGAACGTCTGCATCGTGGGCGTGGCCCCGTTGGCGATGATCTCGACCGTGGCGCCGCTGGCGAGCGGGTTGCCAATGACGGTGTTGCCGCTCACCAGCTCCTTGCCCAGTGCGGTGACGCCGCGGCGGGCGGGATCGACCTCAGGATCGCCCGGCGGCTTGGGGTCCTTCACCACGAAGCTCTTCCCGAGCACGGTCTGGTCAACGGCGAGCACGGTCGAATGAGGGGAGGCAAGGATCAGCGCAACGAACCCAACGTGCGTGAGAAGCCGGATCATGACCACTCCTTCTCCGCGCCGCCGGCGCGGGCATGTTTGTCCCCCAGACTGCCAGGCCGTTGCCTGCGACCAGGCGCTCGGGCGCTTCTCTGCCGCCACGCGGGACGGCCCTCTGTTGGCGCGTCGATCAAGAGCCGCCCCGCACGGCGCGGACGCGGAGGCTTCCGCCGATCGAGGAGTTCACGGCACCGAAGTTGAAGTTCACGAACCACTGGTTGTCGCCCGGGCTGGTGATGACCGTGGTGGACGTCCAGTAGAACGAAGGCGCCGTGCAGCTGCAGGTCGTTACCGTGCACCCGGGCGTGCATCCGGCGTTGAACGCGGGGCTCACCGACGGCGAGGAGACCTCGAAGTCGACGATGCTCTCGAGCTCCTTCACGTTGGGGATCCGCCAGTCGCTGAATCCCGCGAACCCGGTGCCCCCCTCCGCGTTGACGTCATCGAGCCAGTCCCAGACAGTTTCCTGGATGCCGCTTCCGGACCAGACGTACAGGGTGTCCTGGTCGTGCAGCCCGCCGTCGTCGCTCTTCTTCTCCCAGCTGAGGCCGGTGTTCAGGTCCGTGATGGTTCCGTCTCCGTTGTCCGTGTAGGCGAGCGTTGCCCCGGCCTGCACCGTCCCATCGTCGGCGACTGCCACCGGCCCGGGGATGCCGTCGTTCTTGTTCGCGGCGTAGGCCGTCGTCTGGCCGGTCGCCGGGAAGGCCTGACTCGCGCAGCCACTCGCGTCGTAGCCGCACCCTGCCGTGCAAGTGAGCGTGCCACCCAGCGTGTAGCCGAGGCTCACACAGGTGGCCCCACCCAGATCGCTTCCGTCGCACTGCTCGTTCCCGTTCATGACGCCGTTGCCACACGTCGCGGCCGCCTGGCAGGTCGCAAGATCGCTCTGGCAAACCCCAAGACCAGCCTCGCAGGTCGAAAGGACCGCCTGCGCCGTGGCGAGTTCGGTCTGGCAGGTGCCAAGGTCGCCCTGGCACGTCGCCAGGTCGGCCACGCAGTTGGATAGCGCGCCGCATCCGCACCCTCCCGTGTCGAAGAAGCACCCCGGCCCGCACGCGAGCGCACCCATGTCGAAGCCGAGGCTCTGGCACGTCGCGCCGTTGAGGTTCGTCCCCTCACAGTCCTCGCCTGGGCCAATGGCGCCGTCGCCACAGAACGCCGTGCCCTTCACCGCCGGGACGCAGAGCAAGTCCGCCTTGAACCCAAGAAGCGGCTGGGGCTCACGGAGCGTCCGCGTGCCGAACTGGTCGGTGACCACCTGATTCGCCGGCCCAGGCGTCAGGCACTTGATCTTGTAGCAAATGCGATCACCGGGGTTCGGACCCGACACAGGCAATGGGCTGATGGGTGTGCCCGTCGCCCTGTTCTCCGCGGACAGGACCGTCTTCGTCGCGGGGACGCAGAAGAGCTTCGTCTTGGATATCGTGCACCCGGGCTCCAGCCCGAACTGGGGGGAGTCTAGGTCCACGACCCCTTTGAGCTGCACCGGGTCCTTGATCTTGTAACACTTCAGATGGTCGGAAACCTGGCCGGGGCTCGGGGAGGCGACGAGCGCGAACACGATCACTGCCCAGATTGCAGCGCGATCCTACGGCTCATAGCCAACCTCCTCGATAGGGCAGCAGAAGCCGGGCACGAAACCGCAACCGCGAGCAGAAGCGCGAAGAGCCGGCCATGGACGCCTCCCTCTCTCAAGTGATGAGCAAACCTTGCACTGCACACCCGAGCATGCCGCAGCCAAGGCCGTTGTCAGGACAAGAGGTCGCATGAGGTGGAGACGGCAAAACCAGCCGCCCACCGCAGGGACTCCTCAATCACTAGTGCGTGAAAGTTGACGGCACGGCCGTGCCGTGAGGTCGGGATGGTGACGCCTTGCGGCGCGCTCCGCTGCAGGCGCGATCAGCGAGGGACCGATTCAGGCATCCTCGGTCGCGAGCTCACGCAGCTCCTCGAGCTCGTCGTACAGGGCATCGGCCACCGGCTCGAGGTTCAGCGACCCGTACTGGTGGGCGATCAGGTTGCGGAGTCCGCCCCAGCCCTGCCGCCGGCCCGCAGGGCGCCGTCGAGAACGCCAGCGGTGCCGAGAACCGTGTGCGGCCGCCAAGCAGCTGCTCACTGCACCCACTCGACCGCATCGTGCGGGTCGGGAACGTAGGCGCAGAAGTTCCCCCGCCGCACGGTCGCCGCCAGATGGGCGGCAAGCGCAGGGTGGCTCGCTGCGATCTTTGCGAGCGCGGCCCCGATCCCCTTGGTCACGGTCAGCCGCGCGCGCTCGGCCGCGGACGCGACGCCCGGTCGTAACGCGGCCATCAGCTCCTCCCGGAGCGCGTCGCGTTCCGCCTGCAGGTGGGCGAGGCGGCCGAGGTCGTGCAGCCGCTCGGCGTCGGCCAGCTCTGCGTCCAGCGCGGCCAACCGTTCCCCGTACTCCTGACGCGCGCGGGCATCGAGGGCCCGGCCGGCATCACCCAGGCCCACCGTCTCCGTGAGCCCGACGGTGTCAGCCGGCGTATCGGTGCCGGCGGCGTGACCGCGGACCAGCTCGGTGGCGTGGAACTTCCGACCCGGGTGGGTCAGGAGCTGCGCCAGGTAGCGGAGCCCCCGCATGTCGCGCAGGCGGATCATCCGCCCTGCGAAGGCGATCGTCCAGTAGTCACCCTCACATCGCAGGAGGTTCGGGGTGTCGGGCGTGCCGCGCGTCGCACGCGTCAGTAGCTCCGCCGACCCGAGACGACGGGCAAGCGTCGCCGCCCGCCCGAACGTCTCCTCCGCGGCGTCACGCCCCCCATATCGCCGGTGTGCCTCCCCGAGGGCCAGCAGAATCTCGACCTCCAGCGTCTCGTCCGGTGTCGACAGCCAGGTGAGCGCCGTAGCCGCGAGCCCATAGAGCCGGGCCGCCTCCTCGTGCGCGAGCAGCCCCAGCGCACGGTCCCCTGCCCGGCGCGCACACGCCACTGCCTGCATCGGGTCGCCCGCCGGCCCCGCCTGCCCGTAGTGGTGCGCGATCTCGGCCAGCATGTCCTCGGCTCGGGCATCCCCGGCCAGCGCCTCTGCCGTCTCCAGGTGGAACGCCGCGCGCCGTGACGGCGGCAGCTCATCGACCAGCACCTCGCCGAACAGTGCATGCACGAAGCGGACGTGCCCGGGCTCCCCGGCCACAAGCGTCACCATACGCGCGGCGACCGCCTCGTCGAGGAGCGTCAGCACACCCTTCGCGTCGAGCCGGCTCGCCCGTGCCAGCACGGCCACCTGACAATCCCGCCCGAACAGCGCTGCGTGCACGAGCAGCGCCCGGCAGGGCGCAGAGAGCTCTCCCACTCGCCGCGCCACCATCGTGCGCACCGTCTCCGGCACGTCGAGCCGCCACGGTTCCTCCGTTGGCGCAGCAATCGGGCCCCGGGCGAACAGGGCCCGGACCACTTCCGTGACGTACCGCGGGTTGCCCTCCGTGCGTGCGTGCACCGCCTCGGCGAGACCGGGCGGACACGCCTCGCCCGTCGCCCGGACGATCAGCTCGGATATCTCCGGCACATCGAGTCCCGGGAGCGCGAGCTGATCGCTCACGTGCTCACGCGCCAGCTCGCTCAGGGTCTGCGCTAGCGGATGCTCCGGTGCCGGCGTCACGTCCCGCAGGCCCCCCACGACGAGCAACCGAGCCCTCCCCAGGTCGCGCGCCAGAAACTCCAACAACAACAGGGACGATCGGTCGGCACCATGCAGGTCGTCGAGCACGATCACCAGCGGGCGTCGCGCTGCGGCTCGCCGGAGCATTCCCGTCACCCCCTCGAAGAGCCGGAACCGGGCGCGCTCGGGATCGAGCGCCAGGGCCGGGATATCCGGCAGTCGGATTCGCAGCTCCGGGCACACCGTCGCCACAGCGGTGGCATCCCCAAGCTCAGCCGCCAGCGTGGCGGTGTCGCGTCCGGCGACGTATGCCCGCAGCACCTGCCGCCACGGCCAGAACGCTGGCGTCCCCTCGCCTTCGTAGCAACGCCCCGTCAGTACCTCCGCACCCACCGCGCGCGCTTCCCGCACGAGTTCCTCGGCCGTGCGCGTCTTGCCGATCCCGGGCTCGCCTACGAGCAGCACCACGCGACCGCGCCCGCCAATCGCTGCCGCGAGCGCCACTCGCAGGGCGACGATCTCCTTCGCCCGCCCGACGAAGATACCCTCCAGCGCCGGCACCCCGGGAGGGGGCGGGCTCCCGCGCGCGAGGGCCGCAACGCGCGCCGCCAGCGGGGGCAGGCCAAGGACCGCGGCCGTCTTTGCCGCGGCGCCGAGCAGCGCGTGGGCCCGCTCGCCGTCCCCCTCGTGCCCCCGGGCAAGCAGGAGCGCGGCGTAGTCGTGCTGCGTCCACGCGAGCCACGGGCGGGCCCCCATGCGCGCGTTCTCGACCAGCGCCTCCTCGAAGTGGCGGGCGGCCTCATCGAAGCGGCCGAGCGTCATCGCCAGCAGGCCGAGGTAGCGCGTCCCCCAGCCCAGGACGGTTACGGGGCCGGCCAGGCAGAACACGTTGCGAGCGGCATAGGGTGCGAGCAGCCCTTCCAGGGCTGCAGCCGCCTTTGTGTCCCGCACCCGCGCCGAGGCTACCGACAGCAAACACGTGGCCACAATCCAAAAGACGTCCCGCGGACGCGTGGCCATCTCCGCGAACGCCTCTTCCACGGCGGCCCGCGCATCCGCCTCGCGATCCTGCTCCGCCAAGGCGTAGGCCCGCAGGGCCGCGACGGGCACCGGGGCGAAGAGTGCACTCATGTCCCTCGCAGTGCGCTCCGCTTCGTCGAACCGCCCTCGAGCAAGCTGCACGCTCAGCAGGCAGGCTGCAGTGACGATTCCCGTCGGCCCCGGGGTCCGGTGCCACTCCGGATCCGCGTCCAGCGCCAGCCCTTCCCCATCGTCGAGCCGTCCCTCGAGCAGAGCCACGATGAAGTCGATCGACGCGGCAAGAAACCGGTAGTAGGGCTGTCGCAGGCCCTCCGCTAAATCGACCAGCTCGGGAAGCTCGCGCTTCACCCGGGCCACATCGCCGACCTCGATCAGATCCGCGAGCCGCCAGGCGATCGCGTCTGCCGCGCTCTCCGGGCTGCCGAGAGCCCGCGCCAGGCCAGCCATCTCATCCGCCATCCCGACACGCGTCTCGATCGACACGTCGGGCTGCCAGAAGATGAAGTGCCCGCACTTGAGCGCCAGGAAGAGCGTCGACGCGTCGAGCTGACGCGCCGACGAGATGGCCTCCGCGATGCATCGGCGGGCGCGCTCCACGTCGATGAACCGCAAGTAGGCTGCGAGCAATGCCAGAACGCGCGTTCGCAGGGGCGTCACCTCGGGGCCGAGTGCCTCCAGGGCCGCCTCGCACATCGTGACCCTCTGGTCGGGGTGCCCGTCCACCCTTTGGATGTTCGACTCGCCCATCGCAGCCAGGGCCATGATCTCGACGACACCCGCTCGGCGGGCAATGACGAACGCATCCTTGTAGACCTGGGCCGCCCTGGTGTCACGGCTGCGCGCTAGTGCCGCGGCAAGAGCCAGCAGCAGGCGGGCACGCTCCGCGTCATCCCGATTGTGCTCCTGCGTGCGATCGCAGGCGTCGAGGGCGAACTGGTAGAGACGGGCGGCTTCCTCGTACGCGGACAGACCCATCGCCTCGTCGGCGGCGTGACGCGCATGCGTGATCGCCCGATCCACGCACTCGGGCCCCGCCCGGCCGAAGTGGTGGGCCACGGCCGCCGACGGCGGCGCGGGCAAAGCGGCGAGCACCTCGGCGATCGCGCGATGGAGGTAACATCGCCGCCGCTCGTCGACCGTCTCGTAGAGCGTGTCCGCGATGAGCGCGTGGGCGAAGCGGATGCGCTGTCCACCCCCCGCGACGAGGAGACGACTCGCCAGGCCTTCGTCCACGGCAGTCGACAATCGTTCCACGCTCAGGTCCGCCATCCGCGCGAGCAGGGCCAGATCGAGGTCCCGCCCGGCAACCGCTGCCACCGTCAGGGCCTGCCGGGTCGTCTCGGAGAGCCGCGACAGCCGTTGCGTGAGCGCCGCCTGCACCGTCGGCGGGATGGGGAGGCGCACCGCGTCGCCCGGCATCGACCCGTGGAGCAGCCCCTCGGCGACCAGGAGCCGCGCCACTTCGGTCACGAAGAACGGATTGCCGTCGGTCTGCCGATAGAGAGCGGACACGAGCGCGGGCGGTGGCACCACATCGGCGACGAGCATGAGGAGGCGCTGGACGTCTTCCTCGCCGAGTCCGCCAAGGGTGAGGTGGACACCCGTGGACACCCGTGCGTTCTCGCTCACCAACCGGCCGATCGCATCCTCGGCCACCTCCCGGTAGGTGCCGACGATGAGCACGCGGGACTCCGGGAGCCGTGCCGCCACGAACTCCAGTAACCGGAGTGAGGGCGTGTCGGCCCACTGGAGATCGTCGAGCAGCACGACGAGGGGGCGCGTTTCGGCAACGCCGTAGAGACATGTCGCCACGCCGTCGAAGAGGCGGAAGCTGGCGTGCTCCGAGCCGGTGTCGAGCGTGGCGGGCAGGTCGACCCAGGAGGCCCGGATCTCGGGGGCCAGCGCCGCGATCTCGTTGGCGGCAGGGCCCAGGGTGCCCCGGAGCGCAGCCAGGTCGATCCTCGGGAGACATGCGCGTACGACCTGCGCCCACAACCAGAATGCCGGTGCCCCCGGCGTCTCGCCGCACCTCCCCCACACCACCGCGGCGCCTCGCGAGCCGGCATACGTCGCAAGCTCGGCCAACAGCCGCGTCTTGCCCGCCCCCGGCTCCCCGCCGATCAGGATCAGTCGCCCTCGCCCGTCACCGGCTGCCTCGACCCCCGCCCGCAACAGCTGCATCTCGCGCTCGCGGCCGACGAACACGTCCCCGGAGAGCCTGTACCGTCCGCCGCCGAACGGGCCAGGCAACGTGGCTGGTGGCTCCTTCGGGGTCGACATGCGTGTGTCTGTCGGGTCACCAATGGACGACGCGGTGGGCGCGCTAGCGGCTCGTAGCGTCGAGTCTACGACCAGGCGCTTGGACTGCATGGTGGACAGGGAACATCGGGCAACGTCTGACTTTACTGCTGCACCAACCCGATTCCAAGGGGTCTTACGAGCGGCCTCTCATAGTAGGGAACACTGGCCTGAGGTGTCCAGGCGCCGCAGGCTACCGCCTCGCGCACGGCCGCCGCGCCAGGTACACGTCGGCATCGCCGCCGCGATCGTCCTCCCACGCCACGTAGCACCGGCGGCCGCGTCCCGACCCGCCCAGGGCGAGCTGCGGGCGCGTCTGGCCGCTCGTGCCCGTGCCGGTGTCGTCGACGCGCTCGGCCGGCGCGAATCGCACGCCGCCGTCGGCGGTGGTGGTGAAGAAGATGTCGTTGTTGCCGAGGCGGTCGTCCTGCCAGGCGATGAACAACCGATCGCGGTCGGCGGCCAGGCTCGGGTGCCACTGGTTTGTGGACGTGTCGGCGTCGGGGTCGAAGCCCCTCTTGGAGTCGTCGAGCTGCACCGGGACCGTGAACGTGACGGCGCGGTCGTCGCTCCGGGCGGCGAAGATGTTGGTGTCGGCCTCGCGGGCGCGGAGATCGGTCCACGCGACGTGCACGCGGCCGCCCCGGCCGACGGCGACGGTCGGGCGCTCGTTCAGGCGTTCGAGATCCATGAAGTCGTCGACCCGCGTGTTGGCGCTCCAGGTGGCGCCGCCGTCGTCGCTACGGGCGGCGTAGATGTCCCAGTTGTAGCTCCGGAAGTCGGACCAGGCGGCGTACACGGTGTCGCCGTCGGCAGCGAGCGCGGGGCCCCACTTGTTGTCGGCGTGCACCGCCAGCGGATCGGGCGTGCCGGCGTCGACACGCACGTCGGGGTCGACGGTGCGGCCGCCCCGCCGCCCGCGCGCGGCGTAGATGTGCTCGAGCGGCTGGTCCTCGGGCCCGCGGTCACGCTCGTCGACCCAGGCCACCACCGGGTCGCGGCCGACGATCGCGAGCGCCGGCAGCCACTTGCCGGCGTCGTCGACGCGGTCGACGCGCCCCTCGGGATAGCGGCGCGTGCCGCGGCTCTTGAGCGCCACCAGCTTGATACAACCGCGGTCGTCGTCGCGGCCGCTGGCGAACTCCTGCCAGGCGACGAATACCCGCCCGCCACGCGCCGCCACCACCGGATGCAGCTCGGCCACCGCCCCCGGCGCGTTGGCGCTGACGCGGCGGGGCGCGCCGAACGTCCTGCCGCCGTTCCGGCTGATGGCGAGCCAGACGTTGGACAGCTCGCCGGCGCGGGTCTCGTGCCAGACGACGTACACGCGCGCGCCGGCGACGGCGATGCGCGGGGCATGCTGCGCCACCGGCGCCGTCTCCGCGCCGCTCACAAGCACGGCGCTCGAGAACCGCGGCGGCGGCGCGCGCACCCGGTCGACGGCCGCGGTGACCGCACCCGTCGGCAGGTCCACGTCCGCCCACACGATCGCCTCGCGATAGCCGTTCTCGCACGCGCCGGCGACCAGCGAGCCGCCGCAAGAGACCCCCGAGGCCGGGAGGAGCTTCGCACCCTCGGCCGCGAGCAGGGCTCTCCGGGCGGCGAGCGACAGCCCGGGGGACCCGATGCCGGGATCGGGCACGATCCAGGGGGCCAGCGCGAGAAACCCCGTGTCGGGGTTCTGGCCGATCCACGTATTGGCCGGGCCGAGCGGGCCGGGATCGGTCTTCTGCCGGCGGCCGAGGATCGCGGTCTGTCCGTCGAAGGTGATGTCGAAGAAGTTACCCGTCATGCTGGCGTTCACGTTCACGCGGAAGCCCGCGTTCTTCTGCAGGGTGGCGAAGCCGCCTTCCTTGAAGATGTCGGGCTGCCAGGGCGACACCGCGTAGCCCCACTCGCTGAACGCCTCGGGCTGCAGGATCAGGTTGGCACCCTTGGCGGCGAAGCGGTCGTTCACGTCGATCATCCATGCGTCTTTGGAGATGACGATGGCGAGCCGGCCGACCGGCGTATCGAGCACTTCCATGTCCCGCACCGGGGCGAAGCGGAGCGAGAGCCCGAGGTCGTTGCCGGGGGGCGGCTGCTCGATCGGGGTCAGGTACGCCTTGTTGGTCGAGCCGAGGATGACGCCACCGGTCTCGAGCGGACTCCGGCGCAGGCCCCCCGCGCCGTCCGGGACCAGGACCTGGCCGTCGGGGGCGAAGACCAGGGTCGTGTTGTACGGGAACGGCGACATGGCCTCGTACGCGTACGTCCGCCCCGGCTCGTCGGGATCGCGCAGCTGCGCCACCAGGCCGGGCTCGCTTGCCTCCTCCACCCGGCGGGCCGGGGGCAGGTTGGCACAGGTCGCGAGATACACGCCGTGGGTGATCGCCAGCTCGCGGAAGGTCTCGTAGAAGCTCCGGTAGAGGGTGTCGGTGAGCGCCAGCACCAGCGTGCGCACGAGCGGCTGCCCCGGGTACTTGGCATCATAGTACGCGCGCTGGTCGGTGTACGGGACGAGCAGCCCGGCGATGGCCGGAATCGCCCCGGCGGCGGCACGCGCGGGGGCGCCGCGGCTGCCGATCAGCGCCGCGACCAGGCCGGCATCCTCGGGAAAGACGACCAGCGCCTGCACCGGCGCCGTCGGATCGACGGGCGCCAGGTGACTCGCCACGTCGTCGACCCCGGCCTGCACCAGCGCCGCCCGCCCCGGGAGGGCGGCGTCCATGAGCGCTGCCATCTTGTCGTGAAAGGTCTGGTAGGTGATCGCATCCTCGATGCGGACCTTGTGGCCGACGGCGAAGATGCGCACCGGCGTGGCCGCCACGGGGACGGCAACCAGGGCGAGGACGATGGCGGTGAGGGCGCGGCGCATGGCCGGAGAGTGTAGCCTGCGTGGCTTTTCGCCGCACCCCGCAGACCCGCCGGGGGCCCGGCTCGCGAGCCGGCCGATGCCCGGTTGCGCGTCCCCCGGGAGGCGAGTACAGCATTGTCATGGTCGTGAAAGCGTGACCATGAAGACCATCCCTGCAGGACAGTTCAAGACCCATTGCCTACGCGTAATGGACGAGGTGCGCAGGCGACGCGAGCCCGTGCTCATCACCAAGCGGGGGGT
Source organism: uncultured Binatia bacterium (SeqCode) (assembly GCA_964618895.1). Classification (GTDB taxonomy): domain Bacteria; phylum Desulfobacterota; class Binatia; order DP-6; family DP-6; genus CAZUDO01. The sequence goes on from CAZUDO010000121.1 coordinate 12,161, forward strand.
CGCCGTGGCGAAGCTCGTTCCCCCAGACGTGCCCACGGAGAGCGTCTTCGGGTGCCTTGCCGGTGAGATCGAGATAGTCGGTGACATCGTGTCGCCGATCGTTCCCGCCGAGGCATGGGATGCCATGAAGTCGTGATTCTCCTCGACACACATGTCTTGATCTGGCTCGCCGTCGAACCGCGCAGGCTCTCGCGGGCGGCCGCTGCCGCCCTGCGCCGGGCCACGGCCGGGAACGGGATCGCCATCGCATCGATCACGCTCTGGGAGCTGGCGTTTCTCTTCGGGCGCGGACGGCTGCGGCGGCACGGCTCGATCGAAGCTTCGATCGAGCGACTGACGGCGGCGGTGCGAGTCCAGGTGCGGGAGATCACCCCGGAGATCGCTGCGCTCGCCATGCAGTTCTCGGACGACTTTCCCGGCGATCCGGCGGATCGCCTGATCGCTGCGACGGCGCGCGCGCAGGGAGTGCCGTTGGTCACCGCCGACGAGCGTATCCAGGCCAGTCGGTTGGTGAAGACGATCTGGTAGCGCACCGCTGTGCTACCCGCCGCTCAGCCCGCGGCCGCGAGGCCCGGTACCACCGCCGGCTTGGGCAGCAGGCTCGCATCGACCAGACCGCGCTTCACGAGGTCCTGCACCGCCATCTCGTAGGTCTGCATGCCGGCCCGCATGCCGGTCTGCATCATCGACGGGATCTGGTGCAGCTTGCCTTCGCGGATCAGGTTCCGGACCGCCGGCATGCCGACCAGGATCTCGCACGCCGCTACGCGCCCGCCGCCCTTTTTCTTGAGCAGCGTCTGCGCCACCACGGCCTCGAGCGACTCGGACAGCATGGTCCGGATCTGCCCCTGCTGGCCGGCCGGGAAGGCGTCGATGATGCGGTCGATGGTCTTGGGCGCGCTCGAGGTGTGCAGCGTGCCGAACACCAGATGGCCGGTCTCGGCCGCGGTGAGGGCGAGCGCGATGGTCTCGAGGTCGCGCATCTCGCCGACCAGGATCACGTCCGGATCCTCGCGCAGCGCGCCCTTCAGCGCGTCGGCGAACGACAGGGTGTGCAGGCCCACCTCGCGCTGGTTCACCAGGCAGCGCTTCGGCTTGTGCACGAACTCGATCGGGTCCTCGACGGTCAGGATGTGGCCGTCCCAGGTGTCATTGATCACGTCCACCATGGAGGCGAGCGTGGTCGACTTGCCGGAGCCGGTGGGGCCGGTGACCAGCACGAGGCCGCGCTCGCGCGTGCACAGCTCCTTCAGCGTCGGCGGCAGGTTCAGGGAGTCGAGCGGCGGGATGACGGTCGGGATGGTGCGCAGCACCGTGCTCGGCCCGCGGCTGTGGCGGAACACGTTCACGCGGAAGCGGCCGGTGCCCTCGATCTCGCACGCGAAGTCGACCTGGTGCTCGGCCTTGAACTGCGCCTGCTGCCCCTCGTTCATGATCGAGTGCACCAGCTGTGCTACGGCCTCGGCACTGAGCGCCTCGTCCTGCAGCGGCACCAGGTCGCCGTGGACGCGCACGCGCGGCCGCTCGTCGGAGCTGAGGTGGAGGTCGGAGGCCCCCTTCTGGACCGTCTCCTTCATGAACTCGTGCATGGTCTTCATGGCCGGGCCGACGGTGCAAGACACGGGCCAGCCCCGCGCACTCGCTGTGCCGGGGCGGCGGGGGGCCCCTGCCGACACCTGCGTGGCGGGCCGCGACAGCGTTGACGCCGGGCGGGCATGGGTGGAGGATCGCCGCCCATGCTGAAAGAAGGCGATCCCGTTCCCGATGTCGCCGGCGTCACGGCCGACGGAACGCGCGTCCAACTGACCGACTACCGCGGCAAGCAGCCGCTGGTCGTCTTCTTCTACCCCAAGGACAATACGACGGTCTGCACCAAGGAGGCGTGCGGGTTTCGGGACCACGCCGCCGAGTTCGCCGCCGCCGGGGCCGCCGTGATCGGCATCAGCATGGATTCGCCGCTGTCACACCAGCGCTTCAGCGCGGGGCACGGGCTCAACTTCCCGCTGCTGTCGGATCGCGATGCGAGTCTTTGCAAGGCGTTCGGGGTGGCGCGGCTCGGGGGCTGGCTCCCGCCGCGGCGGGTCACCTTCGTCATCGACCGCGCCGGGGTGGTGCGGCGGACGATCGCGAGTGAGTTCGACGCCGGCAAGCACGTCGAAGGGGCGCTGGCCGCCGTGCACGCGCTCTGACGGCACGGCGACGCGCCGGCAGCCGACCACCCACCCAGGATCGCGCCTCGTGCAGCCCGCCCGCACCCCACACCCCGGTTCCGACGCGACGCCCAGTCGCGTGCGCCACCAGGTGGTGGGCTACACCCTGCTCCTGATCGCCGTCGCCTATCTCGACCGCATCTGCATCGCCACCGCCGCACCGGCCATCAAGGCCGACCTCGACCTCAGCGACACCCAGATGGGGCTCGTCTTCAGCGCCTTCACCCTCGCCTACGCGCTCTTCGAGGTGCCGGGCGGCTGGTTCGCGGATCGCTACGGCGCGCGCATCGCCCTCACCCGCATCGTCGTGTGGTGGTCCGCCATGACGGCGGCCACCGGGCTCGCGACCGGGTTCGCGTCGCTGTTCGCCGTCCGCCTGCTCTTCGGCATGGGCGAAGCGGGCGCGTTTCCCGCCACCGCGCGGGTCTACGCACGCTGGTTGCCGGTGGCGCAGCGCGGGCGGGCGTTCGGCATGGCGATCATGGCCGGCGCGCTCGGCGGCGCGGCGACGCAGCCGCTGGTGGTGGCGATGCTCGGCGTCATGCCGTGGCCGCACGCGTTCGCGGTTTTCGGCGCCGTCGGCCTGGTGTGGGCGGCGGCGTGGGGGTGGTGGTTCCGGGACGACCCGCGCGACCACCCGGCCGTCAACGAAGCCGAGCGGCGCCTCATCGTCGCCGGCGGCGCCGCGACCCACACCCACCACGAGCACGTACCGTGGGCACTCCTGGTGCGCAGCCGGACCCTGCGGGTGCTGTGCGTCATGTACTTCTGCGCCATCTACGGCTGGTACTTCTACCTGACCTGGCTGCCGACCTACCTGCTGCGGGCGCGCGGCTTCGACCTCCGGCAGGTGGGCTGGCTCGCCGCCCTCCCCCTGCTCGCGATCGCCGCCGGCGTGTTCACCGGCGGGTGGCTGAGCGATCTGTGCTCGCATCGCTGGGGATCGCGCCTGGGACGGCGCGTGCCGGGCGTGATCGGCCTCCCGCTCGCCGCGGCGGCCGCCGTCGGGGCGGTGCTGACGCCAAACCCGGTCGCCGCGGCGCTCCTCCTGTCGGCGGCGGCCGGCCTGGCCGCGCTCGGCGTCGCCCCCGGATGGGCGGTGTGTCTCGAGATCGGCGGCGTCCACGCCGGGGTCGTCACCGGCACGATGAACATGTTCGGCAACCTGGGGGGCGCACTCTCTCCGGTGGTGGTGGGCTACGCCGTCGACCGCTCGGGCTCGTGGAACGCGCCGCTGTTCAGCGTCGCGGCCCTCTACCTGGTGGCGGCGGCGTGCTGGCTCGGGGTGAACGCCGAGCGGCGGATCGACCCGGCGGCAGGCTGACCCGCGGCGCTCAATCGCCCTTCTTCTGCTGGAAGAGCGGCAGGTACTGCCCGTAGCCCTCTTCCTCCAGCTTCTCGACCGGGATGAAGCGCAGCGCCGCCGAGTTCATGCAGTAGCGCAGCCCCGTCGGCGCCGGCCCGTCCGGGAATACGTGCCCCAGGTGCGAGTCGCCGTCGCGCGAGCGCACCTCCGTCCGTGGCATCCAGAGCTTGCCGTCCTCGCGCTCGACGACGTGCGCTTTCTCGAGTGGGCGCGTGAAGCTCGGCCACCCGGTGCGCGAGTCGAACTTGTCGAGCGAGCTGAACAGTGGCTCCCCGCTCACCACGTCGACGTACAACCCGGCCTGATGGTTGTCCCAGTACGCGTTCCGGAACGGCGGCTCGGTGCCCTCGTGCTGGGTGACCTGGTACTGCTCCGGGGTGAGGCGCTTCTTCAGCTCGTCGGCGCCCGGCTTGGTGTACTTCTTCATCGGGGGGTTCTCCGCCTGGCCGGCATCGGCCGCAAGCGCACGCAGTGGAACGAGGAGCGCCATCGCCAGCGCACAGGCTGCAGGAATGACTCGCACCGTGGTTGGATGCCACGGCGGGCGACGGAGATACAACCAGGTCCCGCGTCAGCCCGTGGCCGCGGTGCCCGCCGCGATCCGCCAGCGCATCGGCACGCGCTTGATCCCGCCGACGAAGCTCGACCGCACCCGGGCCACCGGCCCGGTCAGCGCGCAGTCCTCCAGCCGCTCGCGCAGCAGCGCGAACGCGTGGCGCAGCTCCAGGCGCGCCAGGTGCGCGCCCAGGCAGACGTGCTCGCCCATGCCAAAGGCGATGTGCGGGTTCGGATCGCGGTCGACGCGAAAGGCAAACGGCTCCGGGAACACCTCTTCGTCGCGGTTGGCCGACGGGTAGAACAGGCACACCGACTGGCCGGCGCGGATGGTGCGGCCGCGCAGCGTGTAGTCGCGGGTCGCGGTACGGCCGAACTGGATGACGGGTGTGGTCCAGCGCACGATCTCTTCCACGGCGCTGTCGAGCAGCGCCGGGTCGCGGCGCAGCTTGGCCCATTCGTCCGGGCATTCCAGGAACGCCAGCATGCCGCCCGTCATGGCGTTGCGGGTGGTCTCGTTGCCGGCGACGACGAGCAGGAAGTAGTACGACAGCAGCTCCACCGGCGGCAGCGGCTGGCCGTCGACCTGGCCGTTGGCGATCACGCTCACGATGTCGTCGCTCGGCTCGCGACGCCGGCGCTCCGACAGCTCGAAGAAGTACGAGAACAGCTCGAGCCGCGCCCCTTCGATGGTCTCCTGCGCCGTACCGCGCTGGAACTCCGGGTCCTGCGGCGCGATGATCTCGTTGGTCCAGCGGAAGAGCAGCTGCCAGTCCTGGCGCGGAACGCCCAGCATCTCGGCGATCACGGCGATGGTGATACGCGCCGAGATGTCCTGCACGAAGTCGCCGGTCGTCCTGGCGGCCGCGTCGTCCAGGACCTCGCGCGTGACGCGTGCGACCTTGTCGTCCATGGCGCGGATGGCGCGCGGCGTGAACCAGTGGCTGGTGACGCGCCGGTAGCGGGCGTGATCGGGCGGGTCCATGTTGAGGAGATGCCGCGACTGGCCTTCCGGAGGCGGCGGCAGGTCGGTGGTGAACACCGCCAGGCGGGGCCCGTTCAGGAACAGCTCGGGCTGCTTCCCGATCTCGATGATGTCGGCGTGCTTGGTGATGACCCAGAACGGCTCGACGTTGGGGCGGTCGTACCAGAAGACCGGCGCGTGGCGACGGAGCCACGTCCACTCGGCGTGCGGATAGCCGCCGCGCTCGTAGTGCTCGGGCGTGGCCACGTCGAGTGTGGCGGGATCGAAGTCGGGTTGGGTGTTCGACATGGGACGTCACCCGAGAGTAGCCGATCGCCGCGCGCTATCACACCCTCACCGCCGGCGCAGCACGATGGGCGCGCTGCGGGCGAGGAACCCGAAGAACCGCAGCCAATGCCCCATACGCGAGCGCGGCCGCGAATCGTCCGGCGGGGTGACCGGGTCCCCGACCGCGACGCGGTCGCCGCGAATCACTTCCCCGTAGACCCCCATGTCGTAGTGGCCGTAGGCCGCGCGCAGCCCCTTCACGACGTTCAGGTCGCGCTCGCCCTGCTCCGGGCACACCCCGGTCGCCGCGCAGCAGGGAATGCGCGCCGGGATGCGCAGCGTCACGTCGCCGACGCGAATGTCGCCCCCCGACCCAGTCGAACTCCGCCCACGGGGCCGCGCCGCGGTGCCGTCGATCCGAGTGTCGCCCCGCGCGATGGCGAAGCGCCGGTCGTGCGGAATCCCCTGCCCCACCGCAAGCGACACCGCGTCGAGCGGCTCGCCCCGCAGGCCCTTCACCGGAAAGCGGTAGATCTGGTCGATGCAGATCATGCCCCCCCGTGCAGGTCGGCGAGTTCCCAGACCTCACCCGTCCACGACGCGCGCCGCCTTGTACGCGAAGCGCGGCACTGCCCCGCGCGCCACCAGCTCGAGATGCGCCGGCACGCCGAGCCGGGCGCGGAAACCTTCGTCCAGCCGCGTGGTGAGCGCCTGCGGATCGACTCCGCCGCTGGCATCGTACTCGACGCGCACGTGCAGCGCCGACCGCGGCTCGGGGCCGCGCACGATCTGGTACTCGGCCGACGGCGTCGATACCTCGGGGAAGTCGTACAGCACGAACGCCACGTCGATGGGCAGGATGGGACGGCCCTGCACCTCGACCACGTCGCGGACGCGGCCCTCGTAGAACAGCCGGCGATGGGTCTCGCCGCACGGACAGGGCGTAGTGTTGAGGCGCACGACGTCCTCGAGATCGTAGCGCAGCAGGAAGTTGTCCTTCTCGAGCACGGTGACGATCAAGTTGCCGCGCTCGCCGTGGCCGCACGGCGTTCCGGTGTGACGATCGAGCACCTCGACGATGGCGAGGTCCTCGCTCAGGTGCGCGCCGTCCCGATTGTCGCACGCGCTGCCGAGAAGCGGCAGCGCCTCCAGCCCCGAGCTCACCATCAGGTACTGCTCCGACGGGTGGTCGCCGGCAAGGCTCAGGTGCAGGTCGCGTTCGGGATCGAGCCCCTGGGCGCGCGCCGCGTCGGCGTAGGTGCGCGCCACGTTGCCGAACAGGCGGTACATCGACGGGCGGAGCCGGCGCCACACCTCGACCACGTCCCGGATGTGTTGTTCGCCCACCGGCGGCCCGGACGGGATGTTCAGCACGCCGAGCCCCTCGATGCCGTGGCTGAAGTGCCAGCCGCCGGCGTTCTGGCCGAAGGGGTGCGCGTTGGCGAGGCTCATCCCGGGCCGGAGCCCCCAGCGCCAGCGGCCGCGCGCCGAGGCGGCGTAGTCCACCGCCAGGTCCTTCCGCGTCCACAGGATGAGCGTCGGCCGCCCGCTGGTGCCGGTGGAGGCGCCGAGCCGCACGCACGTCTCGATGGGTGCGCCGCGGTAGTCGCCGAAGGGCGGGAATTCTTCCTCGCTCGCGCGCAGCTCGGGTTTGACGGTGGTGGGGATGGCGGCCAGGTCGTCCAGGCTCCGCAGGTCGACGCGCTGCAGGCCGGCGCGCTCGAACTTCTTCTTGAAGAACGGCACCGGGGTGGCCCACACGCGGTCGAGCTGGCGCGCGAGGCGCTGCCATTGCAGCGCGCGTACCTGCTCGAGCGGCATGGTCTGGATGGCGGCGTCGTAGTACGGGCGGTCGCCGGTCACGACGCTCAGTGCTCTCCGCGCCGGTCGATCATCGCCTCGGCGAAGCGCGGCGGCCCGGCGGCCTCCGGCACGTCGGCCTCGGCCACCAGCTCCACATCCATCTGGATCAGCACCGTCGCCTTCAGGCGCTCGGCGACCGCCCGCTTGAGCGGCTCGGGATCCGCCGGCATCGCCGTGGTGGCGACGCGCAGGACGGCGCGGTCGTAGCGCGCGCCCTCGGGATGCTCGACCAGGATCTGGAAGCGGCTGAGCCCCGGGAACTGGCTGGTCACCGCATGCACTTGCGCCGGGTGGACGAGCACGCCCTTGATCTTCTTGATGACGCCCACCTGACCGACGAACACCAGCCGCGGAGCCGGGTCGCCGCACGGACACGGGCCGGCCAGGAGCCGGAAGGCGTCGCACGGGGAGTAGCGCACCAGCGGCAGGGCGTGCGGGCCGAGCTGGGTCGCCACCAGCTCGCCGACGCTCCCGGGCGCGACCGGCTCGCCCGTCTCCGGGTCGAGGAACTCGCAGAACAGGTCGCGGGCATGGAGGTGCATGCCCTCGTGCACGCGGCACTCGCCCGCCAGCGGCCCGATCTGCGCCTCGCCGCAGTGGTCGAACAGCTCGATGCCGAAGGTGTCCTGCAGGTCGCGGCGGAGCTGGGGCGTGAGCGCCTCCGCGGTGGAGAAGCCGACGCGGTAGTGGAGGTCGCGGCGCGGGTCGAGGCCCATCTCGCGCGCGGTGTCGCCCAGGTTGGCGAGGAAGCTCGGCGTGCCGGCGTACACGCTGGCACCGTAGTCCTTCGCCACCTGTAGCTGGAGCCGGCTGGCGCCGGTGCCGCCGTTGATCACCAGGCAGCCGAAGTCCTCGAGGGCGCGGTGGAGACGCAGGCCGCCCGGCATGACGTGGTACGAGAGCGTCACGTGCGCGACCTCGCCCGGACGCACGCCCATGGCCTTGATGGCGTCGACCAGGACCGGTGTCCCGCCGCGCTCCTCGGCGAGGCGCGGGATGTAGATCGGCCCGGGCGACGTGTGCAGCGACGCGAATTCCTCGCGCCGCGCCGCCAGCAGCTCGCCGAACGGCGGGTGGGCGCGCTGGTTGGCGACCAGCTCTGTCTTCTCGAGCCGCGGCACGCGGGTGCGGAACTCGTCGTAGGTGCGGAGCTCCGCCGGACGCACACCAGCGTCCGAGAACAGGCGGCGATAGTAGGGGGAGCGCTCCACCACCCAGGCGAGCGTGTCGCGCAGGCGAGCGAGGTCGTCGGGGCTCGGCGGCCAGTGGGCCATGGGGAGGCGTAGTAATAGTGGGGCCGTCACCAGGCGGCAAGGTTGAGCCGGGGGCGGCGGTCCGGTGTGGATTCGCTGTGGGTGAGCGACCATCTGGTCGCCCCCGTCGGCGTGCAGTCGGTCTACCCCTACGACCGCCGCCCGGACGCCAAACCGGGGGACATGGGCGTGATCGAGCGCTTTTACGAGCCGCTCATCACCCTCGCCTTCCTGGCCGGGCAGACCCGGCGGGTGCGCCTCGGCGTGAGCGCGTACGTGTTGCCGTATCGCAACCCGGTGCTGGCGGCCAAGTTGGTGGCCACCCTCGACAGTCTGTCGGGCGGGCGCGTCGTGCTCGCGGTCGGCACCGGCTGGCTACGCGAGGAGTTCGCGGCTCTGAACGTCCCGTTCACGGGACACTGCGCGCGGACGGACGAGTACCTGGCGGTGTGCAAGGCGCTGTGGGCGGGGGGCGAGGCGGCGTTCACGCGCCGACCTGGCGGCCTACCGTGCGGCGGGACTCGACTACCTGGTCGCCGGGCTCCGGCAGGTGCGGACCGCCGACGACCTCGCGCGTGCGCTCGCCGAAGCGGCGGCCGCGCTCGCCGGCTGAACACGGTCATCGATCGCCTTGACAGCGCGAACGCTTGACAGCGCGAACGGGCGGTCGCTACCTGTCGCGGCCATGTCGACGCTCGCACTCGACCCCGCCCGGACCGCGCTCTGCATCGTCGAGATGCAGAACGACATCGTGCACGAATCCCACGTCGGCAAACGGGGTCTGGGCGGCGTGCTGGCGGCGCAGGTGCAGAAGCGCGGCGTCATCGCGAAGCTCCAGGGCGTCCTCGCCGCCGCCCGGGCGCGCGCGGTGCCCGTCCTGTACATCAACTTCTGCGGCAAGCCGGGCTTCCCGCGCCCGAACACCCGGCTGCACCGCCGTACCGGGCGCGAGCCCACGCTCATTCAGGGCACGTGGGGCGTACAGATTCACGAGGCCCTCGCCGCGCGGCCCGAAGACTTCGTCCTCGAGCGTACGGTCGGGGTCGACGGGTCGTACGGGACGCAGCTCTACCCGGTGCTGCGCATGCTCGGCCGGACGACCATGCTGATGACCGGGGTGTCCACCAACCTGGCGGTCGAGGGCATCGTGCGCGCGTCGGTGAATCGCGGCTTCGACCTGGTCGTGATCGAGGACTGCTGCGCCAGCTATCCCGACGAGTGGCACCGCTTCTCGATCGACAACATCATGCCGCTGCTGGCGACGGTGACGACGGCGGAGGACGTCGTGACGGCGCTCGGCTGACGGCCTTCAGTTGTCGAGCGCGCCCTGGGCGATCCAGGTGGTGATGATCTTGATCTGGTTTGCAGGCAGCGGGGGGCGGCCGAAGGGCATCTGGGAGAAGCCACAGGCGGTGCCGACGAGCTTCTTCACCAGGACGCTCGTGTCGGGCGAGCCCGGGGCGACCAGGCGCAAGCCCGCGCATCCAAACTCGACGCTCGTCGTCCCGAGCAGCTCGGCGTAGGACCGGCCCGCCGTCAGGTCGAGACCCTGGGCCGGGACGCCGCCGGAGTGGCAGCCGATGCCGAGGCAGTTGGCGGTGAGAATGGGCTGGACCTGACGGCTGAAGCTGGTGGCGGCGATGGTGGTGGTGGTCGACGTGGTGTTGGCGCGCGTCGTCGTCGAGGTGGCGGTGGTGGTGGAGGTCGTCGCGGTCGTCGTGGACACGGTGCAGCAGGTCGTGTCGAGGACGCAGCCCGGAAGACACCGCGGGCAGCCTTCGGGGAACGCACCGGACCCCGATCCCTCCGGACACATCGCCCCCCCCAGGTCGTCGCCGTCGCACTCCTCGCCGCATCCGGTGTCGCGCGTGCCGTTGCCGCACAGGGCGGCGCAGTCGGTGGTGGTCGTGACCGAGGTCGTGGTGGTGGTCGTCGAGGAGACGTCGGTCGACGACGTGGTGCTGGTGGTGGTCGTCGTCGTGGTCGGGGCGGCAGCAGTTGACGACGTGGTGCTGCTGGTCGTCGTGATCGGGGCGGCAGTGGACGACGTGCTGGCGGTCGTCGTCGACGTCGTGGCGCGCGTCGTGGTCGTCCGCGTGGTGGTCGTGACCGTGGGGAGCGGCGCCCGCTCGACGCACCGGCAGTCTGTGGTGCACACGAGGCCGTCCGGGCAGCCGGCGTCGCCATCGCACTCCTCACCGTCGACGGCGCTCACCACGCCGTCCAGGGCGCAGTGCGGCGCCACGAACACCGCCGGGAGCGTCTTCGAGCGCTTGAGCGTGCCGGTGAGCGTCTGACAGAGGTCGACGATGGTGGCCGTGAGGCGCACCTTGCCGGTCACGCCGCAGGCACCGAACGGCCAGCGCGCCTGCAGGACGGTACCGCGCCTGGTCGCCTTCAGACGCGCGCGCACGGCCGGACAGTTGCCCCGGATCGCGACCATCGCCGGCGGGCCGGGGGTGAGCACCACCTCGCCGGCCAGGGTCGCCCCGGTGAACAGCGGCGGGTTCCGCGCCGGCACCAGGAAGCGCCCGGTCGTGCACAGCGGCGGCTTCGCGGCCTCCGCCGTCGCGACGGCGAAGAGCATGCAAACCGCGCCGAGCTCCCCGACGCGCATGGCCCTAGTTGTTCGCCGCGCCCTGGGCGATCCAGGCACTGATGGTCGCCAGGTCCACGGCCGACAGCGGGGGCCGCCCGAGCGGCATCTGCGTGAAGCCGCACGACGTCCCGGTCAACTTCTTCATCAACACGCTCGTCTCCGGCGACCCCGGCACCACCAGCTCCATGCCCGTGCACGGGTTCTCCGTGCTCTGCTTGGTGGTGAGCACGCCGTACGCTTTGGCTGCCGTCCCCATGTCCAGGTTCTGGGCCGGGAACTGTCCGGCGTGGCAACCGGCACCGAGACACCCTGCCGTGAGGATCGGCTGTACCTGGCGGGCGAAGCTGACGGGCAGCGTGGTCGTCGTCGTTCCACCGGGCAGCGTCGTGGTCGTGGTCGTCGACCCGCACCGACAGGCGACGCACGCGAGGCCCGCGTCGCACCCCGTGGTGCCGTCGCAGGTCTCGCCGTTCGCCGTGTCGACCGTGCCGTCTCCGCAGCGCGGCGCGGTGAACGTGGTCGGCGTCCTGCCCGTCTTCACGGTGGCGGTGAGCGTGCCACAATCGCCCGCGATCAGGCCCTTCAGCTTCACCTTGAACGGGACCCCACAGGCGTTCTTCTTCCACGTGCAGCTGACCCGGGTACCCTTCTTCGTACCTTTGACCCGCGCTCGCCTGGCCGGGCAGCTCGGCTCGAGGGCGCTGACGAACATCGGGCGCATGCCGTCGACCAGCACCGTGTCGGTCACCACCCGGGCGCCGGCGACGACGCCGCTGCTCCCGTGGGCGATGAAGCGCCCCGTGCACGCCGGCAGCGGCGCCGACCGCGCAGGCGCCGCGGCACCCGACACAGCGCCGCAGGCGACCAAGAATGCGAGCACGCGGGCGCACGCCATCCGGGAGCGGCTAACCCAGCCCGGGTCGCCGTGTCAACGGAAAAGACGCCGCTCCAGCTATGGAGCCGCCAACGGGTGCTCGCGGGCCACTACGGCCCCGGGGTCGCTCGCCAGAGGGTCGCAGGGTGCGGGAGCGTTTTTGCAGAGGCGCGACCGCGGCTATGATCGCCCGCCGTCATGGCGGACATCGTCCACAGCCTCTGGATCGGCGACACGCTCGGGCCTCTCCAGCGGCTCGCGATCGCCTCGTTCCTGACCCACGGCCATCCGTATCACCTGTACTGCTACGGGACGGTGGACGGCGTCCCCGCCGGCACCGTGCTCCGCGACGGCAACGAGATCCTGCCGGCGAGCGCCATCTTCCGGTACGCGCATGGCGAGGAACGTGGCAGTGTGTCGGCGTTCTCGAACCTCTTCCGCTACAAGCTCCTGCTCGACCGCGGCGGCTGGTGGGTGGATACGGACGTGTTGTGCCTGCGGCCGTTCACGTTCGCGGACGACGTCGTTCTGGCGAGCGAGCTCACACCGCAGCGCCGACACGTGGCGTCCGCCGTCATCAGGCTTCCGCCCGGTCACCCGCTCATGCGGCGCTGCTACGACGCCGCCCGCACCGCCGACAAGCCGACGCTCCTGTGGGGCGAGATCGGCCCGCGCCTGCTCGATCGCGTGGTCACGGAGCTCGGCTACTGGCCCCGCGTCCGGGACTGCGCGGTCTTCTGCCCCGTCCCGTCCTTCCACTGGCAGGCGTTGATGACCGACGGGGCGGGATTCCTCGACGAGACCACCGTCGCCGTGCACCTCTGGCACGAACGCTGGCGCCGCGCCGGCATGGATCGGGACCCGCGTTTCGCGCCGACGTCCCTGCTCACGCGCGTGCAGCAGCAGGTGGCGGCCGCGGAAAACGTGTCGGACTGAAGGCTGCCCTCGCGACATGTGCTACACAAACCGAATGGAGAACACGAAGGGAAGCCGGCCGTCCGATCTACCCCCTTGGGTCGAGTTCTCGCCGATCCGCGGTGGGCCGTTGTACCACCTCCAGCGGTCGGTGCGTCTCGTGCCCCGGGGCGGCCTCGGGCTCGGGCGGCGCGCCGTGCTCCTCGCGCTCATCGCCTGGGTCCCGTTGGCGGTGTGGGCATACCTGCACACGCGCCTGGTCTCGGGCGTCGACGAGCCGCTCCTGCGTCATTTCGGCATCCCCGCTCGCGCATTGATCGCGATTCCACTCCTGGTGCTCGCCGAGGGTGGCTTCGAGACGGCGACGGTGCGGGACCTCCGCTACCTGATCACGTCGGGGCTGCTCCCGGTCTCGAAGCTGCCGGCGTTGCAGGCGATCCTCGCGCGCGCGACCCGTATGCGGGACTCATGGCCCGCCTTCCTGCTCGGCATGGCCGTGGTGGGCGCAGTCGTATGGTACGGGACGACGGGCTTCGCGCACCTCGACGCCCTCAACTGGGCGGTGATGCGCGAGAGCGGTGACGCACAGCTCGGCTTCGGGGGCTTCTGGTTCCTGTGTGTCCTGATGCCGCTGTTCTGGATCCTGGTGCTGCACTGGCTGTGGCGCGTCGCGATGGTGACGTGGGTGTTCTGGCGCATCTCGCGCATCGGACTCGTGCTCGCACCGACCCATCCCGATGGCGCCGCGGGCCTCGGCTTCCTCGAACGGTTTCCCGGCGTCTTCGCCCCGGTCGCCTTCGCGCTCGGGGTCGTCGCCGCGTCGGCCTTCGGCCACGACATCCTCCACCACGGTGCGCACGTGAAGGAGCTCGCCCCGGCGATGGGACTGCTCACGATCGTCACCATCGGCCTCTTCCTGGCACCGTTGCTCGCGTTCGCACCGCTGCTCCTCGCGACCAAGCGCGAGGCGCTGCGCACGTACGGCACGCTCGTCGCCCGTCACAGCCGCCTCGTCGACGCCAAGTGGATCCACGGCGAGGCGGTCGCCGACGCCGACGTGCTCGACGCGCCGGAGCTCGGTCCAGTCGCCGATGTCCAGGCGCTCTACGAAGCGATCCGGAACATCCGCCCTGCACCGATCGGCAGAAGCTCGGTGGTCAGGATCGCCCTGGCGACGCTGGTCCCGCTCCTCCCCGTGGTCGCTCTCGAGATCCCGCTCGTAGTGGTGCTGAAGAGGCTGCTCAGCGCCCTTGCGTAATGCAGAGCTGCCATCAGTGGGACGACGGCACGTCCTGGAAGAACCCGTTGAGGCGCAGGAGGTCGGGGCGGTCGCCGTCATCGTCGCCGGGCTGATTGCCCGGTCGCGAGGCGGCGCCCGCCAGTACCTTCCAGTACCCATGCTCGACGCACGCCCGCTCGAGCACCCCACGCTCGCGAAGCAGCCGGTGCATGCGCGGCAAGTTGTAGTGCGGCACCGTCATCAACAGGTGGTGTTCGAGGTGGTAATTGACGCGGTTCGGGGCGAGCAGCAGGCGCTCCCACCAGCGCGCGACGGTGGTGCGGGTATTGCCGAGCGGATCGTCCGCATCGGGCGTGAGCGCGTGCTCGGCGATCGAGCGGAAGCGGGTCACGAGCGTGTGGGTCGTGAGCCATGCCCCGGCCCAGAGGAGATACAACTCCGGCCGCCCGAGCGCGGCCAGGAGGCCGAGCAGCGCCAGGTTGGTCACCAGGACGCCGCGGGTCGCGGCACGAGCGATGGGGTCCTGGCGATAGCGGCGGAAGGTCCGCTGCCAGGCGCCGCGCGCGAACTTCCGGCCCGTCTGTCCCGAGAGATCCCGCCACACCTTCCGTCGAAAGCTCGCCCGCGTGATCGGGAACGGGCGGATCAGTCCCAGGTCGGGATCCTCCGCCGTTCCCGTCTTGGCGTGGTGCTGGAGGTGGTAGGGCCGATACGGGCGCAGGTCGCTCCAGATCGGGTAGGCGCACAGCCAGTTGCCGGCCCAGTCGTTGAGCGTCCGGCCGCGGAAGAGCGAACGGTGCGAGGCTTCATGCATGAGCACAGCGAAGCCGAGCTGCCGCGCCCCGATCACGAACAGGGCGACCACGACGGTGAGCGGGTTCGGCCACACCGCGACGAGCGCAAAGGAGGCGAACACGAGCGACCAGTCGATCGCGATCGAAAGCCAGGAGCGCAGATCGTGCATCTCGAGAAGCGCCCGGATGTCGTCGCGCCCGATCGCCGTCCGCCAGCGTGCGGTCGCGGCTTCTTCGAAGGTGGCGGGGCTTGCCGTCATGATGCGAGCTCCATGGTGTCCGGGGCGAGCCGCGTGTCGAGCGGCGCGCGCAGCGAGGGGACATCGAACCGGCGCAGCAACTCCGCCCAGGCGGCGCGTCCCTGGCGGTCGTACTGCTGCAACGTCAGCGCCAGCGCCTGGCGATCGTCGGCCGGGCAGATGGCGTCGGGCAGTAGCGGATCGAGCACCAGCTGCCGGATCGCCCGGCCGCCGAGCAGGAACGACTCGACCATGGCCGCACCGGCAGCGAGACGCGGGAGCCGGGTCGCGCTGCGCTCGAGCTCTTCCCGCAAGGCGCGATGGGCCGCGCACAGGCCGGCCGCGTCCCAGAGGCCGCGGGCGCGCACCTCCGCCGGGCGATCGAGGCCGCCCAGCTCGAACACGAGGTCCGCGCGCGGGACGCCGAGGGCGCCGAGCTCGTCGCGCAGCCCGTCCACAGGCGCGCTCAGGTTGTCGGGACGCAGCCACAGCGACGGGAGCAGGGCACGGAAGCCGAGCAGACGCAGCGCGCGCGCCCGCCCCCGCTGCTCGGTCCGGCCCACCGCGTTGGGATGCAGCGCGATCCAGCCACCGGCCCAGCGCCGCGTCCGGCGTTCGAGGTGCTTCCACGATGCCGTGTACTGGTGGATCGCTTGCGCCGTCTCGCCGAGGCGATACCGCCCGCGCTCGTCGCGCGCGATCTCGCCCGAGGCCAGCAGCCGGGTGACCGCCACCCGGACGGCGTTGGGCGCGAGCTCGAACAGGTCGCCCGCCTCGACCAGGGCACCGACCGGCATCGACCCGCGCCTGAGCGTCGAAAGGAGATCGAGGATCAGACTCCTGGGGGTCGGCGTCACACCAGGGACATTACGCCTGCTGAACCATGGGCGCAAGAGGTGTAATATCGCCCAAGCCCAGGGCTCAGCGCCCCTTCCACGCCGGCGGGCGCTTGGCGACGAACGCGCGCGGCCCCTCGGCGTGGTCTTCCGACTGCTCGACGATCTCCAGGTACCCGGCCGCGATCTCCTCCGCCTGCGGGATGGGGAGCCCGAGGCCCTGCAGGATGCCCATCTTCGTCCCCCATACGGCGAGCGGCGCGTTGGAGACGATCATCGCCGCCAGCTCGCGCGCCCGGGTCATCAGCCGCTCGTGCGGCACCACCTCCGTCACCAGACCCACCTCGTACGCCCGCTGCGCGCTCATGCGCTCGCGGCTGCCGAGGAGCGCCATGCGGAGACACACGCTGACCGGCACCCGGCGGGCCATGTTCACCATCTCGTGCGACGACACGTAGCCGAGCGACACGTGCGGATCCACGAAGAAGGCCTTCTCGGACGCGATCGGGATGTCGCTCTCGGTGACCAGGTCGAGCGAGAAACCGGCCACCACGCCGTTCACCGCCGCGATCACCGGCTTGTGCACGCGCTGGCGGCGGGGCGTGGGCAGGTCGACGATGCCCTCGATCATGGCCAGCTCGCGCCAACGGTCGGGCTTGATGAAGCCACCGGTAGCGAGCGACTCCACGTCGGCACCGCTGGAGAAGCCCTCGCCCGCGCCGGTCAGGATCGCGACCCAGATGTCGGGGTCGGCCTTGACCCGTTTCCACGCCTCGCGCAGCTCGTCCTTCAGCTGCTGGTTCATGGCGTTCCTCCGCTCGGGGCGGTTCAGCGTGATGGTGGCGATGCGGTCCTCCACATCGACGAGGACGGTGGGTGTGTCTGCCATGGTGGTCACTGCTCCCCCAGGGCCGCCTGCGCGCGCTTGCGCAGCGCCCCTTTCTCGGCCCGGCCGGATGCCGTGAGCGGCAGCTCGGCCTCGGCGATCACGAACACGTGCCGGGGCACCTTGTAGCTCGCCAGCGTCTCCCGGCAGAACGCCTGCAGCGCGTCCGGCGGTGCGCTGGCGCCCGGGCGCGGTACGACGAAGGCGACCACGTTCTCGCCGCGGGTCGCGTGCGGCACGCCGACCACGTGCGCCGACTTGACGGCCGGGTGGCGCGCCAGGGCCTCTTCCACCTCGACCGCGGCCACGTTGACCCCGGCGGTCTTGATCACGTCCTTGGCGCGGGTGGCGAAATGCAGAAACCCCTGCGCGTCCAGGTAGCCGAGGTCCCCGGTACGAAAAAATCCCTCGGCGTCGAAAGTGTCGGCGGGCGGCACCTTGTAGTAGCCCTCCATGAGCGTCGGGCCCTTCACCAGGATCTCGCCGCTCTCTCCCGGCGCGACGGGCTGGCGCGTCTCGGCATCGACGATGCGCACCTCCATGCCGGCGAGCGGGCGGCCAAAGGTTTCGCGGCGCACGGCGGGCGGGTCGTCCCAGCGCGCGCACGAGATGCAGGTGGCCGTCTCGCTCATGCCGTACATGCCGACGGCCAGATGATCGTCGCCCAGGAGCCGCGGCGCCAGGACGTGGTTGCTGCCCTTCCTCAAGAAGAGCCGGCGGCGCGCGAAGTCCGGGTGCTCGAGCAGCGGGCCCGCCTGGTGCCAGCCTGCCATGATGGTGCAGCGCTCGGTCTCGAGCAGCTCGAGGGCCGCGCCGGCGTCGACCGTCTCCTGCAGGACGAGCCGGCCACCGCCCGCCATGGTGGCGAGCGCGCCGATGATGAAGCCGCCGCTCCAGAAGAGCGGCATGTGCCCCCACCAGGCGTCGTCCAGCCCGATGCCGACGCACTCGGCGATGCGCTCGCCGGAGGTGACCAGCGCCTCGTGGCAGTGCACCACCGCCTTGGCCTGTGCCGTGGTGCCGGAGGTGAAGAAGATGGTCGCGCGTTCGGCCGGCCCGACGGTCGCTTCGAGCGCGTCCAGGAACGCCTCGTCGGCCGTCGCCGGCAGGTCCGCCCAGCGATCGGTGCCGGGCGCGGCGCCCTCGAGCAGCATCACGCGCCGGAGCTGGGGCAACCGCGCCGCGAACAGCCTCCCCGGGGCGGCCGTGTCGAGCTCGGGCGCCAGCTCGCGGAGCTGCGCCAGGTAGTCGTGCTTCAAGAAGCGCGGCACCATGACCAGCGTCGCCACGTCGCCGTGCGCGAGGCCGTAGGCCAGCTCGTCCCGCTTCCAGAGCGTCGACATGGGCACCAGCACGGCGCCGATGCGAAGCACACCGAACGCCAGCGGCAGCCACTCGAGACGGCTCGGACACAGGAGCGCCACGTGCATGCCGCGGGTCACGCCGGCGGCGACCAGCGTGGCGGCGGCGACGCGGCTGGCGGCGCGGAGCTCGGCCCACGTCATAGTGGCGGTCACGCGCTCGCGGGGCGCGTACGCGATCGCCACGCGCCCGGGCGCGCGCGCGGCGCAGGCGTCCAGGAAGGCTCCCAACGTCTTCATTTGAACTGCTGGCGGAGCACGCCCGTCTGCACCTTGTTGGCGGCATTGCGCGGCAGGGCAGCGACGAACTCAATCCGGCGCGGGCGCTTGAAGCCGGCGAGCCGCGTGCCCGCGAAGCTGGCGAGCGTCTCGCCGTCGACCACGAGGCCGTCGCGGCGGACGACGATGGCGGTCACCTGCTCGCCCCAGCGCGGGTGCGGCGTGCCGATCACCGCCACGTCGGCCACCGCCGGGTGGGTGCGCAGCACGTCTTCGACCTCTCCCGGCGACACGTTCTCGCCGCCGCTGATGATGATGTCCTTCGCGCGCCCGGTGAGGAAGAGATAGCCGGCAGCGTTCTGCGTGCCGAGGTCGCCGGTGTGCAGCCAACCGTCGCGGATGGTGGCGGCGGTGGCGGCCCGGTCGCGGTAGTAGCCCTGCATCACGGTCGGGCCGCGGACGACGATCTCGCCCTCGGCGCCGCGCGCCGCGAGCGCGCCGTCGGGCCGGCGGATGGCGACCACGACGTACGGGTTCGGGCACCCCACGGTGCCTTCATGATCGAACACGCTCGTGCCGCGCGCCATGGCGACGCCATCGGTCGACTCGGTCTGTCCGTACGCCTCGACGATCTCGGCGTGCGGGAACATGCCGGCGAGCGCGCGCTTGGCCTCCATGCGTGTCGGTGCGCCGCCGACGCTCACCTTGGTGACCGTGCGGGCGACCGCCGCCGGTACATCGCCCTGCACCACCACGTCGGCCACCATGGCGCCGATGAGCGGCAGGTCGGTGATGCCGTGGCGCTCGACGGCCGCGAACACGGCGGCCAGGTCGAAGCGTTCGAGGAGCACCGCGGTGGCCCCCACGAGCACGCGGCAGAGGAGATGCGAGACCAGCACGGGGGTGTGCGTGAGCGGGCTCAAGCACGCGCCGACCCCTTCGGTCACGTCGCCGCGCGCCTGGCCACAGGCGAGTGCCGCCCACCACAGGTTGGCGTGCGTGATGACGGCCCCCTTGGGCGCGCCGGTCGTGCCCGAGGTGTAGGCGAGCACCGCCGTCGCCTCCGGCCGCGGCGGACGGGGCGTACGCGCGCGCGCCGGCCGGCCGCGGACGAGCACGCGCGGCGACAGCGGCAGCGTCGGCTGGCACACGAAGGCGGAAACGCCCGCGCCCCGCGCGGCGGCGCGCGCGATCTCCGCCCGCGCCACATCGGCCACCACCGCCCGGGCGCGCGCGTGGTCGAGCAGGCGCACCGCCTCGTCCGCCGTCGAGCGCACGGCCAGCGGGACGGCGACGGCGCCAAGGCCCCAGAGCGCGAACAGGGTCGCCACCATCGCCGGCTCGTTGGCACACATGACGCCGACGTGGTCGCCTGCCCCGCAGCCCCGGCGCGCCAGCCACGCCGTCAGGCCGTCGACCGCATCCGCCAGCTCGCCGTACGGCAGGTGGCGTCCCGCGAACACGAGTCCGCCCTGGTCGCCGCGGCGCGCGTGTTGCAGGCGCAGATACGCCGGCGAGGTGGGGAGCAGCACGGACATCGCGGGCCTGTGGTTACCCCAGCCCCGGCGGGTGCGGCAAGGATGCGGTCAGCTCACGGCGTGACGATGGGGAACCGTCCGTCGGGCTGGTCGAGCGTCGACAGCAACGACAGCAGCCCGAGGCGGCTGCCGTCCACGTCGAGCTGGTCGGAGAAGATGGTCTCGCGGAGCCCGGCCTGGCGCGTGACCACGCGCAGCAGCAGCTCGTGGGTCAGACGGACGGTAGCGTCGGCCGCCGGATCGGCGTCGGCGCGCTGGTGGTGCAGCACGGAGTTGGCGAGCGTCACGACGTGGGTCTCGCCGGCGTCGGTGAAGACGAAGTTGATACGTACCTGCTTGCCCGCCGCGCGCGGGCCGTTCACGCTCGCCGCCAGCACATCGAAGAAGCGCGCCAGCGGCACCTGGCGCAGTAGCGCCATCAGGCCCGCGGGATCGATCATCGTCGGGCCGACGCCGTGGCGCAGCTCGCGCGCCCCGGTCAGGTACACGTCGCGCCACGGGCCGGACTCGGCCTGGTAGCCGAGCTGATCGTAGGTGCGCGCCAGGAGGGCCCGCGGCTCGACGCGTGCGGGCTCCGCGAACACCAGGTGGTCGAGCAGCGTAGCCGCCCAGCGATAGTCGTTGGCGTCGAACGCCTGCTGCGCCTTCGCCAGCACGGCGTCCGGGCCGCCCATGGCGCCGACATAGCGCCGGGCCGCCTCGACCGGTGGCAGCGGGTCCAGATGGGCGGGATTGCCGTCGTACCAGCCGAAGTAGAACTGGTACACCGCCTTGGCGTTGTGCCGGACCGTGCCGTAGTAGCCGCGGTTGGCGAACGACGCGGCCAGGGGTTCGGGCAACTCGAGCTCCTCGGCGATCTCCTGCGGCGTCTGGCCCGCGTTCGCGAGGCGGAGCGTCTGGTCGTGCAGGAAGCGGTAGGTGTCGCGCTGTCCGGCCAGGTAGTCGCGCACGCGCGCGTTGCCCCACACCGGCCAGTGGTGGCTCGCGAGCACCACCTCGGCGTCGCCGAAGCGTGCCAGCGCCTCGTCGATGTACCCGCTCCAGCGCAGCGCGTCGCGCACCTTGGCGCCGCGCAGCGTGTAGAGGTTGTGCATGGTGTGCGACACAATCTCGGCGCCGCAGTAGGCCTTGTGGTCGGGGAGGTAGAAGGCCAGCTCGGCGGGCGCCTCGGAGTCGGGCACGTACTGGAACACGAACCGCACGCCGTCGAGCGTCAGCTCCTGCGGCGTATGATCGATCAGGTCGGTGGGCGGGACCAGGCCCGGCCGGCCGCGCGCGACCCCCTTGCCGAGGCCGGTGTCGACGTGGCCCCGCTCCGAGCGGGCGAGGTCCATGCCGTACATGAACGTGGCGCGCCGGCCCATGGCGGTGCCGGCGAGCAGGTTCTCGCTGGTGACCTCCTCGACGAAACCGCGCGGCGCCACGACGCGTACCCCCTCGCGCGGCGTTCCCGCGGGCAGCACCGCGTCGATGCCGCCGAAGTGGTCCAGGTGGCTGTGCGTGTAGACGACGGCCCGGATCGGCAGCGCGCCCAGGTGTGCGCGCGCGAGCGCCAGCGCCGCCGCCGCCGTCTCCCGGGCGGTGAGCACGTCGACGACGATCCAGCCCGTCTGCCCGCGGATGAGCGTTAGGTTGGAGACGTCGTAGCCGCGCACCTGGTAGATGCCGTCGGCAACCTCGAACAGCCCATGGATGCCGTTCAGCTTCGCCTGGCGCCAGAGGCTCGGGTTGACGCTCGGCGGCGCGTCGCCGGTGACGAAGCGGTAGGCCCGCATGTCCCAGACGATGCCGCCGCCGTCGCGCTGGATGACCAGCTCGGGCGCACTGGCGATCAGGCCGCGGCGCGCGTCGTCGAAATCCTGCGTGTCGGCGAGCGGGAGCCGCGCTGCCACGGCGGCGTTGGCGGCGCGGGTGGCCGGCGTGGGCGCGGTGTGGCCGTCGGCGTCGGCGTCCGGACCGGCGGGGAGCGGCGGCGGTTCGCGATCGCGGCCGCAGGCCGCGAGCAGGCCGAGCAGAAGGGCAAGAAGGACCGCACGCATCGAGTCCATGCGGGCAACCTACGGCTCGTGCAGCCCGACGAACACCGTTCGCCCGCCCGCGATCCGCCGCAGCACCAGCCAGTCGCCCTTGTACGCCTTGTGATCGTACGGCCCGAGGCTCATGTGCGTGCGCGGGCCGCCGTTCACGGCCGGCAGCAGGCGCACCTTCTCCAGGCCGTCCTTTACACCGCGGGGCGTCAGCAGCGGCGCGCGCGCGATGCCCTCGGCAATAAGCCGCGCGGTGTCGTAGCTCAGCGCCGTGACGGTGTGGTCGCGACGCTGGCCCATGCGCGTCGCGAAGCGGTCGAAGACGGGCTGCAGGCGCGGGTTGTCCTCGCACATCTGATCGATGCCGACCCAGCCCTCGAGCGCGACCATCCACTCGGGCTTGGCGTAGCAGAACTGGAACGCGGTGGTCATGATGCGCGGCGGATCCCAGCCGAGATTCTCGAACATCGGCCCCATCAGGATGGTCGGGTAGCCGTAGCCGAGGTACGCCAGACAGTCGGGCCCCTGGTCCCGGACCTTCCGCAGCACGCCCTCCAGGTCGTCGGGAATCTGGGTGGTGTACGCTTCGATCAGGATATCGAGCTGCTCGCGCGCCGCGAACCAGCGGAAGTTGGACGCGTACTCGACCCCGCCCGGCGACTGCTCGTGGAGCATGCCGACGGTGCGATAGCCCTGGCGGCGGATCCAGGTCGCCATCATGGCGGCCTCCTCGGCGAGCCCGCCGTTGCCCAGGTTGAAGCAGAACTCGCCGTGGTAGCGGTCGGTGCCTGTCCAGGTGACGGCGGGCACGCCCAGCTGGTTGATCACCGGCGCCAGCGCAAGCGAGTTGTCGGTGACCAGCGGGCCGATCACGGCCAGCACGCCGGTGTCGACCAGGCGCCGGTAGCCGTCGATCGTGTTCTTCGCTTCCAGGCGCGGCAGGCCGATGGCCTCCTCGACCACCAGCTCGACGGGACGCAGGATGACGCCGGCGGTGTGCGCCTCGTCGAAACCCATGCGCAGGCAGGCCAGGAAGTCGGCTTTGGTGCCCATGTCGATGTCGATGAGCACGCCCACTTTGACCGGCGCGAAGGCCAGGCCGTGCGGCAGCTTCTTGGCTGCGTCGCTCACAACGTCCCCACCCACACGCGGTACTCGGTCGGGGTGACGAACCCCATGCGTTCGTAGACCGGCCGGCCCATCGGCGACGCCTGCAGGTTGGCGAACGCCCCGCCGCGCCGGAAGCCCTCGCGCACCGCGGCCCAAGCGACCGCCTCGGCGTAGCGATGTCCGCGCTGCGCGGGCACGGTCCCCACCCAGCCGATGCCCGCCACGCCGTGCGTGACGTACACCGCGGCCGCCGCCACCGGCGCGCCGGCGACGTAGCCGACGAAGCCCTGCAGGTGCGGCGCGCACACGCTCTCGAGGGCCGCGAACGAATCGTCGGCCATCGCTTCGGGCTGCTGGAAGGTGGCGTAGGCCTCCGCGGTCACGCGCAGGTAGTCGCGTCGCCCCTGGTGGTCGACGGCGGGGCGGATCTCCAGCCCCGGCGGCGCGCACCGGGTGCCCGGGTCGTCGAGGAGCGCCATCCCCGGCAGCGACACGAGCTGCACGAAGCCGCGCGCCTGCAGGGCCGCCTCGAGCGCCGGGTCGGCGTGGGCACGGGTCCAGATGGAGAACACGCGGTCGTGGCGGACGTAGAAGTCGCGCACGGCGGCGACGAGCGTGTCCACCTCGACCGTGTCACGCACCATGGTCATGTTGTGGAAGGAGGTCCCGTGCGGGCTCACGCACATCGTGAGCGCGCCCGTCTCACGCACCTCACCGCCGCGACCCGTGCGGATGATGTCCCGGAACATCTCCCACATGTTGAGATCCATCCGGCGCAGCAGCGACTGCCGGTCCATCGCCATCAGCCGACGACGAACGGCACGCCCGGTGCGCCGCAGCCGCACGCCGCCACCGCCCGGGCCGGGATGTCGGTGGCGTAGCGCAGCAGCGGCGCATCGCCGGCCGGTACGGTGAGTGCCAAGGTGCCCGCGTCGGCGGGACGTCCGCTGGCATCGTCGACCACCTCGGCTAACACGCCGTCCTCGGTGTGGAACCGTCCCTCCCCGCACGTGACCGCGACGAAGCTGGTGGCCTCGGGAACGGCGAGCCAGGTGCGCTGCCAGCCCGTGAACCCGGCCGGCGGCGCCGGGGCACCGCCCGCACTCCCCCGACGAAGCCACACGATGCCGCGCCACCACGCCAGCTCGCCCTCCGGCACCGCCGCGAACCAGCGCGCCGCCGTCGCCTCCTCGAGCACCATCACGTCCGGCCGCACGCGCAGGACCAGCTCCCACCCCTGCCGCGCCGCCGCGTCGGCGTCAATGGTCCCGAGCGGCACGTCGAGCGCGCCAATGTCCTCGACCACGTCGCCGAGCAGGAGTGCCCCGGGCGTGACCAGCGCGCCAGCGAGCGTATTGGCGACCCGCATCCCGGGCCGGATCCCGACACGCCCGAGCAGCCGCGCTCCGGCCGCCCGCTCGCGCGCCAGATCCGCCGCCGACCACGCCAGCACCAGCAACATCTCCCCGCTGCCAGCTGTCCCCACCCGCACCGGATTTCCCGCCGCCCCGACCCGTCGCGTCCCGAGCGGCAGATGTGCGAGCTGGTCAGTCAACAGCTCCGCCCGCCGCGTGAGCGGCAACCGCGCGAGCGCCGCCCGCACATCCCCGCCGACGGCGACACGCACCCGATCACGATAGAACGGCGGCGGCGATCCGAGCACGCGCTCGAGCGCATCGGGATCCAGTGGAAGCGCGGACTGCACGCCGCCGAGTTACTCCAAAGCCACTTCCCACGGCAAGGAACGCCCAATGGAACGGACGGTATCGACCCGCGCCGGTGTGGGGCGGCCAGCCGCGGTCATGTGGCTGTGGGTCGCGATCATCGGCGACTACGTGGCGTGGTCGGCGGCGAAGTGGTGGCGGTTCCGGTCGGGGCGGTGGAAGCACATCCGCGTGTAGGAGCTGCGGGCGAGTCTCGACTCGGTTGTGCATGGGCGCTATGGTCGGCGCCCTCGCATGTTCGGTTGCGGCCTCACTCGGT
>CAZUDO010000122.1:0-70222 GCA_964618895.1 uncultured Binatia bacterium (SeqCode)
ACCAGCCATAAGCCTTCGCGTGGGGGAGCACCGCCCAGGCGGGCGGCTTGGCCACGCGCTCCGCAACGCCGCCGGCGCGTCAGCCGCGCCCGCGAACGCTTGGCGGCGCCACGCGGTACCCTACGCCGGGACAGCGGTTGACGAGCACGTCCGCCGGCCGTTCTTATGCCGGGTGACGGTGATCCCCTCCGCGAAAATCGGTGCTCAGCGGAGACCGTGGCCCTGCTCGCCGACTTTCTCGGTCTGCCGCCCCCCACGCGGCTGCAGATGAGCCCCGAGCTGCAGCGGCGCAAGACGATCGACCTCCTGGTGCAGTGGACCCTGTCGCTCAGCGCGGCGCAGCCGCTGGTCATGTTCGTCGAGGACCTGCACTGGTGCGACGCCTCGACGATGGAGCTGCTGGGGCACCTGATTGCGCAGAGCCCGACGGCGCGGGTGCTGCTCCTGGCCACCGCGCGCCCGGACTTCACCCCGCCCTGGCCGGCGCGCTCCAACCTCACCACCGTGCAGCTCGCCCGGCTCACCAAGCGCCAGACGCGCGACATGATCGCGACGCTCGCGGGGACGGAGTTGCCCGCCGCCACCCTCGACGCGCTCGTCGCCCGCGCCGACGGCGTTCCGCTCTACGTCGAGGAGCTGACCAAGGCGATGGCGGAGCCCGGGGTGGCGTGCGGCGTCGAGGCCATTCCGGCCAGCCTCGCCGACTCGTTGATGGCGCGGCTCGATCGGCTCTCGACGGCGAAGGAAGTGGCGCAGCGGGCAGCGGTCCTGGGACGGGAGTTCGGGTATCCGCTACTCGCGGCGACTGCGGGGCCCGACGAGGCCGCCCTGCGCCATGGCCTCAAGCGCCTGGTCGACGCGGAAATCCTTTTCGCGCGCGGGGAGCCGCCCGCGGCCACGTACACCTTCAAGCACGCGCTGATCCAGGAGACGGCATACCAGTCGCTGCTCAAGCGCACGCGCCAGCAGCTGCACGCGCGCATCGCCCAGGTGCTGGAGGAACGCTTCCCCGAGCGCGTCGCGTCCGAGCCCGAGGTGATCGCGCGGCACTACGAGCAGGCGGGGCTGGCGGTGCAAGCGATCGCGCACTACCAGCGGGCCGGCGAGCGCGCCGCGCAGCGGTCGGCGAACGAGGAGGCCATAGGCCATCTCCGGCGCGCCCTCGCGCTGGTCGAGACGCTGCCGGAGACGCGCGAGCGCCATCAAATGGAGCTCGGGCTGCAGATGGCGATCGGGGCGCCACTCGCCGCGGCCAGGGGATGGTCGCATCCGGAGTACGAGGGGAGCTGCGGGCGTGCGCGCGAGCTGGCGTCCCAGATCGGCGAGTCGCCAGAGCTGCAACGAGTGCTCGTGGGAATGGCGGCGGCCTATTTCAGTAGGGGTGACCTCGCGACCGCGGCCGAGGTCGCGCAGGAAGCCCTGGCAGCCGCCGAGCGGACGGGAGACGCGTTTGACCTCCTCTCGGCTCACGACCTCGCCGGCGAATCGTCGTTCTTCCAGGGCCACTTCTCGCAGGCGCTGCAGCATTTCGAGCAGAGCATGAGATTGTACAATCCCAGGGAGCATGGGTCTCTCGCGTACACGGTGGGACAAGATCGTGGCGTCCATGCCCACGGGTATGCGGCCTGGTGTCACGCGCACCTTGGCCATCTCGCCCGGGCGCTGGCTGTGAGCGCGCAGGCGGTGGCGCTGGCGAAGCGTGTGGAACATCCGCTCAGTCTTGCGGACGCTCTCTTCTTTGCTGGATTTGTCCATCTCCAGTGCGGCGACCTCGACCGGACGAGGGAGTGCACCGGAGAACTCGTGGGTCTCGCCGAGCAGCTCGGGTTTCCGTCGTACCTGGGACTCGGAAGGTTTTATCGAGGCTGGGCGCGAGTCGAATCGGGGGAGGGCGAGGCGGGCATCGCGGAGATGCAGCAGGCGCTGGTCGAGCTGGCTGCAATCGGGAGCGGGCTCGGAGCGCCCCAGTTCCTCGCGGTGCTCGCCGCCGGCCTCACGAAATTCGGGCGCCACGACGAAGCCCTGCGCGCGCTCGTACTCGGCGTCGCCCGCGCCGAGCAACAGGGCCAGCACTTCTACGATGCCGAACTCCACCGGCTGCGGGCCGAGATTCTCCTCGACATGGACGGCAACGCGGTCGAGGAGGCGGACGCGCTCTTCGGCCAGTCCCTGGAGATCGCCCGGCGGCAAGAGGCCAAGACGTTCGAGCTGCGCGCCGCCACCAGCCTGGCGCGGCTCTGGCAGCGCCAGGGCAAGCACGCCGCCGCCCACGCCCTCCTCGCCCCGCTCTACGCCTGGTTCACCGAAGGCTTCGCCACGCGCGACCTGCAGGATGCGAAGGCGCTGCTGGTGGAGCTGGGGGGATGACGCGGAAGCTATCAGCGACTCGCAACAACGCAATCGGTTCAGCGCGTGACTTGGTGGGCTGAAATTGGCCTCGCAAGCTGCGTTGGGATCTCCCAACACGAAGCTGTTGTCGAGCAGGTCATGCTTCTGGCTCGGCAGGAAGCGCTTCAAGCGTCTTCAGTGATTGCACCAGGGATGCGTTGGTGGAGGGCGCGCACCTGACGCGGTCGCCGTACTCCTCCCGCAGCAACGTCAGCACCTCGTCCAGCCACGAAGGTGCCACCACGCGGACGCCGGCAAAATCCAGCTCGACCGGCTCTTCCTTCGTTGCCGGGCGAAAGGAGGATCGCATGATCAGGGCATGCTCGCGGCCCGCCGGTCGGGAGATCAAAATGTCGCCGAATTTGTTCACGGCGATGATCATGTGCGCCTCCAACCCACCAGTGTCAGCATTCCATAGTCCTGTTCGGCGGGCCAGCGGGTGGTGCCGAGCCATGCCGGCCCCAAGCCTCCAAACGCCAGCGTTCCGCGCCCGGATACACTCACCAAGCCGCGGTCGGCCTGCGCATTGATCACGCTGCGGACGAACTTCAACCCGTTGCCGCGGCGCTCGGGATGTCGTCCCGATACGATCCGCTCAAAGGCGATCGCGAGGGCCTGCTGGTGGTCGGTGAGGCCTGGAACCACGTTCTGCAACGACGCGAGCGCCCCGCGCCCGCGGTCGGCAATCCATACGAGCAGCGTCGGCGCATCGAATGCAAAGGCAAAGTAGCAACCCGGTTGGTCTCGCCAGTGTCCGAGGTTGTGGTCGAAGCTGTTGTTGCCAATTTCCCCTGTTGCCGCCGTCAGCAACGCGGCGTCGCCTTCGGGCAGGCCGACGCTCCCTGCGTAGACAAGCAGCCTGGCGAGGCGCCCTTCGAGCACATCCCGCGTCTGGCAATGCTGGCTCGCATCGGGCGCGGACAGGCCGCTGGCCGAAACGTACCACTCGATGCATTGTCGCAAGGCTTCCGGAAGCATCGGACGATCCTGACGATGCTCCGGGAGGATAGCATCATCGCCTCCTTTGAAAGAAGCGGCGATCTTCGAGACAAGCGGCACGCATGCAGTGTCCACAGTGCCAGGCGGACAACGACACCGATCTCCGCTTCTGCGAATCGTGCGGCGCGGCATTGGCCCGTGTATGTCCGAGCTGTGGGAACGCGCTGAGACCGCAGGCGAAGTTCTGTGGCAGGTGCGGTGTGGAACTACTCGACAGTCGAGGGTCCACCTTCGACGTTTCGCCCCTCGACCGCGTCACCCCGCGATCCGTAGCTCGCGGCGAATCGCGTCGGCCAGATATGCCCTGATGAGCGTCTGGTACGGGATGGCGCGCCGGGTGGCGAGCTTGCGCAACGCCTGGATGTGCACCGCGTCCAATTTTATCGAGACGTTCTGGAGACGACGGGTGCGCCGCCCGTGCACGATGTCGGCGCGAAGCGTCGCGTCGAGTGCGAAGGCTACGGGCTCGTCGGTGATCTCTCCGAGCACCCCATGTGTCTCGTAGTATGTCGCGGCGTCGTTCTTCTGACTCTTTTTCATCGTCGTGCCCCTCGATGCGTGCGCCAGTAGCGTTCTTCGGATTGCTTCATGTCCCACCCGGTGATCACCCGTATCACCCCGCGTCCCTTCCGTTCGAAGACGACGATCAGGAGTCGCCCCGAGCATGTTCGGCCGAACGCCGCGTAGTGACCCCGTTTCGTCTTTCGAACGAGCGGGTCCAGCGCCAGCACCTCCTCGGCTTCCTCTGGTTCGATCCCGTGTCCGAGGGTGAGATGAAGCGCATTGCCATCATCCCATTCGAAGCGTTCGAAGCGCACGCGTAGTGCATTGCATTACGATCCGTTGGAGTCAACGGAGGCGTACTCCTGAGCGCCCCGGGGTTCACCCGATCCGAGCCGCGCGTAAAGCCGGCCGTTCAGGACGCCTGGTCGGGGAGGCGGTCCAGCGCCGCGTCGAGGTTACCGAGACTGCTCTGGTCGTCCGACACCGCGTGACCGCGCGAGCCGGGGGTGAGGGGGCAGGGGGGGGGCAGGGGCCGGGGCGTCCGAGAAGAGTCTCTCGGTGAAGGCGATCGCGTCCTGCTTCGAGCTGCCGCTCTACCGCATCGACATGATCACAACCGCGCTGCGCGACCCCTATCGGGGGGTATTAATCCCAGAGGCGTCTCGACAGCGAAAAGGTCTTCGGTTGTCGTCTTCGTAGGCATCGGGTTGATGCGTAAGGTAGCACGCGTACTGATGCGCAGACAGCGGATGGACCGCGGTCTCTTCGGGGACGGGTCACTCTTGCCAGGGGTAGCGGGGTCGAACCAGGGTGCGACGGGCGCACCCCGTCAGGCGATCGCCCCCGATGATGTACTCTCGCTTGTGAGCGTAAGAACGCCGCAAGCCGAGCGATGCGCGCCCCATGCCGCCTGAGCCGACGAAATCCGAGCAGCTCGCCCAGCTCCTCGACCGCCTGCGCGTCGTCCCGTGTGGCGGAGCCGCTCCGGAGCCGCTACTCCCCCTGTGCAGCCAGGATCGCTTTGAGCCCTCGTTCGATCAGCCCTGCCCGAGTAACCCCCATCCGGCGAGCCACGGCGTCAGAACGGGCAAGGAGGGTTCTTTCGACACTGACCGAGATGATCTTGACTCCGCGGCCCTTGCGAGGACGGCCCGGCTTGCGCTTGACGTTCGTCCATCGACGACGGCTTGCGGGTGACAGCGCGTGAAACTCGTCGACCACGTTCTCCCGGTCGAACTCCGCCGTCAGGTGGGCGCGCTCATCTGCGGCGCGCGCGCCGCGAACCCGCTTGTTGCTGAGCTGCGTCATCGTCTCCTCCGTCGGTATCGTTGCTTCTCACGTGCGGTGAGATCGCGCGCGTGGATGACGTAAATCGTATCGTCGTCGTCGAGAACGAGCACGACTTGGAGCACCCGGCCGGCGGGAGTCCGCCCCCACACCAGCCACTTGTCGTCCGCGCGTTCGAGTGGGTACGGTTGCCGCGCGGCCATCACGACATCCTCGGCTTCTTCGAGCTTCACGCCATGGCGGGCCAGGTGCTCTACATTCCACTCGTTCCATATTCCACTCGTTCCATCGGAACTCGGCCACGCTATTTCTTATGCAAGAATCAGGGCCCGCACCACCAAGCGTGACGGGGCGCAACGTGCGCCGGCCTCATCGGGCCGCCACCCGACACTGGGCACACCGGGTCGCGCTCGCCTGAGGAGTTGGCGAAGAAGCAAGAGGAGTTCCCGCCGGCCGAGCACCCGGTGGTCCGCACCCATCCGGTAACCGGGCGCAAGGGGCTCTACGTCAACGCCGCCTTCACCTCACACATCGCCGGCATGGATGCCGGCGAGAGCGATCATCTGCTCGAGCTGCTGTGTCGCCAGGCCACCGTGCCGGAGTACCAGTGCCGCTTCCGCTGGCAGAAGTACTCGATCGCCTTCTGGGACAACCGCGCCGGGCAACACTACGCGGCGTCGGACTACTACCCACAACGGCGGCTGATGGAGCGCGTCACGATCGTCGGCGACCAGCCGTTCTGACCTGGGATCACCCGCCCTCGCCGAAACTCCGATTGGTGAACGGCCCCCCGTTCGCGGCGGCCCCGCGTCGTGCTACGACGGCGGCATGCTCTTCCGGCAGCTGTTCGATCTGGAGTCGTCCACGTACACCTATCTGCTCGCCGACGAGACCAGCCGGCAGGCGCTCCTCATCGATCCCGTCTTCGAGCGCTTCGTGCGCGATCGCGCGCTCGTCCACGAGCTCGGCCTGACCCTGGTCGCCACCCTCGAGACGCACGTGCACGCCGACCACGTGACGGCGGCATGGCGGTTCAGGGACGCGTGCGGATCGCAGATCGTACTGTCCCGGCGGAGTGGGGCGGAGGGCGCCGATCGCTACGTCGACGACGGCGACCGGGTCGAGGCCGGCGCGGTCGTCCTCGGCGTCCGAGCCACCCCGGGGCACACGAACGGCTGTGTCACCTACGTCACGGCCGATCGGACGATGGCGTTCACCGGCGACGCGCTCCTCATCCGCGGTGCCGGCCGGACCGACTTCCAGCAGGGGGACGCGCGCACCCTCTACCGATCGATCACGGAACGGATATTCACGCTGCCGGACGGGTGCCTTCTCTATCCCGGGCACGACTACAGCGGGCGCACCGCCACCACGGTCGAGGAAGAGCGGCGGTGGAACGCCCGCATCGGCGGGGCGGCCAACGAGGCCGACTTCGTCGGGTACATGACCAACCTCGGGTTGCCGCACCCCCAGCACATCGACATCGCCGTGCCGGCGAACTTGAAGTGCGGCCAGCCGGAGGAGCCCCAGGCCGGGGCTGCTCCGCCCGCCTGGGGGCCGGTCGTGCGCACGTTCGCGGGTGTCCCCGAAGTCGATCCGCGGTGGGTTGCGGAGCACCGCACCGCGGTCACCATCCTCGACGTGCGCGAGCCACCCGAGCTGACGGGTGATCTGGGACGGCTGCCCGGGAGCCTGCACATCCCGCTCGGCACGCTCCGCGCCCGGGTGGCCGAGGTGCCGCGCGAGAAACCGATCGTCTGCGTCTGCCGCTCCGGCCGCCGCTCGGCGCAGGCATGCGCGATCCTCGACCAGGCGGGTGTCGATCGGGTCGCGAACGCCGCCGGCGGCATGATCCGCTGGCGGGCGCTCGGCCTCTGATCCTGGGGTTGTTGGCCTTGCCGCTGGGGCTGCTGATCGGAAGGAGACCAATCATGCCAGAGGACGTTGAATTCTACCGGGCGCACAGCCGTTGGTCGGATCCGGGCCGCAGAGCACCACTCCTGATGAAGATACCGCCCGTCCCGGACGTTGTCGTTCGCGCCGTGTCTGGGCTCCTCCTGCATCCTTTCCTCGCGCCGATGCGCAACGTGGAGGTGCCGGCCGCTGCGGCGGACGATAAGGAGACCCGGTCGGTGGAGGCAATCCTCGACCGCCTGCTGGCGCGCGATGGGAGCGAGTTCACGGTCTCGCGGGCACCACAGAGCAGGTTCTTCTGTGTCTGCGCCGGCTACGCGCGCGTTGCCACGTCGGTGTTCCGGTCACACGCCGTCCCGGCGCGATGCCGTGTCGGATTTGCCGCCTACTTCACGCCGGGGTTCTTCGAAGACCACTGGGTCTGCGAGTACTGGGACGGCGAGCAGTGGCGCCTCCTCGACGCGGAGCTCGACGAGGCGGCGGTCAGAGACTTTGGCGTGACGTTCGCGCCCTGGGACGTTCCCCGCCACCAGTTCATCGACGCCTCGACCGCGTGGTGCCGCCTCCGCGCCGGCGAGATCGACCCGGCGAAGATCGGACTGTCGGCGCTCGGCCTCGCGGGGACGTGGTTCGTTGCGCAGAGCGTGCTCCGAGACGTGGCGGCCCTCAACAAGCAGGAGATGCTACCATGGGAAACCTGGGCAGTGGGGCGCGAGTTTGGTCCCGGACGGGACATTCCCGACCGGTGGGAGGAACAGCTCGACAAGGTCGCCGGGTTACTTCGCGGAACGCCAGACGCCGAACTCGCGCAGCGCATCTATCGCGAAAACGGATGGCTCAGGGTCACTCCGACGGTGCTCAGCTTCGCGAGCGGGTTGCCAACCGAAGTCGAGGTAGCACAGGTATCGTGATCAGGCGTACAGCGCTCTCCGGCTCCTCTCCGGCGCAGAGCTCGTCCGCACGGACGAGGCCCCCGTCCGGGAGCATCCGCCGGCGTACCGTGTAGCCTTCTGCTCGCGATGCGGGTCACCGGCAACATGGTTCGAGATTCCCGCAGGTCTCCTCGACGCCGACCCTGTACTCCGTCCCGACAAGCACATTTTCGTCGAGTGTAAGAGCCACCCCTTTCAAGGTGTTCTGACGTTGAGATCATTGGGGATTCGGTCGACACTTGCTGATTCTTCGCCGCCAGCTGTCCGCCGCGCGCGGGGCTCGATGTGCGCTCTGCCACGGGAAGCGGCTGGAATCGAGCGGTTTGGTGCACCTTGAAAGGGGTGAGTGTAAGAGCCCCTGGTTCGCTCACGAAGCCCCAGGTCTCGGAGCTGAGGCGGCGCCCGAGAAAAGGTTCCTGAGTTCTGGATGATCCGGTTGAGCGTGCGCCGCGGCGCGCGCTACTGTCGCCCCATGATCAACTACCGCGCCTGCACGCTCGAGGTGAACGACGGCACCTACGCCGCCTGGAACGCGCACGACCCGGACGCGGTTGCGGCGGTGTTCGCCGAGGACGCCGTCCTGCGCGAGGTCGGTGGGCAGGAGGTGCACGGCCGGGCGGCCATCCGGGAGCGGGCCGCCCTGCTGCTGGCAGCGTTCCCCGATTTCCGGCTCGAACGCCTCACGCTGGTGATCGACGGCGAGCGCCACGCCGACCGCTGGGTGATGACCGGCACGCACCGCGGCGCGCTGTTCGGCCTCACGCCCACCGGCCGCAGCGTGCGCGTCGAAGGCGCGACGTTCACGCGCCTCGGCCCCGACGGATTGGTGGTGGAGGACGTGCACTACACCGACATGGCCGGCCTGCTGGCGCAGCTGTCGTAGCGACCCGAGACTCCGTCTCGGGTCGGGGCGAGCATGCGGCCCGGTGCACAGGCCCCACGCGCGGCCGGCGGCGCGACAGACGTGCCGGAGCCCGTGCGTGGCGGACGCTGCCCGTCGCGGAGCCTCCGCATTGCCGCGCCGGCTTTGCACGAGGTACCGACGCCTCAACCCCGCGTCCGATTCCGACCCGAGACAGGGTCTCGGGTCGCGTTCACGCCGTCGTGCGGGCGCGGGTCGATGGCGTCGGCGCGCTCGTAGCGCCGGAGCCACGGGAGCGCCAGCAACGGCAGCAGGCTCAGCACGCCGACCGTGATCATCAGGCGTCCCAGATTCGAGTAGTCGGCCTGGGTCACGGCGAAGGCGTCGTTCAGATAGCGCGTGAACAGCTCGCTGCCGGACAGGGCGAGGTTCATGAGCGACGCCATGATGGCGAACATCGTGGCCTCGGCGCCGCGCGGCGCCACCTTCGCGATGAGCGTCAGCATGGGCACCATCGCCAGCTGCCCGAGCGGCGCCGAGATGGTGGTGTCGATGAGGGCGAAGGTGCGGGGCGACACGCCGAGCCACTCGGCCAGGCCGTAGAAGAGGCCGATGTTGGGCAGGTAGAGGATCGCAGCCGCGATGCTCACCCAGAAGAGCGTCGCGCTCACCGGGGCGCGCACGATGCGCCGGCGGAACACGAGCAGTCCCGCCAGGCTCAACACCGACCCCACCTGCGCCAGGACGCCGAGGAACTCCTGGTCGAAGCCAAGCCGGTCGATGGCCCAATAGCTGTAGCCTTGGCCCACGCCGGGCGTCGCCCGGAAGAGAAAAATGACGAACGCCGCCACGGCGACGGCGCGGGTCACGCCCATGCGCCCGAGGAGCACGATCAGCACCACCGCGGACACGACCAGCACGATCTCCTGGCTGGCGGGCACCTCGAAGAGACTGAGCGCGACGCCGAGGAACGCGTAGCCCGCGCCGAGCGCGATCACGAGCCGTGCCGCGTGACCGCTCAGCGGACCGCGCTCCCGCGGCGGGGCGGACGCCGGCTGCTGGCGCACGGACAGCGTCCCCAGGGCGACCAGCACCGGCAGCACGAGCGCCACCCCCATGACGCCGCGCGCGCCGATGCGCCCGGCGAGGAAGCCGCCCAGGTACCCGGTGCAGATCGTGCCGGCGAGGAAGGCCACCCGCCCGAGCGTCTGCACCTGCGCCACCTCTTCCTCGGTCTCCGCCACCTCGACGCTGAGCGCGTCGGCGACCACGTCCTGCACCATGAAGCCCGTGGCCACGAGCAGCATGGCGACCAGATAGGCGGCCTTGGTGTCGGCGATGGTGGCCAGGCACAGGTAGCCGAGTGCCGTCGCGAGCGTGCCGAGGAGCAGGTACGCGACCCGCCGGCTGCCGAAGATCGGGTACACGTCCGACGCCGTGCCCGCGACCATCTTCATGCTCCACGGCAGGTTGATCCAGAATGCCACCTCGGCGACCTCGGCGGGGGTGAGCTGGAGGGTCTCCTTCTGGAAGTACACCAGCGCCACCGACGTGATCGTGCTGGCGCCGTACGCGAAGTAGGTGGCCAGGACCGGGAGGTAGTTGGCGCGGAACCGGCCGAAGATGCGGCGGAGGAGCGGGGTGGGGCTGTCGGTCCGCGGGGCAGTGGGCACGGGCGCCCCTTCTAACGTAGTTCACGCTGCAACGCCCGGTGCGCTCCAGGATGTCGGCGGGCAAGCGCGGCCATCCCCGCCCGCACCGTCTTGCCCCACCCGCGCTTCGCGAGCGCCGCCCATGCCAGGGCGAGATCCCCTGGACGCTCCTCGGCCAGGACGGTGATGACCTCGGCAGCCTGGTGCAGATCTTTCCCGGCCTTGGTGTGCATGGTGGTCGAGCGTGAACGCGCAACCAGGAGTTTGTGCAGAGCGAAGCGGCCGGGGCACGGGATGCTGACCAGGACGCCGCTGCCGCCGACCACAGCGGCGCTCTGAGGGTTCTCGAGGAGGTACTGCAGGTACGGCAGTGGCTGAGCCGCGGCTGCGAAACGGGCCATGGGCACGGGGCTGGTCTCCCGGCGGAGCTGCGGGGTCAAGAGATCGACGCGCAGGGCACGTCCGCGCACCTTGAACGAGGTGGAGGGCGTGCGTGGCGACAGGCCCGGGACGGGGAGGAAGCCCATCTCAAGGCTCTCGAGGATCTTCGGGGCGTCGGCGCCGACCGGTGGCACCGCGACGGCGAGCACATGTTCGCTCGCGATGTCGACGTCGTCCGTGCGCAGTCCGGGCGAGGTCCAGCGAACTCCGAGGACGTTCCCGAGCACGACGAACGCGTGCGTGCCGACGAGCACGCCCCCCCAGACGGAAGACCGCGGCGTTCGCGAGCCCGGCAAGTACCCGTACCGCCGGTGCATCGGTCGTCACCGCCCCGCCGGAGCGCAGGAGGGCGCACAGGTGCTCGGTCCGCTCGCGTTCGGTGGCGGCGAGCGTGCGCCCTTCGGTGAAACGGGTGACGACGCGCTCCAGCACGGGCGTTCGGCGGCCGACGTAGCGCTGCACGATGCCGCCGGGGCCCGCGTGCTGATAGTAGTAATAGTCCTGCCCCTTCACGGCTTTCACGACGAACGCGCCGGCGGTGTGGCCGATGGCGCGGTGGGCGTCGATGGCGGTGAGTTGCTCGAGCAGCTCGGCGTAGGCGGTCTGTACCTGAAGCGAGAGCGGGTCCATGGAGTTATACGCAAGATCGGGTTTCTGTGCGTATAACCAGATTGCGTGGATGGCTCAATCGTACCCCGTCAGCGCGCCGCGTACCGCCCCGCGTCGTCCGCCACCACCCGACCGGCGTCGACCAGACGCGTCAGATGCTGCGCCATGCTGCGCCGCTCGACCGGGTCGGCGAAGCTCACCGGATCGCCCGGCCGGTAGACGAAGCGATGCGCGGCGATCTCGTCGAGCGTGTGCGGGACCTCCAGGAACGCGAGCAGGCGCGCCTCGCGGGAAGCGATCACGGCGGTGAAGCGGTCGAGGCGTTCCAGGAACGCCGCCCGCCCGTCGAGCACGCCGATGTGATGGAAGGTAGCGTACCAGCGGGCGTCGATGGTCCGGACCATGGCGAGGGTGCGCTCGAAGTCTGCCAGCGACGACCAGGCATCGCCGTAGTACGGCCCGAAGCTGGAGAGGTCGATGTCGCCGAGGTACAGCACGTCGCCGGGCTCGACGTGCAGGAGGCAGTGGCCGCGCGTGTGCCCGGGGGCATGGATCACGCGCACCCGCACCCGGCCCAGATCCAGCACCTGGCCGTCGGCGAGCGGGACGGCGTCGAGACGGGGCGCCCAGTGGAACTGGTCGACCACCACCTGGCGGAAGGCCGTGTCGATGGGCCCGGTGAAGCCGTAGATCGCCATCATCCCGTCGAGCGACTGCAGCCCCGGCCGGTCGAGCGGGTGCACGTGACAGGCGGCGTCGGGGAAGAGCGGGTTCCCGGCGATGTGGTCCTCGTGGCAGTGGCTGAGCAGCAGGCGATCGACGTGCGCGCGCTCCGGCCGCCCGGCGAGCGAGAGCGAGGGGTCGATCAGCGCCGTCTCCTCGCTGCCGGTGACCAGGAGCGAGTTGCCGTGCGGGTACTTACCGCCCTGCACCCCGGCGAGCACGGTCACGCGACCCAGAACCCGATCGGGGTCAGCCGACACGCAGCACCTTCTCCGGGACGCGGACCTCGCCACGGCCGCGGAGCGCCTCCGGGTCGAAGGCGTGCAGCAGAGCGGCAGGCGACTCCGCCGGCGGCAGCGCCAGGAGCGTCGCGAGCGAGCGGAGGAGGGCGCCGGGGGTGACGCCCGCGGCGCGATGGTCGCGCAGCGAGACGCCGCGTGCCCGCTTCGCCAGGCGCGTGCCGTCCGCCGCCAGAACGAGCGGTCCGTGCGCGAAGGTGGGGGGGCGCCCGCCGAGCAACTCGGCCAGCAGCACCTGGCGCGCCGTCGAGCCGAGCAGATCGGCGCCGCGCACGACCTGGGTGACGCCCATCGCCAGATCGTCGACCACGCACGCCAGCTGATAGGCGTACACGCTGTCGCCGCGCTTCAGCGCGAAGTCGCCGACGGTCGCGGCCACGTCCTGGGTGACGGGGCCGAGGAGCGCATCGTGGACCGTCACCACGCGCTCCGGCACGCGCAGGCGGGTCGCAGGCGGGCGCTTCCAGGGGCGCGGCGCGAGGCCGAAGCGCCGGCAGGTGCCGGGGTAAGGCGGGCCGTCGTCGCCGGCGTGCGGCGCGCTCGCGACCCGCGCGATCTCGGCGCGCGAGCAGTCGCATGCGTACAGCAGGTCGGCTGCCGCGAGTCGGGCCAGGGCCGCCTCGTAGTGCGCGCTGCGCTCCGACTGCCGGTACGGTCCGGCCGTCCCGCCGACGTCCGGACCCTCGTCCCACTCGAGGCCGAGCCAGCGCAGATCGTCGAGCTGGCGCGCTTCCATGCCGGCGACGACGCGCGGCGTGTCGATGTCCTCGACGCGCAGGACGAACGCACCGCCTGCCGCGCGCGCGAACAGCCAGGCGAGCAACGCGCTCGCCGCCGAGCCCAGGTGCAGGTCGCCCGTCGGCGAGGGCGCGAAGCGGCCGCGGACACTCACCGGGGCCGTGCTACTCGGGATGCTGCGCTGCCCGTACCGGTCCCGTCAAGCATTTTCTTCGTGCCGCAGGAACGCGAGCGCGGTCGCCGACGACCCGATCTCGAACACCAGCGCCGAGACGGTGTACGCCGACAGCCCGCCGTCGAGCGCGACCCCGATCAGGCGTGCCGACGCCAGCCCGGTGCACAGGAACGCGAGCAGGACGAGGGCCGTGCGTTCGGAGGCGGGGCGCAGGATCCCCACCACCATCGCCACGCCGAGCCGTCGCATGCGCTATCGCCGCGTCCCGGCGGCCAGGGCGCCGAGCAGCGCGACGCCGGCCGCGTCGACCGCCACTTGCGCCGGGCCGTGGAGCGCCTGCTCGGTCCACGAGCTGGCGAGCACGAGCGCGACCGCCAGCGTCACATA
Source organism: uncultured Binatia bacterium (SeqCode) (assembly GCA_964618895.1). Lineage (GTDB taxonomy): Bacteria > Desulfobacterota > Binatia > DP-6 > DP-6 > CAZUDO01. Next base: position 13,911 of record CAZUDO010000122.1, read on the forward strand.
GGACGCGCCGACCGCGAGCCGGCGGACCGCCGGGATGCGGTAGTAGCCTTCCGTCGGCGGACTCAGGAGCTGGCGCGCGTTCATCAGCCCGAAGAGGAGCAGGAGCAGCATCATTGGCGACCAGGTGGCCAGGAAGATGGCCACCCCGACGGCGGCGCCGACGATCCACAGCCACCGGCTGACGGCGCCGACGATGCGGCCGCCGTCGAGCGGATGGAGCGGAATCAGGTTGAACAGGTTGATCATGAACCCGCTCGACGCGAGCGCGTACCAGAAGCGGTCGCCTGTTTGGACTGCCATGACCAGACACGCGGCCGCGCCCACCGATCCCAGGACGGGTCCGCCCATGGCCACGAGGGCCTCGACCCAGGCGTCGCGTGGGAGCCCGCGCATGGCGATCACGGCGCCGACGAACGGGATGAAGACCGGTGCGCTGGCCGGGATGCCCTGGTGGCGCATCACCAGCGCGTGGCCCAGCTCGTGGACGAAGATGAGCAGCACGAAGCCGGCGGCGAACGGCAGCCCCCACATGGTGGCATACACCCACACCATGAAGATCATGCTGAGCGGCGCCTTGCCGAGCACGAGCAGCCCCTTCGCCTTGCCGAGTACGAGTGCGAGTACGATGCCGAGCGGGCCCCAGCGGCGGAGCATCGTGCCCGGACCACCCTTGCCCGCGGGCGCCCGGGCCCCGTGCGCCGGCGCGGTCATGAGGTGCTCGGCGACCGCACTCAGATTGCGCACGTGACGCTCGTTGGCCGATGCGGGCGTGTCACTCACGGGCGGCCGCCCAGCCGGAGTGGCGCCGGGATCTTCCAGGCCTGGTGCATGGCGATGGCGAGGAAGATGAGGTCGAAGGGACGAAAGCCCGCCCGCACGACGTCGACGAAGTACTCGACGCTCGACGGGACGAGGGGCAGCGCGCCGATCTTCCCGTGCTCGTGCAGGTAGTGCGTGATGAAGGTATGGTTGGTGAGATACGTGCCGGCCAGGTATGCGACCACCGCCACCACCACCGACAGCACCTGCAGGCTCTGTGCCCGCTTGCCGCCGGTGAAGGTCACGACGCCCTTCCCCACCGCAACGCCGATGACGATGGCGATCAGGCCGAAGGCGACGTTGGTGATCACGGTGACGCCCCACCAGAGCGCGGCCCCGGCGGCGCCGCCGAGTACGGCGCCGAGCAGCGCGCGCGGGAAGTCGATATCCCGCGACTGGGCGGCGATGACCTGCTGCACCTGCGCCTTGAGGCGGGCGAAGCAGTCGGCGCAGAAGACGCCGCGTTCGGTGCGGACGTGGTCCTGCCCATCGGCGATCGGCGTCTCGCACTCGACGCAGCGCAGCTCGCCCGTCTCCGCGTCGGCCATCGGTGTCCATCTTCACGGCTGCGACCGGGCTGTCAAGCCGCGCCGTTGCGCGTCCCCGGGCGGGTAGGCGACAGTGGCCCGCCATGGCGCTGGTCATCGTCTCGCTCAACACCGCACAGCGCGACGCCGTCTTCGCCCCGGTGCGGGCGATTCCGGAGGTCGAGCTGGTGCACGTCGACTATCACGTCACCTGGGAGGAGATATCGGCGCGCCGGGCCGGGCGGGCGCTCCCCCAGCCGGAGCCGCTCTCGCCCGAGCTGCGCGCGGCGCTGGCGCGTGCCCACGTGGTGTTCGGGTTCGTGATCCCGCGCGACGTGCTGGCGCTCGCGCCGCGCCTGCGCTGGGTGGCGACGCCGGCCACGGGCATCGACCACCTGCGCGGCACGGGCGTGCTCGAGTCGGGCGTGCCGATCACGACTGCGGGCGGGCTGTTCGGCGGGCTCATCGCCGAGCACGTGTTCGCCGTCCTGCTGTCGTTCGCGCGCCGGCTGCCGCACTTCGCGGCGCAGCAGCGCGAACGCGCGTGGCAGATGTCGCGGGTGCAGGGGCTCGCCGGGCGGACGATCGGGCTCGTGGGGGTGGGCAGTATCGGCAGCGCGGTGGCGGTGCGTGCCAAGGCCTTCGGCATGCGGACGCTCGGCGTCGGCCGCGGCGCGCCCGCCGGCCGGACGGTTGCGGGCGTCGATCGGCTGCTGGGGCGCGCGGCGCTCCCCGAGCTGCTCGCCGCGGCCGACTACGTCGTGCTCGCCGCGGCCGATACTCCGGAGACGCGCGGCATGATCGGGGCGGCCGAGCTCGCGGCGATGCGTTCCGAGGCGGTGCTGGTGAACGTCGCGCGCGGCAGCCTGGTGGACGAAGGGGCGCTGATCGACGCGCTCCGTGCCGGGCGGATCGCGGGGGCGGCGCTCGATGTGTTCGCCGAGGAGCCGCTGCCGGCGGCGAGCGCGCTCTGGGAGCTGCCCACCGTGCTGGTGACACCGCACATCGCGACCAACGTGCCGGAGTACCTGGCCCGGACGGTGGAGGCGTTCGCCGACAATGTGCGCCGGTTTCTGGCGGGCGATCGGCTCGAGCGGCAGCTCGATCGGGGTCGCGGGTACTGACCCGACTGCTGCCGGCCGAGCTCGCTCAGACCCCGCCCACGCTCAGCATCACGTCGAGGTCGCGCTTGCCGCGCGTCCAGCCGTCGTGCACGACGCCGAAGGGCGACAGCCAGAGGCCCTCGGCCGGCGCGAGGCGCACGCGCAGGAAGGACTGGTGCGGGAAGACGTCGAGATAGCGCGCCACCAGCGCGCGCGGTGGGAGGGCGCGCACGTCGGCGTGCCCGGCCGTTTCGAGCCGCGCCGCGAGCGTCACCGGCGGGAGGTCGAGCAGCACGACGAAGCTGGCCTCGTCGCCGAGGTTCACCAAGCCGATCGTCCGGCGCGCGGGCCCGTCGGCCGTGGCCGGACGGTCGCCGAAGCCGAGCCCCGCCGGCGCGCTGCCGGCGCCGACCCGCGTCGAGCCGAGGCCGGGTGCGCTCACCGTCACCTCGAAGCTCGCCCGCTCGGGCAGCGGCAGCCCCTTGAAGTGCAGGAACTGGACGTACTCCGAGAACAGCCTGTCGACGCCCGGGCCTGCTGCCGTGGCCATGCCGGCGCGCTCCGCGTGCGTCCACCACGCCCGGCGCAGGCGCTCGGGGAACTCGAGCAGGCCGAGGTGGGTCGGTGGCAGCACGGTGTCGCGTCCGGGGACCTGCGTGACCAGCGCCGCGAGCGCAGCGTCGTCCACGAGCGTCCAGTCGTCGCGCGGTCGGGCGGGGTCCGCGCCCCCCGCCGGCTCGATCCCGCCGTTACGGGCGATCCGCCCCTGCCACCCTCGCGACGGCGTGAATCGTGGCGCCACCACGAAGCGATAGACGGGCTCGGCCTCGTCACCCGGCATGAGCCGCGTCGGCCTCCGGGCGCCGCGTCTTGGCGAGCACCACGTCGGCCAGTGCCTGGCGGTGCAGGCGGCAGAACAGGGTCTCGGTCGAATCGAACGAGCCGTTCTCGAAGTACTTGTTCGCGGGCGCGCCCCCGCCGCAGAAGCGGAACCACGCGCACTGCGCGCGGCACTGCACCACGCCCGCGGCCACGTCGCGCGCCATGGCGCGGAAGCGTGCCGCGGCCGCCGCGTCGGCGAACGAGTCGCGCAGCACGTTGCCGAGCGCGAAGCCGCCGTAGGTCGCGCTCGGGAGGCCGAGCAATTCGGGAGAGAAGGTGGAGAAGTTGCCCTCGCAGTCCACCGAGACGATGGCGAACGGTGCGGTCTCGTGCGACGACGGCAGGCGGTCGTCGTCGCCGCGCAGGATGGCGCCGATCATGTGGTCGAACTCGCGCACCCGGAGCGGCGGCTCCGTGCTCATCGCGAGATCGAAGAAACGCGCCATGAACTCGCGATAGCGCACCACGGTGTCCGCCGCCTCGAGCGACGAGCCGGTGTTCGGTCCTTCGATCTCTTCGACGTTGAAGCCCACATGGGCGATCCCGTGCTCGACGTAGAACGCGTAGAGCTCGTCGGGGTAGTCGAGGGCGTCGCGCGTGAGCACCGTGATGACGTGAAACGGCACGTCCCGGCGGCGGAGCCAGCCGATCCCCTCGAGAACGCGCGCGTGCGTACCCTTCCCGCTGCGCGTCGTGCGTCGGGTGTCGTTCAGGAACGCGGGCCCGTCGACGCTCACCCCGACGCGCACGTCGGGGCGCTGGAAGAGCGCGCACCAGCGGTCGTCGATCAGCGTGGCGTTGGTCTGGAAGGAGTGCGTGACCGGGATCCCGGGCGCCGCAAGGCGCGCCGCGGTGGCGAAGGCGTCGTCATAGAAGGCCGGGGGCAGGACCAACGGCTCGCCCGCATGCCACACGACGGTGTAGGGCTGCGTCGCGAGGCCGCTCTCCGCGACGCGCTCGAAGATGCGCGCGAGCGTGGCGCTCCGGATGCGCTTCTTGCTGCCGCGATCCGGCAGGTAGCAGTAGCTACAGTCGAGGTTGCAGAACGGCGTCGGCTGGATGACGAGCAGGTCGAGCGGACCGAGCCGCTCGGTCATGCCGCCGGCTCAGAAATTGGCCCAACCGGGTCCATAGTTGCCCCAGTTGTGCCAGTTGTTCCAGTTGGGCCAGTTCGGCCACCCCACCACCGGGCGAACGCCGACGACACCGATCCGGTTGCCCCACCACGCCAGCTGGTCGGGCGCGGTCGGCTGCTGCGCGTCGGGGGTGCCGGAGCGCAGGGCCTCGCGGGCCTGTTGCACGCGCTGCTCGACGCTCGGCTGTGTGGGCGGGAGCGCGGCGTTTGCGGGCGGCGTGCCGACGACGGCGGCGGCGATGACGAGACTGCCGGCGCTCGCTTGCAGGGCGCGCAGCCAGGTGTGCTTCAGGCGAGAGTGACGACGATGCGAGGTCGCGCCCATGGTGGTGCCCCTTTCCCGATCCGCTCTCCGGTCACGCCGGAATGGCGGCGGGACTGTAGAGAGCGCGCCCCGCACTGTCAACCACCGGCTTGACAGAACGGGGCAGGACAGGGACAACCCGGCAACCGTTCACGGTCGTTGCGACTCTCAGGAGGACCCATGCACCGAGCTCTCGTCGTGGTTGTCGTTCTCGCCGCCACCTCGGCATTCGCGGACGCCCCGAAGGTGGGCGATATGGTCAACAACCCGCCGTACGCGCACTGGGTGCAGTTCGCCGTCGGGACCTCCGTCACCGTGAAGGAAGTCGTGACGCTGGCGGACGGCAGCCTGGCCGAGACCGTGGTCACGTCGAAGCTGATCGCCAAGAACAAGGACGAGCTGACGGTCGAAACCGTCGCCGTCGGCGCCGCCGGGAGCACGCATGGTGGCGCGGCAGAAGAGACCAAGACCGTGACCGACTACCCGGCGAAGGTGAAGTTCGAGCGCGCGCATTCGCCGGTGTCGGCCAGCTACTCGGTCACCGAGGGCAAGGAAGTCGTCGACGTGAAGGGCAAGCAGGTGGAGGCCGAGTGGGTCGAAGCCAGCGCCACAAACGGCGACGAGACCGTCGTGGAGAAAGTCTGGACCGCGCAGGATGTCCCCGGCGGCATCGTGAAGCAGACCATCACCAAGAAGAAGGGTGGCAAGGTCGCCTCGCAGTCCACGCTCTCGGTGGTCGAGACCGCGAAGAAGTAGCGCCGCGCGCCGCGCGACGATCGGTAGAACGTGCCGCCGCGGGCCCCGCGTGGCGGGGCGTCTGTATCTGCATTTCCGGGGCACCAAACAACGGAAGGAGTGTGTGATGAGGGGATTGGTGTGTGCGGCAGTTCTGCTGGCCAGCGTTGCCGGGTGCCACAAGGCGCTGGAGCCGGAGCGTCCGGTCACGATCCAGCGTTCGGACACCGTCACGACGAGCGCGACGGTCACCAAGATCGACATGAAGACGCGCAAGGTGACGCTCAAGCGTGCCGACGGACGCCTGGTCACCATCCGCGCCGGCGACGCGGTGAAGAACCTGGCGCAGGTGCGCGTCGGCGATCAGGTGGTTGCGACGTATCAGGAAGCGATCGTGGCGGAGGTCCGCCCGCCCACCGCGGAGGAGAAGGCCAACCCCGCGCTGGTGGAAGAGGTCGCGGCGGCGGCGATCCCCGGCGAGAAGCCGGCGGGCGCCGAGGCGGTCCGGATGCGGCTCGTGGGCACGATCGCGGCGATCAACGAGAGCACGCGCGAGGTGACGCTGTCCGTGCGCGACGGCGGTACGGTCACGGCTCCGGTGCGCGATCCGGAGAATCTCAAGAAGATCAAGGTCGGCGATCAGGTCACCGTCACCGTCACGGAGGCGATCGCCATCGCAGTGCAGGCGGCCGCGAAGAAGTAGTCGCCGCACGGACCGTCGCCGGGCAGCATCCCGGCGGCGGTCCGTGACGGCGGGTGGAAGCCGCCGCCGATCGTGCGCGTCGATTGAACCCCTATCGGCGCGGGCGCGACCGCCACACGGCCGGCGCCCGGCCGCGGGTCGGCCGCCGCACCCGCTCCGGATGCCGGAGGAGTGCCCGGATCTCTCCCGGTGGATCGCCGCTCGCGGCCCGTTCCACGTTGCTGCCCTCGTGCCAGGCGATTTCGGCGAGGAGGCGTCCCGAGACCACCGAGCGCGGGGCACGCTCGGCGATGTCGTCGGTCGAGGCGGCGGCGTCGCGGTGCTTCAGCAGGAGCCAGCCGGGACGTTGAGCGGCGGCTCGTGCCCGAGTCCGCACCAGTACCCACGAGCCGGCGAGCTTCTTCCCGACCAGTGTGAACTTGAGCTCGCCCCGCCGGAGGGCGGCGTCCACGTCGGGCTGCTCGGGGAGCCACGTGCCGTGATCCCAGATCATGACCGTCCCGCCGCCGTACTCGTTCTCGGGGATCACCCCTTCGAAGTCCGCGTACGCGAGCGGGTGATCCTCGGTCGGTACCGCCATCCGCTTGATGGCTGGATCGAGGGACGGACCCTTCGGAACGGCCCAGGAGAGTAGCGCGCCGTTCCATTCCAGACGGAAATCGTAGTGCAGGCGCGTCGCCCGATGCTTCTGGACGACGAAGACGAGTGCCCGCGTGCGGCGCCGGCGGCTCGTCCCCCGAGGCTCGGGAGTGATGCCGAAGCGACGGCGCTGGCGGTACTCCTCGAGGCCCATGCGTGCCTCGCCGCGGACGCTACCGCGTCAGCGGCTCGAGCTTGGAGACCGCGTCGCCCGCCATCACGACGATGCGCTGGCCCAGGTCGCGGTTCACCTTGCGGTTCTTGTTGATCGCCCGGATGAGTGCGCGCAGGAGCTTGTTCGCCTTCTTGTAGGCGCGGCGTGCGCGTGCCCCGCTCTGATCCTTGCCGGCGTCGACCGTCTGCTGCGCCTTGTGTACCTTGCGGGCGAACTGCGCGGCGGTCTTCTGCCCGCCGAGCTGCTCCACCGGGGCCTGGCCGAGGGTGGCGTCGAGGTTCTCGAGCTGGCAGGTGACGGGGGCCAGAAGATCGGCGGCTTCACCAGCAGGTGTGTGGAGGCAGCGACCGGCGTCGCAGATGTCGGCGGTGCAGGCGTCGCGGTCGTCGCAGGCGAGCGGATCGCTCGCGGTGCACTCGACGGGGAGCGTGGCGGTTGTGGTGGAGGCGGCGGTGGTGGTCGTCGTGCTGGTCGTGGGGGCGGCTGTGGTGACCGTCGTGCTGGTGGTGACCGTCGTGCTGGTGGTGGTCTCGATGGTGGTCGACGAGGACGTGGTCGGCGCGCGCGACGTGGTAGTCGTCGACGCGGTCGTCGAGGTCGAGGTCGTCGGCGGACGGGTGGTGTTGGTGGTGGTCGTGCTCGGGAGGCTCGTCGTCGTGGTCGCTGTGGTGGTGGTCGTGCTGGTGCTGCTCTTGATCGTCGTGGTCGTGGTCGTGCTGGAGGGGGGGAGCTGGATGCACGACACCAGGTCGGGCTTCGGGATCAGGGTCGCCAGCGGGGCCACGCCTGCAGTGGCGCCCAGCACGGGGGCCGTGGAAGCGTATTCCAGACGGTTCACGCCGATGAGACGGGCCCTGTCCGGTTGCGTGACGCTCGCCGGCGGGACGGTCGAGAGCAGCGAGCCGCCGATCGTCATCTGCCCGTTCGCCTGCAGCAGGTTCTCGCCGCCGCCCCCGACGAGGGCGCCGCTGATCGATACGATCGCCCCGGTCGTCGACACGTTCGCTCCCTGCGCGACGTTCAGGGTGCACCCGTGAAGGGTGGTGCGTCCGCCGGCGCCGCCGCCGAAGCCGTTGGCGTGGATGTTGCCGAAGACCTCGAGCGTGTTGCCGCGCAGGTTCAAGTCACCCCCGGGGCCGGGATCGCCGTCGCCGTCGATCTCCGCGCCGACACGGACGCTGGCCGCACCGTTCGACGCGGCCAACAATGTACCCGCACCACACGAGCCGCCCTGCACGTCGATCGGCCCGAGGGTGAGCGTGCGGCCGGCATCCAGTTGTACGTCGCCGCCGCATCCGTCGCCTCCTCGTCCCGCCGCCAGCACTGGGGCGTTCGCGTTCAGGTCGAGCGTGGCGTCGGCGTCGAGGCTCCCGCCCTGCCCGTCGGGCGCTGCGCCCGCGATGTCGACGGGGGCGCCGATCAGGATGCTGCCGGTGAGGGCGCTCAGCAGCACGTCGGCGCCGGTGCCGCCCCCTTCAATAGCGCTACCCGAGCCCCGGCCGTTGAGCGCGCCGTTCATCGTGATGTTGCCGCCGGCCGTGATCTGCACAAAGCCGGCGTCGCCGATCGAGGCGGTGGCGCCGCACTCGATCTTGCCGTTCACCGAGCTGGTGAAGTCGAGAGCCGGGTAGAGCTCGATCGTTCCCCCGTCGCCGCCGGTGGCGTCGATGGGGGCGTTCTGCGTGATGTTGCCCGCTTCGGCCATCACGAACGCACCGCCCGCGATGCCCTGGTTGCCGGCCTTCACGGTGATCGGGGCGAGCCCGCCGAGGATGATGTTGCCGGTCGTGCTGCGGACGTTGATCGTGCCGCCGAAGCCCGCCTGCAGCGCGCGCGCCTCGAGCTGGCCGTCGATGGTCACGCCGGTGCTGGCGTTCAGGTCGATCTGTCCGCCCTCGATCTCGGCGGTCACCGTGATGCGCGACGGCCTGGAGCCGTCGAGGTTCGCCTGCATCCGGATCGTCGTCGCAGACGTGAGGATGACGCTCGGCCCGGTGCCGGTGGCGGCGGACTCGGCGGGCGGGAGGAGCTTGGCTGCAGGCTCGAACGTGATGCTGCCCGCCCTGACCCAGAAGGTGCCCACCCCCACGGTGATCTCGACCCCCGCTCTGACGATGAAGTTTCGCGCGCCCAAGTCGTAGGTGGCGTCCGCGGAGGCGATGGTCTGGTTAATCCCCACGACGCAGTCGCCACTGGCAGACAAGCACAGCGTCTGGGCTCCCGCCGGCACCGCCGCCAGCGCGAGGACGAGCGACAGCAGCGTCCCGACCGGGAGATGGGCCGGGCGCGCGGGCCGTGGGTGTACGTCGATCCTCATGGGACGCGGCACGGGGGAGCAACGGGTGTGCCGGAAGTGACCCATCAGGGTGCCGGAAACGGTAGCGTTGGTGCGCCCCTCGCGTGGCGTCGGTGCACGATTCAGGCAGGGTCGCGGGTCACGTACGTTGAACGGCCGGCCGGGGGGCAGAAGCGGTCACTCTCGGGCGAGCGCACCGAGCTCCCGGAGAAACGCCGCGGTGCGGTTCCACATGGGGTCGAGCACCTCGGTGAGCTTGTGCCCGGCGTTCATGACGCAGAGTTCGCGGTTCGGACGGCGGGCGGTAAAAGGTGTGATGGCGGCCAGCGGCACGGCGTTGTCGTGGCGGCCGGCGAAGACGAGTGCGGAAACGGGCGGGTCGGGCTCCTCGGGGTACGCGTGCCCGTCATCCAGGATGCCGATGTGCAGTGGGAGCTCGCGCTTCTGACCGTAATGGTAGCAGGGAGCGGTGCCCTTGGCGCGCCAGCGTGCGACCGCCTGCGCACCGATACGCTCCTCCCAGCGCTGCACGAAGCCGAAGGCGGGCGCGAACAGGACCAGGCCGCGCACGCGCTCGGGGTGGCGGGCGGCAACCAAGGTGGCGAGATAGCCGCCGAGGCTCGAGCCCAGCAGGACCGCGTCGGCGGAGCCGATCAGCCCTTCGACGACGGCCAGCATGCTGGTCACCGTCATGTGGGTGAAGTCGGGGGCGAGGTCGGGGATCTCGAGTCGCGCGCCGGCGTCGGTCAGGCGGGCGCGGAAGAACTGCGCCTTGGTGCTCGCCGGGCCGGAGGCGAACCCGTGCAGGTAGACGAGCATCGGCTCAATAGCCGTCGAGCGTGGCCAGGCGCTCGCGATGGAAGGTGGGATCGCCGAAGGCGACCTCGTTCCAGCGCGCCCGCTTGAACCACAGGTGGAGATCGTGCTCCCAGGTGAAGCCGATGCCGCCGTGCATCTGCACGGCGCGGTCGACGGTGGCGGTGTACACCTCGCCGAGACGCGCCTTGGCCATCGACGCCGCGCGCGCCGCCTCGCGCGGGCGGTGGTCGGCGGCGTAGGCGGCGTACCACACCAGCGAGCGCGACGGCTCGACGTCGGCCACCATCTCCGCTGCCATGTGCTTGATGGCCTGGAACGAGCCGATCGTGCGCCCGAACTGCTGGCGCACCTTGGCGTACTCGACGGCCATCTCGAGCGCGCGCCCGGCGCCGCCGAGCGCGTCGGCGGCGATCAGCACCGCGCCCAGATCGAGGAGTCGCGCCAGCAGCGGCCAGCCGCCGCCGGGCTTTCCGAGCACCGCGTCCCGGCCCACGGCGGCGCCGCGCAGCTCGACCTCGCCGACGCGCCGCGTGAGGTCGATGGTCTCCTCGGGCCGGACCTGCACCCCGGGCGCCGACGCCTCGACCAGGAAGAGCGATACGCCCGCCGGTCCGCTGCCGGTCTTCGTGCGCGCCGGGACGAGGAGAAGCTCCGCACCCGGCGCGCCGAACACGAACAGCTTGGTGCCTTCGAGACGATAGCCCTGGCGCGTGACCGCGGCCCGCGTCGTGATGCCGGCCGGGTCGTGGCGGTCGCTCTCCTCGAGATACGCGAGCGCTCCGAAGGTCTCGCCCGCGATCAGCGACGGCAGCCAGCGTTTGCGCTGGATGGCCGTGCCGGCGCGCACCAGGGCGGCGATCACGAGCTGCGTGCCGAGAAACGGTCCCGGGGCGGCGGCCCGGCCGAGCTCCTCGCACACCAGCGCCAGCTCGAGGGCGCCGAGGCCGAGGCCGCCGTGCTTCTCGGGGACGACCAGCCCCATCCAGCCGAGCTCCGCCATGCGCGCGTACAGCGGGCCCGGGATGCCGTCGGGCGTGCGCGCCGTCTCGCGCACGAGGGTCGGGGGGCACTCGCGGGTGAGGAACTCGCGCGCCGCGCGCTGCAGGGCCTCCTGGTCCTCGGACAGGCCGAAGTCGATCATGCGCGCTCCTCCCGCCCGCGCGTCTCGCGCGGCAGGCCGAGGCCGCGCTCGGCGATGATGTTCTTCTGGATCTGCGAGGTGCCGCCGCCGATGACGAGGCCGAGCGTGAACATGTGGTCGAGCGGCCACATGCCGCGATCGCGGGCGCGCGGGTCGTGGCGGCCGAGGGGGCCGTAGGCACCCAGGATGTCGAGCGCCGCCTTGGCCAGGTCGTGGTTCAGCTCGGTGGCGACCAACTTGTTGACGGCGGCCGAGATGCCGGGCTTCCGGCCGCGCAGGGTGTCGGTCAGCTGCCGGTAGGCCTCGAGCTTCATGGTTTCGACGCGCACGGCGAGCGCCGCCAGGCGCTGGCGCACGACCGGATCTTCGCTCGCCGGACGCCCGTGGCGGCGCTGCGTGCGCGCCAGCCGCCGCAGCCGATCGAGCACCTGCTGCGTACGCGTGGTGGCGCCCAGCATGTTGCGCTCGTGGGCGAGGGTGGCGTTGGCTACCTGCCAGCCGTTGTTCAGCTCGCCGACCAGGTGCGCGACCGGCACGCGCACGTCCTCGAAGAACACCTCGTTGAAGCCGGCGTCGCCCGTCATCTGGACGAGCGGCCGCACCGTGATGCCGGGCGTCTTGATGTCGATCAGGAGATACGAGATGCCGCCGTGGCGGGGGGCGTCGGGGTCGGTGCGCACCAGGCAGAACATCCAGTCGGCGAACTGCGCGTTCGAGGTCCACACTTTCTGCCCGTTCACCACGAACGCGTCGCCGTGGCGCTCGGCGCGCGTGCGCAGCGAGGCCAGGTCGGAGCCGGCACCCGGCTCGGAGTAGCCCTGGCACCAGATCTCCTCGGCGGTGAGGATCTTGGGGAGATGGCGGCGGCGCTGCTCCTCGGTGCCGAACTGGATCAGCGTCGGGCCCACCATCTGGATGCCCATGAGGCCGATGAGTCCCGGCGCGCGCGCCAGCACCATCTCCTCGTTGACGATCGTCTGGCGCAGCACGTCCATGCCCTGGCCGCCCCACGCGCGCGGCCAGCCGAGGGCCAGGTAGCCGGCGTCGTGGACGGTCCGCTGCCACGCCTTCGCCTGCGCGATGCGCGCGGGATCGTGCCACTCGAGCGGGCGGGCGTCGCGTTGCTTGGGAGGGACGTTCTTTCGTAGCCAGGCGCGCACCTGGCGGCGGAACGCCTGCTCGTCGGGGGTGAAGCGCAGATCCATGGAGCTGGTCGCTAGCACGATGCCGGCGCGCGACGCTACGCCGGCCCGGCGGCGCCGATCGACCGCTATGCCGACGCCGGTCATCCGTGGCACGATCCCGGCAGCCAGGGAGGACCCACGATGCGCGCCGCCGTCATGCGACACTCGCAGCTGGTCGTCGACACACTGCCCGACCCCGAGCCCGGACCGGGCGAGGTGCTGGTCCGGACGCTCGCCTGCGGCATCTGCGGCTCGGACCTGCACGCGCTGAAGCACGCCCACAAGATGGTTCAGGCGGCGCGCGACTCGGGCGTGCCGTTCGCCATGGATCCGGAGCGCGACGTCGTCCTGGGGCACGAGTTCTGCGCCGAGGTGGTCGACTTCGGGCCCGACACGCAGCGGGGGCTGCGGCCCGGGACGCGCGTCGTCTCCATGCCGCTGGTGGTCGGGATGAGCGGCGTGCACGGGGTCGGCTACTCGAACGAGTACCCCGGCGGCTACGGCGAGCTGATGTGCCTGTCGGAGATGATGCTCCTGCCGGTGCCGAACGGACTCGCGACCGAGCACGCGGCGCTCACCGAGCCGATGGCCGTCGGCGTGCATGCGGTGGCGAAGGCGCGGCTCGAGCCGGGCGACGCGCCGCTGGTGGTCGGCTGCGGGCCGGTGGGCCTGGCGGTGATCGCGGCGCTCCGCCTGCGCGGGGCCGAGCCGATCGTGGCGGCGGACTATTCGCCGCGCCGGCGCGCGCTCGCGACCGCGATGGGTGCCCACGTCGTGGTCGACCCCAAGGTGCGGCCCGCGATCGAGGCGTGGACCGAGGCGGCCGGGGCGCGCCCCGCGGTCGTGTTCGAATGCGTCGGTGTGCCCGGCCTGCTGCACGAAGTCATGCGTACGGCGCCGCGCTGGGCCCGTATCGTGGTCGCCGGCGTATGCATGGAAGACGATCGCATCCAACCCATGCTCGGCATCAACAAGGAGCTGTCGGTGCAGTTCGTGCTGGGGTACATGCCCGACGAGTTCGCGCACGCGCTCACCGAGATCGCCGACGGACGCATCGCGGTGGCGCCCCTGGTGACGGGCCGGGTGGGGATCGACGGGGTGCCCGGGGCGTTCGCCGAGCTGGCGCATCCCGACGCGCACGCCAAGATCCTGGTGGAGCCCGGACGATGACGCTGGCGGCCGAGCACATCGTCCGCGAGGGGATCTCAGCGATACAGCGCCTTCGCCAGGTCGCTGCGGTAGCGCTCGGTGAGCGGGTCGCGTTGGCCGACGACTGCGAACACGTCGAGCATGGCCTTGCGCGCGCCGTCGTCCGCATGGCGCGGATCGCGGTGGACCACCTCGAGCAACTCGGCGAGCGCTTCTTCGTACCGCGCCGCCGCGGCAAGCGCCCGGCCGAGCGCCAGGCGCGCGTCGAGGTCGTCCGGGTCGGCGGCGAGCCGGGTCCGTAGCGCGGCTTCATCACCGCCGCCGTCGACGCGTGTGCGCAGCTCGGCCGCTAGCCGCTCGGCGTCTGCGGCGACCGGAACGCCGGGGGAGATGCGCGCCAGGTGTTCGAGGGCACGCGCAACGTCACCCGCGGCGGCATCCAGCCGGGCCAGTCCGAGCAGGGCGTACGCTTGGTGCCCGTCCTGCGCGATCGCCGCCTCGAAGGCGCTGCGGGCGCCGGCGCCGTCTCCGTCGGCCGCGCAGCGTTCGCCGGTGGCAGCGAGCTGGTCGGCTTCCGTCGGCAGGATGCCGGCCAGGAACTGCCGCACGGCGTGCTCGGGCTGGGCGCCGACGAACTCCGACACCAGGGCGCCGTCGCGGAACGCCTTTACCGCCGGGATGCTCTGGATCCGGAAGCCCTCGGCGGTTGCCGGCGCCGTGTCGATGTTGACCTTGGCAAGCACGAATGCCCCGCCGTGCTCGCGCGCGAGTCGTTCGAGCACCGGCCCGAGCGTGCGACACGGCCCGCACCACGGCGCCCAGAAGTCGACCACCACCGGCACGGTCCGCGACCGCGCGAGCACCGCGCGCTCGAAGTCGTCGTCCCCCACCTCGATGATCACCTCGCCATCCGCCATCGCGCCTGAGTGTGCGCACTCGCCCCGCCGAAGGCAACAAGTGCCCCCTGCCGGCCAAGACGAGCCCGACACGAAAGCGCGCCGACCCGCGTGAACGCGCGCCAAGCCGAGCGCGGCTCCGCCGCGCTCGGCGCGGGGTCCGGGGGCATCGGAGCACCGCAGCGCGCGCTCCGCGCGCGCGAGGAGCGCACGGGCCCCCGGAGTCCAATTGACAGGCCCGAGCACGCTCTCTTATAAGGAAATCCCGTAGCCAGTCCCTGGAGCGAGGTCCGAGCAGAGCGGCGCAATGACGAGCGGCGTCGCGGGCACCGCGCGCCGGCGACCGTGCTACGGTTTTCGTTTTTATGGACCCCGTCGCCCTCGCCATCATTCCCGCCCGCTGGCGTTCCACCCGCCTGCCGGGGAAGGCGCTCGCCGCCATCGCGGGGCGGCCCATGATCGCGCACGTGGCGGCGCGCACGGCCCGTGCGCGTGGGCTCAGCCGCGTCATCGTGGCGACCGACGACGCGCGCATCCAGGCCGCGGTGGCCGGGACGGGTGCCGACGGCGTACTGACCCGTCCCGATCACCCGAGCGGCACCGATCGGGTGGCCGAGGTCGCCCGTGGGCTCACCGCCGATGTGATCGTGAACGTACAGGGCGACCTGCCACTCCTCGACCCGCGCATGGTAGAGGTATTGGTGGCCCGCATGGCGGCCGAGCCGACGCTCCCGATGGCCACGCTGGCGACCCCGATCGCCGACGCCGACGAATGGCGCTCGCCGCACGTCGTGAAAGTGGTGCTCGGGGCCGACGGCCGGGCGCTCTATTTTTCGCGCAGCCCGGTCCCGTTCGACCGTGACGGCACGCGCGCCGCGGGCGAGCCGTTCGGCTGGAAGCACATCGGCATGTACGCCTACCGGCGCGACGTTCTGCTCCGGCTGGCGGCGCTGCCGCCGTCGCCGCTCGAACGGCGCGAGCAGCTCGAGCAGTTGCGCGCGCTCGAGCACGGCATCACCATCGGGGTGGTGGCGTGGACGGGGGACGAGCCGGTGGTCGAGGTGGACACGCCTGCGGATCTCGAGCGAGTGCGGGCGGTGGCCGAGGCGCAGCGCGAACCAGGGGACGGGCGGGCCGCATGGTGAAGAACGGCGCCAAGACGAAGTTCATCTTCGTGACGGGCGGGGTGGTGTCGTCGCTGGGCAAGGGGGTCGCGTCGGCGTCGATCGGCGCCCTGCTGGAGGCGCGCGGGCTCAAAGTCACGCTCGTCAAGATGGATCCGTACATCAACGTCGATCCGGGAACGATGAGCCCGTTCCAGCACGGTGAAGTGTACGTCACCGACGACGGCGCCGAGACCGACCTGGATCTCGGGCATTACGAGCGCTACGTCTCCACCCGGATGGGGAAGCGCAACAATTTCACCACCGGCCAGGTCTACGACGCCGTCATCACCAAGGAACGCCGTGGCGACTACCTGGGCGGGACGGTGCAGGTGATCCCGCACATCACCGACGAGATCAAGCGGCGCATCCTGGAAGCCGCCGAGGGCGCCAACGTCTGCATCGGCGAGGTGGGCGGCACGGTCGGCGACATCGAGAGCCTGCCCTTCATCGAAGCCATCCGCCAGCTCGGCTGGGACGTGGGCCGGCAGAACGCGCTGTTCGTGCACCTGACGCTGGTGCCCTTCATCTCCACCGCGGGCGAGCTCAAGACCAAGCCGACGCAGCACAGCGTGAAGGAGCTGACCGGCCTTGGCATCCAGCCTGACATCCTCCTCTGTCGCGCCCACCATCCGCTCGAGAAGAACGTCAAGGCCAAGATCGCGCTCTTCTGCAACGTCGACGAGGGCAGCGTGGTGAGCGCGCCCGACGCCGAGACCATCTACGAGGTGCCGCTCTTCCTCCACAGCGAGGGCCTCGACGAGCGCATCGTGGAGAAGTTGAACATCTTCACCGGGTCGCCCAACCTGTCACGCTGGCGTCGCATCGTCTCCACCATCAAGAACCCGAAAGAGACGGTCGAGATCGCGATGGTGGGCAAGTACGTCGGGCTCACCGATTCCTACAAGAGCCTGAACGAGGCCCTCACCCACGGCGGCATCGCCAACGAGTGCCGCGTGAACCTGCGCTTCGTCGACTCGGAAGCCATCGAGCAGGAGGGATTGCCCGAGAGCGTTCACACCGCGGACGCCATCCTCGTTCCCATGGGCTTCGGTCCGCGCGGCACCGAGGGGAAGATCGCCGCCGTGCGCTGGGCGCGCGAACAGAAGGTCCCGTTCCTCGGCATCTGCTTCGGCATGCAGATGGCGGTGATCGAGTACGCACGGCACGTGTGCGGCCTCGAGGGCGCCAACTCCACCGAGGTCGACGCCTCGACCCCCCATCCGGTGATCGACATGATGACCACGCAGCGTGGTCTCACCCAGAAAGGGGGCACGATGCGGCTCGGGGCGTACCCGCTCATGCTCGAGGAGGGTACCCGGGCGCGCAAGCTCTACAACCGGAAGAAAGCCGACGAGCGGCACCGGCATCGCTACGAGGTGAACAACGCCTACCGCGAGCGGCTCGCGACCGGCGGGCTCGTTTTCTCGGGCCTCTCACCGAACGGGTCGCTGGTCGAGATGATCGAGCTGAAGGACCATCCGTGGTTCTTGGCCTGTCAGTTCCACCCGGAGCTCAAGTCGCGCCCGATGGACTGCCACCCGCTCTTCAAGGGGTTCATCCGGGCGGCCCTCCAGCAGCATGCCCGTCGGCGCGAGGCCCCGCTGCTCGGCGGGCTCAAGGTGGTGAAGCGCTAGTGAGTGACGCGGTTCGCGTCGGCCCGGTGACGATCGGCGGCGGCGCCCCGCTCGTGCTGATCGCCGGCCCGTGCGTCATCGAGTCGCGCGAGGCGGCGTTGCGCCATGCTGAGCGCCTGCACGCCCTGGCCGCGGCGGCCGGCCTGCCGCTGGTCTACAAGTCGTCCTTCGACAAGGCCAACCGGACCGCGGTGGATGCGTTCCGCGGCGTGGGACTGGACGAGGGCCTCGCCATCCTCGCCGAGGTGCGGCGCGCCACCGGGCTGCCCGTGCTGACCGACGTGCACGAGCCCGCCCAGGTGCCGGCGGTCGCCGAGGTCGTCGACATCCTGCAGACGCCTGCCTTCCTCTGCCGGCAGACCGATTTCATTCTCGCCGTGGCGCGGGCCGGGAAGCCCGTCAACTTGAAGAAGGGACAGTTCCTGTCGCCCGAAGAGATGGAACAGGTGGTGCGCAAGGCACGCTCCACGGGCAACCGGGCACTGCTTGTGACGGAGCGTGGGTACGCCTTCGGCTACCACAACCTGGTGGCGGACTTCCGTGCGCTGGCGATCCTGGCCGCCACCGGCTGCCCGGTCGTGTTCGATGCCACGCACAGCGTGCAACACCCGGGCGGGCAGGGCACGGCGTCGGGCGGCGATCGCCGCTTCGTCGCCCCGCTGGCGCGCGCGGCCGTGGCGGCCGGCGCGGACGCGATCTTCATGGAGATCCATGAGGATCCCAGCCGGGCGCGATCGGACGGCGCGACCAGCCTGCCGCTGGATGCCCTGCCGGCGCTGCTGCGGCAGTTGGTCGCGATCGATCGCGCCGTACGCGCGGAGGCCCATGCCACGACGGACTGACGGCGCGCCCTCGCCCGAACGTCGCGCGGATCGGCTCGCGGCGGCCCGACGGGTGCTCGACATCGAAGCCGGTGCGCTGCACGCGCTGCGCGAGCGGCTCGACGAGCGGTTCGGTCGTGCCGTCGACCTCCTGCTCGGGTGTCGGGGCAAGGTGGTCGTCACCGGGGTGGGCAAGTCCGGGATCGTATGCCGCAAGATCGCGGCCACGTTCTCCAGCACCGGCACGCCGGCGCTCTTCCTGCACGCCGGGGAGGGTAGCCACGGCGACGTGGGGACGCTGGTGCGCGGCGACGTGCTGCTGGCGGTGTCCAACAGCGGCGAGTCGGAAGAGGTGCTGCGTCTCCTGCCGGTGGCGCGCCGGTTCGGCATCCCGTTGATCGCTGTCACCGGGAATCCGACGTCCACCCTCGCACGCGATGCGGATGTGGCGCTCGACGTGAGCGTGCCGGAGGAGGCCTGTTCCCTTGGGCTGGCCCCGACGGCCAGCACCACCGTCACCATGGCCCTAGGCGATGCGCTCGCGGTCGCGTTGCTCGAAGAGCGGGGGTTCTCGGCCGAGGATTTTGCCCTCCTGCATCCCGCCGGGGCGCTCGGGCGACGCCTCCTGCGGGTGGAAGACCTGATGCACCGCGGCGAGCAGCTGCCGGTGGTCGACGCCGGCGCCTCGCTCAAGGACACGCTCATCGCGATCACGTCCAAGCGCCTCGGCGTGACGGGGGTCGTCGATGGGACCGGGGCCCTGGTCGGCATCGTGACCGATGGCGACCTGCGGCGGGGACTCGAGCGGGCCACCGACATCCGTGCTCTCACGGCCCACGACCTCATGACCACGGCACCGAAGACGATCGCCGGCGGCGCGCTGGCGGCCGAGGCGGTCGGCGTGATGGAACGCCTCGCTATCACCTCGCTCTTCATTCTCACCGACGACACCCGGACGCCCTGCGGCGTGATCCACCTCCACGACCTCCTGCGTGCCGGCGTCATTTAACCAGAGTCGCCCCGAGCGCCGCGCGCTGTGGCGCCAGCTCCGGCGTGTGACGCGCAGGCCGCGCAACGCCCTGCTCGCGGGCACGATCGGCGTCCTGTGGCGCCTCGTGGGTGCGTTGCCGCTTCCGGTCGGTCTGGCCCTGGGGCGGACGCTCGGGCGGGCCGCCCATCGACTCCTCGGGACACCGCGGCGGCTGGCCCGCCGGCACGTGGCGCTGGCGTTCCCGGCGCTCGATGAGGCGGCCGGCCACCGTTTGGTGCGGGAGACCTTCCTCCACGCCGGCCAGTCGTTCACGGAACTGACCATGCTCGACACCATCCTCCGCCACGGCCGCTACGTCGTGTTCGCCGATGGCGCGCGCGAAACGCTGGACGCGGCCCTGGCGCTCGGGCGCGGTGTTCTCCTCGTGAGCGGGCACTGCGGAAATTGGGAGCTCCTGGCGGCCTGGGTGGCCGGCATCGGCTATCCACTGACGGGGGTGGCCCGCGTGAACGACGTGCGCCTTCATGCGCTCATCATGCGCTTCCGGGAGGCGGCCGGCGTCGAGCTGATCGTGCGTGACACGGCGCAGTTCCTGAGTGGTGTACGTGCGGCACTCGCGCGGGGTCGCATCGTCGCCATGCTGATCGATCAAGACACGCGCGGTGCGGGCGTGTTCGTGCCCTTCTTCGGGCGTCCGGCGCATACGCCGCCTGGTCCGGCATTGCTCGCGCTGCGCACCGGTGCCCCGGTCCTCACGATCTTCATCGAACGCCGGGCCGACGGCGGGCATCGGGTCCGGATGGAGCGTATCGAGGTGCCCGCCACGCGGCGTGACCGTGGTGGCATCGTGACCCTGACGGCGCGACTCACGGCGGCGATCGAGGCGCAGATCCGCCGCGTGCCTGCGGAGTGGGTATGGTGGCACGAGCGCTGGCGCAAGCAGCCACCGCCAACCCCCGGCGACGCCGCCCGCGCGCTGCCGTCGGGGGCGCGCTGACGCGTCTCGCCGCGCGCGTCACCTTTACAGTCCGACACCCGCGTGGTAGCTCTGACCCGCCCTCGAACGGGCTCGATCGCGATGCGACGAACACGGCTGCGCACCGCGCTGCTCCTCGTGGTGGCCGCCGCCCTCGGTGGAATCGGCTATCTCGTCTCGCGCAGCGTTTCCGCCCGGCGAGTGGATCCGCTGCGGGAGGTCGGGCGCGATCTGCGCTCGCAAGTGGCGCAGCGTATCAAGAACTTCCGGCGCGTGAAGATCGAGCGGGGCCACACCGTGTGGGAGATCACGGCCAAGGACGCGCAGTACTACGACGAGACGCACCAGGTGGTGGTCCAGGAGCCGCGTATGACGTTCTTCCTGGACGACGGCGCGCGGACGACCCGCGTCGAGGGCGCCGAGGGCCACCTCGTGCTGGACGGCCAGGAGGTGCAGTCACTTACCCTACGGGGCGGCGTGAGGGTGGACTTCGACGACCTGCGCGTCGACACGGACGAAGCCACGTACGTGCGTACGCGTGACGTGATCACGTCCCCCTCGCCGGTCACCGTGCGCGGGCCGACGCTCGAGGTCACCGGGCGCGGGATGGAGATCGACGTCGGGCCGCAGCAGGTGCGGCTCTTCGGGGACGTGCGCACCACGCTGCGCCACGAGGGGACTCGTTCGTGAGGGCGGGGCCCCTGAGCGGTGTGATCGTCGGGGTGGTGCTGGCGGTCACGCTCGGCGTGGCGGGTGGGGTGGAGTCGCCGGCCCGGCCGGCGCCAGGCGGCGGCCTGCTCGGCGCGCGTACCGTCGGCGACCGCAACGCGCCGATCATCATCACGGCCGACACGCTGGAGTACGATCACAAGACCGGGGTGGTGGTGTATCGGGGCGGCGTGCAGGTTCTGCAGGGCGAGGTCAAGGTGAAGAGCGACACGTTGACGGTCTCGCTCGCGCGTGCGGCCACCGAGACGGCCACTGCCACGAGCGGCCAGCGCGTCCGGGACATCGTGGCGACCGGCAACGTGCGGATCGACCACGGCTCCCGCTGGGCCACGGGCGGGCGCGCCGTGTTCGATCAGGTCGCGCGTACCCTCGTGCTGGTCGACAACCCGGTGTTGCACGACGGCGCCAACGAGGTCGCCGGTGAGCGCGTCGTGGTCTACCTCGACCAAGACCGAAGCGTCGTTGAGGGTGGTCGCCGGCGTGTCAAGGCCGTGTTGCACCCGGACAAGGGCGACGACATCCCCGGCGGGACCGCGGAGCGGCCGGCCACCGGGGAGGCAGCGACGGCACAGGCCGTCCAACCATGAACGGCGGCGGCGCCGCGCTGCTCCGGGCGGACCGGCTCACCAAGTCCTACGGCAGCCGGCGGGTGGTGAACGACGTGTCGTTGCAGGTGGCGGCCGGGGAGGTCGTCGGGCTCCTCGGACCCAACGGCGCCGGCAAAACGACCACCTTTCACATGATCGTCGGGCTCACCCGGCCCGAGAGCGGCGCCGTGCTGCTGAACGGCGAAGATATCAGTCGGTTGCCGATGTACGAGCGCGCGCGCCGGGGGTTGGGGTACCTGCCCCAGGAGCCGTCGATCTTCCGCAAACTGACAGTCGAGGAGAACATCCTCGCCATTCTCGAGACCCTGGATCTGAGCGCCGCCGAGCGCGCCGAGCGCCTGCGGAGGTTGCTCGACGAACTCGGCATCGCGCGTTTGGCCAGGAACAAGGCGTTCTCCTTGTCGGGCGGCGAGCGACGACGGGTAGAGATCACACGTGCGCTCGTGCTCTCGCCTGCGTTCCTGCTCCTCGACGAACCGTTCGCAGGCATCGATCCGATCGCTGTGGTTGACATTCAGAGCATTGTGACTCAGTTAAAGAAGCGAGGCATTGGCGTCCTCATCACGGATCACAACGTGCGTGAAACTCTCGGCATCTGTGACCGGGCCTACATCGTGAACCAGGGCGCCGTGCTCGAAGAGGGCGATCCCGCGCGCATCGCCGACAGCAAACAGGCGCGCGAGATCTACTTGGGCGAGAAGTTCCGACTGTAGTATCGCGGACCCTGTCGATGGCCGACGCGCGTATCGTCCTGCAGCAACGGCTCACGCAACAGCTGGTGATGACGCCCCAGCTGCGGCAGGCCATCAAGATCCTGCAGGTTTCACGCGCCGAGCTCGAGACGCTCGTCGACCAGGAGCTCACCGAGAACCCGATGCTCGAAGAGAACCTCGACGAGAAGGTCGAGGCGCCGTCCGAGGTGCCCACCGTCGACGGCCCGGACGGCGCCGAAGAGGTCCCGGTCGACGAGGCCCCCAAGGCGGACGCCGAGGTCTCGAACGTCGGCGAGATCGACTGGAAAGAGTACGCCGAGAACTACAGCAACGACATCCACGGCTCGACCGGGCCGGGGCCGTCGGGTGATGACGACGACCGGCGAGCGGCGCTCGAGAACGTCCTCGTCAAGCGGAGCAACCTCCCGGACCACCTGATGTGGCAGCTCCGCCTGTCCGATCTCGGCCAGCGCGAAAAAGAGGTCGGCGCGCTGATCATCGGGAGCCTCGACAAGGACGGGTACCTGCCGATCCAGCTCGACGAGATCGCCTTTTTGGCCGACACCTGGCCGGACGTGGAGATCGTCGAGAGCGTGCTCGCCCGCATCCAGGAGTTCGATCCACCGGGGGTGGCCGCGCGCGATCTTGCCGAGTGCCTCTGCATCCAGCTCCGGCAGCTGGGGGCAGCCGACGACGCCCTCGCGGTACGCATCATCCGCGACTACCTGCCGGTGCTCGAGAGCCGGCGGTTCGATCGGTTGGCGCGCGAGCTGGGCGTCTCCATGGAGCAGATCGCCGAGGCCACCAAGGTGATCTCCGTCCTCGAGCCGAAGCCCGGGCGCGACTTCAGCGATACCGACACGCGCTACGTCACGCCGGACGTGAACGTCCAGAAGGTGGGCGACGAGTACGTGGTCACGCTCAACGAAGAAGGGCTGCCGCGCCTGCGCGTGTCGTCGTTCTACCGCCGCATGCTGGGCGCCAACGGCTCGCCCGAGGCGCGCGGCTACATTCAGGAGAAGATGCGCGCGGCGGCGTGGCTCATCAAGTCGATCCACCAGCGCCAGCGCACCCTGTACATGGTCACGTCGAGCATCGTGAAGTTCCAGCAGGACTTCCTCGAGAAGGGGGTATCGGCGCTGCGTCCGCTCGTGCTAAAGGACGTGGCCAACGACATCGGCATGCACGAGTCGACGGTCAGCCGCGCCACTGCCGGGAAATACGTCCACACCCCGCAGGGCACGTTCGAGCTCAAGTACTTCTTCACCTCCAGCCTCCGGGGCGGGAACGGGACGGAAGTCTCGGCCGCGAGCGTGAAGGAGAAGATCCGCGAGATCATCGCCAAGGAAGACACCCGCAAGCCGTTGAGCGATCAGTACATCGCGGAGCTGCTCAGCAAGGAGGAGATCGACATCGCGCGGCGCACGGTGGCGAAATACCGCGAGCTGATGGGTATTCTTCCGTCGTCGAAGCGTAAGCAGGTGTGCTGACCGTTTCCCTGCCGATACCGTCCGTGGAGGGACCTCCATGCGGATCAGCGTGACGTTCCGGCACGTCGAGCCTACCGCCGCGCTCCGTGCCTACGCCGAAGAGAAGCTCGAGCGGGTGAAGAAGTATCTCCGCCGGCCGCTCGATGCCCACGTCATCCTGAGCGTGGCCAAGGAGCGGCACGTGGCCGAGATCACGCTCAAGGCGGACCACGTGACGATGTTCGCGGCCGAGGAGACGCACGACCTCTATTCGGCGATCGACCTGGCGCTCGACAAGCTCGAGCATCAGGCGCAAAAGCTGAAAGCCAAGCGGCGGAGCCACAAGGGCGGGCCGGGCCGGGGGGAGCGGGAGGTCGTGGCGTCGGTGCTGGCGGGCGATCGCCGCGGCGCCGGGGGCGCCCCGGAGGTCATCCGCTCGCAGCGGGTGCCCGCCAAGCCGCTCTCGGTGGAAGAGGCGGTCGAGCAGCTCCGGGCGTCACGGGACGATTTCCTGGTCTTCACCAACGCCTCCGATCAGCGGCTCGCCGTGCTCTACCGCCGCAAGGATGGTAACTTCGGCTTGATCGAGCCCGAACGACGCTAGCTAGCCCAGAGACCCCATGAAGATCCTCGACATCCTCGCCGAGCCGGTCGTCGTCGCCTCGCTGTCGGGTCGAACGAAGGACCAGGTCATCGAAGAACTGGCCACGGTAGTAGCCGTCCAGCACCCCGAGATCGACCGCGACCATCTGGTGGCCGCGCTCGAAGATCGCGAACGCCTGAACAGCACCGCCCTCGGTGACGGGGTCGCGATCCCGCATGGCAAGCTCGCGGGAGTGAAGCGGGTGGTGGCCGGCTTTGGCCGGAGCCCCGCCGGCGTCGACTTCGCCTCCATCGATGGGAAGCCGACGCACCTGTTCTTCCTCCTGGTCGCGCCCGAGGATTCGGCCGGCGCGCATCTGAAGGCGCTGGCGCGCATCTCGCGACTGCTCAAGGATGAGGCGTTCCGGAGCCGGCTCATGGCGGCTCCCGACGCCGCCGAGCTGTTCCGGGTCATCCGGACCGAGGACGACAAGTATTGAGCGTCGCGATCCGGGAGCTGCTCGAGACGGTGGGGCCGGCCCTCGCGCTGCGGCTGGTTTCGGGAGCGAGTGGTCTCGACCGGACGATCTTGTTGCCGCGCGTGCAGCAACCCGGGCTCGCCCTGGCGGGCTACCTGCCGCAGCTCCACCCCGACCGGCTGCAGGTGCTCGGCAACAGCGAGATATCGTATCTCGGCACACTGGACCCCGCCCGCGCCCGCGCCGCGGTCGCGGCGGTGGCCGACGCCGGCGTGGCGTGCTTCGTCGTCACCAACGGCACACCGCCACCGGCCGTGCTGACCGATCCCGCAGAAGCAGCGGACGTGACGGTGCTCGCCTCCGGGCAGCGGACGGCGGAGTTCATCCGGTGCGTTACGGCCTGGCTGGAGGAGCGGCTCGCCCCCAGCGCCGACCTGCACGGCGACCTGGTCGACCTCTACGGCCTCGGCGTGCTCATCCTCGGCAAGAGCGGCATCGGGAAGAGCGAAGCCGCCCTGGATCTGATCTCGCGGGGACACCGCCTGGTGGCCGACGACGTGGTGTCCGTACGACGCATCTCCCCCGCCGTGCTCCGCGGGCGCGCCGCGCAGCTTCTGGAGCACCATATGGAGATCCGGGGCCTCGGCGTGATCGATGTGGAGGCGCTGTTCGGCACCCTCGCGACCCTGGACGAGAGCCAGATCGACCTGGTCGTCGAGCTCGAGGAGTGGCCTGGTGCGCCAGACCGCCTCGGACTGGTGGAGGAGCGTACCACGCTGCTCGAGGTCGAGCTGCCCCGGGTGCGCATCCCGGTGAGTCCCGGGCGCACGATCGGGATGCTGATCGAGACCGCGGCGCGCAACCACCTGCTGCACACGCGCGGTCGCCACAGTGCCGTCGAGTTCAGCGCTCGGCTCGACGAAGAGATTGCCCGCCGCCGGGCGGCGCGTGTCGCGAGCGGCAGCCCATGAAGGGGAGGTTGCACGTCGTCGTGGTCACCGGGCTGTCGGGCTCGGGCAAGAGTACCGCCATCCACGTGCTCGAGGACCTGGGCTTCTACTGCATCGACAACCTGCCCGTGGCCCTCATCCCGAGTCTGGTCGAGCTGTGGGAAACACGCGAGGACGTGCGGCGCGTGGCGCTCGGTATCGACGTGCGTGAGGGCCAGTTCCTGGAGGAGTTGCCGCGCGTGCTCGAGGAGCTGCGCGCGGGGGGCGTGGCGTTCGAGCTGCTCTATCTCGAGGCCACCGAGGACGTGCTGGTGCGCCGCTTCAGCGAAACCCGCCGGCCGCATCCGGCGGCGGAAGGAGGCGTGCTTGCCGATGGGATCCAGCGCGAGCAGGAGCGCCTGCGGGGGTTGCGTGAGCGTGCCGACCGCATCGTCGACACCAGCGCCCTCACCGTGCATCAGCTGCGCGATGCGCTCCGCGACCTGATCGATCGCCCGCCGGCCGGGACGATGACGGTCGTGTTGCAGTCCTTCGGGTACAAGTTTGGGCTCCCCACCGACGCCGACCTGGCGCTGGACTGCCGCTTCCTGCCGAACCCGTACTTCATCGACGCGCTCCGCCCGAAGACCGGCCTGGACAGCGAGGTGGCCGGGTACGTGCTCGAGCAGGCGGAGACGCAGGAGTTCCTGCGGCGGGTGGTCGATCTGCTCGACTTCGCTCTGCCCCACTACCAGCGCGAGGGGAAGAGCTATCTCACCATCGGGCTCGGATGCACCGGAGGCCGCCATCGTTCGGTGGCGCTCGTCGAGGAGCTGAGCCGGCGTCTCGGGGCGCATGGCCATCGGGTGCTCATCCGCCACCGGGACGCGGCCCGCCCGTGAGCAGACGTCGGCTCGTCGATCTTGCCGCAATGCCGGCGGGAGGGTAAGGATTTTCGCATGATCGGGATCGTCGTGGCGGGACATGGGCGGGTGGCGGAGGCGATGGTCCAGACGGTCGAGGACGTGCTCGGACCCATCGAGGCGCTCGAGGCTGTAGCCACCGAGGCGCGGGACAGTGCGGAGACCATCCACGACGCGATCGCTGCGGCCGTGGCACGGGTCGATCGCGGACAGGGGGTCATCATCCTGACCGACATGCTCGGCGACACCGCCACCAATCAGAGCCTGGTGCTCGCGCGCCAGCTCGGCGTGGAGGTCGTGGCGGGCCTCAACATGCCCATCCTGATCAAGCTCACCAGCGCGCGTCATGAGATGGATGCGCACACGCTGGCGGGATTCATCCAGCGCTACGGGCAGGAGCACATCTTCTGGGCCACCGAACCGCCCGCGATCCGTCGCCAGGCGCGCTGAGCGGCATGGGCACGCCTCCCGCGGACGAACAGCGCGCGTCCCTCGAGGTTCGCAACAAGAAGGGATTGCATGCCCGCCCGGCGGGGCTTCTGGTGGAGACCGTGAAGCGCTTCGACGCCGAGGTGACTTTGGTCAAAGATGGGCACACGGTGAACGGTGCCAGCATCATGGGCGTCATGATGCTCGCCGCAGAGCAGGGGAGCGAGGTCGAGGTCGTGACCTCCGGACCCCAGGCGATCGAGGTCCTGGCCGCCCTGCGGGCCCTGTTCGAGGCCGGCTTCCACGAGCGCGAGGACGAGGCCAAGTAGGTCGCAGCAGGCTGCGATCGGGTTCGTGCGGCGCTCCGGCGCGCCGCCACCGGGGTGGTTCCGGGCGCGTGGCGGCCCTTGCCCGCGGAAAGCGGCATCGGCTATACCGCCGCCCGGACGGCACTCCCCCCCATCGTCCGGCCCTGCTGCACCACGCCCCAGGGAGTCTCGAGGAGGTTCGCGCGCGATGCTCAAGGACTACGTGTTCACGTCGGAATCGGTCAACGATGGCCACCCGGACAAGGTCTGCGATCAGATATCGGACGCCATCCTGGATGCGCTCCTGGCGGGGGATCCCGACAGCCGTGTGGCCTGCGAGTCGCTCATCAAGACGGGCCTGGTGGTGGTGGCGGGGGAGATCACGAGCCGGACGAAGGTCGAGTTCGGCGACATCGCCAAGGAGGTGATCCGCGACATCGGCTACACCACGCCGGAAAGCGGCTTCAACTGCGACAGCTGCGCCGTCGTGACCGCGGTCGAGCGCCAGTCCCCCGACATCTCGCAGGGCGTGACCGCCGGCGAGGGGCTGTTCAAGGAGCAGGGCGCCGGCGACCAGGGCATGATGTTCGGCTTCGCCTGCGACGAGACCAAGGAGTACATGCCGTTCGCCATCTACACCGCGCACCGCATCGGGCAGCGTCTGGGCGAGGCGCGGCGGTCCGGCCTCCTGCCGTTCCTCCGCCCCGACGGCAAGTGCCAGGTGACGGTCGAGTACCGCGACGGCAAGGCCGTCCGTGCCGACACGGTGGTGGTCTCCTCGCAGCACGAGCCCGACGTCGCGCACGCGACGTTGAAAGAGGCGATCATCGAAGAGGTGGTGAAGAAGGTCGTGCCGCCGGAGTTCCTCGACAAGCACACCGTTTACTACATCAACCCGACCGGCCGTTTCGTCGAGGGGGGGCCGAAGGGCGATTGCGGCCTCACCGGTCGCAAGATCATCGTCGACACCTACGGGGGCTACGGGCGGCACGGCGGCGGCGCGTTCAGCGGCAAGGACCCGAGCAAGGTCGACCGGAGCGCGGCGTACATGGCGCGCTACATCGCCAAGAACATCGTCGCTGCCGAGCTGGCCGGGCGGTGCGAGGTGCAGCTCGCGTACGCCATCGGCGTGGCCGACCCGGTGTCGGTGCTGGTCGACACCTTCGACACCGGCAAGGTGCCGGACGAGAAGATCGCCAAGATCGTGCGCGACGTGTTCGAGCTGAAGCCCGCCGGGATCATCAAGACCCTCGCCTTGAAGCAGCCGATCTACCGCCGCACCGCGTCGTACGGGCATTTCGGGCGGGTGCCGGACGGGCCGTACTTCAGCTGGGAGCGGACGGACCGGGTCGGGGACCTGCGCTCGGCTGCGGGGCTCGGGCGCTGAGGGGGTCCGGCGTCGGAGCGGCAGTCCGCGGGCGCCGGGCGTCGGCTCCGCTTCGGCTCTCGCCGGGCGGGGCGTCCGGGGCTCGATCGCGGCGGGCGGTCCGGCTCGAGAGGCGCTCCGCCGACGCCCGGCGCCCGCAACGCTCGATGCGGCGTCTGATCCCCGGCAGTCCGAGATCCGCGGCTGGCTTGACGTGGGGCTTTTGGTTGGTGTAACGCTTCATCCGGATCAACGGATGACTCTGCTCTTCCAACCCCCACGGAGGTTCTGCCGATGAGTACGACCTCGCCGCTCAAGGCCGTCGCGCCCGCCACGAGTGCCCGGCCGCCGTTCAAGGTGAAGGACCTGGCGCTCGCCGAGCTCGGGCGCAAGGAGATCCGGCTCGCGGAGCAGGAGATGCCGGGCCTGATGGCATTGCGCGCCAAGTACGGGGCCAGCAAGCCGCTCGCGGGTGCGAGGATCATGGGGTCGTTGCACATGACGGTGCAGACCGCGGTGCTGATCGAGACCCTGATCGACCTGGGCGCCGACGTGCGCTGGGTGTCGTGCAACATCTTCAGCACGCAGGACACTGCCGCCGCGGCGGTGGCGGTCGGCCGCGAAGGGACGGTCAACAGCCCGCGCGGCATGGCGGTGTTCGCCTGGAAGGGCGAGACGCTTGAGGAGTACTGGTGGTGCACCAACGAGGCGCTCGTGTGGCCCGACGGCAGCGGACCAGACCTGATCGTCGACGACGGCGGGGATGCCACGCTGCTGGTCCACAAGGGTTTCGAGTTCGAACGGGCCGGCCGCGTGCCCGACTTCGACCCGAAGAACGATCCCGAGGAGTGGGGGGTGATCCTGACGCTCGTGCGCCGCCTGCAGCAGGAGGCGCCGGGGCAGTGGCAGCGCATCGCGCCGCGGCTCCGCGGCGTGAGCGAGGAGACCACCACCGGCGTGCACCGCCTCTACCAGATGGCGAAGGACGGCACGCTGCTCTTCCCCGCCATCAACGTCAACGACTCGGTCACCAAGAGCAAGTTCGACAACATCTACGGCTGCCGGCACTCGCTGATCGACGGCCTGAACCGCGCCACCGACGTGATGCTCGGCGGCAAGATCGCCGTGGTGTGCGGCTTCGGCGAGGTGGGCAAGGGGTGTGCCGAAGCGCTGCGCGGCCAGGGCTGCCGCGTCATCGTGACCGAGATCGATCCCATCTGTGCCCTCCAGGCCGCCATGCAGGGCTACGAGGTGGCCCCCATCGAGGACTACGTTTCCAAAGCCGACATCTTCGTCACCGCCACCGGCAACTACCGCATCGTCACCGCCGAGCACATGGCGCGCATGAAGGACAAGGCGGTGGTGGGCAACATCGGCCACTTCGACAACGAGATCGACATGGCCGGCCTAGCGAAGCTGCCCGGCGTAGCGAAGGTGAACATCAAGCCGCAGTACGACGAGTGGGTGTTTCCGGACGGACACTCGGTGCTCATCCTGGCCGAGGGCCGGCTGCTCAACCTCGGCTGCGCGACCGGCCACCCGTCGTTCGTGATGAGCGCCTCGTTCACCAATCAGGTGCTGGCCCAACTGGAACTCTGGCAGCACGCGGCCAAGTACGAGAAGCGGGTCTACATGCTACCGAAGCAGCTCGACGAGGAGGTGGCGCGCCTGCACCTCGGGAAGCTCGGGGTGAAGCTCACGACGCTCACCCCCGAGCAGGCCAGTTACATCGGCGTTCCGACCGAAGGCCCGTACAAGCCCGACCACTACCGGTACTAGCTAGACGAAGGTCGCCGCCACCGTGTCGGCGAACCGCAGCCCCGTCGACGTGAGGCGCAGGCGCGCGCCGGCCTCTTCGACGAGCCCGTCGGCGAGCAGCGTCTGCACGTGCGGGAACGCGTCGTCGAGCCGCACGCCGAACCGTCGCCGGAACGCGTCCAGATCCACGCCTGCCGTCTGGCGCAGGCCGCAGAACGAGAACTCGGCGCGTGCCTCGGCCTCGGACAGGGGCTCTTCGCTGGCCACCGCGGTGCCGCGCGTCCGGATGGTGGCGAGGTAACGCTCGGGTATGCGCTCGTTGATCCACCGCCGCCCGGGAGCGGGCAGGCTCGTGAACGAGTGCGCGCCGGTGCCGATGCCGAGGTAGTCGGACCCGTCCCAGTAGGAGAGGTTGTGCTGCGCGGCCCAGCCCGGACGGGCCCAGCTGGAGATCTCGTAGCGCTCGTAGCCCGCATCGGCCAGGCGATGCGCCGTCGCCTCGGCCATCGCGGCCTCGTCGTCCTCCGGCACCGCGACGATGCGCCCCGCGCTGCGCCACCGGTGGAACGGCGTGCCCTCCTCGTAGGTGAGGCTGTAGGCCGACACGTGCGTGGGCGCGAGCGCGATGGCGGCGGCGAGGTCCTGCTCCCAGTCGGCGAGCGATGCGCCGGGAACGGCGAAGATGAGGTCCAGGCTGACGTTCTCGAATCCCGCGGCGCGAGCCGCGTCGACCGCGGCGGAGATGTCCTCCGGCGCATGGTCGCGGCCGAGGGTGCGGAGGTGGGCGGCGTGGAACGACTGCGCGCCCAGGGAAAGCCGGTTGACGCCGGCTGCCCGGTATCCCGCGAGACTGGCGCGTGAGAGCGTGCCCGGGTTGGCCTCGAGCGTCACTTCCGCGCCGGCGCCGATGCCGAAGCAGCGCGTGGTTTCGGCCAGGAGGGAGGCGAGGGCGCCGGGCGAGAACAGCGACGGCGTGCCGCCCCCCAGGAACACGCTCTTCGCCGCGCGCCGTGCGAACGGTCCCTCGGTGGCGCGCGCGCGCAGCTCACGCCGGAGGCCGGCCACGTACGCGGTCTCGGGCGGGGACGAGGTCGCGTAGACGGTGAAGTCGCAGTACGGACACACGTGCCGGCACCACGGGATGTGTACGTAGAGCGCGAACGGGTGCATCCCGGTCACCGGTAGCGCCGCACGACGGCGATCACACGCCCGCGCACCTGCACGTCTTCCCCGCGTACGACGATCGGTCGCACGCGCGCGTTGGCCGGCACGAGGCGCACACGGCCGCGCTCGCGATAGAGCTTCTTCACCGTGGCCTCGCCGCGCACCAGTGCCACCACCGTGGCGCCGTTCTCGGTACTCGCCTGCGCGGCGACGATGATCAGGTCGCCGTCGAGGATGCCGTCGTCGACCATCGAGTCACCACGTACGCGGAGCGCGAAGGTCTCGCCGCGCCCGAGCAGCTCCTCGGGTAGCGTAACCGTCTCTGCGGCTTCGATTGCCTCGATCGGGGCCCCGGCTGCGACCTGCCCGAGGAGCGGGACCGCTACCACCCTGGTGGTGGCGGGGGTGACCAGCTCGAGCGCGCGGCTCCGGTGCGCGAGACGGCGCACCAAGCCCTTCTGCTCCAGGTTGCGGAGATGCTTATGCACCGTGGCGAGTGAGGTGAGGCCGAAGCGACGGCGGATCTCGTCCAGAGTGGGAGCGTATCCGTGCCCGTCGATGTGGCTGCGCAGATAGTCGAGCAGCTCCTTCTGCCGTCGGGTGACCATCCGGGCAATGTACCGTAGGCGAAGGAAGGGCGAGCCGCAACGGCGGGGTCCGACACGGTGGTTGCGAGCGAACGATACGGGCGGCTAAGCTCGGAGCATGGGCGACCGGTGGATGGCCGCGTTGTTCGTGGCGGCGATCGGGACTGTTCTCGCCGTCGGGCCGGATCTCGCCCGGGGGCAGGACGGTGCGGTGCCGACGGCGGAGGGCGCCCGGCCAGACAGTGCGCCGCCGGGACGGGTGGTTGCCTACGCCCACGACACGCTCTCGGTGCGCTTGAGCAATGTCCCGGTCGAGGAGGTGCTCGACGACGTCGCGCGGCAGACCGGTGCCGAGATCCGCGGCAGCGTGGCGCACCCGCGCTCGGTCAGCGCCGAGTTCGATGCCCTGCCGCTGCCGGAAGCGCTCCATCGCTTGCTCGGCGACGAGAATTTCACCCTCGTCTACGGCGAGGGGGACCGGCTCCGCGCCATCAAGCTGCTCGGCGGTCCGCAGGTCCAGGGAGCCTCGACGGCCAGGGCGCCGGGGGCTCCCGTGCCCGCTGCGCCGGCGAAGCCCGCCGCCAGTCTCCCGATCCTGCTCGGCCTCGTCAACGCGCATCCCCCCGTCCAGGTGAGTGGCCGCCTCGCCCAGGTGCTCGGTTCGAGCACCGCCACCCTGTCGCAGGTCCTCCAGATGGGCATCCAGCACGAGGACGCCGTCGTGCGCGGAGAGGCCGTGCGCGCCGGGCTGCAGGTGCTCGAGACCGATGCCCACCTGCGCACCTCGTTCATGAGCACACTCAACGGCATCGACGACGCCGATCTCGCCCGCTACGTCCGCGGCATGGCGGGCCCGCGGGCAGAGGAGACCATCCTGCAGATCATGACCCAGTCCCGGGGCAGCGATTTTCGTATCAAGGCGTCCGGCATCCTGCAGCAGCTGCGGACGGGCGGATAGCGCGCGACCCGAGACCCTGTCTCGGGTCGGAGCGAGGGTGGAGCGCGCGGGAGAAGGCGAAGGCCGTGCCGCGGCCGGCAAAGCCGGCGCGGCAATGGTGGCGGAGGGTGAGCCTCGCGCGGATGTCGTAAGACGTTCTTCCGACAGCCTCGGCAGGGAGACGTTTGCCGCGCCGGCTTTGCCGGCCGCGGCACGGCATCCGCCTTCTCTCCCGCGCGCCAACTCCACCCCGACCCGAGACAAGGTCCCGGGTCGATTTGTTAGCGCCCGCCGCGCTGGAAGCGCGCGACGGCGGCGTTGTGGGCGGCGAGCGTGTCGGAGAACTCGTGCGATCCGTCACCGCGGGCGACGAAGTAGAGGAAGTCGACCGGCGCCGGGTCGATGGCCGCCGCCAGCGCGGCGCGGCCCGGATTGGCGATCGGTGCCGGGGGCAGGCCGGGGATGGTGTACGTGTTGAAGGGGGTGGGATGGCGTAGATCGGCGCGCGAGAGACTCCGGCTGTGGCCCGGGCTTCCCTGGTCGCGGCCGTAAATGACGGTGGGGTCCGACTGCAGCGGCATGCCGCGCCGCAGGCGATTCACGAACACCGCCGCGACCCACCGGCGCTCCTCGGGGCGTGCGGCCTCTTCCTCGATCAGCGACGCCAGCGTGACCGCCTGGTGCTCGTTCAGGCCGAGCCCGGTGGCCCCGCGCGTGAAATCCGCGCCGGTCATCTCGCGGAAGCGCTTGATCATCGCGATCAGGATGCGCTCCTGCGAGATGGCGAGCGGAAAGGCGTACGTGTCGGGGAACAGGTATCCCTCGGTGCCCTCCGGCGGGAGATCTTGTGCCGCCAGAAAGGCGGGGTCGTCGAGGAGACAGAAGAAGCTTTCCTCGGAGCCGAAGCCGCTCGCCGCGAGGAGGCTCACGACCTGCCGTACCGTGAAGCCTTCGGGAATGGTGACCGCATGGACGGGATCCGGCGGTCCGCCGAGGCGCTCGAGGAGTTCGAGCGGGGAGAGCGACGTAGTGAGCAGGTACTCTCCCCAATGCACGTTGCGATCCTTGTCCGTGAGGCGCGCCCACACGACGAGAGGCAGCGGATGACGGAGCACGCCCTGGCGCTGCAGGTCGGTGGCGATCTCGGCGAAGCGTTCGCCCTCCGTCACGGTCACGGTGACGGGCCCGGGCAGGGCCGGGCCGGGACGCTGCAGAAGGTACGCACCGCCGGCCACGGCTCCCACGGCGGCCACGACCACCAGCGCGCCGGTCGCCAGGAGGAGGCGCAGGGGGCGGCTCACGCGCGGCTCGCGAGGTACCCCTGGAGGATCAGTGTGGCGGCGACCTTGTCGATCACCTGCCGGCGGCGGCGGCGGCTCATGTCGGCCTCCAGGAGGACGCGCTCGGCGGCGACCGTGGTGAGACGCTCGTCCCAGTAGTCGAGTGGCAGGCCCAGATGGGCAGCCGCCCGCTCGGCGAAGGCCCGAACCTTGGCCGCCTGCGGCCCCTCCGACCCGTTCATGTTGCGCGGCAGGCCCACCACCAGGCGGTCGGGGGTGTAGGGGGCGAGCAGGCTCGCCAGGGCCTCCATATCCCGCCTCCAGCCGACCCGCTCGACCACCCCGATCCCCTGCGCCGTGAGACCGAGTTCGTCACTCACGGCCACCCCGATGCGAACGTCACCAACGTCGAACGCCGCGATTCGCATGATCTTTTTTTGTTATCACCGAGACCCTGGGGGTCGCAACGCGCCCAAGCGAAATGATTGACATCTGATGGGGCCTTTGGCACGGTCAATACTGTTCCCATCAAGTTCGTCTCGTTGCGTGTGCCTGTAGCGCGGCCGGAATACCCGGAGACATGGAGGACCGACTATAGTGGCGATGCGCCGAGGAGAGGGCATCAAGCTCCTGGTACTCGTGTACCTGGCGACTCTGCTGCATCCCGTGCTGGCGGATGCCGGGCAGCCGCGCCGCAGCACCAAGCGCGTGGCGCCCAAGCAGCGGGCCCGTGTCGTCAAGCCGGCCAAGCCGGTGTCGCCCGCCACGGGAACGCGGGGGGCGGCCGAGGAGCACGTGCACGTGCGCCGGGGCGACAGCCTGACGCACATCCTGGCGGCGCGCGGCGTGAGCCGCGCCGAGGCGGCGCCGTGGCTGGAAGCGGCGAGCGAGGTGTACGACCTGCGCCGGCTGCGCCCACGACGGGGTCTCTCGCTGCGCTTCGACAAGGCCACGCACGCGCTCGAAGCCATCCACTACGAGATCGACGATCGGTCGCTCCTGGTCCTCGAGCGGACGCCGGAGGGAATCGTCCAGGCGCAGCGGACGGTGCTCCCGTACTTCACCGAAGTGAAGGGCCTGGCGGTGTCGATCGAGCGCGGACTGCGCGAAGACGCGGCCGACTCGGGCATGCCACCGCGGGTGATCTCCGAGCTCGCGGACATCTTCGGCTGGGAGATGGATCTCGAAAAAGACCTTCGCCCGGGAGACGAGTTCCGCGTCCTGTACGAGAACATCTGGCAGGCGGGGCGCGCACGCGCCGAGCCCGGCAAGGTGCTCGGCGCGGAGATCATGGCCAACGGACGCCCCACCACCGCGGTCTTTTTCGAGGACACGGACGGTCGCGGTGGATACTACCGTCCGACGGGTGACCCGCTCTCGCGTACCTTCCTGCGCTACCCGGTCGAGTTCACCGAGATCACGTCCGACTTTTCGCTCGGCCGGCGCCACCCCATCCTGCGCGTGCAGCGACCTCATCTCGGTGTGGACTTCGCGGCGCCGGTGGGCACGCCGGTGCGGGCGGTCGCGGGCGGGACGATCAGCCACTCGGGGTGGGCCAGTCAGCTCGGCCGGTGCGTGCGGATCGACCATGCCGGGTCGCTCGAGTCGTCGTACGGACACCTGGCGCGTATCGTCCCCGGGCTCGATCCGGGCGAAGCCGTCGAACGCGGTCAGGTGATCGGGTACGTCGGCGCGACCGGGCTCGCGACGGGGCCGCACCTCCACTTCGCGCTCCATCGCGACGGCGTGTACGTGAACCCGCTGTCGCTCACGGCAGCGCCCGACGAAGCCGTACCGGAACCCGCGCGCAACGCGTTCGAGAAAATGCAGACGGCCATCACGCGCCAGCTCGCCGCGCTGCCGCTCACGGCCAACCCTTCCACCGTGTCGCTGTTCGACGGCGGCCGCGCGGCGCTGGCGGAGTAGACCGACGCGGTACCTGGAGGGCCCCCGCCCGCGCCTGTTCGCGCACCGCGGCGCTTCGGGGACCGCGCCGGAGAACACCCTCGAAGCGTTCGCCGCCGGCCTCACGGCGGGTGCCGACCGTCTCGAGCTCGACGTGCACACGAGCGCCGACGGCCACGTCGTGGTCTTCCACGACGACACCCTCGAGCGCACCACCGACGGCACCGGCCTGGTACGAGCCCTCCCGCTCGCCGCCCTCGCGCGGCTCGACGCCGGCTGCCGCTTCCGCGCGCCCGACGGCACCTACCCGTACCGCGACCGCGACGTACGCATTCCCACGCTCGCGGCCCTGCTGGAGGCCTTCCCCGACGTGCCCCTGAACATCGAGATCAAGCAGGAGGAGCCCGCCATCGAGCCCCTGGTCCTGGCCACCCTCGATCGCTGCGGTGCCCGCGCGCGCACCCTGCTCGCTGCCGAGCACGCCTCCATCATGACCCGCATCCGTGCCACGGCCCCCGACATGCCGACCAGCTTCTCCGCCGCCGAGGTCGCCGAGTTCGTCACCCGCGTCCGCGAGGGCCGGCTCGCCGGCTATCGTCCCCCTGGCATCGCGCTCCAGGTCCCGCCGACGTTCGGCGACATCGCGATCGTGGACGAGCAGTCCCTCGCCGCCGCCCACGCCTTGGGTCTCGAGGTTCACGTGTGGACGATCAACGACGAACCCGAGATGGAACGTCTTCTCGCGCTCGGTGTCGACGCCCTGATGACCGACTATCCCGCCCGCGCCATGGCGGTCTTGAAACGCCGCCGCGTGCGCTGACGGCGGATCGCCTGCGGTCAGGCGCCGCCGACCTCCGCGATTGCCGCCAGCAGCCCCTCGTGCAGCGCCCCGTTCGACGCGATCATGCCCGGCCGCAGTGGGGACGGCTGGTTGAAGACGAGCGGCTTGCCGTCGAGCCCGGTCACGCGGCCGCCGGCCTCCTCGACCAGCAGGGTGCCGGCGCAGATGTCCCATTCGTTCTTCGGCGTGAGCGTGAAGGTGGCGTCGCCGCTGCCGGCCGACAGTTCGGCTAGCTTAAAGGCCACGCTGCCGGTCAGCTGCACGCGCATGCGGCTCTTGAACGGATCCCACTCGCCGCGCTTGTCCTCGGAGCGGCTGGCCATGACGATCGCGTCGGCGACGTGGCATTGGGAGGTGACCCGCCCCGGGGCGCCGTTCACGGTGGTGCCCTGACCGCGCACGGCGACGTAGAGCTTGTCGGCGGCCGGGTTGTACTCGACCGCCACCACCGGCCGGCCGGCTTCGACCAGCGCGATGCAGACGCAGAACTCGGGGATGTGCTGGATGAACTCCTTGGTGCCGTCGAGCGGGTCGACCACCCAGGCCCGGCGCCGGCTGAGGCGCTCGGTGGAATCGGCGGTCTCCTCGGACAGCCAGCCGTCGTCGGGGAAGTTGGCGGCCACCAGCGCCCGGATGCAGGCGTTGGCCTCCAGGTCGGCGGCGGTCACCGGGTTGTCGGGGCGCTTCTCGTACGCCTGGACGGTGCCCTCGTAGTAGCGACGGATGATGGCGCCGGCGTCGCGGGCGGCGCGCACGGCCACGTCGCGTTCCTTCGCGTATGCGGGGCTCATCACGAGCGTTTGAAGCCGCCGTCGGGCCCGAAGACGTGTGCCTTGCGGTACTCGCGGACCAGGTTGTCGTACAGCTCGTCGCGCCGGTCATACAGGCGCTTCGGCGTGCGCGGCGTGTGGTTGGCGAGCGCGTACGCGGTGAGCAGCGGGAGCGCGATGGTGGAGTCGCTGTAGCAGACGATGGTGTCGGGGAGCTTGTCGGGGTCGACTTTGCCCCAGCTGACCGCCTCGCTCGGGGTGGCGCCCGACAGGCCGCCGGTGTCGACGCGCGCGTCGGTGAACTGGACGTAGAAGTCGTGCCCCTTCTCCTCGATGCCGAGCACCTCCTGCACCTGGGGCTCGGTCTGCAGGACGAAGTTCTTGGGCGAGCCGCCGCCCAACATGACGACGCCGCTCTTGCCGCCCGAGCGCTTGGCGGCCAGGACGAGCGCCGCGGTTTCGTTCACGTCGCGCGACACGTCGATGCGGAGCTTGCAGCCTTCCAAGGCGAGCGCGGCGACGTTCATGCCGATCGAGCTGTCGCCGGGGGACGAGGTGTACACCGGGACGCCGTACTCGGCCGCGGTGGCGACCAGCGACTTGCGCGTGAGCCCGAGGGCACGCTGGCGCTCGCCGATGATCTGGCCGATCAGGTAGTGGAACTCGGCCGTCCCCATCTCGCGCTGGAACTGCGGCGCGAACAGGATCTTGCGGTAGAAGGCGTCGGTGTCGAGGAGGACGTTGTACTCGAAGACGATGTCGTAGATGCGGACGACCTGGTCCTTGCGCAGCTCGACGTCGTTCAGGTCCGGCCGGCCGCGGTGCATGCTGAGCCCGATGCCGAAGTGGGTGTCGTGGTAGAGGTTGGCGCCGGTGGAGACGATCCAATCGACGAACCCGGCCTCGATCAGGGGGATGAAGCACGACATCCCGAGCCCGGCCGGTGTGAGCGCGCCGCTCACGGAGAGGCCGATGGTCACGTCGTCGGCGAGCATCTTCTGGGTGAACAGCTGCACGGCTTCGCGCAGACGCGCGCCGTTGTAGGCCAGGAAGGCGCCGTCGATCAGCTCGGTGAGTGTCGTGTGCGGCGTGATCGGAGCCGGCTCTATGCGTGCGCCCCGCAGCCACCGCTTCTTGTCGGCCATGGCGCGTTCCGTAGCATTTTCGTCGGGGTATTGCCAAAAGCGGGCGCGGGGTTGGGGGCGGTTTCGTGCGGTCGGTTCATGTGCGCGGCGGCGGCGACCGCGCGAACCCGATCCACTCCAGCGTTCCTGTGCAGCGGAGCTGCTTGACGGCTTGCGAGCGAGACCGTACGGGTGCGGCGTGAAGGCGTTCGCGGTGGCGCTGGCGACAGTGGGCGGCGTGGGATACGCGCCCTTCGCTTCGGGAACGGTCGGGTCGCTGGTGGTGCTGCCGCTGCTGCCGTCGTTGGCGGCGCTGCGTGACTGGTCGCCGGTGGTCGCGGTGCTGGTGGTGATTGGGCTCGTCGCCGCGGCCATCTGGGCGGCGGGGCGTGCGGAGGAGATCCTCGGCGGGCACGATCATAGCTGTATCGTCGTCGACGAGGTCGCGGGAATGGCGGTCGCCGGCCTGTTCCTGCCCGCCACCTGGACGGCCGCACTGGTGGCGTTCTTCGTCTTCCGTCTGTTCGATGTCATGAAGCCCTTTCCGGCGGCATTGATCGATCGGCGCGTCGAAGGGGGGCTGGGGGTCGTGGGCGATGATGTCGTGGCGGGCGCCTATGCGGGGATCGTCACGCGGGTCGTGGTGAGCTTCCTGTGATCGCGCGCGCGGCCATCCTCTCCACGGGGGACGAGCTCACGACCGGCCGGATCGTCGACACCAACGCCAACTGGATTGCCGACAAGCTGTTCGAGCTCGGCATCGATCTGGTCGCGGTGTTGACGGTGGGCGACTACCCGGACCGGCTGGCGTGGGCATGGCGGCAGGCGCTGGCGCAAGCGGACCTCGTCATCTCGACGGGCGGCATCGGTCCCACCGCCGACGATCTCACCAACGAGGTGTTGGCGGGCGTGCTGGGCGTGCCGCTGGTGGAGGATGCGGCCTCGGCGGCCCGCGTCCGGCAGTTCTTCGCGGCCTTCGGGCGCGAGATGCCGGAGAACAACTTGAAGCAGGCGCAGCTCCCGGCGGGGGCGGTGGTGATCGAAAACCCGCTCGGGACCGCACCCGGCTACCGTGTACGCCACGCGGCCTGCCAGGCGGTGGTCCTGCCCGGCGTTCCGCGCGAGATGAAACGCATGATGGAGGAGACCGTCCTGCCGTGGGTGCGCAGCGAACGCGGCGACGAGGCGTACCTGGCGCACGTGTTCCAGACCTTCGGGCTCTCCGAGTCGCGCCTCGACGAGCTGGTGGCGGGCGCCGTCGATCCGGCCGAGGGACGGGTGTCCTTCCGGGCGAGCTTTCCGGAGATCTCGCTGCGCGTGGTCGTGCACGGGCCGCCCGAGGAGGCGGCCGCGCAGCTCGCGCGCGTGGCCGGACGCCTGCGCGAGCGCATCGGCACGTTCGTCTACGGCGAAGGCGCGGTGACGATGGAAGAGGTGGTAGGACGCGAGCTCCGTGCTCGCGGCCTCACCGTGGCGCTCGCCGAGTCCTGCACCGGCGGGCTCATCGGGCATCGGCTCACCAACGTGCCGGGCAGCTCGGCGTATGTGCGCGGCGCCGTCGTGGCCTACGCCAACAGCGCCAAGGAGGTGCTGCTCGGGGTGCGGGCGGAGACGCTCGCAGCGCACGGTGCGGTGAGCGAGGCGGTGGCAGCCGAGATGGCGGCGGGCGCGCGGCGCACCTTCGGTGCGGACCTGGGGATCGCCACCACCGGCATCGCAGGCCCCGACGGCGGCACGGCCGACAAACCCGTCGGCACGGTGTACCTGGGGCTCGCGGCGGCCGCGGGCACGGTCACGCGCTGCTACCAGTTCTGGGGGACGCGCGACTGGGTGAAGCTGTTGGCATCGCAGACGGCGCTCGACTGGCTGCGGCGGCACGTGCTCGGGCAACCGATGACCGACTGGCATCTGACGCGGCCGCACACCGGCTGACCGTGCATGCGCTGCTTCGTCGCCATCGACCTGCCGGCGGGCGCGCGGGCGGCGATCGCGAGCGTGCAGGCGGAGCTGCGTGCCGCCGCGGACGGTGCCGACGTGCGCTGGGTCGATCCGGCGGCGCTCCACCTGACGCTCAAGTTCCTGGGCGAGGTTCTCGCGGCGCGGGTCGACGGCGTCACGAACGCCTTGCGCGCCGCGGTCGGCGGCACGGAGCCGCTCACGCTCACGGTCGGCGGGGTGGGGGCGTTCCCGAGCCCCCGGCGGGCTCGGGTGCTGTGGGTCGGCGTGGCCGGGAGGGATCTTGCCCGGCTGGCCGGCGCGGTCGAGGGTGCGCTCGCCGCCGAGGGGTTTGCCGCCGA
This sequence comes from uncultured Binatia bacterium (SeqCode), assembly GCA_964618895.1. Lineage (GTDB taxonomy): Bacteria > Desulfobacterota > Binatia > DP-6 > DP-6 > CAZUDO01. The sequence continues at coordinate 55,204 of CAZUDO010000122.1, forward strand.
GGCGCGGTCCTGGAGCGCGCACCTGACCGTCGGCCGGGTCCGGTCGCCGCGCGGGCTCGGTCGCCTGGCGGTTGCCATCGAGGGCGCGGGGCACACCGAGATCGGCGTCTGGACGGCCTCGGAGGTGGTCCTCTATCGCAGCCACCTCCGCCCCGCCGGCGCCGTCTACGAGGCGGTGGCACGTGTGCCACTCGCCGGGGCGGAGGCCTAAAAATATGCATGGGTGCCGCTGGAGACTGCCCCGCCGCCGGGGTAAAGTGAGGCCTTCCCGGAGCAAACCAATCAGATCCCGAGGCAACCGCCGTGCGGGGGGAGGGTGTGACCATGAGCATCGATGTGAACCGCGAGCGGGCGATCGACCTGGCCGTCAGCCAGATCGAGAAGCAGTTCGGCAAGGGCGCCATCATGAAGCTGGACGGGGAGGCCCTCGTCCGCGACATCCCGGTCCTGCCTACCGGCTCCCTCGGGCTCGACATCGCCCTCGGCATCGGCGGCGTCCCGCGCGGGCGCGTGATCGAGATCTACGGGCCGGAGTCGTCGGGCAAGACCACGCTCGCCCTCCAGCTCATTGCCGAGGCGCAGAAGCGCGGCGGCATCTGCGCCTTCATCGATGCCGAGCATGCGCTCGACCTGACCTACGCCCGTAAGCTCGGCGTCAAGACCGAGGACCTGCTCATCTCGCAGCCCGACAACGGCGAGCAGGCGCTCGAGATCGCCGACACGCTGGTGCGGTCGGGCGCGCTCGACGTGCTGGTGGTCGACTCGGTGGCGGCACTCGTGCCGCGCGCCGAGATCGAAGGCGACATGGGCGACCCGCAGATGGGCCTCCAGGCCCGCCTCATGTCGCAGGCGCTGCGCAAGCTCACGGGTACGATCTCCAAGTCGAAGACCATCGTCGCCTTCATCAACCAGATCCGCATGAAGATCGGGGTGATGTTCGGCAACCCCGAGACCACCACCGGCGGCAACGCGCTCAAGTTCTACGCCTCGCTCCGGCTCGACATCCGGCGCATCGGCGCCATCAAGCACGGCGACGAGGTGATCGGCAGCCGCACCAAGGTGAAGGTGGTGAAGAACAAGGTCGCGCCGCCGTTCCGCGAGGCCGAGTTCGACATCCTGTACGGCATCGGCATCTCCAAAGAAGGCGAGCTGATCGACCTCGGCTCCGAGCACGGCATCATCGAGAAGACCGGTGCCTGGTACGCCTTCGGCGGCGACCGCATCGGCCAGGGCCGCGAGAACGCACGCGACTTCCTGCGTGACCATCCGGACATCGCGGCCACCATCGAGGCGCGTGTGCGGGAAAAGTTCGGCATCAAGGGCGAGGCAGGGGCTGCTGTGTCGTCCGACGGAGGCAACGGGGTCGCCTCCGCAACCACCACCAGTGCAGAGGGAGCGCGGACGGCGGAGGCCGGCCGCAAGGGGAGGGGCGGAAAGGACTAGCTCGTGGATCTGCAGACGATCCTGCGCGAAGGAGTCGAGCGACAGGCTTCGGACATTCACCTGAAGGTCGGCGCGCCGCCGATGTTCCGGGTGAGCGGTACGTTGGTGCCGCTCGAGGGTGCGCCGGTGCTCGATCGCACTCGGATGGGCGCCCTCACGGACGTCCTCCTGAACGATTATCACCGCAGCAAGCTGCAGCAGCAGCTGCAGGTGGACCTCGGCTACGGGGCACCCGGGCTCGGGCGCTTCCGCGTCAACATCTTCCACCAACGCGGGGAGCTGCAGGCGGCGCTGCGCCTGATTCCGCCGCGCGCGCACCAGATCCGCGACCTGCACCTGCCGCCGGTGGTGGAGCGTATCGCCAGCGAGCGGCGCGGGCTCATCCTGGTCACCGGCACCACCGGGTCCGGCAAGTCCACCACGCTGGCGGCCATGATCGATCACATCAACCGGTCCGCAAGCCGGCACGTGATCACCATCGAAGACCCGATCGAGTACCTGCACAGCGACGACCGGTCCATCATCACGCAGCGCGAGATCGGGGAGGACTGCGTCACTTTCGCGGCGGGCTTGAAGGGTGCGCTGCGGCAGGACCCGGACGTCATCCTGGTCGGCGAAATGCGCGACCTGGAGACCATTGAGACCGCCATCCTGGCTGCCGAGACCGGCCACCTGGTGATGTCCACTCTGCATACCCTGGACGCCACCGAGACCATCACGCGCGTCATCTCGGCCTTTCCAGAGCACGGCCGCCACCAGGCCCGCCTCATCCTGGCCAACATCCTGAAGGGCGTGATCAGCCAGCGGCTGGTGCCGCGCAGCGACGGCACCGGCATGGTGCCGGCGGTCGAGGTCATGGTGTCGACCGGCTTGGTGCGCGAGTGCGTCACCGTGCCGGAGCGCTCGCGCGAGATCCGCGACGTGATCGCGCGCGGCTATCTCAGCTACGGGATGCAGACCTTCGACCAGTCGTTGATGACCCACTGGCGCGACGGGTTCATCACCTTCGAGGAGGCGCTCGCGCAGGCGAGCAACCCCGACGACTTCGCGCTCAAGGCGCGCGGCGTCTCGTCGACCAGCGACGCGCGCTGGGAGAACTTCGACGGGGAGAACAAAGAACACGCGGACGAGCCGATCAAGATCGATCGGTTCTAGTCGCGACGGGCGCCCGGCGGCGCGCACGCCCACGCCCCTCGACGTGGCGGCGCGCCTGCTCGCCCGGGCACCGTGTGCCGAGGCCGAGCTGGAGGCGCGGCTCGTCCGCCGCGGCTACCAGCCGGCCACTGCGGCGACCACGGTCGCGCGCTGCCGCGAACTCGGCTACGTGGGCGACGGCGCGTTTGCCCGGGAGCGTGCCCGCGGTCTGCGGGCGCGGGGGGCGGGGAGCCTCCGGATCGCGGCCGATCTCGAGGCGCGGGGTCTGCCCGAGGCGCTGGTTGCGGCCGCCGTCGAGGAGTCGCTGGACGGACTTCGCGAGGGGGAATGGGCGCGCCGGGCGCTCGAGCGGGCGCGCGTCCCGCCTGGCGCGCTGGCGCGTGCGTGGCGGCTGTTGGCGACGCGGGGGTTCCCGGAGGACGTGATCGGCGACCTGCTGGGCGAGCCTGCCGAACCTCTGGCCTAGCGGCTCATGGCCCCCGGCCGTTGAAGCGGGTGGCGTCGTTCTGGCGTGCAGCGCTGAGCGTCGTCTGCCAGCACTCCGTCGTGACGCCGTCGCGGATCACGAGCTGTGCGGTCACCGGGAAGCCGAGGCCGAGCGTCGGCATGGGCACGAGGATGCCCTTGCCCTTCGCATGCACCTTCGCCTTGCCGTCGATGCCGGCCGCGAGCTTGATCGCGGTGACGCCGTCCACGGTCGCGGCCCGGCTCGAGTAGCTGAAGCCGGTCCGCGTCGGCTTCCAGCACGGCCTCGTGCCGCACGTGCCGCCCGCCGGTACGTCGACGTGCAGGAGCGGCTGCGGGCGAGCCGACCCATCATAGACGCATACGTGATAGACGGCCGACCCGTTCACCGGGTCGTGGAAGTCGCCGACCGTGGTGGCGGTGCTCTTGCCGAGGCGCCACCCGAACTGGTCCTGCGCATCGTCGACCTGGTCCTTCAGGATCAGTGCCGCCCCGGCGGGGAGGGTACCGTGGCAGCCGGTGGCGGGCATGGGGGCGCAGGGAGGCGGCAGGGTCGTCGTGGTGGACATGGGGGTGATGGTGGTGGTCGTGGTTGACGTGGGGGTGGCGGTCGTCGACGATGTGGAGGTGGCGGTCGTGGCCGTGGTCGTAGTGGGGGAGGCGGTGGAGGTGGTCGTCGACCCGGTGGTGCTGGTGGTGGTCGTAGTGGTCGGGGCGGCCGTCGACACGATCTTGAAGACCTCCCCCCCGATGTCGACGATGTACAGCTCACCGGCGGCGTCCTCGCCGATGGCAGCCGGCGAGTTGATCGCCAGCCCGCCCCCCGGCGTGAGCTCCGCGGTCCGCTCGGTGAGCTCCGTGACGCTCACGCCGTCATAGCGCAGCGACCAGATACGCGCCGAGCAGAAATCGGCGAAGAAGTACGTTCCCTGCAAGCCGGCGATGGCGCTGCCGCGATAGACCGAGCCGCCGGTGACCGAGCCGGTGCAGAACGAACCCGAATGGGGGTAGTCGTGGATCGGGTCGGTCAGGCCGCCGGGATCGCAGCCGCTGGACGGGTTGTAGCAGAGCGTCCCTTCTTTCAAGCGCCAGCCGTAGTTCTCGCCGCCCGTGCTGGCGGCCGGCTGGAAGTCGATCTCTTCACGCTGGCTCTGCCCGACGTCGCCGATGTACATGTCCCCGGTCAGCCGATCGAAGCTGAACCGGAACGGGTTCCGGAGCCCCTTGGCCCAGATCTCGTCCAGGGGATTGCCGGGGCCGACGAACGGGTTCGAGGGCGGGATCGCGTAGGGGGAGCCGGCATCGACGTCGATGCGGACCATCTTGCCGTGCAGGTCGCCGTCGTTCTGCGCTTTGTTGGCGGGATCGCCGACGCCGATGTTCTCGTTGCCGTCGCCCCAGCCGATGTAGAGGTAGCCGTCGGGCCCGAAGGCGATCGTGCCGCCCTGGTGGTTGTCGATGGCAGTGAGCTGCATCACGATCTGGGCGCTGCCGGCGTTGGCCACGTTGGGATCCCCCGAGACCTGATAGCGGGCGACCGTGGGGCGCAGGCTGTTGTCCACGTACTGGACGTAGAAGAGGCCGTTGCTGGCGTAGTTCGGGTGGAACGCGAGCCCGAGCAGGCCGAAGTTGGTGTTGTCGGTCACCAGCGCCCCGAGGTCGAGGAAGCTCGTCGCGAGCACGGCGCTACCGGTGAGGATCTTGATCTTGCCGGTGTTGAACTCGACGATGAAGAGGCGCGTGGTGTCGCCGGGGGGCGACGTCACGAAGACCGGTCCGGAGAGCCCCGAGGCCACTCGCACCGTCGTCAGGGCCGCAGGTGCCGGCCGGGCAGCGACGATCGCCACCAGGAGAAGGGTCGCCGCAGCCTTCATGACGCACACCTACTGGTGCTTGATGCCCGGAGTCAACGACAATCTTGCGGGGGGACGCTGCACGTTCACGTGTCCCCCGCTGGAGAGGGCTGGAAGCAGCTCACGAGCTGCTGCACCGTAGCGCGCGCCCGGGCGACATCGAACGGCACCCCCGTCTCGAGCACGGTCACGATGCCGAGCGCCAGCGTCACCAGCACGAGCGCCAGCTGCTCCGGATCGACGTCACGCCGGACCGTGCCCACGACCTGCCCGCGCCGGGTCGCGGTGGCGACGCGACCGGCGCCCTCGCGCACCAGATGGACGAAGCGGGCGCGCAGATCGGGTGAGCGCGTACACGCCTCGAGCAGGCGGTGGAAGGCGACCCCGAGCGCGAAGGGCGGCAGGACAGTGGTGTCCGGCGGCGCCGCCGGACCGGCGAGGGCGGCGGCGGTCGTGGCGGCGAACCGGTCGATGGTATGCTCGAGGTCGTGGGCCTCATCGTCGGTTGCGATGACGGCGTCGAGGAAGCTCCCGATCACCTGCTCCATGACCGCGACCTGGAAGTCCTCGCGGTCGCGGAAGTGGACGTAGAAGGCGCCGCGCGTGAACCCGGCCCGGGCGCAGATGGCGTCCAGGCTGGGCGCGTCGAGACCGTTGGCGGCGAACTCGGCCAAGCCCGCGGCGATCAATGCCTTCCGGGTCTCCTCCTTGGTCACCTCGCGCGGGCGGGGGGCGGAGCGTCGACGAGTCGCCACGCCCCCCGTCTTGACATACGAGGCGGTATGTTGGAATCTCAGCTTCACATACGCATCCGTATGTTAACGGAGACCTGCCGACATGCCAATCGCCCTCGCCGACCGTCCCGCCCCGCTCGCCACCGCGCGCGTCTGGGTCTTGCACCTGCTCTGCTTCGTCCTCCCCCTCACCTGCGTCGGCTTCCTCACCACGGCGCCGCATTCGCCGCTGGGATCTCTGGCCTGGCTTCTGGTGCTCGCGGGCTCGGTGTGGGCGGACATGCGGAGTCCGGCCGAGCAGCGGCAACCGGTGCCGACGCTCCCCGGCTGGCCCTTCGACGCCGTGCTCTATGTGCTGGCAGCGCTGCAGCTGCTGGTCGTCGCCACCCTCGTCCGTATGGTCGTGGTGTACGGCTTCTGGCACGTCGACACGCTGGTCGGCGTCCTGCTGATCGGCGTCAACGCCGGCTACTCGGGCATCGTAGTCGCCCACGAGCTGATCCACCGCGCGCAGCTCCACTTCCAGCTCCTCGGGCGCCTGCTCCTCTGCTCGGTCCTCTACGAACACTTCTTCACCGAACACATCCGCGGCCACCACTCGCGCGTCGGGACGCGCGAGGACCCGGCGACGGCCCGTTTCGGCGAGCACGCCCTCCGCTTCCTGGGCCGAACCGTACCACAGCAGTTCCGGAGCGCCTGGCGTCTCGAAGCCAAGCGTCTCGGTGACGAGACCATGCGCTGGTGGGATGCCCGCCTGCTCCGGAGCCGCGTCGTGCACGGCCTGGCGGTCGAGTGGGGCGTGGCCCTCGCCATCCTGGCGACGCTCGGGGTCGGGCCCTTCGTCGCCTATGCCCTGCAGGCCCTGATCGCGATCCGGCTGCTGGAAGCCGTCAACTACTTCGAGCACTGGGGCCTCGCCCGCACCGGCAAGCGCGTCCGCACGATCGACTCGTGGGACACCGATTCCTGGTTCACCCTCTACACGCTGGTCGGGCTCTCACGCCACGCCGACCATCACGCGCACGCGTCGCGGCCCTACCAGCAGCTCCGCTTCGTCGAGGACAGCCCGACGCTGCCCTATGGGTACTTCGGATCGGCCGTGATGGCGATCTTCCGCAACGCCACCTTCCGCACGCGGCTGGAGGCGGAGCTGCGCCGCCGCCGGCTCGGCCCGTTTGCGACCGACGCCGAAGCCGCGTGACGTGCGACGCGCTTGACTTCGCGACCGGTGCTTGGGAGGAGACGCCAACTCCATGCGTCGAGAGGTCGAGCGGATGAGCGTAAAGGGCATGGGTGCGGCGCTGGTGAGCGCTGTCGTGGGAACGGCGGTCGTAGCGGCGTCCGGGCCGTTTGTCTACCCGCAGCGGGGGCAGGGCCAGCAGCAGCAGGATCAGGACCGCGCGGCATGTGACCGCTGGGCACGGTCTCAGACCGGTATCGACCCCAACGCACCGCCGCCCTCCGAGGCCGGCCGGCATGCCGGCGGGACGGTCGGCGGCGCCGCACGCGGGGCCGCGGTCGGCGCGGCGGTCGGCGCCATCGCGGGCAATGCCGGCAAGGGTGCCGGCGCTGGAGCGGTCGTCGGAGGGGTCGCCGGGCGCCGCGGCAGCCGGCGGACCGAGCAGGCGGCCGTGGCGGAGACGCAGAACACCTTCATGCGGGCCTTCGCCGCCTGCATGGAGGGCCGCGGGTACACCGTCCGATGACCATCACGATCGCCAGCCGAGTGGTGCTCGGGGTGCTCGGCAGCGCACTCGTCGCGTGCTCTCCCATTCAGGTGCGAACGGACTACGATCCGACGACGAACTTCTCGTCGCTGCGTACCTACGCCTGGCTACAGAAGCCGTCGGGCGCGCCGCGGGATCCGCGCATCGACAACGACCTGCTCGACTCGCGCGTCCGCGCCGCCGTCAACGAGGAACTGTACGCGCGGGGGTATCGGGAAGCGAGCGCATCGCCCGACTTCCGGGTGACCTATCACGTCATGGTGCAGCGGACGCTCGACGTTCAGGCTTTCCCGGTGAGCTACGGCTATGGGCTCGGGGCGTGGGGGCCGGCGACGACCGACGTACGCGTGTCGGAGTACGACGAAGGCACGCTGCTTCTGGACGTCGTCGGGGAACGCTCGAACGAGCTGCTCTGGCGTGGCTCGGCGCAGGCCCGGATCGATCCCGCCCGCAGCCCCGAGCAGCGGACCCGGCTGATCCAGGATGCGGTCCACGAGATGCTGGACCGCTTCCCCCCACCGCGCTAGCGGACGCCGCGGATCAACCCCGCGGACGCCGGTCGCGCGCGGAGGTCCCGGGTTGCCGCCCCCGGGGGGAGCCGCTACATAAACCCCGGTGACCAGCGACCAGATCCGTCAGGGCTTCCTCGACTTCTTCCGCGAGCGCGGCCACACCGTCGTCCCCAGCGCCGGCCTCGTGCCCGGCACCGACCCGAGCCTGCTGTTCACCAACGCCGGTATGGTGCCCTTCAAGCAGATCTTCCTGGGCAAGGAGACCCGCCCGTACGTGCGCGCCGTCGATTCCCAGAAGTGTCTCCGTATCAGCGGCAAGCACAACGACCTGGAGCAGGTGGGACGGGACACCTACCACCACACCTTCTTCGAGATGCTCGGCAACTGGTCGTTCGGCGACTACTACAAGCGCGAAGCCATCGGCTGGGCCTGGGAGCTGCTCACGAAGGTCTGGAAGGTGCCCCAAGCCCAGCTGTGGGCGTCGGTGTACACCACCGACGACGAGGCCGACGCGCTCTGGCGCGCGACGACCGACATCGCTCCCGACCGCATTCTCCGCTTCGAGGACGAGAACTTCTGGGAGATGGGCGACACCGGCCCGTGCGGCCCGTGCTCCGAGATCCACATCGACCGCGGCGCGGCCGCCTGCGACCGGCGCGCCGAGCCGGCCCACCGCTGCGGCGTGAACGGTGGCTGCGCGCGCTACATGGAGCTCTGGAACCTGGTCTTCATCCAGAACAACCGCGATGCGAGTGGGCGGTTGGCCGAGCTGCCGGCCCGCCACGTCGACACCGGCATGGGGTTCGAGCGCCTCGCCGCGGTCCTGCAGGGCGTGCCGGGCAACTACGACTGCGACGTGCTGCGCGGCATCATCACCGCCGGCGAGCGCCTCGCCGGCAGGCGCTACGGGACCACCGAGCGCGACGACGTATCGCTGCGCGTGATCGCCGACCACGGCCGGGCGGTGACGTTCCTGATCGCGGAAGACGTCCTGCCGTCGAACGAGGGGCGCGGCTACGTGCTCCGCCGGCTCCTGCGCCGCGCGGCGCGGCACGGGAAGCTGCTCGGGATCGACCGGCCCTTCCTGTACGAGATCGTGAGCGCGGTCGTGCACGGCATGGGACGCGCCTATCCCGAGATCGCCACCCGCGAGGGGCACATCGCCGAGGTGGTGCGTGCGGAAGAGGAACGTTTCGCGGCCACGCTCGATCGTGGCCTCCAGCTCCTCGAAAGCGAGATCGCGACGGCGCGTGGCGGCGGGGGTCGGACCCTCTCGGGCGAGATCGCCTTCCGGCTGCACGACACCTACGGCTTCCCGCTCGACCTGACCGAGGACATCCTGGCGGGCGAGGGGTTCACGGTCGACCACGCCGGCTTCGAGCGCGAGATGGACGCGCAGCGCAGCCGGGCCCGCGGGGCGCAGAAGTTCGCCGACGCTGAGGCCGCGCCCGAGATCAGGGTGGGCTCGGCGCTCATGACCCGCTTCGTGGGCGATCGCCTCGTCGAGTGGGACTCGGAGGTGCTCGCCTTGATCGTGCAGGGCCGGGAGACGTGCGGGCCCGTTGCGACCGGCACCGAGGTCGACGTGGTGACGGCCGAGACGCCCTTCTACGCCGAGTCGGGCGGACAGGTGGGCGATCGGGGTTGGCTCGAGACCGACGGTGGGACACGCATCGAGGTGACCGACACGCACAAGCTCGCCCCAACGGTGATCGCGCATCGCGGGGTCGTCCGCCAGGGTGCGCTCGCGGTGGGCGACCGCGTCCATCTCCGGATCGACGCCGCCCGGCGCGAGGCCGCGCGCTTGAACCACTCCGCCACGCACCTCCTGCACGCGGCGCTCCGCCGCCATCTCGGCGGGCACGTGAAGCAGGCCGGCTCGCTGGTGTCGCCCGAGCGTCTGCGCTTCGACTTCAGCCACCACCGCCCGGTCGAGGACGAGACCCTGCGCGCCCTCGAGGACGAGGTGAATGCCCACATCCGCGCCAACGTCGCCGTCAGCACGGAGGAGATGGGCTACGCCGACGCCATCAAGGCCGGTGCGCTCGCTTTATTCGGCGAGAAGTACGGCGACTGGGTACGGGTGGTGCGCATGGGCGAGTTCTCGACCGAGCTGTGCGGCGGTACGCACGTGGCGCGCACGGGCGATATCGGGGTCCTCAAGGTGCGCGGCGAGAGCGGCGTCGCTGCGGGCGTCCGCCGGCTCGAGGCGGTATCGGGCGAGGGAGCACTCAGCGTCATCCGCCAGCGCGAGGGTGTGCTGCAGCAGATCGGCAGCCTGCTGCGCGGCTCCACCGAGGAGGCCACCGGCAAGCTGGAGAAGCTGCTCGCGCAACAGCGTGAGCTGGAGAAGCGCATCGCGGAGCTGCAGGGCAAGCTCGCAGGCGGCGCCAGTCGCGATCTGCTGGCCGACGCTCGGCGCGTGGACGGCGTCACGGTGCTCGCCACCAAGGTCGACGGGGTCGACGACAAGGGGCTCCGCGACCTCGCCGACCGGCTCCGCGAGCGCATCACGTCGGGGGTCGTGGTGCTGGCAGCTGCGCAGGGCGAACGCGCGATCCTGCTGGCGGCGGTCACCAAGGACCTGATCGGCCGCTTCCACGCCGGTCACATCATCAAGCAGCTGGCGCCGCTGGTCGGTGGCAGCGGCGGCGGCCGGCCGGACTTCGCCCAGGCCGGCGGCAAGGAGCCGGGGCGCTTGGACGAGGCGATCGCGGCCGCCTACGAGCTCCTCGGCGCCGGGAGCCGCTAGCCGCCTTGGCCGACCCCGCCCCCGCACCGACCGAGCTCCACTTCGCCGATCCGCGTCTGTTTCGCGAGCTGCTCGGCCAGCATGACGAGCACGTCAAGACCCTCGAGCGCCGATCGGGGGTGCGCATCGAGGCGACCGACACGACGGCGACCCTGCACGGCGATCCGGTCGAGATCGAGCTCGTCGCGCGCGTGCTGACGCAGCTCTACGGTCTCCTCGAGCAGGGCTATCCGGTCTACGCCGCGGACGTGGATTACGCGCACCGCATCCTGGCCGGCGATCGCGGGGCGCGCCTGAAGGACATCTTCCTCGACACCGTCTTCATCTCTTCCCACAAGCACGTCATCACGCCGAAGAGCGTCGCGCAGAAGAGCTACATCGACGCCATCCGCAACTTCGACATCGTCTTCGGCATCGGCCCGGCCGGCACGGGCAAGACGTATCTCGCCATGGCGATGGCGATCGCCGAGCTGGTGAAGAACAGCTTCAGCCGCATCGTGCTCACCCGCCCCGCGGTCGAGGCCGGAGAGAAGCTCGGCTTCCTGCCCGGCGACCTGGCCGAGAAGGTGAACCCGTACCTGCGCCCGCTCTATGACGCGCTCCAGGACATGGTCGACTACGACCGTGCCCGGCGCATGATGGAGCGTGGCACGATCGAGGTGGCCCCGCTCGGGTTCATGCGCGGGCGCACGCTGAACGACTCGTTCGTCATCCTGGACGAGGCACAGAACACCACCTCAGAGCAGATGAAGATGTTCCTCACCCGGCTGGGATACGGCTCCAAGGCCGTGATCACGGGCGACGTAACACAGGTGGATCTCCCGGCCGGGAAAGCCTCGGGGCTCAAGGAGGCGCAGACGATCCTGCGTGACATCCCCGGTATCCGGTTCGTGACCTTCACCGAGCGGGACGTGGTCCGGCACCCGCTCGTGCAGGAGATCATTACCGCCTACGGCCGGGCCGAGCGGTGAGTACCCGGCCGACGGTCGTGGTCGCCGCGCGCGGGCGGCGCGTCCCGGTGCTGGCCGCCCGCCTGACGCGCACCGGCGGCCGCCTGCTGCGCGGACTCGGTCTGCGCGGGGCCGAGCTGTCCATCCTGCTGGTCTCGGATCCCGAGATACGTCGGCTGAACCGCCGCTATCGTCGCGCCAACCGGCCCACCGACGTGCTCGCCTTCGCACAGCGGGACGGGCCGGGTGGCGCGCCCGACGGCGTCCTCGGCGACGTGGTGATCTCGGTCGACACTGCCCGCCGGCAAGCCGCCGCGTACGGCGCGACACTCGGGCAGGAGGGCGAGCGGCTGCTCATCCATGGGCTGTTGCACCTGCTGGGCTACGACCACGAGCGCTCGGCCGCCGAGGCGCGTCGCATGCAGCGCCGCGAGCGAGTGCTGGCGGGCTGGCTCCGGTAGGGCACGGTGGCGGTCGCGGTCAGCTCGAACGGCGTGGCGGCGGTGGCGATCGCCATCGGCCCGCGCTGGAGCGTTCGCGTCCTGCTGGCGGTGGTGAGCGGGTGCTGTCTCGCGGCGGCCTTCCCGTCGCTGGATTGCGAGCCGCTGGCCTGGGTGGGGCTCGTGCCGCTCCTGGTGGCGGCGCGGGGGCTCCGTCCCCGCAGGGCGTTTGTGGTCGGCTGGCTCGGCGGGGTGGTCTTCTACCTGGCGACGGTCTACTGGATCACCTACACCATCACCCGCTACACCGCGGTGCCGTTCCCGCTCGCCGCCGGGCTCCTCGTCCTCATGACGAGCGTGCTGGCGTGCTACCACGGCGCTTTCGTCGCCGGCCTGCGCTGGTTCGACGAGCACGACCTGCCCGTCGTCTGGCTCGCGCCGCCACTCTGGGTGACGCTCGAGTGGCTGCGGGGATGGTTCTTCATCGGCTTCCCCTGGGCGGCGCTCGGGTACTCGCAGTACCGCTATCACGACCTGGTCCAGATGGCGGAGGTGACCGGCGTCTACGGCATCTCGGCCCTGCTCGTGCTGTTCAATGTCGTCGTGGCCACCGTGCTCGGGGCCCGGGGCGAGCGCCTGCGTGCCTGCATCCCGGCCCTGCTCGTGCTGACCGCTCTGGTGGCGGGGGTCCCGGTGTGGGGTCGCTGGCGCGCGAACGCGATCGCGAGTCAGGTGCCGGCGGGGCGTCTGCGCGTGGGGATCGTCCAGGGCAACGTGGCGCAGGACCAGAAGTGGGATCTTGCGTACCAGCGCGAGACGCTGTCGCGCTATGCCGACCTCACTGCGGCGGCGGCCGGGGCCGGGGCGGCGCTGGTGGTATGGCCCGAGACCGCCACACCGTTCTTCTTCCAGGAGCCCGGCCCCATGCGCCAGGAAATCCTGGATCTGGCGGTCGATCACAATATCCACCTGCTGTTCGGCAGTCCGGCGGCCCGCCGCGGGCACGGTGGGCGGGTCGAGGAACTCAACCGCGCCTACCTGGTGTCCCCCGCGGGGCGCGAGCTCGCCACCTACGACAAGATCCAGCTCGTCCCGTTCGGGGAGTATGTCCCGTACCGCCGCGTGCTCTTCTTCGTCGACAAGATCGTGGCGGCGGTGGGAACCATTGTGCCGGGGCTGGTCGAGACGGTCTTCCGGCTGCCGGGGGAGCGCTTCGGGGTGCTCATCTGCTACGAGGACGTCTTCCCGGCGCTCACGCGACGGTTCGTGGCGCACGGCGCTGATTTCCTCGTGAACGTGACCAACGACGCGTGGTACGGTCCGACCTCGGCGCCGTACCAGCATCTCGCCCAGGCGACGTTCCGCGCCGTGGAGAACCGCGTGCCGCTGGTGCGCGCCGCCAACACCGGCATCTCGGCGTTGATCGAGCCCGACGGGCGCATCCGCTGGCAGAGTCCGCTCGACGAGCCCGTGTGGCACGTCGACGACATCGCCTGGCCGGCCGTGCGTACGGTCTACACCCGGTTCGGCGATCTGTTCGCGCACCTGTGTGCGCTCGCGTCGCTCGGGGCCTTCGGCTATGGTGCGCGCCGCGCATGGCGAAGGAACTGAGCACGACGGACGCGATGGCGCTCGAAGCGCTGCGCGAGCGGGTGCACGCCCTCGACGAGCGCGTGCAGGCGCTCGGGAGGCACCTTTGACCTCCCCGGACTCGCCCGGCGCGCAGCCGAGCTGAGCGAGCGCGCGGCCGCGCCCGACTTCTGGAAGGACGCCGAGAAAGCGCAAGCGGCCGGCCGCGAGACGGCCCTCGTCCGGGGCACACTCGAGCGCTGGAAGAAGCAGCGCGAAGGTGTCGACGAGGCGCGGGTGTTCTTCGAGCTGGCTGAGGAGGGCGATGGGGACGCTCTGCGCGAGCTCGGTGCCAAGGTGATCCAGGTGGAGCAGGATCTGAGCGCGCTCGAGGTGGCGCAGCTGCTCTCGGGCGAGCATGACCTGGGCAACGCCATCGTCGAGATCCATCCCGGCGCCGGTGGACTCGAAGCGCAGGATTGGGCGGAGATGCTGCTGCGCATGTACCTGCGGTGGTGCGAGCGGCGGGGCTTCCGGGCCGAGCTGGTCGAGCATCAGCCCGGCGAAGGCGCGGGTATCAAGAGCGCCACCTTCACGGTCGAGGGGGCCTATGCCTACGGCTATCTCAAGGTGGAGGCCGGCGTGCATCGGCTGGTGCGCATCTCGCCCTTCGACGCCAACGCCCGCCGGCACACCTCGTTCGCGTCGGTGTTCGTGTTCCCGGACATCGAAGAAGAGATCGAGATCGAGATCCGCGATGACGACCTGCGCGTCGACACGTATCGATCGAGCGGCGCGGGTGGGCAGCACGTCAATAAGACCGACTCGGCCGTCCGCCTCACGCATCTACCCAGCGGCATCGTCGTCGCCTGCCAGAACGAACGCTCCCAGCACAAGAACAAGTCGATGGCGATGAAGGTCCTGAAGGCCCGCCTGTTCGAGCTCGAACGCCAGAAGCAGGAAGAGCGGATGGCGGCGATCACCAAGGGGAAGACCAAGATCGACTTCGGTCACCAGATCCGCTCGTACGTGCTTGCCCCCTACCGCATGGTGAAGGACCACCGGACGAACACCGAGGTCGGCAACACCGACGGCGTGCTCGACGGCGACATCGACACGTTCATCGACGCCTATCTCCGCCAGCAGGCAGGGCAGAGGGGCGTGGCTGCCGGGGCCGCGCCGGCGTGAGCAGCGGGGGCGCGCCGCGTGGCGTCGCCCCCGTGCCTGGCCTACTGCAGCTGGAAGGTGCCGACGACGCTGGTGGCGCCCGGCCCGGGCAGGTTCGCCTTGCCGTTCACCGTTGTGTTGGCGGTGGACGGGATGCAGAAGATCGCTGCCAGGCGTCCGTTGTGTGCCGCCAAGTCGGTCAGGTTGCCCGGGTTGACGCCGCTCTCCTCGATCCGCTTCGTCGTCGGCCGC
>CAZUDO010000123.1:0-3396 GCA_964618895.1 uncultured Binatia bacterium (SeqCode)
CCGCAGGGCATCTGGTACCTGCAGCTCATGTTCACGCAGGCCGTCCAGCAGGCCTTCTCGACCTTCTTCCTCTACGGCACGTTCGACCGGTTCCCGCGCTTGAAGCTCGTGGTGCTCGAGTCGGGCGCTGGCTGGCTCGGCTTCTGGCTCGACCGCATGGACGCCTTCTACAAGGGCCCGTTCCGCATCACCCTTCCGCTGCGCGAGTGCCCCAGCACCTACGTCCGCCGCCAATGCTGGATCGCCGCCGATCCCGACGAGCGCGGCCTCCCCCCCATCATCGACTACGTCGGCCCCGACCGCTTCCTCTGGGCCACCGACTACCCCCACAGCGACCACAGCAGCGACTACATCCAGGAGCTCCACGAACTAGCAGATCGACTGCCACCCGCCTCCAGGCCCCTCATCCTGGCGCAGAACGCCGCAAATCTATACGGCCTGGACTGACCGAGAAGAGGCGCGGTTCAAGGCGACGATCCGCCGCTCGTCGCGGGGTCGGGGCGGGTGCGGGGGAGGGGTATGCGCGCCTTGAGCCGCCGACGCAGCCCTCGCCGGTGGCAGCGCGCCGCGGCCGGCGGCGAACGAAGCGCAGACCCCTCCCCCGCGCCCGCCCCGACCCCCGCGAACTCGCCCCCTAGAACGTCCCCTCGAACCCGACAGTCGGGATGATGGAATCGTTCCGCAGCCCCGAGTCGTTGATGGCGTAGATGCCGTTCACGAACAGCATGATCTGCCGCCACACCACCACGCGCGTGCCGAACGAGAAGTCGAAGTAGTCCTTGCGGTCGAAATTGATGCCCAGCAGCGGCTGGGACTCGACGCCGGTCGGGGTGAGGTGTAGGAAGCTGGTCTCTCCAGGTGGCGCGCTGCGTGCGAACTCGCTGCGTCCGAGAAGGGCGAGCGCCAGGCCGATGCGCCGGGTCACATCCACGTCGACTCCGAAGCCGTAACGCGCCTGGCTCTGCGACACGTCGTCCGCGTTCAGGTCGATGGCGGCGTTCCAGTAGGGCTGGACCCGTCCCCAGAAGAGGGCCGAGACGTAGAACGCCGGGGAGGCTTCGAAGGAACCGGTGCCCTGCAGGTTGTCCTCGTCGCCGGAGGGCAAGCGGAGCTGCAGCCCGGCGGCGGCGCGCAGCACGCCCCAGCGCGGGAGCTGATACTTGGCGCGCAGCAGGATGTCGCCGATGCCAACGGCGTTGCCGTGCTCCGTACCCCGACGTGTGCCCCGGGGCGCGGGTACGAAGGTCCCGGCCGATTTTTCCGCGACCTGGGTGTTGTAGGCGGTCACGTCGAAGTTGGTCTCGAGCAGCGGCACCAGGAGGTTCACGTCGAGATTGTCGAGCACGCCATACGTGAAGCTGAAGGCCTCGACGTTGTTGATCAGCTTGAGGTTGTAGCGCACCCGGTTGGCCGTCCGCGGCAGGGGGCCTGCCGGGTTGGAGTTGTCGAGCACGATCGGATCGGGCGCTTCGAGCGCGCCCATGTCGTCGCCGTCGATCTGGTTCAGCTCGACGTACTGGTAGCTCACGTTCACGTTGAACTTGCCGCGGCCGAGCGTGTCCGGGCGCTCGAGGAAGAGGGGGCCGAGGGTCTCGGACGTACGCGTGAATGCCTCGAGGGTGGGGTCGTACCGGTACGTGTACCCGGCCGACGCTGACAGCACGGGAATGCTGCGCGCCACCTGGTTGCCGATCGCGCCCGCGAGGGCGTCGAACGCCGCGCCGCCCTGGACCCCGGCCAGTTGGGCCGCGCGCGGCAACTGGCCGCTCAGCGACTCGGCCCCGGCCGACGACGCAGTCGCGAGGATCAGCAGGACGATCGCGCCGGAGCGCAGCATGACTCTCATGGGCACCTCCTCACCGCCGCACGATACCGGCATCCGGCCGGCTTTAAGCGCGTTTCGCGGAGGGGAGCAAGCCCTGCCCCCCGCTTGATCCGGGTCCGGCCTGGCAGTAATGGTCCCGGTCGCATGTTCCGTCGCGTTGTCGCCGCTGCGTTGAGCGTCCTGCTGGTCACGTCCGTCGGGGCTGCGCTGGCCCCGGACGTGGAGCGGGCGCTCCGCGAGAGTAAGTACGTCTACATCCAGAGCGAGCGCAAATCGGGCGAGCTGGGGAAGCCCGCCGAGATCTGGTTCCTGTACGAGGGCGGGGCCGTCTGGGTGGGCACACGACCCACGTCGTGGCGCGTGCGCCGCATCAAGGCGGGTCGCACCAAGGCCCGCGTCGCGGTCGGCACCGCCGGCGGGCCGAGCTTCGAGGCCCGCGGCGAGCTGCGCCAGGACGCGGACATCCAGGCCAAGATGCTGGCGGAGTTCGCGCGCAAGTACCCCGAGGGGTGGGTCAAGTATGCCAGCAGCTTCGTGGAGGGGTTCAAGAGCGGCGAGCGCGTGCTCGTGCGCTATGCGCCGCAATGACCGTTCCCGGTGACCTCCTGGCCGGCCGGACCGCGGTCGTGACCGGGGCCGGCGCCGGCATCGGTCGGGGGATTGCCACCGCCTTCGCGATGGCCGGGGCGGCAGTCGCCATCTTCGAGATCGACGCGGAACGTGCTCGGGCAAGTGCAGACGCCATCGAGGTCACGGGCGGCCGGGCCCTCGCGATGGCGGTCGATGTCCGCGATGGCGAGGCGCTGGCAGGTGCCGTCGATGCCACGGTCGATCGCTTCGGCGGCATCGACGTGCTGGTGAACAACGTCGGGGGCACGTTCCGGGCGTCCTTCCTGGAGACGGTCGAAAAGGGATGGGACGCGCTGGTGCGGCTCAACCTGAAGACCGTGCTGCACGGTGTGCGCCTGGTCGCGCCCCGCATGATCGCCGGGGGGCGGGGTGGGAGCGTGATCAACGTCGTTTCTATCGAGGGCGTCCGTGCCGCGCCGTCGTACGCCACCTACGCGGCCTGCAAGGCGGCGGTGATCGGCTTCACGCAGTCGCTGGCGATCGAGCTCGCCCCGGAGCAGATTCGCGTGAACGCCATCGCCCCGGACATCTGCCTCACCGAAGGACTCGAGCCCCTGCTCGGCGCGGCGGAACGCGAGCGCCATCGTTTCATCGTGCCGCTCGGCAGGGCGGGCGTGCCCGAGGACATTGCCGGCCCGGCGGTCTTCCTGGCGTCGGACCTGGCGCGCTACGTGACCGGCGTGACCTTGCACGTCGACGGCGGGACGCATGCGGCGGGCGGCTGGTACCGCGACCCGGACGGCAGCGGCTGGCTGCTCGGCCCGCCCGCGCGTCGCTCCTGAAGGCTCGCATCGTCACTGCAGCCGGAAGTCGCCGTGGATGCTGGTGGCGCCCGGGCCGGGGAGGTTGGCCACCCCGTTCACCACCGTGTTGGCGGTGGCCGGAATGCAGAAGATGGTGGCCAGCGTCCCGCGGCGGGTGGCGCCGCCCGTCAGGTCGCC
>CAZUDO010000124.1:0-97180 GCA_964618895.1 uncultured Binatia bacterium (SeqCode)
CGGCCACGCTGACGACCGGCCGCGCCCCGCGGTCGCACCGGGTCACGGCAGGGACGACCGTCCCACGCCGCCGGAGAGGTCACGCTCACGCACGCGTCGCGGCCTGCCGGGGACATCGATTCCTGCTCACACTCTCAGCCGTCCGCTTCGACTTCGGCCGTGCACCCCGACGGCGTGGCACCGGCACAGCGTCGCCAAGATGCGCCTCCCGTTGCTGCTGTCGACGCTTCTTGAAGTAGCCGTTCGCCTGGCGGTCCTTGTTGTGGAACGCAGTCGCGCACGCCTCCGCGCAAAACCGTTGCTTGTGCGCCTTCTTCCGTACGAAGAACGTTCGGCAGTGCTCACAACGTCCGATGCGGGTGGCAACGTGCAAGGCGTTGCCCAGCGTCCACATCACGATCGTCCTCGGGTTCAGCGGGTACGCAGCTTCCCAATGAATTGCCGCCTTCGCCGTCACGGGCATCTCCTCGTTCCCTGCCCGGAGATGGAATGAGTACCCGCCCGCACGATTGATGTCATAGAGAAGCCGCCGCAGGTCTTCGCCTTCGACGATGCGCGTGAGGCCCTGACGCACCTCCGCCTGCAGCTCTTTCACCACGCTTGGCCGTGGCCTCGCCGCACCCCGACGACCTCCGACTTTCTTCACCCGCGTAGGGAGGAGAAAGCCCGACACCACTTCCAGCGGCGTCACACCACCAGCTTCCCTGGCAAGATCGGCGTTCGCAAACTTCACGAGACGCGCCACCGCATTCGTGGCCTGCCAGAGAGGCGGGCTTGCCGGCGCCGCATCCTTGGCTCGCCGCACCCGCACAGACGAACTGCCCTTCTGGTGCCCGATGTCTTGTGTCACAGATCAACTATACGTTGCCTTGTGCGCCTTCAGCAACCCTGCGTAAGGTAACCCTCGCCGGGCGAGAGACGCCGCGGCCTGGGAGGATCAGGATGAATGACACTCCGTTGATGCGCATTGGAGAGGTCGCCCGAACTATCGGCCTCCACGAGACCACGATCCGACGGCTGGAGCGTCGTGGCCTTCTGCATCCCCACCGGGACTGGGCTGGTCACCGCCGGTTCACCGCTGAAGACATTGCGCGCCTTCGCGCCTTAACGTCTTGCGCACACGCCAAGGACTCGGGCGGCGCGGCTTCATGGCGCCCACCGTCTCGCAAGACCCGATCGTAGGCCGGCGGGCAACGACATCGTCCACACCATCCGAGCGGAACGTTGATCGCGCCCATACCCACCATGCCACTCACCTTCACCCTGATTGACGATCTCGCCATCGAACAGGTGACCCCGCCCGACGCTCTTGTGGAGGGGGTGCTACGACAGGGGGGCGTCGTCATGTTGGCTGGGCCAGCCGGAAGCGGAAAGACGTTCGTGACGCTCGATCTGGCGTTCGCCATCGCCACCGGCCGTCCCTGGCTCGGCCGTTTCGCCGTCAAGCAAGGTCCCGTGGTCTATGTGGCGGCCGAGGGCACAGGCCATCTCCCACTTCGGGTGCAGGCGTGGAAGCGCCACAACAAGGTCGATGGGATCGCCGGCGTCTATTTCCTGCAAGGTCCCGTTCAGCTCGGGAGCAAGAATGAGGTGACCATGCTCTTGAATGCCATCAAGGCCAAATTGCCGGATGTGCAACCCCGCCTGATCGTCATCGACACGTTGGCTCGCTGTTCTGTCGGTGCCGACGAGAACCTCGCCCGGGACATGGGGATGCTCGTCGCCGGAATGGATCGCATCCGCACCGAGACGACGGGGTGCGTCTTGGCGCAGCACCACACCGGCCACGACACGAAACGTGAACGGGGCAGCAGCGCCCTCCGGGCGGCCCTCGACACCGCCATGCTCATTGGCGGCGATTCCGGCGGCTTCACCCTCACATGCGAGAGGCAGAAGGACGGCTTCGAGTTCGACCCGCTCCGCTTCACGCTGCAGCAGATCATTCTCGACAACGGGAAAACCTCGTGCGTGGTGCAATTAGCCGGGACCGGGACGGCAGGCCGCCTCACCCCCTCTGCCAACACAGCCCTCGAAGCGCTCACGCGATTTCCCGGCGGCGCTCGCCACGGCGAATGGCTGAAGGCGAGTGGTCTCAAGAGAGCGACGTTCAACAACGCCCTCAAGAAGCTCCTCGATCACAAGCGGGTTCACGAAGAGGGCAATCGCTATTCCATCGTGCCGACATGATTGGTCTCATGGTCTCACCCGAGTCTCACCGAAGTCTCATGAGACCCCGGTCGATCAGGTCTCACATGTCTCTCCCCCCTATAGGGGGGAGACATGAGACCGACCCACAGACCAACCGACGAACCATCGGATGCACTGCCATGCGCAACGAATGCCAAACCCGCCGCCCCATCCCCCACCCCGTTTGGCTCCACGCCTTGCGGCGATGAACACGAGAGGGTCGGCCGTGGTGATCGATCTTGGTGCCCTCGTGCACGAGCCTGCCAAGATCGCTGAATGCCCCGTGGAGGCCATTCCAGCCCTTCTGGCCCAGATCGCCGCCGAGCAGTCTCGCCTGGCCGCCCTGATGAGCACCCTTGCAGCCCGTCTCGCGGCCGAGAACGCCGACCATGGCCCTGACCACCTTCTCGATGTCGAGCAGGCCGCAGAACGCCTCGCCACGACGCCGGACGGGCTGCGCGAACGCATCCCCATCGGTCGATCAATCGACGAACTCGACGGCCGTGATCCGAGCGAGGGGGCCCACAAGTGACCCGCCGGGCATCCCCCTTGACCAACGGCGAACCTGACCGTCTGCTCGACGTGCGGGAGGCCGCCGCTCTGCTCGCCGTGAAGCCCTCGACGATTTATCAGTGGTCATATGAACGCCGCATCCCCGTCGTGAAGCTCATGGGCCGTGCCCTGCGTTTCCGTCTGAGCGACTTGGAAGCCCTTATCTCCCGGTCGCTGCGGCCGCCCCTGCGAAAGGAGACGCGAGGTGGACATTCTGATTGACATTTCCTCAAAGCAGGAGTACGAGTAACGATGTCGGACCCGGCGATTCCCCTGGACCTGAAGCAGGCACCGCGCGTGATCCGACAGGCCCTGCACTCCGGGGCTCGGGTCGATTTCACGAAGCATGCCTACGACGAGATGGCAGCCGATGGGTTGACGGTGCGGGACGTGCACCGGGCGCTTACCTCGTGTCGGGCCATCCGACGCGATCGCGACGTAAGGTCGGGGGACTGGAAATACACCGTGGAAGGCGCAAGTGAGCGGAAGCGGATCGGCGTCGTGACCGTCATCGATACCGACCCGCTCGGGCTCACGATCATCACTGTATGGGAGGTCAAGGGCCGATGGCGTTGAAGCGATGCGAGGCGTGCGGGGGACAGCTCAAGCGCGTCCTCCTGCGGGAGTACCGCGACCCGCGGCTCGGCCTCCCCGGCGTTGTGGTGCTGGACGCCGTCGAGGAGCATCGGTGCGTGAAGTGCGGGACCGTGGCTGGCATCGGGTTCCCGAACCTCGTCGGCCTCTTCGCAGCCGCCGCGGTCGCCCGGGTCCTCAACCCGACGAAGCTATCCGGTGAAGAGCTTCGGTCCCTCCGGCGGGCCCTCGACATGACGGGAAAGCAGCTGGCGGCTGCGCTCGGCGTTCGGCTGGAGACCGTGTCGCGGTGGGAGAACGACAAGGAGCCGGTTGGCCCCACGAGTGAGAAGTTGCTCCGCATCCTCGTCGGGCTGGCGCTGAACGCCCAGGCCCACCTCATCCCGTTCGACACCGCAGCCATCGTCGACATGGATCTGGCGGCCCGACCCTCCGGGCAGCCGGTAGAAATCCGCCTCAAGCTCGTGCGCGTTGCGGGGGCCAAGGTCGGACGCCAGGGCCTCTGGGAGCAAGCGCGAAAGGCGGCGTAGCCCCCCCATGAGCGATTCGACTACCACACCGAAGAGTCCGCGGAGAGAGCGTGGCACCTTCGAGCGTCCGACGGGCTCGGGGACCTGGTGGGTCGTCTACTTTGACGAGCACGGCAAACGGCATCGCGAGAAGGTCGGCCCCAAGGGTCTGGCCGTGAAGGTCTACCAGAAACGGAAGAACGAGATCCACGAACGCCGGTTCTTCCCCGAGCGCATCGGCCGTCGAGACGTACTGATCGCCGACTACCTCAAGACCTTCATGGCCGAACAGGTCATCGGACGGCTCCGCAACGCGAAGCACTACGAACAGTATCGCAGTCGCTGGGAGAAGGCGCTCAAGGGGAAGACGCTGCGCCAGGTCTTGCCGGAGGACGTCGCCCGCTACGTCGCCAAGCGCCGCGAGGCAGGCAAGGCCCCTGCCACCATCAACCGCGAGCTGGCCTTCCTGCGCCGCCTGTTCAACGTCGCGATCGAGAACCAGAAGGCCGACACCAACCCCGTGAAGCCGAAGCTGTTCTTCAAGGAGAACAACCAGCGCGTGCGGTTTCTCTCCCCCGAAGAGGAAGCACGCCTGCGCGAGGCGGTCGGCGAGACCGACTGGACGTTGGTGGCCGTCGCCCTGCACACCGGGCTGCGCCGGTCAGAGCAGTTTCATCTCCGCTGGCAGCACGTCGACTTCGGCAATCGGATCATCACCATTCCGCGGTCGAAGTCGGGGGAGACGCGGCGCGTGCCGATGAACGACACCGTCCGGGGGCTGCTCGGCACCCTGCCCTCCCGGCTGAAGAGCGCCTGGGTGTTCCCCAGTGAAACAGGCGAGACACCCCTCGACGCGCAGAATTTCGTCAACCGCGTCTTCACCAAGGCCCTCCGCAAGGCCGGCATCGAGGATTTCTCCTGGCACTGCCTGCGGCACACCTTCGCCTCCCGGCTGGTCATGGCGCACGTTGACCTGCGTACGGTGCAGGAGCTGCTCGGCCACAAGACGCTGGCCATGACGCTCCGCTACTCCCACCTGTCCCCGGCGCATCAGCTGGACGCGGTGCAGTGCCTGAATCCGCCAGATGACGCATCGCATCGTGCCACCGCTACAGCCACCGCATCGCACGAGCCGAAAGCGGCAGCCGGCGGAAGCGCGGAAGTGGTTGTCTTGCCGAGGGATTTGAGTGGCGGCGCCCAGAATCGAACTGGGGACCTAGGGATTATGAGACCCTCGCTCTAGCCAACTGAGCTACGCCGCCGGAACGCCCGACCATGACGTCCCCCCGGGGAGAAATCAAGCAGGTCACAGCGCCAGGCGACTCTGACGGGCGCGCCGTTCGCCGAGACGGACTTGGTAGACGACGCCCGCGGGCAGCTCGAGCGCGGTCAGCATCCCCCCGTAGACGCACCCCGTGTCGATTCCGATCTTGTACGGTCGCTGCACGTACACGTGTCGCTGCGGGGTGTGCCCGAACACGATCGTGTACGGCAAACGATGCGGAGGAACGATGAACTCCTCCCGGATCCACAGGAGGTCCTCCTCGTCCTGGTCGTCCCATGCCCGATCGGGCCGGACCCCCGCATGCACGAGGAGATACGGCTCGGCGACGTGGGCGGACACCAGCGCATCGAGGAACGTCAGGTGGGTCTCGGGGAGCATCGTCGCTGCCTCCCGCCCCGGCGCACGCGGATCGAGGCCGTAGCTGCGCAGGGTGGCGGTCCCCCCGTTCTGCAACCATGCCTCGCCCCAGCGGCCGCCGCGCCCCAGATAGTCCAGGCACATGTCCTCGTGGTTGCCCTTCAAGAATGTGGTCGACACCCCGGCCTGTTGCGTGAGGGCGAGCAGCAGATCGACCACAGCTTTCGAGTCCGGCCCCCGATCGAGATAGTCGCCGATACACGCGACCATGTCCCCCGCGGCCAGCGGCAACGCCTGCAGCAGCGCGTCGAGCTCGGTCGCGCAGCCGTGGATGTCGCCGATGGCAAACAGGCGTCCGCTCATCAGCGGCTCCGGTCCTGGAGGAGCCGCTCCAGCATGGCGCCGTCGCCAAGGATACGGACGGCCGCGCTGTAGGGATCCATCGCGCCGCCCCGCACGGCCTCGAAGAGTGGGCGGAGGCCGTCCCCGGACGACGCCAGCGCGGCCCCCAACCGTCGACGGAGCTCTTCGCCCAGGATGTCGAGCAGCTCGTCTTCGCGACGTTGCTGCAGGCGGACGGCTTCGTCAGGCGCTACGCCGTGCCGTACGCGATGCGCTGCGAGCGCTTCGATGACCGCGGCGACGCCAACATCCGCCGTGGCCTGCGTGAGCAGGACGGGCACCTGCCACGCCGATGCCGGGCGCAGATGCAGCATCTGGACGAGCTCGCTCTGCATGCGATCCGCCCCTTCGCGATCGGCCTTGTTGACCACGAATACGTCGGCGATCTCGAGCAACCCGGCCTTCATCACCTGGATGGCGTCCCCGGCCTCCGGCACCAGGACGACGACGGTCGTGTGCGCGAGTCGCATCACGTCCAGTTCCGTCTGCCCTACCCCGACGGTCTCCAGAAGCACCGTGTCCATGCCGAAGGCATCGAGCAATCGCACCACGTCCCGGGCCGCCCACGCGATGCCCCCGTGACTTCCCCGGCTCGCCAGGCTCCGGATGAACACCCCTTCGTCGAGGAAATGGCCCTGCATCCGGATGCGGTCGCCGAGCACGGCGCCGCCGCTGAACGGGCTCGACGGATCGACTGCCACGACGCCGACTTTCTTCCCGGCGCGTCGAAGATGGGTCGTGAGGCGGTCGGTGAGGGTCGACTTTCCCGCGCCCGGAGGGCCCGTGAGACCGACCACGTGGCTCCGGCCGGCATGGGGATATACGCGGCTCATGATATCCGGGAGCTCGGCCGGGCGGTTCTCCACCACGGTGATCAGGCGGGCGAGCGCCAACCGGTCGCCGCTCAGCATGCGCTCGACGAGGTCACCAGACACGCTCACGAGCGCCAGCTTAGCACACCCCTCGGGCTTGACCGCCCCCCTCGGGCGCCGGAAGATGCCCGGCGCATGAAGGTCTCGAGAAGCGCGCTGCCGGGCCTCGAGGCCCTGGCGCGGAGCGGCCTCGTGGTAGCGGGGCTCCTGGTGCTCGGTGTGGGGATCGGCGATACCGTCGCCGGGCGGGCGAAGATCGCCCAGTACGAGGAGGTCCTCCGGCGCGCGCCGCTGTCCGAGCCGGTCGATCCGGCGGCGCTGTTTCCCACCGCGAGCGAAGGCCGGGAGCGACACGACCTGGCGCGTACCAAGCTGGCATTCTACCACCTGCTCCTCACGGCCGGACAGATCCTGTCCGCGGTCGGCTTCGGCGTGATCGCCCTCGGCGTCCTGCGGGCCCGCGCCCGAGCCGCGCCCGGGGTCGAGGCGCCCACCGACAATTGACTTCCGGGGTCCGGGCGACTACAAGCCGAACAAATTTGCACATTCGCCTCGGTGGGGAGGTGAGTGCCGGGCGCGTGCCCGGGGGTTGGGGGGACGTGGGGTGGCGGCATCGCGGAGGATGACGGCGCGGGGCCCGGGGGATACGGGGCCCGCGCAACCGGCGTCAGCCGCACATGCTCTGGTGGCGCTGGTCGCGCGCGCACTCGACCTCGAACGGGTGGCGCTCCTGGCGGCGGACGAGTCGCGGACGCGCTTCGTTCCGGTTGCCTCCCACGGCGCAGTCCGCCTGCGCGCCGTGACGCGTGCCGAAACGCCCGGTGACGGCCCCTGGAGCGCCGTCGTGCCACTCACCGAAGGCGGTGCGACCGGCGGGTTGCTCCTGCTCGCGCGCCCGGGTGGTACGCCCCTCTCCCCGGAAGATCTCGCGCTCGTGCACGGCCTGGCCGGCGGGATGGCGGCCATGCTCGTACACGACGCGCTGCGGGGCGATCTTGCCCGCGCCCATCACCTCCTGGCGCGGGCCGACCAGCTCTCTGCGGTCGGCATGCTGGCGGCCAGCGTGGCGCACGAGATCCGCAACCCGCTCGTGTCGGTCCGGACCTTCATCCAGCTGTTGCCGCAGCGTCTCGACGACGAGGAGTTCCGCACTGGGTTCCGGCTGCTCGCCCTCGACGAGATCGAACGCATCTGCACGCTGATCAGCGATCTGCTCGCCTTTTCCCGTCCGGAACAGTCCGAGCGCGAGCCGACCGACATGGCCGAACTCGTCGGCCAGGTGGTGCGGTTGCTCGACGTGGAAGCCCGCCACACCGGGGTGGCCCTCGTCTACGACCAGCCGACGGAGGTGCCGCGCGTGCTGGTCCACGACGGACAACTCAAGCAGGTCCTGTTGAACGTGGTGCTGAACGCCATCCAGGCCTGCGCGTCGCGCGACACGGTCGAGATCGCGGTCGGGACCGAGACCATCGCGGGGACCCGCTGGTGTCTGATCACGGTCGCGGACACCGGACCCGGGATTCCGCCCGAGCACCGACGCCTCGTCTTCGACCCGTTCTTCACCACCAAGGACGGTGGCAGCGGGCTCGGCCTGTTCCTGGCGCACCAGATCGTCAGCGAGCACGGGGGCATACTGGCGGCGACCGGGCGGGACCCGCGCGGGAGCCTGTTCTCGATCCGGCTGCCGGTGGCGGTGTTCGATGAAGAGGTCGCGCTCGATGCGCGCTGACCGGCCGCGACTGACCGTCGTCCCGCCGCTGGCGGCGGGGGCCGCGGCGGCCGTCCTGGCCCCGCCCCGACTGCCCCTGGCGGCCGTGCCGCAGGTCACGGCCGCCCGCAGTGCCGGACCCGCGGCCATTCCGGTCCTGCTGTCGGCGCCCGCCGCGGCCGGCCGGCTGCAACTCGCCCGCGCGCTGCATTCGACGGCGGGGCGAACCGGTCCGCTGATGGCGGTCACGGGGCGTCGTCCCCTGCTGACCGATCTGCCCGCCGGCGCCACCCTGTACGTCGACGTGGCCGCGCTCGGGCGCGAAGCGGTCACCACCCTCGAAGCCGTACTGGACGACGCGACGGTGTGGGTATTGGCGGCGTGTGAGCCGGGCGTCGACCTGCCTGCCACGCTTGCGCCCCGCCTGTCGGCAATCGTGATTGCCGTTCCACCGCTCAGGGCTCGCCTTGACGAGTTGCCGGCGCTCGCCGCGCACAGCCTCGCGAGTGTTGCGGCGCGCACGGAGAGACCGGTTCCACGGCTTTCGCCTGCGGCACTGGCCCAACTCGCGAGTCACCCGTGGATCGGCGATCTGCTGGAACTCGATGCCGTCCTCGCCCGCGCCCTCCTGGCCAGTACCGGGACGGACATCGCGCTCGAGGATCTCGGCATCGGAACCCAACGCCCCGCAGCTCCGGGGGTCGCCGTGGGCGAGGGCCCGGCCGCGCCCGAGCTCGAGCTCATGCTGGCCGAGCTGGCGCACGAGCTGCGCAACCCGCTGGTCACCATCAAGACTTTCGCCGGCCATCTCCCGGCCCTCATGGAAGATGCCGAGCTGCGCGCCCGCTTCCGGACGCTGTGCGACGAGGCCGTGGAGCGCATGGACGGCCTGCTGGAGAACGTCCTCGGCTTTGCCCGCCTGGGAACTCCGCACCGCCAGCCGCTCGAGGTGCCCGCACTGCTCGATCGCGTGGTGGCGGAGCTGGGCCCCGAGTTGGCCGGCCGCAGCGTACGCGTGGAACGCCCCCACCAGCCGGGCTCGGTGGCTCGCTGCTCGGGGGATCCGGAGCACCTGGCGTTCGCCCTCCGCAACCTCCTGGCCGGCGTGGCGCGCGAGATGCCGGCGCGTCAGGATCTGGTGATCGACGCCGCGGCCAACGGCGTGGTGAGCCTTCGTTTCACCGCCGGCACCGGAACGGCAGATCGCCTCCGCCGGCTCGTGGGTGGTGGCGCGGCGGACGCGCAGGGTGGCGGCCTGACGATGGATCCGACGCTGCTGCCGCTCGCCTTTCGCCTGGCGCGGTCGGCGTTGGAACGGGGAGGCGGAAGCCTGGAGGTCGGCCCCGACGGGGGTGACGCGGCCATGGTGGTGGTGCGGTTGCCGACCGCACCACCGGCGCAGACGCAACCAACGATACCGCATGGGGAGGTTACATGACCGGAGCAGCACCACGGCCCGTGGACGAGGCCGACGGAGGAGGCGGGGTGGAGAAGTTGAGGCTCACACGGCGGGTGCTGGTCGTCGACGATGAGGCCGGGGTGCGCGAATCGCTGCGCATGGCGCTCAAGGACGGCTACGATCCGGTGACCGTCGCGTCGGGGCCCGAAGCCCTGCAGGCGCTGGCGGCGTCACCGATCGACGTGGTGCTGCTCGACATCATCATGCCGCACATGGACGGCATGCAGGCGCTCGAGGAGATGCGCGCGCGCTTTCCGCACGTGCCGGTCATCATGCTGACGGCGACCAAGACCCTGAAGACGGCCGTCGCCGCCATGAAGCTCGGCGCCTTCCACTATCTGACCAAGCCCTTCGACGTGGACGAGCTGCGCGCCTTGCTCGATCAGGCCACCGAGCGTGCCGCCCTGGTACGCGAGGTCGAGGAGCTGCGCACCGAGGTCGGGCGACGCTACCAGCTCGAGAACATCATCGGGCGGTCGCCGAAGATGCAGGAGGTGTTCCGCACCGTGCTGACGGTGGCGCCCCTCAAGACCACCGTGCTCATCACCGGCGAGAGCGGGACCGGCAAGGAGCTGATCGCCAAGGCCATCCACTACCAGAGTCCGCGCGCCAGCCGGCTCCTGGTGACCCTCAACTGCGCCGCCATCCCCGAGACGCTGCTCGAGAGTGAGCTGTTCGGCCACGAGAAGGGTTCGTTCACGGACGCCCACACCCGCAAGCTCGGGCAGTTCGAGCTGGCGCACGAGGGCACCCTCTTCCTCGACGAGATCGGCGAGATGGGCCCGGCCACGCAGGCGAAGCTGTTGCGCGTCCTCGAGCACGGCGAGTTTCTGCGCGTCGGCGGCACCAAGCCCATCAACGCCGACGTGCGCATCATCGCGGCCACCAACCGCGACCTCGCCGCCGGCATCAAAGACGGGAGCTTCCGCCCGGACCTGTACTACCGGCTGCACGTGGTGTCTATCAACCTGCCGCCACTACGCGAGCGCCGCGACGACCTGCTCCTGCTGATCCGCCATTTCGGCCAGGCCAAGGCGCGCGACATGGGCATCGCCGAGAAGACCTTCAAGCCCGAAGCCATCGACGTACTGCTGCGCTACCCCTGGCCCGGCAACGTGCGTGAGATGGAGAACCTGATCGAGCGCCTGCTGGTGCTGTCCGAGGGATCGTTGCTCGGTGTCGACGACCTGCCCGAGCAGGTCCGCCGGGGCGAGCAAGACCCCGGCAGCATCAAGGAGCAGGTGCTCCAGGGACGGAGATCCCTCGGGGACGCGGTCGACGAGTTCGAGCGGGAGATCATTCAGGACGCCCTGCTGCAGACCGATTTCAACCAGACCCGCGCGGCCGATATGCTCGGGACCACCCGCCGCATCCTCAAATACCGGATGGATAAACTGGGCATCCCGGCGTCCGAACGCTGATTCCGGAGCGGGTCTGTCGTGTCGTGCCCCGTGTCACGAGCGTCAGAAAGTGTTCCACTGTGAACGGCAGGGGAGGCATGGTGGCGTCCCGGCCCGCGTCCGATCAGGCACTTCCCGCCTCAGCCTATGGCACGCTTTCTGCTCTATGCGCTCCCGCATGACTGAGCAGGGAATACCCCGCGTCCTGGTCGTCGACGATGAAATCGGTGTGCGGGAATCCCTGCGCGCCATCCTCCAGCGCGACTTCCAGGTGCTGACCGCCGCCAACGGCAATGAGGCGCTGGTGACGATCGCCCGCGAGCCGGTCGACATCGTCACCCTCGACCTCAACATGCCGGGTCTCGGCGGCGTCAGCGTGCTCGAGCGCGTCAAGCAGATCGACCCCGACATCGAGGTCATGATCATCACCGGCAAGGGCACCCTCGAAAGTGCGGTCCAGGGGCTCCGTCTGCGCGCCTTCGACTACCTGTCCAAGCCCTTTGACTGTGATCGAGTCCGCGGTCTGGTGCAGATGGCGGCCGCGCGCCGGGTAGCCGTCCGGCGCATCAAGACCGTTCCCGAGCACCTCCTCTCCACGCTCTCCCACGAGCTCCGCACGCCCCTCAACGTCATCCTCGGATACTCGACGATGCTGCAGGACGAGCGTGGCGGGGCGCTTTCCGAAGAGCAGCGGCTCGCTCTCGATCGCATTCAGGCCAACTCGGCCAGCCTGCTCGCCTATGTCGAGACCATCTTCTACATGGCCGAGCTCGATCGCGGCCTGGTGTCGATGACGGTCACGCCGGTCGTGATCGCCGACGCGTTCGCGCGCCTGGCCGCCGACCTCGCGCCGCGGGCCGCAGCCAAGGGCATCGGGTGGCGCGTCGAGGTTCCGCCGGGGTTGACCGTCGCGACCGATGCCGACAAGCTCTGGCGGCTCTTGCGGGCGCTCGCCGACAATGCCGTCCAGTGCACACACGCCGGCGACACGGGCCTGACCGCCCGCCCGGCGCCGGGGGGCACGATCGTCGAGATCCATGACACGGGCCCGGGGTTGTCGCCTGAGCTCATCGCTGAGACGGAGGACCTCTTCACCGGCCGTGCCGGAGAGCGTCCCCCCGCGCAGCTCGGGTTCGGGCTCCGGCTCGCCGGCCGGTTGGTACGCGCCTTGGGCGCGGTCATGAAATTGACCACCGGCCCCCAGGGCACCACGATCGCGCTCGCCGTTCCCGACTTGGCCCTCGGGGCATACGAGCTGCCGGCGTCCCGTCCGGCTGCATCCGCCGCCTCGGCTTGACACGCCACACCCCGTCCGATAGCTGCCGAGCCGTCTTCAATGGGCTCGCTTGCCCCTGGCGGCGCCGTGGCCGCGCCGGACGCCCTTCGCGACGCGCTCGCCGCCCCTGCGCTGAGCCCGGACGCCGCCGCGGCATTGCTCGCCGCCCCGGCGCTCACCGGTGAGCTGCTGGCCGCCGCCGGTGTCGTTCGGGACCGCCACTGGGGCCGCACGGTCACGTACTCACCGAAGACCTTCCTGCCGGTCACCAACCTCTGCCGCGACCGCTGCACGTACTGTACCTTCCGAAAGGACCCCGACGATCCCGACGCGTGGACGATGACCCCGGACGAGATCGCCACTTGGTCGGCCCGCGGCCGCGCGCTCGGCTGCACCGAAGCGCTCCTCTGCCTCGGCGACAAGCCGGAGCTGGCCTTCGCCGGGTACCGAAGGACGCTGGCGGCGCTCGGCCATCGAACGACGGCGGCGTACGTCTACCACGCCTCCGAGATCGCGCTCGCCAACGGCCTCCTGCCGCACACCAACGCCGGACTCCTCACGCGCGACGAGATGCAGCGGCTGAAGGACGTCAACGTGAGTCTCGGCCTCATGCTGGAGAACGTCTCGCCGCGGCTGCGCGGCCGTGGTCAGGTGCATCAGTGGGCGCCCGACAAGGACCCCGCCCGTCGCATGACCATGCTGCGGGAAGCCGGCGAGCTGCGCGTCCCGTTCACCACCGGGCTCCTCATCGGCATCGGCGAGACACTCGCCGAGCGCGTCGACACGCTGCTGGTCATCCGGGATATCCACCGGGCCTATGGTCACATCCAGGAAGTGATCGTGCAGAACTTCCGCGCCAAGCCGACGATCCGCTGCGCCGACGCCCCGGAACCCGACGCCCTCGACCTGGCGCGCACGGTCGCCGTCGCCCGGCTGCTTCTGGATCCCGACATCAGCGTGCAGGCCCCGCCCAACCTGTCCGCTCCGCACGATCTCGCCCTGCTGCTCTCGGCGGGACTCAACGACTGGGGGGGGATATCGCCCCTGACGCCGGACTACGTGAACCCCGAGGCCCCGTGGCCGCACGTATCCGCGCTGGCGGCGGCCTGCGCGCGGGCGGGCTTCACGCTGCGGCCGCGCTTGCCCATCTACTCCCCGTTCATCGACAGACCGGGGTTCCTGTCGCCCGGCCTCTTCCCCCGTGTCGCGGCCCTTGGCGACGACTCTTTAACGTACCCCGGCGCCTCGGAGGCGCATCCGACATGAGCTGGATCGACCCGTGGTCCGACCTCGAAGCCGTGGCGCTCAACGATGAGCCGCTCGGGCGTGTGCTCGGGCGCGCGAGCCCGGACGTGCGCGCCATCCTCGACCGCGGGCTCGCGCATCGCGCCGTGACCACCGTCGAGGGCGAACGGCTCCTCAGCACGACCGGCAACGACCTGCTGGCCGTCGTGCGCGTCGCCGACGCCATGCGTGCGGCCGACGTGGGTGACGAGGTCACGTACGTCGTCAACCGCAACATCAACTTCACCAATGTCTGCTTCGTCAACTGCCAGTTCTGTGCCTTCAAGCGGCAGCGCTGGGAGGACGACGCTTACACCCACGGCCTCGACGTCGTCTTGGGCAAATGTGTCGAGGCCATCGCTCGCGGCGCGACCGAAGTGTGCATGCAGGGGGGCATCAACCCGGACATGTCACCGTTCACGTACCGGGACGTCCTGGTCGCCATCAAGACCCGCTTCCCCGCCCTGCACGTGCACGCCTTCTCGCCCATGGAGATCATGTACGGCGCCCGGCGCACCAACATGGACTACCCGTCGTACATCGGCATGTTGCGGGACGGCGGGCTCGGCAGCATCCCGGGCACGGCGGCCGAGATACTGGACGACGAGGTGCGGGAGCTCCTGTCGCACAAGAAGGTCGACGTACGCACCTGGGTGGAGATCATCACCACGGCGCACCGGCTCGGTGTCCCGACGACCTCGACGGTCATGTACGGGCACGTCGAGAGCGCTGGTCACGTCGCGCGCCACATCGACCTGCTGCGTACCCTCCAGCACGAGACCGGCGGCTTCACGGAGTTCGTCCCGCTCGGCTTCATCTGGGAGAACACGCAGCTCTACCGCGACGGCAAGGTGACCCCGCAGCCCAAGGGGCTGCGTGACCTGCGGGTGTATGCCGTGAGCCGGATCATGTTGCGCGGGGTGATCGACAACCTACAGACCTCGTGGGTGAAGCTGGGGCACCGGCTGGCGCAGCTCTCGCTTCGGGCGGGATGCAACGACTTCGGTGGCACCCTGATGGAGGAGAGCATCTCGCGCGAAGCCGGCGCCGACGCGGGCGAGTACACGTCGGCCGAGGAGATCGAGACGCTCATCCGCGGGATGGAGCGGCGGCCCGTGCAGCGCACGACGCTCTATGGCCGCATGGGAGAGACCGGTGCGCGGACCGCGGGTCACGCTGCTGGCGGGTGGCGTGGGAGGAGCCCGCTTCCTGCGGGGCCTCTCGCGTCGCACTGAGCCCGGCCGTCTCACCGTCATCGGCAACACCGGGGACGACGACTGCTTCTTCGGTCTGCACGTCGCCCCGGACCTGGACACGCTCGTCTACACGCTGGCAGGGCGGTCGGACCCGGTGCGCGGGTGGGGACTCGCCGGCGACACCTTCCAGGGGCTGGCGCAGATCCGTCGCCTCGGCGGTCCCGCCTGGTTCCAGCTCGGCGACCGGGACCTGGCGACCCACATGGTGCGCACGATGCGTCTCCACGCGGGGTGGCCGCTCTCCCGCGTGACCGCTGCGATCGCACGCG
Source organism: uncultured Binatia bacterium (SeqCode) (assembly GCA_964618895.1). Classification (GTDB taxonomy): domain Bacteria; phylum Desulfobacterota; class Binatia; order DP-6; family DP-6; genus CAZUDO01. Next base: position 15,411 of record CAZUDO010000124.1, read on the forward strand.
CGCTCGGCGCCCGTGCGCGGGTGCTCCCCATGAGCGACGACCCGGTCCGCACCTTCGTTCACACCGAGCGGGGACGGCTGGCGTTCCAGGAATACCTGGTCCAGCGCCGCGCGCGCGGCCGCGTGCAACGCATCGAAATCGCCGGCGGGCGCACCGCACGGCCCGCACCCGGGGTGCTGGCCGCCCTCGACACCGCCCAGGCGATCGTGATTGCACCCTCGAACCCCCTGGTGTCGATTGGCCCGATGCTGGCGATTCCGGCGCTGCGCACGGCGCTCCGGCGGCGGCGGGTGCCGGCGGCGGCCGTGTCGCCGTTGGTGGGCGGGCGGGCGGTGCGCGGGCCCCTGCATCGCATGCTGCGCGGGCTGGGCATGGAGGTCTCGCCGCGGGGTGTCGCCCGCCTCTACCGGGGCCTGATCGACGTGTTCGTGCTCGACCGGGTCGATGCGGCCTGGGCGCCCCGGCTGGAGCGCCTCGGCCTGCGGGTCGTCGTGACCGACACGATCATGCGCACGCCCGCCCATGCCGCCCGTCTTGCTGGCGTCGTTCTGGGTGCGCTACAGGGCCGACAACCATGACGGTGGCCGTGATTCCCATCCCGGGGCTGCCGATGGTGCAGCCTGGCGACGACCTGGGAACGCTCCTGGTCGACGCCATCGACGCCGCCCGCGTCGGCATCAAGGCCGGCGACGTGATCGCCGTCTGCCAGAAGGTGCTGTCCAAGGCCGAAGGTGCCGTGGCGCGCCTGGCGGACGTGACGCCATCCCCGTTCGCGGTCCATCTGGCATCCCGGATGGGGGGTGGAAAAGACCCGCGTGCTCTGGAGGTCGTGCTGCGCGAGAGCGCACGCATCGTTCGCATGGATCGCGGCCACATGATCTGCGAGACGCACCATGGGTGGGTGTGCGCGAACGCCGGGGTCGACGAGTCGAACGGCATCGCCGACGGCGTGCTCACGCTGCTCCCCCGCGATCCCGACGCGTCGGCCGAGCGCTTGCGGGCCGTCCTGGCCGCGCGATTCGGCACCACGCTGGCGGTGGTGGTGACGGACACGTTCGGGCGCCCGTGGCGTGAAGGTCTGGTCGAGGTCGCCCTCGGCTGCGCCGGCATGGAGCCGCTGCTCGATCTGCGCGGTCGCGCCGATCTGTCGGGGCGCACCCTGCACCACACCGTCGTCGCCGTCGCCGACGAGATCGCGGCGGCTGCCGGCCTGGTGATGGAGAAAGACAGCGGCGTCGCCGCTGCCATCGTCCGGGGCGTGCGCTATACGCCCGGGGCCGGCGGCGCGGTCGCGCACCTCGTCCGCCGTCCGGAGCTCGATCTGTTCCGATGACTACCCGTCTGCAATGGGCACCCTGCCCTCGTGCACGGCTGCACGGCCCGGGGGACGGCGCCGGGGCGCGGGGGTTGATGCCGGCCGGGCATGGCCCTTGCTCCGTTGGCCGAGATACTCATGTACGCTGAGTTCTACGGGTTCCGCGAGCTGCCGTTCAACATCACGCCGGACCCACGCTTCCTGTACCTGAACGACTGCTATCAGGAGGCGCTGGCCGCCCTCACCTACGGCATTCAGGGCCGCAAAGGGTTCATCTCCCTGGTCGGAGAAGCGGGCACGGGCAAGACGACCATGCTCCGCCGGCTCCTCGACACGCTCGATCCGCGGACGAAGAGCGTGCTGCTGCTCAACCCGACGGTCGGCTTCGACGAGATCCTGGAGCACATCCTGTGCGAGCTCGGCGTCCCCACCGAGGGCGGTGGCAAGCTGGCACGGCTGGAGCGCCTGAACGAGTTCCTCCTCGAGCACACCCAGGCGGGAGGCAACGTCGTGCTCCTCATCGACGAGGCCCAGGACCTCGGGGCGAGCGCGCTCGAAGAGCTGCGCCTGCTCTCCAACCTGGAGACCGCGCGCGAGAAGATCCTGCAGATCGTGCTCGCCGGCCAACCCGAGCTCGACGCCATTCTGGCACAGCCGAATCTGCGCCAGCTCCGCCAACGGGTCACGCTGCGCGTGCGCGTGCGACCGCTCACGGCGGCGGAGGTGGCGGCCTACGTGCGGACACGCCTCGACTGTGTCGGCAGCACCTCGCTCGACCTGTTCCTGCCCGAGGCGCTGCATCGCATCGCGGCCTTCAGTCAGGGCATCCCGCGCCTGGTGAACGTCCTCTGTGACGCGGCGCTGTTGACGGGCTTCGTGAGCGGGACGCGTACCGTCACGCCGCAGATGGTCGAAGAGGCCTGGGCCGACTACGCGCCCGACCTGCTGCCGCCGGCCGGCGACACCGAGCAGACCCCGGCCCCGTCGGCCGCTGCGCCCGCGCGCCGGTATCCCGAGCCGCCCGCAGCGAGGGCCGTCCAGGCGCCGATCCCGTCCGTGGCGGCCGAGCCACCGTCGGCGCCGCACCCCGACCCGTGCGTCGAGCCCCCCCGGGCCCCCGTGCCGGCCGCGCGTCCCGAGCCGTTACCCCCCACCGTCCGGTACGAGCCCCCGTCGCCTCCACCCCTCCAGACGGGGTTGGCCAGCCGTGCACAGGGGCTCACCCTCAGCATCCCGACGACCATCGCCCTGCTGGTGGCGGTGGCCGCGGCCGTGTACTCCTTCTCGCTCGAGCGGTTGCGGCACGAGCGCCTCGTCATGGCGCCGGTCGCGCCCGCGCCCGCACCGGCCACGCTGCCGGCCACCCCGCTGGCTCCCTTGCCGGCCTCCCCTCCACCGGCGGTACCACGCGAGGGGCCGGTCTCGACCATCGAGGCCGCCAAGATCATCGACGAGTTCCGCGCCGCCTACGAGGCGCGCGATGTCGATCGCCTGATCGCCCTGTTCGCCGCCGACGCCGCCGAGAACGGCCGGCGCGGTCTCGACCTGATCGCGGCGGCCTATCGCGCGAGCCTCGGTGGCGTCGAAGACATCCGCTACACCTTGCGGAGCCTCGCCGTCGACGCACGCGGGCAGGTCACCGAGGTCCGTGCCCCCTTCGTGATCACGTTCCGCCAGCCGGGGGGGACGCGCAACGAGATCCGCGGTACGGCGGAGTGGAAGCTCGAACAGCGCGACGGCCGGCCGCGCATCGTCGAGCTCAACTACCGCCTCGAGCCGGAACCCGAAGCGTAGCGGCGCGCGCCAACGCCTGACCGAGCGCCACGCGCGCCGCCGTCGTCGCCGGCACGGACGCCTCCGCCACGGCCTCCAGCAGAGGGCGGAGACCGCGCCGGTTGGCCACCTGGATGGCGAGGCCCGGGCGGGCGTTCAGCTCGAGCACGAGCGGCCCGTGACGGGCGTCGTGCACGATGTCGACGCCGACGAAGCCGAGACCGACCGCGTCCGCTGCGCGGGCGGCCAGCGCCAACACCTGAGGCCACGCCGGTACGGCGAAACCGGCCAACGGGATGCCCAGGTCGGGATGGACGTCGATCAGGTGCCGCCCGCATACCCCGGTCGTGCTCCGGCCGGTCGCGAGCTCCAGCCCGACGCCGACGCCCCCGAGATGAAGGTTGGCGCGCCCGTCGGAGCGTCGGGTCGGCAAGCGCAGCATCGCCTGCACCGGCACGCCCCGAAACACCAGGACCCGTACGTCGGGAACCCCGCGATGGGCAAGCCGCGCGAGGGTCGGCTCGGGCAGGATGCGGTCCTCCACCAGCGCTACGTCGGTCGCCCCGCGGTGCGAGAACGTCCCGCTCAGGATGTCGCACACGTGCGCTTCGAGATCCCGCCGTTGCAGGTGCGCTCCACTGGCCTTGACGAACGCGTCGTCAGCGCGCCCGACGATCACCACGATGCCGGCGCCGCCCGCGCCCCGTGCGGGCTTGAGCACGAAGTCGGACCACTCCGCCAGTGTCGCGCCCAGGCGGCGGACCTCGGCCTGCGTCTCGCAGGTTGCCCGCAGGACCGGCGCGGGCAGCCCGTGGCGCGCCAGCACCACCTTGGTGGCGCGCTTGTCGTCCACCAGGGCGTAGCGGTCGCGGGCGTTGTGCGCGAACAGGTAGCTGTGGTTGCGTCGATTGAGCCCGAGCGCCTCGCGCTGCACGCGCCGCCAGCGTCCGATCACGGCTGCTCCGGCGGTACCGTGACGGCGCGGAAGCGACGGTACTCGAGCAGTCGCAGGCCGCGCCACTTGCCCAGCACGACATCGCACGCGACCGCTCCGAGGAGCAGCTCCGGGTACGCCAGCAGGAGGGACCGCAGCCCCCCGTGCTCGACGACCAGGTAACACAGGATGGAGAGGACGAGCGTCGTGCCGGTCATGCGCAGCGCGTGGGCGGTGCCGAGCTCGACCTGCGTGGCCGCGAAATGCTCGATCACGTGCGACATGATCACCATCGGGAAGATGCTGATATTGAGCAGCGGCCCGATACCGAGCCGCGCCCCGACCAGCGTGAGCACCGCCATGACGCCGGCCACCAGGGTGATCAGGATGGCGACCCGGGCTACGGCCTGGAGCCGGATACGCTGCAGCACCCAGCGTAGGGCGACGCCCAGCCCGACCACCACCAGAAAGATGAGCGTGCCCCACCACAGGCCGGTGGTGACGAAGGCGAGCGACACGATCACCGGGCCGAACATGCCGAACGTCTCCACCCCGACCACCAGCCGCGCCACCACCACCAGGCTCGCGATGATGGGGAGGATCAGGATGAGCGTGAGGGCACCGAGCGGCACCTGGGCCTCGACGGCGCTCGCCCAGGCCCGCATGAGGCGCCGGCGCCAGGGCGGCAGGCGGGTGCTCGTCTCGCCGAGAACCACGGCGTCGATGTCCCAGCGCGCCGCCGCTTCGACCATCGGGGTCCCGTCGATCAGGTTGGCCCGTGCCATCTCCCACAGGGGAAGCAACGCGGCCGGACGACGGACGATCACCACCTCGCCGGGGTCGAGCAGGTGGCGCAGCAACGACCCCAGCATGAGCGCCGCGGGTCGACTCATGCCACCGGCGACGATGATGCGGCTGTCCGGCATGCGCACGCCCCGGTGGCCGAGGCCTGCGAGGGCGAAGGCGCCGGCGTCGTCCCCGGTCGCCACCAGTACCAGGTTGGCGTGCCGGATGAGCGGCACGTTCGCGGCGATCAGGCCGTCGAGGTAGGTTTCGCGGACGTAGCGCGACTCGAAGCGGGCGGTGAGCAGGACGCAGTCGATGGCGGCGGCGCGTGCCTCGCCGAGGATGCGATCCGTGACGGCACGAGGCACCCCTTGGTCGGCGATCAGCACGACGGACGCGACCGGTGCGTCCACGTATGCGGTGTGGGTTTCGACGGTCTCCGCGCCCGGCCCGATCGCGACCCGGCCGTCGTTCCCCTCGCCCTCCTCCACGGCGTGTCGTGTCGCCTGCCGCACCGAGAACTCGTACCCGACATCGACCCCCCGGGCGTGGACGATCAACGGCACGTCGCCGCGATACAGCGCCAGATAGTGTGTGGGGAGCGTGCCGAACGACCCTCCGGCCGGGTCGAGTGGGACCCACGCGCTCCCGGTCCAGGCTTCCACCCAGGAGTTGGTCGCGTGCTTGGTCCCGCCGCCCCGCAAGCGAACGCCCCCGACCAGGCGGGCCGGGATGGTCGCGGCGCGCAGGAGCGCGACCAGGGCGCGCGCGCGTCCCAGGCTCGAGCCGCGCCCGGCCCCCACCACGCTGGCGGCGTCCTGCCCGTCGGCTCCGGCACCCGGCCGGAAGGCAGCGCAGTGCTGGTACAGCGACCACACGATCTCGTCGAGGCTGGTCGCGCGACCGATCACGGTGCGCGCGGTGCGCACGACGACCGGCGCCGTGCTCTGGATGCGTTCGGTTGCTTCGAGCGTGGTCCGGTCGTCGGGCGGGGGGCGCAGTCCGGCCACGGGCACCGCCGGAATGGTTGCGGACGAAGCGGCGATGCGCACGGCGAAGTCGTAGGTGATGGTGCCACCGGTCGGGGCGCCGCCCGCCCAGTTCGCGCGCAGGTTCGGGGGCACCGGGGTCTCCTGCAGGCGGAACCCCGGCGCCTTCGTGCGGCGCATGACCACGTCCTGCCGGCCGTCAGACAGTGGCACCAGGAGGCCCACACGCACCGGCTGGTCGGTCGTCGCTACGCGCAGGGTCGCGCGCACCGTCCAGTAACTCACCGCCGCCCGCGCCACCTCGGTGCCGGTGTCTTCCTCAGCGCCGGTGAAAGTCTCGTGTTCGTCGTTCGGGTGGGGTGCGAGGCGACCACGACCCGCGGTGGGCCGCGGCGTTCCGACGACCACCGCCACCCCCAGCGCGAGTGCCGTCGCCGCACGCCGCCGCCATGCTCTCGTCGTCCGCTTCGTGTTGCAGTGCATACCCAAACGTGGTGAATTTCGCCAAAGCTCTACGCGGAGGCCCCGTGGACGATCGGCATCAACTCATCACCCAGCTCCTCGACACTGTGAAACGTTTCGTCGATCGCGAGGTCATCCCGGTCGCGAGTACGTACGAGCACGAGAACGCGTATCCCGCTCCGCTCGTCGACCGCATGAAGGAGCTCGGCCTGTTCGGCGCCACCATCCCGGTCGAGTACGGTGGGCTGGGGCTCGACTACACGACCTACGCGATGATCGTCGAGGAGCTCTGCCGCGGGTGGATGAGCCTCTCGGGTGTGCTCAACACGCATCTCATGTTCGCCTACGTCCTGTGCCACTTCGGCACCCCCGAGCAGAAGGAACGTTGGCTACCCGCCATGGCCCGGGGCGAGCACCGGGCGGCCCTGTGCCTCACCGAGCCGCACGCGGGAAGCGACGCCCAGGCCATCCGCACCACGGCGGTGCGCCAGGGCGACTACTACGTCGTGAACGGCAGCAAGATGTTCATCACCAACGCGCGCACGGCGACCATCTTCTCGCTGGTGGTCAAGACCGACCCGAAGGCCACCCCGCCCTACACCGGGATCAGCCTGTTCGCGGCCGAGCGGAACGGGCCCGGCCTCACCATCGGCCGCGACATCGACAAGCTGGGCTACAAGGGCATCGAGACCTGCGAGGTGACGTTCGAGGATTTCCGTGTGCCGGCCGGGCATCTGATCGGCGGGGTCGAGGGCAAGGGCTTCGGGCACGTGCTCTCCGGCCTCGAGGTGGGCCGGATCAACATCGCGGCGCGCGCGGTCGGCGTGGCCCGGGCGGCCTTCGAGGATGCCATCCGCTATGCGCAGCAGCGGACCACCTTCGGGAAGCCGATTTGCGAGCATCAGGCTATCCAGCTGAAGCTCGCGGACATGGCCACCCACATCGAGGCGGCGCGGCTCCTGGTGCGCCAGGCGGCGGCGATGAAAGATCGCGGGGAACGCTGCGACCTGGAAGCAGGCATGGCCAAGCTGTTCGCGTCGGAGACCTGCCAGCAGGTCACCCTCGAGGCCATGCGGGTGCTCGGAGGCTACGGGTACACCAAGGAGTTCCGCGTCGAGCGCTATTACCGCGATGCGCCCCTCATGCTCATCGGAGAAGGGACCAACGAGATCCAGCGGCTTGTCATCGCACGCAATCTGGTGCAGCGGTATAAGATCTGACCGGGTCGTACGCCGGCCCGTGGTGGGGAGGGGACGAGGGATGCGAGGGGTGATCTGGGCGTGCGCCCTGGCGCTCGCGGGGTGTGCTTGGGTGCCGGGACGACGCGCCGTCGCGCCCGCCGTGACGCCGCTGGCCTTGTCGGCCGGGGCCCGCGTGATGGTGTTCGCACCCCATCCCGATGACGAGACCATCGCGGTCGGCGGTCTGCTCCACGGCCTGGTGCGACACGGTGTGCCCACCCGGGTGGTCTTCGTCACCAACGGGGACGGGTATCAGTGGACGCTCCAGAAGGCGCTCGCCATCCCGCATCCGACCGACGACGACTACCTCGCACTCGGCCAACGCCGGCAGCGCGAAGCGCTGGCCGCCACGCGGCGTCTCGGGCTGCCGCGGTCCGACGTGCTGTTCCTCGGCTTCCCCGACAACGGCCTGGCGGCGCTGTGGCACGCTCACTGGTCCAATCGCACGCCCTACACGTCCCCCTTCACCAAGGAGGATCGCCCGCCCTACCCGTACAGCGTGAATCGACACGTCGAGTATGCCGGCCAGGATCTGCTGTCGGTAATTTCTCAGGTGCTGCACGAGTTCCGCCCGACGGTGGTGATCATGCCCCATCCGCACGATCTGCATGCCGACCACGTCCACACGGGGTACTTCGTGACCGAAGCTGTGACGCGGCTGCGGGAACACCGGGATTTGCCCACGGCACCCACGCTGCTCACCTATCTGGTCCACTACGCCGGCTGGCCGGCGACGGAGGGCCCGCGCGGCGACCTCCTCATACCGCTCGGGGCGGTCGCCGACACGCAGTGGACCGGCCTCGAACTCGGCCCGGCCGACCGCGAAGCCAAGCGGCTGGCGCTGTCGGAGTACCGTACCCAGCTCGGCACCATGGACGGGTTCCTGCGCAGCTTCCTGTGCCGGAACGAGTTGCTCGCCACCGTCGACGGCAGGCTGCTCGCGCGGATCGCCGCCGTGCACTGACCCGCTCAGACGCCGCATACCGCGAGCAGCCGGCCGAGTACCGTCTCGGCGGCCAGATACTCGTGCGCCACGGCGCGCGCATGCGCGCTGGCGGCGGCGTAGTCGCCCTCGATCGCCGCGATCGACGCCGCCGCCTGGGCCACGGTCGTGAACGCATGCAGCCCCGGACCGAGCGGCAGCACGTCGCCGAAGCCGGTATCCTGCAAGACCGCCGGGCGCCCGGCGGCGAGGTAGCAGGCCGCCCGGTCGCTGAACCACCCGCTGCGCAGGCGGACGTTCACGTCCTTGGCGACCGTGAACTCCCCGCGCGAGCGTTGGATGAAGTCCCGGTACACCCATGGATCCGTCGATACGTCGAGCGGGGCGATGACGTCCCAGCCCTGGCTGGCGAGCAGGTCCGGATCGCCCGGGACGCTGTCGACGTCCATGGCGAGCGTGAACGATGCGCCCGTCCGCACCGGAAGCTCCAGAAAACGCATCCATTCTGTGCGCTTGCGCCAGTGGAACGTCTCCCCGCCAAAGGTCAGGTCGCGGCTGCGCGCATCCCACGTGCCGACGGTGGTGTACGCCCGGCCTGGCGGGGCGGCGGACGCCCACATCGCCAGGACCACCGGTTGGCGTGTCGGGTGCCAGACGTAGCCGCCGGTGGGGAGCGGCGAGCGCGGCGTGCCGATGTTCTCGCCGAAGGTGAACAGGTACTGGTGCTCGTCCAGAAGGTCGCGCAGGTGCCCATCCGCAACCCGGAGCTGTGTATAGGCAGGATCGATGTCGATGTAGGCCGCCGGGCGGCCCCCGCGGCGCTCGGGGACGATGCGGTTCACGCCCCCCAGGTTGATCAGCAGGTCGGCATCCCGGAGCAGCGCGCCCGCGCGCCCCGCCGCGGGGCCGTGCTCGCGTCCCCCATCGACGAACACCCACCGGTCGCCCAGACCGACACGGCCGAGGACGTTCTCCGTGGCGGTGAGCCCGTACGCGTACGCCTTGCCGTACTCCCCTGTGTGCGGGTTGTACGCCGGCTCGAACAGGCTCGTGTCCTCGTAGAACCACACGTCGTGGCCGAGCGCCTGCAAGCCGAGCAGGTAGTGGACGGCTTGCCAGGCATAGCCGCCGAGCGGTTGGCGGACCAAATAGCCCGCGAGGACGATGCGTGCCATGAAGGCTCAGCAGACTCCTGCGTCCCGGAGCAGGCGCATGCACACGGTCTCGGCAGAGAAGTACGCCTCGGCCGTCTCGCGGGCATGCCGGCAGGCACCGGCATAATCGGCCCGCACCGCGGCCAGCGCGGCGACCGCCTGTTCGCGATCGCGGAAGGCGTGTACGCCCGGACCCGTCGGGACGTAGGCCGGAAAGCCGGTGTCCTGCACCACCACCGGCTTGCCGCACGCCAGATACGCCGCGCTGCGCGTGCTGAACCAGCCGCTGCGCGTGGCAACGTAGACGTTCTTCGCGATCGAGCACTCCCCACGCGCCGCCAGCAGGTACTCCCGGTACGCTTCCATCGTCGCCGAGACGGGGTAGGCATCGCGTACCTGCCAGCCTGCCGCGGCGATGGATGCCCGCGGCGCATCGCCGCCGGACAGCGCGACCTCGAGGCGTTCGGGCGTGTGCTGCGGAAGGTCCAGAAAGCGGACGAACTCCACGTCCTTTCCGCCGAAGCTCCGGCCGCCCAGCGTCGGGGGGGTGGGCTCGGTCTTCCAGGACATGACGGTGGTGAACGGGCCGTCGGGCGCGGCGCGCACGGGCCAGGCGTCGAGGACGATCGGCTGGCGGGTGGCGTGCCAGGTGATGCCGCAGGTCGGAATGAGGCAGTCGGCGTGGCCAATGTGCTCGCCGAGGGTGAAGAACAGGTCGTGCTGACGCATGAGATCGACCGAGAAGCGCATCGCCTCGTCCCCGCCCCCCGCATCGACGGTGGCGATCTTCGCCTGGCTGTAGCCGGGGTCGGTGTCGACGTAGGCCTTCACGCGCGCGGCGCGATACGGCTCGCGCAGCCATGCTGCGCCGGACAGATTGAGGAGCAGGTCCGTACCGGCGCACGCGCGTGCCAGGGCGTCTTCCGCCATGCCGTGCAGGGTACCGTCCGGCCCGCGGACGGCCCAGCGCTCGGCCAGGGACGGCACCCAGCGCGTCAGTTGCGCGGCCAGGGTGCGCACGCCCGGGCGGGCATCCGCCGTGAACGTACCCGCCCCGGCGTCGTAGAACCAGCGCCCGGTGTCCTCGAGGTAATACACCTCACAGCCGAGCCGCGCGAAGCCCCACACGTACTGCAGGTAGTCCCACGCGACGCCACCGATCGGATAGGTCGCGACCAGTCCGGTGACGACGACCCGCATCCGCCCGGCCTCAGCCGAGTCCCGCGTCGGCAAGCATACGGGCGAGGACGCGTTCGGCCGCGAAGTGCTCCGTGGCCAGACGCCGTGCGGCCGCGCAGTGGGTTGCGTAGTCGGCATTGATGCGCGCGATGGCGTCGAGGGCCTCTTCGTGGGTGGAGAAGGCGCACAGACCCTTGCCGGTCGGGATGAACTTCCCGAAACCGGTATCCTGGGTCACCACCGGCTTTCCCGCCGCCAGGTAGCAGACGCTCCGGTCGCTGAACCACCCGCTCCGCGGCCGCACGTAGATGTCCTTGGCGACCGTGAACTCGCCCCGTGAGCCGGTGATGAAATCGCGGTAGCGTCCGACGTCGCCGGAGATCGGGGTGGGGTCCGTGAGCTCCCACCCCGCGGCCCGGAGCCGGACCGCGACGTCGGCGTCGAACGGGTCCATGGCCAGGCAGAACGCCTGCGGCGTGCCCTGCGGGAGGTCGAGGAAGCGCAGGAAGTTGACGTGCTTGGACCACTGGTAGGTGACGCCGTCGTAGGTGATGTCCTTGCCCTTGTTCTCCCACGACGCGATCGAGGTGAAGCAGCGGGCCGCGGGGTCGGGCCTGAACGGCCACTGTTCGAGTACCACGGGTGGGCGCGTCGGGTGCCAGGTGAACTGCCCGAGCGGCACCGGGCAATCCGCTGCCCCGAGGTTCTCGCCGTACGTGAACAAAACGTCGTGGCCGGCGAGGAAGGCGAGCGATGACTGCTCGCCGTTGGCGATGCGGAACTGCTCGTAGACCGGGTCCGTTTCCACGTAGAGCAGGCGCGCGCCCTGCCGGTGCTCGGCCCGCGGCGCGGTAGCGCCGCAGAGGTTCACGATCGCTGCAGCCTGCCGGTAGAGCTCGTCCAGACGCGCCCGCGACAACCCGTGCGTCTGGTTGCGGACCATGTCGAGATAGACCCAGCGGTCGGCGCACCCGATGCGGCGCATCACGTCGGCGACGTAGCCGACGGCGAACGTGCAGTCGTCGGTCCGTCCCCCGCTCTGCGGGTCGTACGGCGGTGCTCCCGAGTCCTCGACGTAGTACGCGTCCCATCCGAGGGCGCGTAGTCCGAGCAGGTAGTGCACCGCCTGCCAGGCGACGCCCGCCATCGGATACTGCCCGACGATCCCCAGCACGAGGACCGGCTCACGACGTGGCGACACGGTCCTCCCCCCCATCGCCGAACTGCGTCCGGTGCAGGCGGGCGAAGTGTCCGCCGCGTGCCACCAGGTCGGAGAACGTGCCCTGCTCGACGATCTGGCCGTCGTCGAGCACCAGGATCGTATCCGCCCGCCGCACGGTCGACAAACGGTGCGCGATCACGAACGTGGTCCGGCCCTGCATCAGCCGCTCGAGGCCCTGCATGACCAGGGCTTCGGTGGTGGCATCGAGGGCGGAGGTGGGTTCGTCCAGGATGAGGATCGGCGCATCGCGCAGGATGGCGCGCGCGATCGTGATCCGGAGTTGCTCGCCGGCGGACAACGTCGCCCCGCCCTCCCCCACCGGGGTCTCCAGGCCCGCCGGGAGGCGTTCGAGGAAGTCGCCAAGCTGGGCCAGGCGCGCGGCCTCCGCGATCTGTGCCGCCGTCGCCTCGGGGCGGCCATAGGCGATGTTCTCGCGGACGGTGGTGGGAAAGACCAGCGCCGGCTGCAGGACCATCGCCACTTGCCGGCGTAACGCCTTCAGGCGGAACTCGCGCACGTCGACCCCGTCGAGCAGGACCCGGCCGGCAGTCGGGTCGTAGAAGCGCGGCACCAGGCTGACCAGTGTCGTCTTGCCGGCCCCGGTGGCGCCGACGACCGCCACCAGGGCGCCCGCCGGCGCCTGGAACGAGACCCCCTTCAACACGAGGCGGTCGCGGTCGTAGCCGAAGCGCACGTCGTCGAGCGCCACCGCGCCGCGCACGGCGCCGGGCGCCAGTTCGCGTGTCCCGTCGACCAGGTCAGGGGCCGTCTCCAGGATCTCGAACACGCGCTCGGCACCGACTTTGGAGCTCTGGATGAGCCCGTAGGTCTGCATCAGGCTGTTGATGGGTGCGTACAGGGACGCCAGGTACGATGTGAACACCAGCACCTCGCCGACGCTGAGCGTGCGGGCGAGCACGTGGGTCGCGCCGACCCACAGCACGGTGGCGGTGCCGATCGCCACCAGCACGTTGACGAACGCCGTGTACCCGGTCTGGAAGGTGTACATCTGGAGGTTCGCCTCGAGGCTTTCGCTGCTCGAGGTGACGAAACGGCGATGCTCGTCGTCCTCGGTGGTGAACGCCTGGATCACCCGGATGGCACCGATCGTACGCTGGGCCATCGCCCACAACGCGCTCTCCTTGGCGCGCGCGTCGGTCGCCAGCGCGGTGATGCGACGGGTCATGAAGGTGATCGACAGCAACAGGAACGGCACGACGGCGAGCCCGATCAGCGTGAGCAGCCAGTCGAGTCGAATCATCACGACCAGCATGCCGACCAGGATCACGAGCGACGACACCACCGGGAAGAAGCCGTTCATGCTGAGCGTCTGGATGGCGAAGGTGTCGGCCGTGAGGCGGTAGAGCAGGTCTCCCACCGCCCGCCGGCTGTGGAACGCCAGCGAGAGCCGCTGCAGATGCGCGTACAGCTCGCTCCGGAAGTCGTTCACCATGCGTTGGCCGATGCTGATGGTGGCGTAGTTGCTGGTGACGCTCAGCACGCCGAGGAGGATGTACACACCGACCAGAAGACCACACGCGACGGCGAGCAGCGCGGCCGGGGTCAGCGGTGCTAGCATCGCGACACCCAGCGGCTGCCCACCGAGCACGTTGTCGATCACCACCTTGAGCGGCCACGGCTTGGCGAGCTCGAGGACGCCGATGAGCAGGACCTGGCCGACCGCGGCCCCGAACGGCCAGCGATATGGCCCCAGCCGGCGCAGGATCTTGCGTGCCAGACGCAGGACGTCCCCCATGTTCAGGCCGTGGGGCCGCCCGTGCCGGCTGTGGCCACCCCCAGCGGGCGCAGCCCGACCCGCCCGGCGACGATGTCGTAGGCATCGTTCAGCACCTGCGCCAGGCGCACGTTCTCGGTGACGATGACGGCCAGGTTGACGATCCCGAGGCCGGCGCCCACGCCGGCGATCTCCGGAACGCCGAACAGGAGGCCGCAGGCCGCTGCGAGCGCGAACCCGCTCAGCGACAGCTGCGCCACACGTGTCAGCCGGATGTCGGTGCGCAGGTTCAGCAACCGCTTGAGTCCGCCGTGGTTCTCGGTGGCGACGGCGACGCGCGCCTTCGACCAGATGCCGCGGTAGACCTCGATATCCCAACGATTCCAGCCCGGATCGACGGCGATCAGGTACTTGCGCGGGATGAGGAAGTCCATCGTGCCCCCGAGCATCGCTTCCTTTTCGTGCCCCTGCTCGCTCCAGTAGCGCACGAAGAACGTCCGTCGCAGCCAATCGACTTCGGCCGGCTGCTGCTCGCCCTCGAAGGTCACGCGCTCGACCGAGGCCAGGCCACGCAGGCGCCAGAGGTAGCGTTGCAGCCCGCGTGCCAGTGGCCCGAGATACGTGAGCAGGGCGATGAGCGCCCGCGAACGGAAGCCGGTGAAGCGCGAATCGACACGGGCCCGGAGCGCGATCGCGATCGACCACACGATCGAGATGCCGAGCGGCAGCGCCGCGAACGGTAGCGCGCGCGGCGTGAGGAGCGCGGACAGGAAAAACAGCAATCCGATGGCGTTCCATTCGAGGGTGAACGGCAGATACGACAGCAGCGACGATGGGGCCTCGTACATCGACTGGAAGAGTCCCCGACCGAAGGCTCCGAAGTAGATGATGGGGCGCCGCGAGAGCACCGCGGTCGTCAACTCGCCGTAGATGCGGCCGAGCCAGCGTGACTGGCCGAGCATGTTGAAGCGGTACGGATGCTTGAAGTAGAGCAACGCCTCGGCCTTGCCATAGCCCATCTGCTGTTTGAGGTAGGCTTTGACGGTGTTGCGGCGGTAGTGCCAGACGGTGGCCGCCGGGCTAAAGCCGATGGCGTAGCCGCGGTTCTGCAGGCGCCAGCAGAAGTCGACGTCGTCGCCCGCCGCGGCGAAGATGGGTTCGAAGCCGTTGATCTCGTCGAGCACCTTCTTGGTGAAGGCCATATTGCAGCCGGGGATGTGCTCGGCCACCTCGTCGTTCAGGAGGACGTGCATGGGGCCACCGGGGGACACCGCCACGGCGGCCGGGACCAGGCTCGGCTCCGGGGGCGGAAAGTTCGGTCCGCCCACGGCCACGAAGCCGCTGCGCACGAATTTGTAGATCAGGAACGCCAGCCAGTCGGGGTCCGGCACGCAGTCGGAGTCGGTGTAGGCGATGATCTCGCCCGTGGCGGCCGCGGCGCCCACGTTGCGCGCCACGCTGAGCCCCTTGTTCGCCTGGCTGATGATCTCCAGCCGGGGCCCGCCCGGGTCGGCGTCGTACACCTGCTTGTGCTTCTCGGCGATGGCGAGCGTGCGGTCGGTCGAGCCGTCGTTGACGACCACGACCTCATAGTCGGGATAGTTGAGGGTACGCAGCGACGCCAGGCAGTCGTCCATCGTGCGTTCCGCATCGTAGGCGCACACCACCACCGACACCCGCGGCGAGCGTTCCAGGCGCGGCGGGAGGCTCTCGGTGTAGGGCCCCTGCACGGCGGTGAACGACGGCTTCGGTTGGCGCTCGCGATCGACCAGGCCGAACGCCCAGTCGCTCATCTGCATGCCGCCCGCGAACCACTCGTCGGTCCACGAGAAGACGCACGTCCCCGCGACCCCGGACTCGAACGCGGCCCGGATCATCCACGCCAACATCTCGCCCTGCGCCTCGGCCCCCTCGCGGATCGAATCGACCCCGAACTCGGTGAGCACCAGCGGCTTGTCCTCGGCGATGTTCTGCAGCCGCGAGAGGTAGCGCCGGAAATCGGTCTCGCGGTGCAGGTAGATGTTGAAGGATACGAAGTCGAGGAGGTCGGTGACGTCGAGGTACTCGGTCGATGGAAAGTTGGCGTAGCTCACCAGCGTCTCGGGGTGGCACCCCTTCACCTCGTCACGCAGGAGGCGCAAGAAGTCCCGCACGCGCTCGGGGCCGTACCAGCGGACGATGTCGGGTGGGATCTCGTTGCCGACCAGGAGTCCGAACAGCGCCGGGTGTCCCCCACACGCCTCGGCGGCGGCGCGCACGGTGCCCCGAATCTCGGCCACCAGCTCCCGCCGGTCGAGGAAGCAGACGTGTTCGGCCCACGGCACCGTGACCAGCACGCGAAGGCCGTGCTCGGCCGCGCGGTCGAGCAGCCAGCGTGGGGGTACGGTGAACGTCCGCAACGTATTCACGCCGGCCTGAGCCATGAGACCCAGGTCGCGCTCCAGGACCGCGTCCTCCGGAAACGGGAACCCGTGCGCCGACGGCGCGAACGGCCCGTACGAGACGCCACGCAAATAGAACTTGCGGTCGCCGACGAAGAAGAACTTCCCACCGATGGTGGGCGGCGCGTCTGCGAGAGACGCGCCCGGGACCCGCTCGGGCAATGGGCGCAACATGGCGTGGGTCATACGGGGCGCGAGGCGCTGCAGGATAGATGAGGCTGGGACCGGCCTCAAACGGATGCGGATGCCGGCTTGGATCAGTCGCGCAGCGCCGTCGCGATCGCGGTCATGGCGGTGACGAACGCCACGCGGCGCGCGTCCCGCTCGCTGGTCATCGCGCCGCCACGCGCCGATGATAGCGCTCGTCGTGCCCGTTGAACACCCCGAGCACGGGGACCCCGGGCGTGGGCTTCCGACTTGCTCGCGTCCCGGCGGGCAGGCTACATCCCACGCGCAACGCCGGGATGGCGAAACTGGCAGACGCAGCGGACTTAAAATCCGCTGGCCCGCAAGGGCCGTGCAGGTTCGAGACCTGCTCCCGGCATTCTAGGGAGATACTCCTGTCTCCCTCCGCTCGCACACGATCGTCGGCCCACCGCGTGCCGGCTTGCAGTCGCGGATGACTCCCGTGTGCACGGTGCGTGGCCCGCCCGAGACGCTGTACGCGAGCTCCACCGTCACCGGACCGCGCGCGCCCCCGGACCCCGGCTGTGAGAACACGAACGCCAGCCGCCAGCGGACCGGCCGGTCGCCGATGCGCTCGAAGACCAAGCCCTGCGGGCAGCGCAGGGAAGCGTCGTCCTGGAACCGACAGTCCTCGAGGTCGTCGAGCTGGTGCCGCGCGCCGCGCGCGTCGCGCGCGCGCACGGTGAGGCTCACGTCGGCCTCGTCGTCGAGCAGCAGACCCAGGTGCTCCTCGGTGAACTCCACGTCCAGCCGGTAGAGCACGCTTGCCGGCCGGGTGGACGATGCGGGCCGGGGCGACAGGGCAGCGTACCTCACCGCCAGGAGCTGGTCGGCACACGGCGCCCCGGTGACGAGACCCAGCACGATCGAAATGACCAGCGCGCCTCTCATCGCCGGGGGGACATGAGGTGCCGGTCCGCTCGCCGCCTCCACGCCAACGCCCCGATCACTGCCAGGACGACTGCGCCGAGAATCCACACCCATGGGTCCCGGCCGCGGGCGCCGGGCGTCTCCGGCTCGCCTGCCGGTGACGATGCACCCCGGCCCATCGGCGGCGTCGGTCCGCCGGCTCGCGTGTGCCTGCCGGCCTCGTCAGCGGACGCCGGCTCCGGTGTCGGTTCGAGCCCCTGATCCGTAGGCGCTGTCGCCGCGGCCCCGGCTGGGGGCTCACTCTTGGCCGCGGTGCGCCGCAAGGCGGCTCGGGCGAGCGTCGTCCCGTTCACGTCGAGGAGGGCGGCGATGGCATCCGCCTGGACCATGAAGGGCGCGCGGGAGAAGTGCCGGCGCCCGGCGCGCAGGATGGCTCCTGGCCGGAGGCTGAGCAGCTCCCGGCTGGCGCGCGCGGGGCCGCGTCCCGGGCCGGCAAGCTCCTCGAGGGCGGCGGCAGCCCCGTCGGCGTCACCGCGGCGAAAGCGAGCCAGGGCGGCGCCGTAGCGTGCGTCGTCGGTGAGGCGACTGCGTGCATGGTCGTCGGCGGCGGCCGTGAAGCTGCGCTCGGCATTCGCGTAGTCCCGTCCCCACAGGAAGGCGTAGGCCGTTCCCAGCTGTGCCACCTGGCGGAGGATGGCGGGCGCCTGCGCATTGGCGGCCACGTCCGCCAGCACCCCCACCGCGGCGCTCATCCGCCCACCGGCGGCGTCGATCAGGGCCACGATGACGGTCGCCGACGGATCGGGCGAATCCTGTGCGAGCCTGGCGTAGCGGTCGCGGGCTTCGGCCAGGTTCCCGGACACGAGCGCCACCCAGGCCAGGCCCTTCTCCGCCCACTCCGGCGGTGCCCCACGCACCGTGAGGGTCTCCAGTACCGTGCGTGCGGCGTGGGGCTGTCCATCGCGCAGCAGCGCATCGGTGACGGCGAGCAGCAGCACCGGTGGGACCCCGTCCAGCCCGCCCCGCGCGAACTCGAGCAGGCGGGGTCGCATCCCTACCGGGTCGGAGATGTACGCCGAGAGCAGCTGCTGTACAAGATCGACGGGCGTCCGCGGATCCGGCGGCGCGCCCTGTGCCGCCGCTCCCAGCGCCAGCGCCAGGGCGGCGGCCAGGTACATCGCGATATGTGGTCGCCGCCTCAGGGTGCCGTCGGTTAAACCGTTCCGTCGATGCCCCGTCAACGTCGACGCACGGCTTGGCGGAACGCGTCACACCCGCTAGGTTCAGACCCTGGAGGGCCACCCATGAGTCTCAGCGCGAAAACCTGCACTCCGTGTCGAGGTGGCGTGCCGCCCCTCGCGCGTCAGGAAGCCGAGCGCCTCCTCGGCCACACGCCGGGCTGGACGCTCGACGAGCCCACCACTCGCATCGAGCGAACGTTCACGTTCCCCGACTTCGCCACCGCCATGCACCTCACGACCCAGGTCGCCGAGCTGGCCGAGGCGGAAGGCCATCACCCCGACATCACGGTCGGCTGGGGCTATTGCCGGATCGTGTTCTACACCCACAAGATCAAGGGCCTGCACGAGAACGATTTCATCATGGCCGCCAAGGTGAACGCCCTGGCCGCCGGGCGATGAGGCGTAGGATCCGAGTTGTCAGAGGCGGCGACCGGATTCGAACCGGTGGATGGAGGTTTTGCAGACCTCTCCCTTAGCCACTTGGGTACGCCGCCAGACGCGCGCCGTCACATACGCGCGGCGGCGCAGGGTGTCAACGCGACCGGGCATCACCGCGGCACGCCGGGGACCGGAGTGGTGCCGCCTGGGGCCGGTGCTTCGCTGCTCACCTTGCGCTTCTCTTCCTTCTTCTGTCGCTTCTCGAGCGCCTTCATTCGGCGCTCGGCTTCGCGCCGCTCACCCACGTTGCTCTTGAAGGCCCGTCCGCCTGCCATGAAAATCACCTCCGGAGTCGCGGTCGGACCCTAGCCGCCGGGTCCGGGAAGGTCAAGGCGCACGCACGCGTGCTATGGCTGCGTCGTGGACGCGCCGGTGGTCGTGCTCGGGGCCGGATTCGCCGGCCTGCGCGCCGTACGTCGACTCGGGCGTGCCGGCGTGCCGACCCTCTGGATCGACCGCAACAACTACCACTGCTTCCTGCCGTTGGCGTATCAGGTGGCCACCGCAGGGCTCGAGCCGCAGCAGATCGCCTATCCGGCGCGCAGCATCCTGCACCCGTTTCCCACGGTCGCCTTTCGTCTGGCGGAGATCGTCGGCGGGGACCCGGCGGCACGCACCCTCGAAACCGCCGACGGCGAGCGTATCGCGTTCGCACAGCTGATCGTCGCGGTCGGCGGGTCGGCGGAGGAGTTCGGCATCGCCGGCGTGCACGAGCACACCTTCCGGCTCTACGATCTCGAGGACGCGCGCACGCTCCGCAACCACATCCTGTGTACTCTCGAACGCGCGGCGACCGTTGACGGGGGCCCGGAGCGCGAGGCCCTGCTCACGTTCGTGATCGTTGGGGCCGGGGCGACCGGCGTCGAGATGGCCGGGGCCCTGGCCGAGTTCCGCCGGCACGTCGTCCCGCGCGACTACCCGACCCTCGCGCGCGCATGCATGCGGGTCGTCCTGCTCGAAGCCGGGCCGGACGTCCTGGCGCCATTCTCTCCGGCGCTCCGCCACCATGCCCGGGAGGATCTCGAGGCCTTCCGGATCGAGGTACGGACGTGCACGGCGGTGGCCGGGGTCGGCCCGGGTCGCGTCGAGCTGGCCACCGGCGATCCCATCGGTAGCGCGACGGTGATCTGGGCGGCGGGCATCCGGGCAGCGCCGGTCGCCGCCCTCCTCGGCCTCCCCACCGGACGCAGCGGACGGCTGTTGGTGGACCCGACGCTCGCCGTCGTCGGTGTGCCACAGGTCTTCGCGGCCGGCGACGTGGCGCTCGTCGCCGGCGACGAACGCCTTCCGCAGGTGGCCCAGACGGCCATCCAGCAGGGCGGGCACGCCGCCGCTAACGTGCTGCGCCAGCGTGCCGGGAACGCCCTCCTGCCCTTCCGGTATCGCGACAAGGGCGCCATGGCGACCATCGGCCGCAGTCGGGCGGTGTGCAGGATCGGCCGGCTGCAGTTCAGCGGACGGGTGGCGTGGTGGCTCTGGGTGGTGGTGCACCTGGTCATGCTGGTCGGCTTTCGCAACCGGCTGGTCGTGTTCGTCAACTGGGCGTGGAACTACCTCACCTATGACCGCGGGCTGCGCGCCATCATCGGGCCCCGGGTGGGTGATGGCGCCGGGAGGACACGCGCCGGCGGACGGGGGTGATGCGCTCCGTTCCCGTCCGCCGGCTCGCTACGCTGGCGCGGTCATGACGGCGCGCCGCTCACGTTGCGGGGGGTGGATTTGAACCACCGACCTCGAGGTTATGAGCCTCGCGAGCTACCTGACTGCTCCACCCCGCGGCAGGGGACCTTGGGTATCCGGCGGTGTCGGGCTTGTCAAGCCAGCGATCGCGGGTCGGATGGTTCCTGACGTACGCGCGCCAGGTGTGCGCCACGGGTGACACCACTGTGCCACGACTGCTCGCATCGCTGACCCGCAACGACGCGGACGTCCCCGGAAAGACACGCATCGGACGGCCGAAGGCGGCCGGTCCAAATTGTGCACTTCCCGGACACATTCCGGAAGCGGGAGGACGTATGAGCGGGCGACGGCAGGTGCAGCCGAGCGGGCGTACCGTACTGGTGGTCGACGATCAGCCAGAGATCGTGACCACGCTGCGGATGCTGCTCGAGCGCGAGGGGCATCGGGTCCTCGGCGCGCACGGCGGGCGCGAGGCACTGGCGCTGCTCGAGCAGGAGTCGGTCCAGCTGATGATCGTGGACTACTGCATGCCCGGGATGACCGGCGAGGAACTCGTGCGCCTGGTCCGCGAGCGTGACGCGCTCGTGCAGATCATCCTGCAGACCGGATATGTGGGAGACCGGCTACCGCGAGAGATGCTCGCCTCGCTGGCGATCCAGGGCTACCACGACAAGAGCGACGGCCCGGGACGCCTCCTCATGTGGGTCGAGGTGGCGCTCAAGACCTACGAGCAGCTCGCCCAGCTGCACGTCGCCGAGCGCCTGAAGACCGAGCTCCTGGCCAACGTCTCGCACGAGTTCCGCACCCCGCTCAACGTCATCGCCGGCTACATCGAGCTGGTCCGCGACGGAACCTTCGGCGCCTGTCCGGCCGAGGCCACCCCGGTGTTCGACAAGGTGCTGGCCAATACCAGCTATCTCCTCCAGCTGGTCGAGGAGTTCCTCGACCTCGCTCGCTTCGAAGCCGGCGCCATGGTCGTGCGTCGCGAAGCCATCGAGTTGAGCCCCTTCTTGCGCGAGGTCGGGGAGGGGTTCGCGCTCCTGGTCCGCGCCAAGCCGGTCGAGTTCCTGGTCGACGTTCCCGAGGCCCTGCCCGCGATCCTGGTCGAGGGCGCCAAGCTGCGGGTGGTGGTGCAGAACCTGCTCGCCAACGCCGAGAAGTTCACCCAGAAGGGATACATCCGCCTGGCGGCGGCGCTCCGCCCGGACGGACAGGTGGCGATCGACGTGAGCGACACCGGGCCGGGCATCGCTGCCGAACACCACGTGGCGATCTTCGACATCTTCCACCAGCTGACGCCCCACGACGGGGCCCGCAAGGGCGTCGGCCTCGGGCTGGCGCTGGCCCGTCGCTTCGCCCGCATGATGGGCGGCGAGATCACGGTGGCAAGTGTGGTCGGCGCGGGAACGACCTTCACCGTCGTGCTGCCGACCGTACGTTCCGTCGCATCCGACACCCCGCAGCGGCCGGCGGCGGCCTGAGCCCGTGCTGCGGCCGCACATCCGCCGGCGCGTGGCCGCGTAGCCCGAGCCGTTTTCGGCCGTCCCGCCGCCCCGCGGCTTGCGCCTCCGCGCCGCATCCACTATCGCACCGGAGGACGCGATGGACGCGGAGGGGAGTGCGGGGGCACCGCCGGCAGCGGAGGCCGCGGGTCGGACGACCCTCGCCCGACGTGCCGGTGTGGTGAGCGCGGCGGTGTTCGCGAGTCGCATCCTCGGGCTCGTCCGCGAGCAGACGTTCGCCGTGCTCTTCGGCGCGGGGCGCGAGCTGGACGCCTTCATCACGGCGTTTCGCATCCCCAACCTGTTTCGTGACCTGTTCGCCGAAGGCGCGCTGTCGGCTGCCTTCGTGGCCACGTTCTCGCAGCGGCTCGCGCGCGAGGGCGAACGCTCCGCGTGGCATCTCGCCAACCTGGTGGTGAACACGCTCGCGGTCGCCGTCGGCGTCGTCACGCTGCTCGGGATGTACGCCGCACCAACCTTCGTCCATCTGATCGCCCCGGGCTTCGCGGACATTCCTGGCAAGGTCGAGCTGACGGTGTCCCTGACCCGGCTGATGTTCCCGTTCCTGCTCCTGGTCGCCCTGGCGGCGGTCGCCATGGGGATACTGAACACCCGGAACGTCTTCGGTGTCCCCGCCTCCGCGTCGGCGTTCTTCAATCTGGGCTCGATCCTCGGCGGGCTCGGGTGCGCGTGGTGGTTCGCGCCCGATTTCCTCGGCGCCGCGCTCCAGGGCGCGACCGCGCACGATCCGGCGCTGACAGCACGGGCCATCACCAGCATGGCGGTCGGGACGTTGGTGGGCGGGCTCCTGCAGTTGCTCGTGCAGGTGCCGTCGCTCGCACGGGTGGGCTATCGCTATCGCCCCCTGTTCGCGCTCTGGGACCCGGGGCTGCGGCAGGTCCTTCGCCTGATGGGCCCGGCGACCGTCGGCGCCGCCGCGGTTCAGGTGAACGTGCTGGTCAACAACAACTTTGCGTCCTACCTGGGCGACGGGCCGGTATCGTGGCTCAACGTCGCGTTCCGCTTCATGCAGCTCCCGATCGGCGTTTTCGGGGTCGCCATCGGCACGGTGACGTTGCCGCTGGTGTCACGCCAGCGCGCGCGCGGCGACATCGCCGGCCTTGGCCGCACGGTGGCGCAGGCGCTCGAGATGGTGGCCGTGCTCTGCTTGCCGGCGGCCGCCGGGCTGGCCGTACTCAGCGTGCCGGTGATCGGCCTCATCTACGAGCACGGCCGGTTCACCTCCCTCGATACCGCCGCGGCCGCACAGGCTTTGGTCGGGTACGCGGTCGGTCTGGCAGGCTACGCGGGCATCAAGGTGCTCGCGCCAGCCTTCTACGCCCTCGACGACGCGCGCACCCCCGCGCTGGCCAGCGTGCTCTCGATCGCCACCAACCTGGTCCTGAACTGGACACTGGTCCGCGCCCTCGGCTTCGGGCACGTCGGCCTGGCGCTCGTCACCTCCGCCGTGGCGCTCGGCAACTTCACGTTCCTCTACCTGCGCCTGCGGCAGCGCATCGGCGCGTTCGACACCCAGCTGGGTGGGGCGCTCGTTCGTATCGGTGCGGTGACGGTCCTCATGGCCGTGACCGTCTGGGCGGCGGACGCCGCCCTCGCTCCCGCCCTGCCGGCGGTGGCGTGGCGCGCCCACGCGCTTCGTCTGGCGCTCGTGATGCCGGTCGGGGTGGCGGTGTTCTGGGGCGCGGGCCGGTTCGCCGGGATCGCACTCCCCGGCCTCGGCCGGCGCCGCTGAGGCCCGCGGCCGCCTCCAGCGCTCGCACCTCGCCGGGGTTGAGCTCCCGCCACGCCGCCGGAGGCAGCGTCCCCAGGGCAATGGGGCCGAAGCGCAGCCGGGCCAGCTTCTCCACGGCGTGGCCGACGGCGGCACACATGCGGCGCACCACATGCTGGCGGCCCTCATGCACCGTGATCTCGAGCCAGGTCTTGGTCGGCAGGCGTTCGCGCACGTGGACACGCGCCACCGGACTCTTGCCGTCCTCGAGCCGCACCCCGCGGCGGAGGCGACGCAGGGCCTCGTCCCCGAGAGTGCCACGGACTTTGGCGAGGTAGACGCGCGGGATCGCTCGTGCAGGATGCAGCAGCGCGGCGGCGAGGCGACCGTCGTCGGTGAGCAGTAACAGGCCGGTCGAGTTGAGGTCCAGGCGCCCGACGGGGTAGAGCCGTCCGACCCGCTCCCCGAGGAGGTCGCGCACGGTCGTGCGACCCTGTGGATCGGCCATCGTGCTCACGATGCCGCGGGGCTTGTGGAGCAGCACGGTATGCCGCGGTCCGCCGACGGAAATGCGCTCCCCGTCCACGGCCACGGCGTCGCGCATGGGGTCGGCGCGCACCCCCAGCGTGCGCACCACCACCCCGTTTACCGTCACCCGCCCGGCCGCGATCAGCACCTCGGCGTGACGGCGGGAGGCCACACCGGCAGCACTGAGGAGCTTCTGTAGCCGCTCCCCCGTGCCGGACGGAGACCTAGCCACGCCCGTCGGTGACGGTCCCGGGCGCGCCCACCGCCTAGGCCTCCTCGGGCGGCGGCGCTGGCGGCGTGTCGTCCGCCGCTGGCTCGCCGCTCACGTCCGGCGTCGCAAGGACGCCATCGGGGCCCACCGTCAGGTCGGGCGCCATCAGCACTGCCGGGTCGGCGCCCAGCTCGCGCAGGGTCGGCAACGCCGACAGATCCGGCAGACCGAACACCTCCAGGAACTCGCGCGTGGTCCCGTAGAGCAGCGGGCGACCCGGGGCCTCCTTCCGCCCGAGGATACGGACCAACCGCCGGTCGCTCAGGGTCGCGAGCACGGCATCGCAGTCGACGCCGCGCACGGCCTCGACCTCGAGGCGTGTGCACGGCTGCCGGTAAGCAACGATGGCGAGTGTCTCGAGCATGGGCCGGGTCAGCCGCGGCGGTCGTTCCTGGAGCAGCCGTCGGATCCAGCGCGCGTGCTCGGACGGCGAGCGCAGCTGGTATCCGCCCGCGACCTGCACCAGCCGGAGGCCCCGCCGGGTGCGTTCGTAGCTGGCCGCCAGGGCGTCCAGCGCCTGCACCACCTCGGCCCGGCTCGGCCCGTCGAGTGCCTGCACCAGACGCGCGACCGGTACGGGCTGTCCGGCCGCGAACAGCATGCTCTCAAGCGCGGCCGGCAGGCCATCCATGGTCTCCCCGGGCACCTCGTCGGTCGGGCCCGGGCCGAGGCCTACGTGCCTGTGTCCGTTGCCGTTCGTGATCGTCGGACCGTCGTCGTGCGGCCCGTGCCCGCTCATGTTGGTCTCGTCAATGCCCAGCGCTTCCGTCTGCATGCGCCTCCTCCCCTCCCCGCTCGGACTGCTGCGCTGCGGGCGCAGCCGTAGGCATATACTGATCCGTGAGGTCGCGCACGCGCTCCGCGGCCTCCTCCAGGGTCTCCACGACCAAGCCGAGCATGATCGACCCGAAGCGCTCCGACTGCATGGCGCGTACCACGTTCAAGCGGATCAGCTCGAGCAGCGCCAGAAACGTGACAATTACCTGCGCGCGCGCGGCATCGACCGGAAACAAGCTCTCGAACTCCAGGTTCCGACGGTGCGTGAAGCGGTCCAGGATGCCGCGCACCGCACCCTGGATCGAGTATTCCTCGCGCGAGATGTCGTGTGACGGTGGCGGTTGCAGGCGCTGCAGGACGGTTCGGAAAGCCGACAGCAGGTCTCCGATGCTGGCCTCCCGGACCGGCGGCGGCGCGACGTCGCCCGCGGACGCCGGCGCGGCCGCCTCGCCCGGCCCGGCGAACACGTCCCGGGCCAGAAGCGGGCGTTCCCCGAGCGCCACAGCCACTTCACGGAAGCGTTGGTACTCGACCAGCTGCTCTACCAGTTTGGTGCGTGGGTCTTCCTCGGGCTCGTCGTCGTCGATCGCCGGCAGGAGCATCCGGCTCTTGATGTAGGTGAGCGTCGCCGCCATCACGAGGTACTCCCCCGCCCCGTCCAGGTTCAGCTCCGGGAAGGCCTCGAGCGTGGCCAGGTACTGGTCGGTGATGGCCGCGATCGGGATGTCGGCGATCTGCACCTCGTTGCGCTTGATGAGGTGCAACAGGAGATCGAGCGGTCCCTCGAAAATCGGAAGCCGGACGTTGCACGGCACGGTGGGCTGCGTCATCCGATCCCCACCGCCCGCCGCACCGCCGCCATGGTTTCCCTGGCCACCTCGCGCGCCCGGGCGTTTCCCGCCTCGAGCGCGGCGCGGGCATCGTCGGGCGTGAGCCGGGCACGGTGCGCACGCACGGGCTCCAGCTCGTCCTGAACGTGGCGGATCATGATCTGCTTGCACTCGAGACACCCGATGGCCGCGCTCCGGCACCCGTCGGCCTGATGACGCAGCTCGTCAGCGGTGCAGTACACACGGTGCAGCGACTGGTACGCTGGGCAATCCGCCGGATCACCCGGATCCGTGCGGCGGGCGCGGCGCGGATCGGTGATCATGCGGGCCAGCTTGCGGTCCACATCGGCCGGCGGATCCGTCAGGTACACGGCGTTGTCGTAGGTCTTGCTCATCTTGCGCCCGTCGGTGCCGGCGATTTTCGGGCTGTCAGTGAGCAGCGTCTCGGGCTCGGGGAAGATCGGCCCGTAGGCCGCGTTGAACCGGCGGGCGATCTCACGCGTGAGCTCGATGTGGGGCGCCTGATCGATGCCGACCGGCACGGCGGTGGCCTTGTACATGAGGATGTCCGCCGCCTGCAGCACCGGGTAGCCGAGGAAGCCGTAGGTGGAGAGATCGCGGTCCTGGAGCTGCTCCCGCTGCTCCTTGTACGTGGGCACGCGCTCCAGCCACGGCACCGGCGTGAGCATCCCGAGCAGCAGGTACAGCTCGGCATGCTCTTTCACGGCCGACTGCTGAAAGAGCGTGCAGCGCGCCGGATCGAGGCCGACGGCGAGCCAGTCGAGCACCATCTCCACGGTACTCTCGGCGATGGCCCCCGGCGAAGCGTACTCGGTCGTGAACGCATGCCAGTCGGCGATGAAGAAGAAGCACCGGTGCTCGTGCTGCAGCCGCACCCAGTTTTTGAGGGCGCCGTGATAGTTGCCCAGGTGCTGGCGCCCCGTCGGCCGAGCGCCGCTCACGACGATGCGCTCGCTCCCTCCCCCCTGGGCGCCTCCCATGATCGCGGGAGTCTAGCGGCCGCTCGCCAGGAGCGCAACGAAACCGCACCCTTCAGCCACCCTTCCCCGTGGCCCGATCGCTGCGTAGCTGTTGCAGCCGGACGGACGCCTTCTTCTGCAGGCCGGGCTCACGCGAGTGAGCGGCGAAGAACTCGAGCATCTCGAGTGCGCCCCGACTGTGCAGGAAAGGGCCCAGCCCAGTGTCGTCCTTGCCGCGCAGCGAGCGTGTGAGCGTCCGCCGCAGGGCGCGCTCGCGCTCGAGCGCGCTCAGTGTGACCATCATCGCCTGCGCACGGACGACCCCGTCCTCGGCGGTGGTGGCGGCGTCGAAGAGCTGCTCGAACGTGGCCGTGTCGGAGCCGAGGACTTCCGCCAGCCGTTCGGGAACCGGCACGGGCCGGTGGCGCAGGAACCGGCGCGGCAGGCTCACCGCCGTGGGCGGCGGTCCCGTAGTCGCGGTCGTGAGCGCGGGCGCGGGGGTACGCGGTTCTTCTGGCCGGCCCTTGAGCTCGATGGCTGCCACGCGGCCTCGCTCGCCGTAGCGGATGGTGAAGTTCTGCTCCCCGAGCAGCCGCTGCAGGCCCTCTGCCAGCGCGAGGTCGTCGAACTGCATGGTCACCTCGCGGGCGGCCACGGCTTCGCCTCCTACCGCCGCCCCGGTCACCCGTTGGATCTCGGCCAGGACCTCGGCGAGCGGGGTCGCCGTGACCGTCACGCTCAGGCGGTCGTTCCGGTACGCGATCCGGCTCTCCGGCTCCTGCGCCGCAGTCGCGCGTGCGATGCAGCCCAGGACGACCAACCCCGCCACGCGGTGGCGCATTCGCGGAGCATCGCTGCGCGTCGTGAAATCCGGCAAGGTGCAGGTCACGCCCGTGGGTGGTGGCGACGGTGGACGCGCCGCAGGTGCTCCGGCGCGACGTGGGTGTATATCTGCGTCGTGCTCACGTCGGCGTGGCCGAGGAGGGTCTGCACGACACGGAGGTCGGCGCCGCCGGTGAGCAGGTGGGTGGCAAAGGTGTGGCGCAGAGTGTGCGGCGACACGCCGGTTGCCACCCCGGCGGCCAATGCCCGGCGGCGCACCAGCTTCCAAGCCGCCTGCCGGGTGAGCGGCCGGCCTGTCGGTCCCAGGAACACGTACGGACTGGCCCGTCCCCGCAACAGGCGCGGCCGCTCTCGCGTGAGGTAGTCCTCCACCGCCGCGCGGGCCTCGCGGCCGAGTGGCACCACGCGCTCCTTGCCGCCCTTGCCGACGACCGTGACGAAGCCGCCCGGCAGATTCAGCTGCGTCCCGCGCAGGCCGATAGCCTCGGACACGCGCAGGCCGCACGCATACAGCAGCTCGAGGAGGGCGCGGTCGCGGAGAGCGCGCGGGTCGTTCCCACCCGGCTGCGTCACGAGGGCCGCCGCCTCGTCCCGCCCGAGCACGCGCGGCAGCCGCGTCGGCGAGCGACGGATGCGCAGGCGCGCGCTCGGGTCATCGGTCAGCAGGCCCCGGCGCACGAGGAACCGCAGGAACCCCCGTACGGCGGCGAGCGCACGCGCCTGGCTGCGCGGTGACAGGCCCCCTTCGGACAGATGGACCAGATGCGACCGCACGAGCGCCGGCTGGAGGTCCTCGACCCGGCGACTGGCGCGGCGCACGAGGAAGCGGACGAACGCCGCCAGATCCCGCGCATATGCCTCCACCGTGCAGGCCGCCAGACCGCGTTCGGTCGCCAGGTGATCCAGGTACGCGTCGACGTGGCCGTCGACCGCGGTGACGGCCGGTCCGCTCACGCGCTCGCCGCCGCCATGTCCGGGGTCTCCGGCTCGAGCACTTGGGTGAGGCGCTGGCGGATGTGCTCGAGGCGGACCGGGTCTTCGATCTTCCGGCCCTCGTGATCGGTCACGTAGAACACGTCCAGCACCTGCTCCACCATGGTCGTGATCTTGGCGAGATGGATCTGGAGCCACAGGTGATACAGGCAGTTCGTGATCGTGAACAGGAGGCCCACCCGGTCCCCGGTGTAGACGTCGAGTACCGTATACCGATCGGACGCTCGATTGTCGATTTCGACCGTGGTCGCCACGCGCCGCCGTCGGCGCCGGGTGAGGATCGACGGTCGCTGGGCGCGCTGGACGAGCTCCTCCATGTCGATCTCTCCCGCCAGCACGCCCCGCAACATCTGCTCGACCCGCTCCCAGCGCCCCTGCTCGACCTCGGCGTCGCCCTCGGGGTGCGAGATACGAAAGGCGTCGAGCGCCACGCCGTCGGTGCTGGTGGCGATGCGCGCGGCCAGAATGTTCAGGCCGTTGGCGGCGAGCCCGCCCGACAACATGGCGAACAGGCCCGGGCGGTCGCGGGTGCACACCGCGAACTCGCTCGAGCCGCGCTCGGGCGAATGTACGAGGAGCGTTGCCAGCGCCGGCTTCGCTCCCGCGGCCTCCTCGGCCTCGAACCGCCGCCGGAGGTCGACGTGCACGGCGATCGTCTGCTCGGGGGTGGACAGGAGATAGCTCTCGGGCAGACTGGCCAGGCACGCCGTCGCGGCGCCCTGGGCCGGGGGCGGCAGGCTGGCGGCCACCCGCTGGCGGATGCGCGCCGCACGCGCACTGCGATCCTCGGGCTCGAACACGCCCTTCTCGAAGAACTCCCGTCCGCGCACGTAGAGCTCCGCCAGGAGCGTGTCGCGCCAGTTGTTCCAGACGCCAGGACCGACCGCCCGCATGTCCGCGAACGTCAGCAGGTAGAGGCGCAGGAGGTTCTCGACCGTGCCCACCGTCCGGCAGAACTCGGTGACCAGCTGGTCGTCATGTACGTCCCGCCGCTGCGCCAGGTGGGACATCAGGAGATGATGTTGCACCAGGAACTCGCAGGCCGCGCGCTCGTCGACGTTCAGCCCGAGGCGATCGGCGATGTCGCGCATCATGCGCGCCCCCCGCCCCGAGTGGTCGTCGCCGTGGCCCTTGCCCACGTCGTGAAACATCATGCCCAGGATGAGGAGCTCGGGCTGGGCGACTTCGCGCATCACCTGGGTGAGCCCCGGCACCTCGCGCGCGAACTCGCCCGCCCGCAACCGCTCGAGCTCGCGGACGCCGATCAGCGAGTGATGGTCGACCGTGTAGATATGGAACGGGTCGTGCGCGATCAGACAATCGAGGTTCCCGAACTCTGGGATGACCGTCTTCAGCACCCCGAGCTTGTGCATCTCGAACAGTGTCTCGTACACGTGACCGTTCGCGCGCAGGATGCCGAGAAACGCATTCGTGACGGCTGCCGACTCCCGCACCGTCGCCAGGAGCGGGAGGGCGGCGCGGATGTGCTCGCGGGTGGCGGGCGCCAAGGTCGCCCCGTGGCGCTGGGCCTCGGCGAACACCTGCACCACGGCGGCGGGCTCGCGCTGGAACAGCTCGGGACCGGTGACGGCGAGCGTGCGCCCCTGGATGCGCATCCCGTCGCGGATGAGCCGGGCGTTCGCCTGCTGCCCCCGGTACGGCTCGGGCTGCTGCACGCACCGGCTGATCAGCATGTCACTGAAGCGGTTCACGGTGGTGGCATGTCCGAAGTAGGCCCGCATGAAGGTCTCGACCCCGGCGCGCCCGACGCCGAAGCCGAGCGCGGGCGCGAGCCGCTCCTGCAGCTCGAAGGTGAGCTGATCCTGGTGCGCATCGGTGGCGAGATGCAGGGCGTTGCGGACACGCCACAGGAAGTCGAGGGCGGCCTCCAGCTCGGCCAGCGGGTCCTCCGCAAGGACGCCACGGGTCACCAGCTCGCGCAGGCTCCGCACCTTGAACTTGACCTTCGCCATCCAGAGCGCGGTGTGCAGATCACGGAGCCCCCCCTGCCCCTCCTTGAGTTGGGGCTGGAGCAGATACACCGAGTCCCCCGTGCGCTGGTGCCGTTCGACGCTTTCGGCCAGCTTCTCCTTGAAGAACCGGGTGGGCTCGTGGGTCCAGACCTCCTCGAGCATGCGAGCGTCGAACTCGGCGCACAGCCCCTCGTCGCCGCACAGGTAGCGCGCGTCGAGGATTGCGGTCTTGGCTTTCAAGTCACGGGCCGCCATGTTGGCGCATTCGCGCATGTTGCGCAGCGCATGACCCACGGCCAGGCCGGCATCCCAGAGTGCGTACAGGATGACCTCGGCAACGGTCTCGACGTACGGGTTCACCTTCCAGGGATAGAGGAAGAGGAGGTCGATGTCGGAACCCGGGTTGAGCTCGCCGCGCCCGTAGCCGCCCTGCGCGATCAGGGTGCAGCGTTGGTTGATGCGGGGGTACCGGGTGAGAAAGTTCGTCCTCGCGCTGGCGAACAGATAGCCGATCAGCCGGTCGACCGCGGCCGTGTACGCCGCCACCACGACGAGCCCGCCGTCCCCGCGCTCGTGGCGTTCGCGGACCTCGGTGCGGACCCGCCCCAGGAAGACCCGGGCCACGTCGCCCGCGCCTGCAATCTCGCCGGTCGGTGCGGGCAGCGTCGCGAGGCTGGCCAACCGGGTCACCGACGGGGCGGCCGCGAGCATCATGGGACGGGAACCATACCCTGCAGGCCGCCGGGGCTCCAGCGACGAGTGCCCTACAGCGTACGCGCCCGCCGCTGGCTGTCGAGAAAGCGTACGATCCCGTTGGCGAGCCCCTCGGCGATCGCCTGGCGGTAACGCGTGCCCGCCAGCCGGCGCCCTTCGGTGCGGTGATTCAAGAACGAGGTCTCCACCAGCACACACGGCATGTACGCCCCGACCAGGACGTAGAACGGCCCCTGCTTGACCCCGAGGTCGGTCACGGCCCCGTACGTGCCGCGAAGGTGTTGCACGAGCCCGCGTTGCACCGCAGCCGCGAGTGCGGCCGACTCGTCCATCTTCCCCACCTGGACGAGGTCGCTCAGGATGTAGCGCAGCTCGGTCGAGCCGTGTTTCGGGGCGAGGCGATCGATGCCGTTCTCCATCGCCGCCAGCCGCATGGTCGCCCGGTCGCCGGTGTTGTTCAGGTAGTAGGTCTCGACACCGTGCAGCCGGCGGCTCGGGCTAGCGTTGGCATGAATGGATACGAACAGGTCGGCCTCCATGCGGTTGGCCAACGCCGTCCGGTCGGCGAGCGCCAGCGTCTGATCGCGCGTGCGCGTGAGCACGACCTCCGCGTCGAGGCGGTCGCGTAGCAGGACGGCGAGCTCGCGGGCGATGGTCAGGGTCACGTTCTTCTCGACGGCGTAGCCGCGTGCGCCCGGGTCGTCTCCTCCGTGTCCGGGATCGAGCACGATGCGGGGCCGGGCGCGGGTCAGAGGTGGCTCGCCGGGAGCCTCGGTCGTGCGTGCACGTGTGGGGCCCTCGGGGGCCGGGGGCGGCTCCATGGCGGACTTGCTCTCGCCACTGCCCACGAGATCGAGTGTGACCACCCGCCCGTTCCGGCTGGTGGTCACCCGGTACGTCACAGGACCGTCCAGCTCGACCACCACGCGCAGGACGCCGCCGTCGCCGATGCCGACCCGGAGGCCGCTGATCGGCGGTCGCACCGCTTCCCGTGGCACTACGCTGCGCGCCAGACGCGCGCCGGAAGGCAGGTCGACGTAGAGCCTCGCCGGACCGTTCGGCTCGGCGACCACTGAACGGACGACAGGCCGCGCCCAGCTCGAGAGCACGAGCCGCAGCTGCGCCCGGACCCCCGCACCGGAAACCGCGGCCGTCTCGACGCGCTCGACCTCGACCGCGCCCTCGGCGCGGCTCGCGAGCACCAGCACGACCGCGAGCAGCCGGAGCACACTCATGCTCCGCCGCCAGCACCACCCCATCCCCACGGGGCGGGGAGGATAGGGCACGAGGCGGAGAAATCAAGGCGACGGCTTACGCTCCGCGTCGGACCTGCTCGACCAGGCGTGCGAGCGTCGCCAGGGCCTCGAGCGGCGTCAGGCGCTCCGGGTCGATGGCGGCGATCTCCTGCCGTAAACGCTCGTCGTTGCTGGCGAAGAGCGACAGCTGGGCGGCCGGCGCGCCGTCCGGGCGGGGGCGCGGTCCGTCACCGGCCTCGAGGCCCGCCAGGAGGGAGCGGGCCCGCTCCACGACCGCCACCGGTACCCCCGCCAGGCGCGCGACCTCCACGCCGTAGCTGCGCGACGCCGGGCCAGCGACGATCTGACGCAGAAAGACGATGTCGCCCTTCCATTCCGCCACTGCCACCGACAGGTTGCGCACCCGCGCACGCTCCGCCGCCAGCGCCGTCAGCTCGTGGTAGTGGGTCGCGAACAGCGTCCGCGGACGCTCCGGCACCTCGTGCAGGTGCTCGGCGACGGCCCAGGCGATCGAGATACCATCGAAGGTGCTCGTGCCGCGACCGATCTCGTCCAGGACGACCAGGCTGCGCCGGGTCAGGTGGGCCAGGATGTGCGCCGTCTCCCGCATCTCGACCATGAAGGTCGATTCGCCACCGACCAGGTTGTCGCTCGCGCCGACGCGCGTGAACACTCGGTCGACCAGCCCGATCTCGGCCTCGGTGGCGGGTACGAAGCTCCCCATCTGCGCCAGCAGCGTGATCAGGGCCACCTGCCGCAGGTAGGTGGACTTGCCGCCCATGTTCGGTCCGGTGATGAGGAGCACCTGCTCGGCGTCCGGATCGAGTCGGGTATCGTTGGGGACGAATCCCCCGCCGGCCACGGCCTCGACCACCGGATGCCGGCCGCCGCCAATGCGGAGCGTGGGCGTGCGGGTGATCGTCGGGCGGACGTAGCCACGATGGTGCGCCACCTCGGCGAGGGCTGCCAGCGCGTCCAGCGCCGCCAGCGCCTCCGCCGTCCGGGCGAGCGTCGGCACGTGCGCCGCCACGGTATCGAGCAGCGCGTCGAACAACAGGGCCTCGAGCGTCCGCAACCGTTCGTCGGCGCCGAGCACGCGCGCTTCGTGCTCCTTCAGACCGGCGGTGACGAAGCGCTCGGCGCCCACCAGCGTCTGCTTGCGCTCGTAGTCGGCGGGCACGAGCGGCAGGTTCGGCTTGGTGACCTCGACGTAGTAGCCGAATACCTTGTTGTACCGGACCTTCAACGAGGCGATGCCGGTGCGCTGGCGCTCGGTGGTCTCGAAGCGCGCGAGCCACCCTTTGGCGTCGCGCTGGGTCTCGCGCAGCTCATCGACCTCGGGATGAAATCCGGCGCAAATGAACCCCGGAATGCGGGTGTGCGGCGGCGGGGCCTCGACGAGGGTGGCCACGATCTCCGCGCTGACCGCCGGCAATGGCGCGAGGGCCGCCGCCAGCGTCTCGAGCAATGCGCTCCCCAGGCCCCGGAGCGCCGTGCGTGCCTCGTCGACACGCAGGAGCGCGGCGGCGAGATGCGCCAGATCCCGTGGTCCGGCGGTGCGCGCGCCGATGCGTCCTGCCAGCCGCTCGAGATCCCCGACGCCCCCGAGCGCCGTGCGCAGGGCCGCACGCACCTCGACCGCCTCGACCAGCTCCTCGACCGCGTCGAGCCGCCGGCCGATGGCCGCCGGGTCGAGGAGCGGGTAGATGACCCACTCGCGCAGGCGGCGCGCCCCCATGGGCGTCGCGGTCTGATCGAGCACCCAGAGCAAGGACCCGCGACGCTGGCCGGCGAGGGTCTGCAGCAACTCGAGGTTGCGCCGCGTCGCAGCGTCGAGTTGCAGGAACCCGGCCAGCTCGTAGGGCTCCGGCGCGCGCAGATGGCGGGGACGCCGGCGGTAGGCCGCGTCGACGTACGCCAGCGTGCCGCCCGCGGCCCGCGCCGCCAGTGCCGGGAGCGGGGCGCCGAGGTCGATGGGCGGCGGCAGCACGGCCGTGGCCCAGGTGGTGCTGGCCCGGGTGCAGGCCTCGACCACCTGCGGCGGCAGATCCGGGGCGAGCAACAGCTCGCGCGGCGCGAGGCGCTCGAGTTCCTCGTGCGCCGCCGGCCAGCCCTCGGCCTCCGTGGCGCGGAAGCTGCCGGTGGCGAAGTCGACCACCGCCAACCCGAACCGGTCGTCGGCTGCCGCCAGCCCGACCAGCAGGCTCGGCACCGCCGGATCGAGACTCTCCTCTTCGAGGATGGTGCCGGGGGTGATGACCCGCACCACCTCGCGCTCCATCAGGCCCCGCCCGCGCGCCGGCTGCTGCTCGCACACCGCCACCGTGTGCCCGCGTGCGAGCAGGCGCGTGATGTAGGGCTGGGCCGCATGCGCCGGGAAGCCACACAGCGGGACCTCGTCCGGCTCGCCCCGGTTGCGGGCGGTGAGCGTCAGGTCGAGCGCGCGTGAGGCCACCGTCGCGTCCTCGAAGAACATCTCGTAGAAGTCGCCCAACCGGAAGAGGAGGATCGCGTCCTGGTGCTGCGCCTTGATGCGCAGGTACTGCGCGAGCAGTGCCCCCTGCCGCCCGCCCGTCCGTCGCTCCGCGCTCGCCACCTCCACCATGGCGCGGTTCAGACGCGCTTGCGCTTCTTGGTGAGGTAGTCGACGAGCAGGTACTCGCCCAGGTGATCGGGCCGTGTGTACAACGCGCGCCCCTTGTTGATGCGCGTCATGCGCTCGACGAAGGCGCGCAGACTGGGGCTGTCGTCCAGCATGAACGTGTTGATGGTGATGCCACGGCGGGTGACGTGCTCGACCTCCTTGAGCGTCTCCTGTGCGGCTCGCATACTGATGCCTCCAAAGGACAGCGGCCACTCGCAGTACAGGCGTCCCTTGAGAAAATATGCCGTCGGCTGCCCATCCGTGATGATGATGATGTGCTGGTTGTTGCTCGGATGCCGGGCGAGCAGATCGGCCGCCAGACGCAAGCCGTCCTGCAGGTTGGTGAACGGGTCGCCCATGTTCCAGCTCGCCTCGGGCAGGTCGCGGAGCTTGAGCTCCACGGCGCGCGTGAAGAAGCCCACGATGGCGAAGAAGTCGCGCGGATATTTGGCGCGGACGAGACTCTCCATGGCCAGCGCCACCTTCTTGGCGGCAGCGAACCGGCCCTCCCACGACATCGACCAGCTCATGTCGAGGAGCAGCACGGTGGAGGTGGTCGTGCTCTGGGTGGTGGCGAAGACTTCGAAGTCTCCCGGCCGGAGCTCGAGGGGGATGCGGGCGCCGCGTGCGAGCGCCTTGCGGAGCGTGGCGACCAGGTCGAGGGCGAGCGCATCCCCGTGCTCGTACGGCTTGGTCTGCTCGGGCCGGAGCTCGGCAGCTCCGCGATGATCCGTGTGGTGCGCCCCGGGGCGGTCGCGCAGCAGTCCCTGGTAGATGTCGCGCAGGGCCAGCTGGCCGATCTTGCGGACGCCCTTGGGAGAGAGCCGCGCCCGGCCCTCGCGCTGGGTCACATAGCCCGCATTCACCAGCAGGAGCATGACGTCCTTCAGGGTCTCGAAGTTCCTGAGCGCCTCCTGACCGAGGAGCTCACGCAGACGGTCCATGTCGATCGTCTCGAGGTCTCCCGACAGGAGCTGCTCCTCCAGACGCTTGAGCTGTTCCATGGTGCGCATCAGCTCGAGCGCCTCCTCGTAGCCGAGCGTGCGCGGCCCATGGAACAGGTCGCCGTACCGGCGCTGGAAGTCCTCCAGTGCGCGGATGTCGTCGAGGTCCTCGAGCAGCTCGTCCAGCACCGTCCGCGCCGCATCGTCCTGGAACGGCACATCCCGGAGTCGCTCGATCGCCTGCGAAAGACGGTGGGGGAGTCGTTCGGCCAGCTCGCGCAGGCGCGCCGCCCGTTCGGCGTCGCCGGTTTCCTCGAGGGCCTCCCGCTCGAGGTCGAGCGCGTCGGCGAGCTTCTGGTGCAGCTCCGTCAGGGCGTCCCGCAGATGAACGTCGCGATAGTGCGCACGCATCTCTTCGCGCAGCTGCTCGAGGAAGTCGTCGAGGCCCATGACGCGGATGCCCTGCCAGTCCAGCCCCTGGTGGAGGAGCCAGTCCATGGCCTGCTGCACGTCGTCGGTGAACGAGAGATACTCCGAGAGCCGCTCGAAGACCTGTTCGGCCGATAGGCGGACCTCCTGACGCCCGTCCCACGCCGTATAACGGACCTGCAGCACGCGTTTTGATGGTAGCCTACCCGCGGGGCGAAGAGAATGCGGCGTGATATCGCTTGACGCGGGGGCCGGTGCGGGTGTTTGCTACGGCCGTCGGATGCAGGAGGGTCCATGAACACCCGGTTCGCGGTCATCGCCGTGATCGGCGCGCTTCTCCCGCTGGCGGCCGGTGCCCAGGCGCCGTCGTGCGACAACCCGGACACCTTCTGCGTGGGTGACCCCTGTTTCACCACGGTTACCTCCGTGGTCTCCCCCTGTGTGGTCGACTTCGGGGCCCGCACGCTGATCATCGGCCGGCGCATCCGGATGCCCGACAATGGCGTCCTGCACTTCACGGCGCGTGCCATCAACGTCAAGAGCCTGATCGACGGCCGCGGCCTCACGGGCGGACACATCACGCTCACGGCGACGGATCGCATCGATCAGCGCGGCCGTGTCGATACCTCGGGGACGGTCGCGGCCGGCTCGATCCTGTTTCAGGCCGGCGGCGACATGGCCCTCGACGGCAAGATCAAGTCGGTCGCCACCAGCGGCTCCGGCGTGGCGGGCGGCACGATCACCTTCGCGGCCGGCGGGCGGGTCACCTGTAGCGCCCGCTGCGGTGTCGACGTACGCGGGAACGGCGCCGGCGCCGGGGGACAGGCCACCTATCGGGGCGCCGCCGGCGTCGACGTGATCGGCCACCTGGTCGCCGAGGGCGGCACCGGACCGTTCCTCCAGTTCGCCAGCAGTGCCGGTGGCGTGACGGTCGGCACCGACATCCGCATGCGCTCGACCATCGGCCCCGGCGGTACCATCCTCCTCTACGCGGCCACCGTCTCCAACATCACGCGCAGCATCGAGGCCCGCGGCGCCACCACCGGTGGCACGATCGACCTGATCGCGCCCAGCGTCGTGTTCACCCAGGGCGCGCGCGCTCCGGGTGCCACGGGCGGCGTGGTACGGGCGTTCGCGACCACGGTGACCAGCCTCCAGCCCATCGAGGCCAACGGCGTCACCACCGGTGGCATGGTCGATATCGTCTCCGACTCGATCGCGATCGGGGCGCCCGTTCGGGCCACGGGTGGCGGACACGGGGGGGACGTGTCACTGGTTGCCACCACCGGCGACCTCTCCATGAGCGGCACGTTCGACGTGCGTGGCGGCGGGCGGTTCGTCGCGTCGGCCGCCGGGGCGCTCACGGCGACAGGCCAGTTCCAGACCGACGCCGGCTGCGTTGCGCTGACGGCCGGCGGCGCGCTCAATACCAGCGGCGCCACGTCCGACACCCCGTTCACCAGCGCCTGTCCCTGAGCCGGCCGGGCCACGGGCGCACGGCGCTAGGCGCGATAGGTGTACCGGCCTCCATCGCGGTCCTTGTTGAGTTTCTGGTGGAGATGCAGGCCTTCGAGGACGAACTCGGTGGCGGTCGCCATCAACCCGGGACTCTCGAACGTGCCGAGCAACTCGACCCCTTCGCGTAGTCCCGGGATCTGCCGGATGCCCTCCAGGTAGTCCTCGGCCGGCATCTGATCCGACACCTCCACCCCCCAGCCCGCCTCGAAGTGCTCGATCACGCGCTTGAGCACGTCGACCTTCAGGTAGCCGTCCCACACCTTGAGAATGGCGCGGTTGATCAGCCGGTCGATCAGGTCTTCTTCGCGCTTGTCCTCGCCGACGTACTCGAGCTCGATCTTGCCGGCCGTCGATGCCAGCACGGCATGGAAATCCGTGATGCGCGGGACGATCTCGCGCTCGCCCGTGCGCACGGCCCGCTTCTCGGCGTTGGACACCAGGCTCTCGTAGTTGTTGATGGTCACACGAACGCTCACGCCGGAGGCCTGGTTGATCTCGTTCGAGCCACGGGCCTCGAAGGTGAGCTGCGCGATGACCTCCTTCATGAACGCGGGAACACGCAGGTCCCGATGCGCCCGATCGAAGACCGGGACTTCCTGCTCCATGATCGCGATCTCGTGCTGCACGGTGCGCGGGTAGTGCGTGCGGATCTGCACGTCAAAGCGGTCCTTCAGGGGCGTGATGATGCGGCCGCGGCTGGTGTAGTCCTCGGGGTTGGCGCTGGCGACGATCACCAGGTCGAGGGGGAGGCGAATCTTGTAGCCCTTGATCTGCAGATCCTTCTCTTCCATCAGGTTGAAGAGGCCGACCTGGATCTTTTCAGTCAGGTCCGGCAGCTCGTTGATCGCGAAGATGCCGCGGTTGGTGCGCGGAATCAGGCCGTAGTGGATGGTCTCCTCGTCGGCCAGGTAGCGCCCCTCCGCGACTTTCACCGGGTCGATCTCGCCGATCAGGTCGGCCATCGACACGTCCGGCGTGGCCAGCTTCTCGCCGTAGCGCGTCTCGGGGCCGATCCACACGATCGGCAGGGCGTCGCCTTCGGTGGCCAGTCGCCGCTGGCAGCTCCGGCAGATCGGCGCCAGCGGATGATCGTTGACGGCACAGCCCGCGACCGCGGGGACAAGCGGGTCCAGCAGGGCGGTCAGGCTCCGGATGATGCGGCTCTTCGCCTGTCCGCGCGCGCCCAGGAACACCATGTGATGCCCCGCGAGAATCGCGTTCTCGATCTCCGGAATGACCGAGTCGTCGTACCCGATGATGCCGGGCAGGATGCGCTCGCGACGCGCCAGGCGGGCGAGCAAGTTGGTGCGCATCTCCTCCCGGACCGGGACCACCCGGTACCCCGAGCCCTTGAGCTCCCCGAGCGTGTGCGGCGCATCCCCATCAACCACGAGCGGACCCTCCTCTCACGAACAACGTTGCGCAAGTATAGGCCGTGGCTCGCGCCAGGCTCAATCCGTGCCCGGGGTGAGCCACGCGAACGCGGGTCGCAACCGGTCGAAGGTGTCGAGGAGATGTTGCGGCATCACGCGTACCTCGGACACGACCGGCATGAAGTTCACGTCGCCCGTCCAGCGCGGCACGACGTGCCAGTGCAAATGATCGGCGACCCCGGCGCCCGCACATGCTCCGAGGTTCAAGCCGACGTTGAAGCCCTCCGGACGAAATGCCCCACTCAGGGTGGCCACGGCGCGACGGAGGGTCTCCCCGAGATCCTGATACTCGGGCACGGGGATCTCCGCCAGGTCGGCGGTGTGGCGACGCGGCGCGACCATGAGGTGGCCGTTCTGATACGGGTAGCGATTGAGCATGACCACGCTCGCGGGCGTGGTTCCGAGGAGGAGCCGGTCGCGGGCGCCTCCGGTCGGGGCAGCGCAGAAGATGCACGGGACAGGTGTCGTCGCGGCCTTGCGGTCGATGTATGCCATCCGCCAGGGCGCCCACAGGACCTCCATCTGCGTAGCGACCTAGTACGGGCCCCGGGTGAGCATGCCGGCCGTCGCGGAGCGCCCACAGGATGTCGGCGTCGGCCGCCGTGTACGGCTCACAGGAGGTCGGCGTCGGCCGCCGTGTACGGCTTGCCGTCGACCCGGAGCCGCAGCTCCTTCCCCACCTTGAAGAACGGAACCCGCTTCGCGTGCACCGCGACCAGGGCGCCGGTCTTGGGGTTACGCCCCTCGCGCGCGTGCCGGCGTTTGACCACGAAGCTGCCGAAGCCGCGGATCTCGATGCGTTCCCCGCGGGTGAGTGCGTCGGTCATGCTGTCGAACACCGCGTTGACCATGACTTCGGCGTCTCGCCGCGAGAACCGCGGATAGAGCTTGAGGACTTCCTCGATCAGGTCGCGTTTCGTCATGGGCGCTCGTCACTCCGTTCCTGGTCACTCGACGGCAGGCCCGCGGTAGAGGTACAGCAGGCCGCCACTCACACCGCGCGGCTCGGGCGACACCATCTGCCC
Source organism: uncultured Binatia bacterium (SeqCode) (assembly GCA_964618895.1). Lineage (GTDB taxonomy): Bacteria > Desulfobacterota > Binatia > DP-6 > DP-6 > CAZUDO01. Next base: position 56,392 of record CAZUDO010000124.1, read on the forward strand.
CAGCAGGTCCATCCACCAGACCCGCGGCCGCGTCCGGACGTACGACACCTGGGGGTCGCCGGACTGCCCCGCCTGCTCCCAGGCCGCACGGGTCGCTTCCGAGAGACCGCCCAGCTCGTCGACCAACCCTAGTGTGCGGGCCTGGGCCCCGGAGTAGATGCGTCCGTCCGCCAGCGCACGCACCCGTGCGACATCCATGTTGCGCCCGCGGGCGATCGCGTCGACGAACTGCGACAACACGTCGTCGACCATGCCCTGCAGAAGGGCACGCTCGTCGGCGGTCATGGGTCGGAGCGGGTCTCCGGTATCCTTGAAGCGGCCACTCTTCACGACCTCTTCGGAAACGCCCACCTTCTCGGCTGCGGTACCGTAGAAGGGAATGTTCATGATGGCGCCGATCGATCCCGTGATGCTCCCCGGCGCCGAGAATATCCTGCTGGCGGCCGACGCGATGTAATACCCCCCCGACGCCGCCACATTGCCGATCGACGCCACGACGGGCTTGCGTTCCCGCACGCGCCAGACGGCGTCGTAGATCTCCTGCGACGGGGCGACCGCCCCGCCCGGGGACTCGATCCGCACCACGACCGCCACGGTGCTGTCCGCCTTGCGGAAGCGGTCGAGGGTTGCCACAGCATCGGTGGAATCCTGGATGATACCGCGAATCTCCAGTATCCCGACGGTGTTGCCGAGGGCGAGACGCGCCGCCAGATCGGGCCCGCCGATCGCCACCAGGACGATCGCGCCGACCATCACCAGGGCGCCGATTCCTACCAACCACAGGAGCCTGCGCACCATCGGGTGTCGTCGCGCCATCGCCTCCGCCCCCGCGCCGCCGGTCCGGGCGCGTTACCCTTTCTGTTTCTCCGCCTCGGCCAGGAAGTCGCCGAACGAGAACTTGCCCGCATCCTGCTCGCTGTTCATGTAGGCTTCCATCTCGACCCGCTCCTCGGTCTTGCGGAGCGCCTTGATGGAGAGGCCGATGCGCTTCTCGCGCGGGTCGACGCTGGTGACTTCCGCCTCGACCGTATCGCCCGGCTTGAAGAGTGTCGACGGCTTGTCCACCCGCTCGGTCGAGAGCTGTGAGACGTGGACCAGCCCTTCGATACCCTCTTCCAGGCCGACGAACACGCCGAAGTCGGTGACGCTGGTCACCTGCCCGGTCACCCGGGCCCCGACCGGATAGCGTCGCGGCACCTGCGCCCACGGGTCTTCGCTGAGCTGCTTGATGCCGAGCGAGATGCGTTCGTTGTCGACGTCGATGCCGAGCACCACGGCTTCGACCTCGTCGCCCTTCTTGTAGAGCTCGGAGGGATGCTTGACCTTCTTGGTCCAATGCAGGTCGGACACGTGCACCAAGCCGTCGATTCCCTCTTCGACCTCGACGAACAGCCCGAAGTCGGTGACGCTCTTGATGCCCCCCTTCAGGTGCGAGCCGACGGGGTGGTTGATGCGCACCATCTCCCACGGGTTCGGCTCGGTCTGCTTGAGGCCAAGCGAGATACGCCGGTTGGTCGGGTCGATGTCGAGCACCTGCACGTCGACCTCCTGGCCGACCTCCAGGACCTTCGACGCATGGGTCACGCGCTTGGTCCACGACATCTCCGAAACGTGGATCAGTCCCTCGATCCCGCGCTCGATCTCGACGAACGCCCCGTACTCCGCCAGGCTGACGACCTTGCCGTGGATGCGGGCGTTGACCGGCAAGCGCTCAGCGACGGTGGTCCACGGGTCCGGCATGATCTGCTTCATGCCGAGCGACACCCGCTCGCGCTCCGGGTCATACTTGAGTACGACGACCTTGAGTACGTCACCGACGTTGACGACTTCCGACGGGTGCCCGACCCGTCCCCACGACATGTCGGTGACATGCAGGAGGCCGTCGATGCCGCCCAGGTCGACGAAGGCGCCGTACTCGGTGATGTTCTTGACCGTGCCCTCGAGGATGACCCCTTCTTCGAGAACCTTGAGGGTCTCGGATTTGAGCGCCGTGCGCTCGCGCTCGAGAACCGCCCGGCGCGAGACCACGACGTTCCCGCGCGAGCGGTTGAACTTGAGCACCGCGAAGCGCCCGCGCTGCCCGACATAGCGATCGAGGTTGCGGGTCGGGCGCAGGTCGGCATGCGAGCCCGGGAGAAAGGCTGCCACGCCGATGTCGACCTTGAGGCCGCCCTTCACCTTGCCGACGATGGTGCCCTCAACCCAGCCGTCGCGCTCGAACGCCTTCTCGATCTCACGCCACACCTTGAACTGCTCGGCCTTCTCGCGCGACAGGGCGATGTCACCACTCTCCGTGTCACTGCCCTCGAAGTACACGTCGATCTCGTCGCCATCGTGCACCGTGACCGTGCCGTCGCGGAGCGTGAACTCCTGGATCGGGATGACCCCTTCCGACTTGTACCCGATGTCGACCGTCACCGTGTCGCGTCCGACGTGGACGACGCGTCCGGTGACCACCTCGCCAGCCTTCGGGCTCTTGAGGCTCTGCTCGAAGAGGGAACCAAAGTCCTCTTCGGCTCCGATCTTGGGATCGGGATCGGACGTCGTCTCGGGCATCAAGATGGTACCCCCTCCGGGCGGGATTGGTGCGGACCTGAACGCGTAACCGGCACCTGATACTCCCGTTCACTGCGGAAGGCAACCGTTTCGCAGAGTTAGGACGCTGTGCCCCCCATGCGTGCCCGGACGACGGCGGCCATCGCATCGACCACCGCATCGAAGGAGAGCGTCGTGGTATCCAGGATGACGGCGTCGGACGCTGGCCGGAGCGGGGAATGGGCGCGCGTCTGGTCGCGTTGGTCCCGTTCCGCGATCTCCCGCGCCAGCGCCTGCTCGTCCACCGCCTGGCCGAGTCCGCGCAGCTCGGCCGTTCGCCGGCGGGCGCGTTCGGCAGCGTCGGCGGTCACGTACAGCTTCACGGCCGCGTCCGGGAACACCACCGTGCCGATGTCGCGTCCTTCCATGACCACCCCCCCGGCGGCCCCGAGCTCGCGCTGCAGGTCGACCAGGCGCTGGCGCACGACCGGACGGGTCGACACGCGCGAGGCGAGCGTACCCGCATAGGCCTCCCGGATCTCCCGGCTCAGGTCCCGTCCGTTGGCGAGCAGGCGGTCGCCGTCGAGCTCGAACCGCAGTGCCGTCACCAGCCGGCCGAGGGCGCCGTCGTCGTCGTCCGCGATGCCCTGCTCGTGCGCCAGGACTCCGACCACCCGATACATGGCGCCGGTGTCGACGTACGCAAACCCCAGTCGTCGTGCGAGCGCCCGGCTGGCGCTCGACTTGCCGGCGCCGGCCGGGCCATCGACCGTGATCACCGGCCGACGCGTCATGCGCCTTCGACCGTCGCCCCCAACTCGGCCAGGCGGGCGAAGAAGCCGGGGAACGACACCTCGGCACACTGCGGGTCGTCGATCTCGATGCCCTCGTCGGCCATCAGCGCGGCGACGGCGAACGCCATCGCGATGCGATGATCGCCTCCGGTCACGATCCTGCCGCCGCGGAACCGCCGGCCCCCGCTGCCGACGATCACGAGCCCATCCGCGGTCGTGCGCACGGGGACTCCGAGGTTGCCGAGTTGGGCGAGGGCCGCCAGACGATCGCTCTCCTTCACACGCAGCTCCCCGGCGCCAGCAATCGTGGTCTCCCCCTCGGCCACCGCCGCGGCGACGCACAGGATGGGCAGCTCGTCGATGGCCGCGGGCACCTCGCTGGCGCCGATCGCCGTCGCGCGCAGCCGGGCGGCGCGTACGCGCAGCCGGGCGCGTGGCTCGAACGTGTCGCCGTGCATCGCCTCCCGAGTGATGGCCGCCCCCATGCGGTCGAGAATGGCGAGGCACGCGGTGCGGGTGGGATTCACCCCGACCGCCTCCAGGCAGAGCTCCGAACCGGCGACGATCGACGCCGCGACCAGGAAGAACGCCGCCGACGAGATGTCGCCCGGCAAGGAGAGGGTCGTCCCGCGCAGGGGTTGCCCCCCGTCGAGGACGAGTGCGCCGTCCTCGCGCTCGAGACGCACCCCGAAGCGCGGCAGCATGCGCTCGGTGTGATCGCGGCTGGGGAGTGGTTCGCGCACCCGCGTGGTTCCGCGCGCCCGCAATCCCGCCAGCAGGACGGCCGACTTCACCTGCGCGCTTGCCACGGGGAGTGTCCAGTCGACGGCGGAGAGCGTGGCGCCTCGGATGCGCATCGGGGCATGCCCCGCGGTGGTCTCCACCGTCGCCCCCATCGCCCGTAACGGTGCGGCCACCCGCTCCATGGGTCGCCGGCGGAGCGACGCATCGCCGTCGAGGTGTGTCTCGCCGGGCGCTCCCGCGATCAGCCCGGCGAGGAGCCGCATGGTCGTGCCCGAATTCCCACAGTCGACGGTCACGCCGCTGCCCGCCAGGGTGGGGCCCTGCCCGTCCAGGCGCACGACCGCCCCGTCCCGCTCGGCACGCACGCCGAGCGCCCGCACCGCACCGAGGGTCGAGAGCACGTCGGCGCCGCCGGGGAACTCCGTCACCACGGTCGGTCCCTCGGCGAGCGCACCCAGCAGGAGCGCCCGATGCGCCAGCGACTTGTCGCCGGGGACGGAGAGCGTCGCCTGCAAGCCGGACCGGGACGGACCGATGCGCACGGCGCCCACTACGTCTCCGGGTCCCCGCCGAGCCGCTGGCGAAGGGCGCGTGCCGACGCCAAGGCGGATTCCAGCCGTGGGCCATCGCCCGCTGCCACGAGCCCCTCGAGGGTGTCGAGGGCGGCCCGGAACTCGGCCAACGCCGCGCGCACGGCCGGCGTGTTGGCGAGCGCGATGTCGCGCCACACCTCGGGGCGGCTGGCGGCGATGCGGGTGGTGTCGCGCAGCCCACTGCCGGCGTAGTCGAGCGCGCTCCGGCCCGCGACATGCGCACCGCCCGCCGCAGCCATCAACGCGTACGCCACCAGATGCGGCGCATGGGAGACCCGCGCCAGGATGGCGTCGTGGTCATCGGGAGCCATCTCCTCGACCTGCATGCCGACGCCCTCCCAGAGGGCCCGGACCCGCTCGATGGCGGATCGATCGGTCGTGGGCGTCCGCGTGATGATGCACCGATGGTCGCGAAAGAGATCGACACGCGCGGCACCGGCGCCGGACTCCTCGCTGCCGGCGATGGGATGCGCGCCCACCACGGGTCCCACTCCCGCCCACGCCTCCTCGAGCGCGCGCACGACCGATGCCTTCACGCTCCCCACGTCCGTGAGGAGCGTGCCCGCGGGCACGTGCGGGCGGAGCGCTTCGGCCACCTGGCGACACGCGCCCACGGGCACGGCCAGCACGATCGCATCCACGGCTCCCACCGCCGCCGGCTCGCGTGCCACGCGGTCGATCAACCCGCGCTCCCGTGCGACGCGCAGGTTGGCTTCGCTGCGACCGAGGCCCACCACCTCCCCGACCAGACCGGCCGCCCGTGCGGCCGCCGCCAGGGAGCCGCCGATCAAGCCGACCCCCACGATCGCGAGCCGTGCGAACAGGGGCTTCATGTCGCCTCGAGGACACCCGCCAGCGCGTCGACCAGGCGACGGTTCTCCTCCGGTAGCCCGACGGTTACCCGTACGTACTCGGGGAACCCGTACACGCCCACCGGCCGCACGATCACCCCCCGCCGCAGCAAGGCATCGTAGACCCGCGCCCCCTGTCCGACCCGAACGAGGACGAAGTTGGCCGCGCTCGGCACGTAGCTCAGGCCGAGTCGCCGGAACGCGTCGGTCAGGTACGCCATCCCCTCGCGATTGATCGCCAGCGTTCGGCGCACGTGCTCGTCGTCCTCGAGGGCCGCCAGCGCACCCACCAGGGCGAGCGCATTGACGTTGAAGGGTTGACGGATGCGGCTGATGACATCGGCGACCGCGGGCGGCGCGATGGCATACCCGATCCGCAGCCCGGCCAGGCCGTAGAGCTTCGAAAACGTCCGCAACGAGACCACCGGCGCGCGCCCGGCACCCCGCCCGGCGATGGTGTCGGGATACTCCGGATCCTCGACGTATTCTGCGTAGGCGTCGTCCGCGACCACGATCACGTGCGGCGGTACGCCACGCAGAAACGCCTCCCATGTCCCGCGGCGGACGATGGTGCCGGTCGGGTTGTTCGGGTTGGCCACGAAAACGACGCGCGTTCGGGGCGTGATCGCGTCCGCCATGGCCTCCAGATCGTGTGTGAAGTCGCGCAGCGGCACGAGGCGCGGCACGCCGCCGGCGGCCTGCACCAGCAGGCGGTAGACGACGAAGGCCTGATCGGCCATCACCGCCTCGTCCCCCGGACGAACGAAGCCCCGGACCAGCAGCTCGATCATCTCGTTCGAGCCGTTCCCGACCATGATCTCGTCCTGCGTGACCCCCCACCGCGCGGCGAGCCGGCGCCTCAAGTAGAACGCCGACCCGTCCGGATACCGATGGAGTGTCGGCAGAGCGGCCGCGATCGCCGCCAGGGCCTTCGGGGACGGGCCGAGCGGATTCTCGTTGGAGGCGAGCTTGATCGAATCCTGGATGCCGAACTCGCGTTCGACCTCTTCGATCGGTTTCCCGGGCGGATACGGCGTGAGCGTCCGGATCCACTCGGGGACCAGCGCGGTCACGTCCGTCATGCGGTCGGCTCCGGTGCCGCGGGATGCAATCCCACCGCCGTCATGCGGTCGGCTCCGGTGCCGCGGGATACGATCCCAACACCTTCAGCCGCAGCGCACTGCGCGCCACGCCTGCCAGCGCGCGTTCGACCCGCGGCTCGCGCCGGTGCCCTTTCAGGTCGAGGAAGAAGACGTACTCCCACGGACGTCCCCGCAGGGGCCGGGATTCGATCTTGATCAGGTCGATGCGATGCGACGCGAACGGTCGCAGCATGTGGGAGAGGATGCCCACCTCGTCCCGCACGCTGAACAGAATCGACGTCTTGTCGTCCCCGCTCGGCGCGGGTGCGTCATGCACAGCGAGGACGACGAAGCGGGTCAGGTTGCCGGCGTCGTCCTGGATGCCGCGCGCCAGCACCGCGAGCCCGTAGGCCTCGGCGGCCGCCTCGGCGGCGATGGCTGCCACCCCACGCTGCGCGCCGGCCAGCTCGGCCGCGCGCGCGTTGCTGGCCGCCTGCTCGGTCGCCACCGCCGGCAGGTTGCTGGCGAGCCACTGCCGGCACTGTGCGAGCGCCTGCGGATGCGCCACCACGCGGCGCACGGTCGTGAGCGTCGTCCCGCGCCGGGCGAGCAGGCAGTGGCGGACCGGCAGGGACACCTCGGCACAGATGCGGAGCGGAGACTCGGCCAGGAGGTCCAGCGTGTGCGCGACCATGCCCTCGGTCGAGTTCTCGACCGGCACCACCCCGACGTTGGCCCGCTCGGTCTCCACGTCGTGAAAGACATCGGCGATGGTCCCGACCGGCCGGTATGCGGCACTGACGCCGAAGAGTTGTCGCGCCGCGAGGTGGGTGTAGGTGGCTTCGGGGCCGAGATAGGCGACCTGTACCCGCTGCTCGAGATTGCGTGAGGCTGAGATGATCTCCCGGAATATTCCGCGCACCGAGCGCTCGCCGAGCGGCCCTCCGTTGGTGCGCACCAGACGCGCGAGCACACTCTTCTCGCGTCCCGGGTCGTAGACGTGGGCCTGGCGGCGCACCTTTTGCGCCCCGATCGCCAGCACGACACGTGCACGACGATTGAGGAGGCGCAGCAGCTGATCGTCGATGCGGTCGATCTGCCGACGGAGCGCGGGAATCGAGGCCTTGCGCAGCATGCAGCGCTCGGCGGGTCGTCTAGCGTGGGGCTGGCGGTTTTGCAAACTTGGGCGCGCGTTGCACGCGCCGGCTCACCGCGTTCGCGCACACCGACGCTGCGGGTTCTCTCGGAACGTCGATCGTCAGGGCAGGCAGGCAGCGAGGGGCGGCGCCAGGGCATCCACCGCCTTGTACGACGTCCCGGGCGTGAACGTGCGCGTGCCCCCGAACTGAAGGCAGTAGGTCTTGCCGCCGAGCGTGAGCAGCGCACGGACGGGTGTGGGATCCGTCGTCAGCGTATGCCCCAGGAGCGGGCCCTTGCCGACCACCTTCACCACCTTCCCGGGCTTCACCACGACCGTCTTGATGGGGCCATGCAGGTGCGCGCGGTCGACGTACTTGTACCCGAGGTTGTCGCCGGGATCGCTCACCGTCTGCCAGCTCGCCTGGTCGAGCACGTACGTGATGTCGAACTGGTCGCCGCCGACGGCATAGAGGTGCACCCTGCTCGGGTGCAGGGTCGGATCGTCGGTCGAGCCATTGCCGCCGCCCAGATCGCTCGCCGGATCTTTCGACAACAGCGTGAGCGACGTGTTCTCGGGCTCGGCATTCACCTTGAGCACCAGCTTCTTGCCGAGCAACCGCTGCTGCGGGACCGGCGAGCACGGGCCGAAGCCGCCGGTCTCGCCAGCGAAGTTGGTTGGCGTCGGACACTCGTACGTGAAATCCACCGAGGTGTCGTCGCTATCGCCGATGCGTGACAGGCTGTGGGTTCCGGTCCCCGCCGCCAGCCCGGTCGGGGTCCCGGTGCCGGGCAGCATGGGCCCGGTGTACGGCCCGTAGGCGACGCAATCGACGTAGTTCTTGTGGGGTGGGACGCCCTCGGTCAGGAGCGCAGGGTCCCAGGTGCCGGGATCCACTGGGGGCAGGACGCCGGGCGCTCCCCAACACACCATCCCGCACCCGGACAGCAGCCCCGGCGAAAACGTGTAGTCCGGATGGACGCCGGTGGCGGCAAAGAAGGTCGCGTCGTCGGGGCTGGCGAGGATCCACGAATGATCGGCGGTCAGCGGATCGGGCAAGTCCGTCGCCAGCGCCGTGAGCACGGTGGCGACCATCCCAGTGCAGTTGAAGGCGGTCAGACGGGTGTTGGCCACCAGGTCTTGCGAGTTGTTGTCGACGGAGATCTCGACGTACTGGAGGTTCGGGTTCCCGCCGACGCCCGACATCACCTCGGAGATGTGCGCCAGATGAAACAGCGCGGATGCGGGCCTGGCCGCCAGCAACCCGAGCACCGAGCCCAGTAGCGCCACCGTGCGCAACATGCGGATCCTTCCGGGACTACCCTTACTCAAGGTCGACGCACGCTGTCAAAGGAAAAATCGACGAAACGATGTCTCAAACTGGCGCCAAGCCGGTCCCGAGGCCGCGGTAGCGGGCGTAGCGACGGGCCAGTAGGTCGGCGCCCGACAGCGTACGCAGCTCGCCCAGATGGCGTTCGATCGCCCGTCCGAGCAGTGCCGCGGCCCGCGTCGGTTGGCGGTGGGCACCCCCGCCCGGCTCGGGGACGATCTCGTCCACCACATCGGCGGCGCCGAGGTCGCTGGCCGTCAGGCGAAGGATGGCGGCGCTACGGGCCACCGAAGCATCCGTGCGCTCACGAAACAGGATCGAGGCACATCCCTCGGGCGAGATCACGGAGTACCACGCCAGCTCCTGCATCAGCACCCGATCGGCGAGTGCCAGGGCGAGCGCCCCTCCACTCCCCCCTTCCCCGATCACCACGCTCACCACCGGGACAGGCAATGAGGCCAGCGTCCGTAGGCTGGTCGCGATCGCCTCTGCCTGCCCGCGTTCCTCGGCGCCGATCCCGGGGTAGGCGCCCTGCGTGTCGACGAACGTCAACACCGGTCGTCCGAAGCGCTCCGCCATCTCGAACAACCGGACGGCCTTCCGGTAGCCCTCGGGGAGCGGCATGCCGTGGTTGCGCGCCAGCCGTTCGGCGTGCGTGCGCGGACGCTGCTGCGCCACCACCATGACCGCCTGCCCGCGAAAGCGGGCCGGGCCCCCCACGATGGCCCCGTCGTCACCGAAGCGCCGGTCACCATGCAGCTCGACGAAATCGCGACACAGCGCGCCCAGATAGTCGAGCGCCGACGGCCGATCCGGGTGACGTGAGAGCTGTACGCGCTCCCAGGGGGTGAGACCGGCGAGGAGCTCGCGCTGCACGCGGCGGCGCTCGCGCCGCAGCCGCGCCAGGCGGTGGCCGGCTCCCGTGCCGGGCACCGCGTCCGCGAGGCGCGCGATCGCCGCGTCCAGGGGCGCCAGCGGTCGCTCGAACGCCAGATAGGTCGGTGCGTGACCGCGGAGGGTCACCCGCGACGCGGCCATCACGCCGCCGCGGGCGCGGGCCGCGTCCCGCTGGCCAGGAACGCCTCCGCCACGACCATGATCGCGACGGTATCCTCGTCCGGGTGGCGCCAGACGATGTCGGCGTCGCGCCGGAACCAGGTCCGCTGGCGCTTGGCGAAACGACGGGTCGCTTCGACGGTCGCCGTGAGCGCCGTCGTGATGTCCGTCCGCCCCTCCGCGCAGGCGAGCATCTCGGCATAGCCGATGGCCCCCAGCCCCGGCATGCCGGGTTCGAGCCCACGGCGTCGCAGGCTGCGCACCTCGTCCAGCCACCCGGCGGCCACCATCGCCCGGGCACGCGCGGCGATGCGCGCGGCAAGCTCGTCCGGTGGACGCCCGAGCCCGAGCACCAGGGCGTCGTAGCGTGTGTCCGCGAAGCGATGTCGTTGCTGCCACTCCGACAGCCGAACCCCGGTGGCCAGCGCCACTTCCAGCGCCCGGATGGTGCGGACCGCGTCGCGCGGGGCGATCCGGGCCGCCGCCACCGGATCGAGCGCGGCGAGCCCGCGATGCAGCGCCGGTCTCCCGCGCGCCGCCAGAACGTGTCCGAGGGCCGCGCGCAGCACCGGCACCCGTGGCGGTGCCGGACACAGCCCGTGCAACAGGGCGCGCACGTAGAGACCGGTGCCGCCGACGACCAGCGCGTGCCGCCCACGCCGGCACACGTCGGCGATGGCCACATCGGCCAGGTCGCGAAAGCGGGCGGCATCGAACGGCGTCCCGGGGTCGACGAGGTCGAGTCCGTGATGCGGGACGCGCGCCTGCTCGGCTGGCGTCGGTTTGGCCGTCCCGATGTCCAGGCCGCGGTAGACCTGGCGCGAGTCGGCGGACACGATCTCGGCCCCGAGCCGCTCTGCCAGCTCGACCGCCAACGCGCTCTTGCCGACCGCCGTCGGGCCGACCAGACACACGATCCGCGGCCGGCCGGTCATCGCCGGAACAGGGCCTCCAGCTGCGCCCGTGTCAGCTCGGCGGCCACCGGACGTCCGTGGGGACAGTGGGCGGAAATCTCGACGCTGTCCATGCTGTCGAGCAGGGCCCGCACCTGCGGCGCCTCGAGACGCTGGCCGACCCGGACCACGCTGTGACAGGCCACCGTGGCCAGCACCGCGTCGACCGCGCGTGTGGTGGCCTCGCTCGCGCCGTGCTCCGCCAGCTCCTCGGCAAGCGCACGGACCACCGCGCCGACGTCCCGCCCGCGCAGCAGACGGGGCACCGTCCGGAGCAGGAACGTGCCGTCGCCGAACGGCTCGCCCTCGAGCCCGGCACCCGCCAACGCACCGGCGTGCTCGACCAGTGCGGCGGCGTGCACCGGCGGCACGGCGACGGTCTCGGGCACGAGCAGGCGGTCGACCTCCATCTCGCCCCGGGCGTGCTCGGCACGCAGACGCTCGAACACCACCCGCTCGTGCGCAGCATGTTGATCGATGAGCACGACCTGGCCGGCCCCCTCGCACAGAAGGTAGCCGTCGAAGAGCTGCCCGACGAAGCGCAACGAGCGGAACCCGCTCGGCACGGTGGCCCAGAGCCCCGCCTGCGCGGCCCCGGCCATCGGCGCTGGCGAGGCCTCCGGGTGCGCAGCTGGCCCGCCGGCCGCTCCTGCCACCCCGTACACCGGGGCGGCCTCGGCCACCTGCGCCCGCAGCGCATCCCCGCCGACCGCCGCCGGAACGCTCCCCGGGGCGAGCCCGGCCGCGAGCCGTGTGCGCAGCGCGGGCACGATCAGCTGGTGGATCGCCGCCGGGCGGTGGAAGCGCACCTCGAGTTTGGCCGGGTGCACGTTGACGTCGACCTCACCCGCCGGCAGCCGCAGGGTCACGATCACCACCGGGTAGCGTCCACGCATGAGTAACGACTCGTACCCATCCAACACGGCGCGCAGAAGCAGCCGGTCCCGCACCCACCGCCCGACCGCGTGCGGGCCGATGGCTACGTACGTCCAGATCAGACGGGCGCTCCCCACCGTCGACCGTGGCGGCGCGAGGAGTCCACTCACGACCGCGCCCCCGCGCGCCACCTCGAACGACGCCAGGCTCGCCGCGCGCTCGTGGCCGAGGACCTGGGCGGCCCGCTGACGCAGCTCCCGGACCGCGGGGAGAGCAAGCACCTGCCGGCCGTCGTGCGTGAGCCGGAACCCCACCGTCGGGCTGGCGACCGCAAGCCGGGTCAGCACGTCGACCACGTGGCCGACCTCCGTGGTCGGCGTACGCAGGAACTTCCGACGTGCCGGCATGGCCCCGAACAGGTCGCGCACATCGATCGTCGTCCCTGGGGCCGCACCCGCGAGCCCCGCCACGCGTACGCCATGCTCGTCGGCCTCGACGACCGCGGCCGCGCTGGCCGCTGCCGTTCGCGTCGTCACACGCACCCGCGCCACGGCGGCGATGCTCGGCAACGCCTCCCCGCGGAAGCCGAGGGTGGCGATGCCGGGCAGCTCCTCAGCCCGGACCAGCTTGCTGGTCGCGTGCCGGGCGAAGGCCAGGGCGGCATCGTCGCCGTCCATCCCGTGGCCATCGTCCTGCACGATGATGGCGTCGAGCCCCCCGCCCGCCAGCTGGACATCGACGCGCGCGGCGCCGGCGTCGAGCGCGTTCTCGACCAGCTCCTTCACCACCGACGCGGGGCGCTCGATCACTTCTCCGGCGGCGATCTGTCCCTGTACCGCCGGTGGGAGGATCGCGATCCGGGGCATGGGTGCCCGGGTCAAATGACGAAGCGCGGATCCTTCCGCGCCAGCCAGGCGTCGACCTCGTCCCGACGCGGCTCGTAACCCACCCGACCCATCAGGCCGTAGGTGAGTTGCTTCCCTGCCTCCACGCCCGGCTGACCGAACGGATCGACGCGCGCCAGCGCCCCCGTGACCACGGTCGCCATCTCGAACAGGTAGAACAGCTGCCCGAGCGTATAGGCGTTCACCGCGGGCACGACGAGGGTCGCGCTCGGGCGGCCGCGCTTGGCCAATGCCACCTCCGTGGCGCGTTGCTCGGCATTCAAGAGCTCGCCGAGTTCGTGCCCGCCGAGGTATCCGAGAATCTCGATGTCCTGGTAGCTGGTCGGCACATCCACCGTCGCGCCGTGATCCTCGACACGCACGAACACCACCGTCTTGTCGCGCGGCCCTTCCGCGTAGAGTTGGAGCTGCGAATGCTGGTCGGCGGGTCCGAGCGCCCGCACGGGCGTCTGCCCCCATTCGACGGTGCGCCCGTCGACGTCGAGCGCCTTGCCGAGGCTCTCGGCCCACAGCTGGCAGAACCAGTCCCCGAAAGCGGCGAGACGCTCGGAATACGTCATCAGCGCGACGATGGGCTTCGCGTGTCGTGTGCCGAGCGCCCACAGTGCCCCGGCCAGCGCGTATGCCGGATCACCAAGGGCGGTGGTGGCCTCGCGCCCGCGCTGATCCATGGCGGCCGCCCCCGCCAGCAGCGCGTCGATGTCGATCCCGGCCGCCGCCGCCGGAAAGAGCCCCACCGGCGTCAATACCGAAAAGCGCCCGCCCACGCCGGCGGGAATGGGCAGATCCCGGAATCCTTCGTCGTGGACGATCTGGCGGAGGGCGCCGCGTTCCGGGTCGGTGGTGATGATGACGTGGCGCTTGTAGTCGACCGCCCCCAGTTGATGCAGGAGTCGATCGCGCACGACCAGGAACTGCGCCATGGTCTCCGCCGTCTCGCCCGACTTGCTGATGACGTTGAACATCGTCCGGCGCAGATCGAGACCGTCCAGCAGCCGCCCGAAGGCGTCGGGGTCGATGGCGTCGGTCACGACCAGCCGAAGCCCCGTGGCCTCGACACCCAGCGCCGCTGCGAGAGCCCGTACCCCGAGCGCCGAGCCGCCGATGCCCAGCACGACCAGCGTGTCGAACTCGCCCCCCACGACGGCCGCCAGCTCCCGCACCCTGCGCACATCGTGTTTGGCATACGGCAAGTCCGCGAATGCCAACGTCCCCGCCATGCGCCGGGTTGCGACCTCGGCACGCACCCGGGTGAGCTCGCTGTCGAGCACCGCGAGATCGTCGGGTCCGAGCCCGTCCGCACCCACCGCCGCCGCGAGGCTCCCGTTCAGATCGAGGCGAACGGTCATGACCTCGCGCCAACGACGGCGCTTGTGATTCGCCATCGTGGCGCCGGGTGTAGCGTGCCCTCCCGCAGGGGGTCAAGGCGACGCTCCGCCCGGCGGCTGGTTGGGTAGATGCCCCCGCTCGGCTATTCTGCCGGCGCGTGCCCACACCGAAACGTGCTCCGGACGTGCCGACGCTCTGCGCCGCGCTGGCTCCTGCTCGTGCCGCCGGCGGGCGCGTGGTGTTCACCAACGGCTGCTTCGACCTGCTCCACCCGGGACACGTGCGCTACCTCACCGCTGCCCGTGCGCTCGGCGATCTCCTGGTGGTCGGGTTGAACAGCGACGCCTCGGTGCGTCGCCTGAAAGGCGCAGGCCGGCCGATCCTGTCGGCCGACGAACGCGCCGAGATTCTCGCCGGCCTGGCCGCCGTGGATCACGTGATCGTCTTCGACGACGACACGCCGCGTGCGCTCATCGCCACGCTCGGCCCGGATGTCTTGGTGAAGGGGGCCGACTGGGCCGCCGCCGACATCGTCGGGCGCGACGAGGTGCTGGCGCGCGGAGGACGCGTCGAGCGCATCGACGTCGTGCCTGGGGTGTCGACCAGCGAGCTCATCCGGCGGATCCGTGGCCAGTAGCCCGACGCGAGTGGCGACGGCATCGCCCGGATCCATGGCCAGTGACCCGATGCGAGCGGCGACATCATCGCCGGCGAGCCCTGGCGCGCGACTGGTGGTCGCGCCCCTACTGCTTCTCGCCGGCCTTGCATCGGCGGCCGCCCCACCGGGACTGCCCCTCGGAACCCTCCTCGACCGTCCCACGCACGATCACGGTGCCCCGGAGCAGTGTCGCCCTTGGGACCTCACCGGATGCACGCGCGGCTGCGACGAAGGTCACCCCGGAAGCTGCACCAACCTCGGCGCCATGTATGCACTCGGACGCGGGGTGATGCGCGACGAGGATCGCGCCGTCGAGCTCTACGGCAGGGCATGCGATGCCGGTGACCTGCCCGGGTGCACGAACCTCGGCGGCGCCTTGGCCGCCGGCCGCGGCGTCGTGCGCGACGAGCCCCGTGCCGCGGCGCTCCTGCGCCGCACCTGCGACGCCCGCGACCGCGCCGGCTGCCTGGCGCTGGCCCTCCTCTACCTGGACGGACGCGGTGTCGAGCGCAACGAAGGTCGTGCCGTCGAACTGCTCCGTGCGGTGTGCGATGACGGCGAGCCCCTCGGATGCACCAACCTGGGGACGCTGTATCGCAACGGTCAAGGTGTAGTCGTCGACGTGCCGCGTGCCGCCGCGCTCTACCGCCAGGCCTGCACCGCCGCCGACGCCCTCGGCTGCACGGGGCTCGGCACCATGCACATGTTCGGCGACGGGGTGCCCCAGGACGACGCCCGCGCCGCGACGCTGCTCCGCCAGGGCTGCACCGGCGGCGTGGCCGCCGGGTGCACGAACCTGGCGCTTCTCTACGAGCACGGCCGTGGTGTCCCGCGCGATGACACTCGTGCCGCGGCACTCACCCGCCGGGGTTGTCACGGTGACGACCCGGTGGCGTGCACGAACCTTGCCATCCGCCACGTCGAGGGGCGCGGCGTCCCGCGCGACGATACGCGCGCCGTCGCCCTGTACACGCACGCCTGCAGTAACGGCGAGCCCCGCGCGTGCACCAACCTCGCCTTCATGTATGCCAACGGGCGCGGCGTGGAACGCGACCCCGCACGTGCCGCGATGCTGTCGCAGCAGGCATGCGAGGCCGGCGAGAGCCGGGCGTGCACCAACCTGGGCGACGCCTACGCCGGCGGCTTCGGCGTGGACGCCGATGCCGCGCACGCCGCAACGTTGTACGCCCAGGCATGCGACGCGGAGGACCCGCGCGGGTGCGTCGAGCTCGGCCTGGCGATGGCCAAGGGCGAGGGCGTCGCACCGGATGCCGCTCATGCCCGCGAGCTGCTCGCGCGCGGCTGTGCCCGCGGCGTCGGCGCCGGCTGCCGCGCCCTGGGCGTCATGTACGGCTATGGCATCGAGGTCGAGGCCGACGAGCCCCGGGGGGCGCAGCTCTATCGTCAGGCGTGCGCCGCGGGAGACGCGGAAGGGTGTACCCGCCTCGGCATCGCCTATCTCGAGGGCTGGGGCGTCGCCCGCAACCATGCCCGCGCGCTGCCGCTCTTCCGCACCGGCTGTCGCGGCGGTGAATCCATCGCCTGTACCAACGCGGGCGTCCTCTACAGCGAGGGGCTCGGCCTCGTGCATGACCACCGCGAGGCCGCGCGCTTCTTCCGCCGCGGCTGCGACGGGGGCGACGCCAACGGCTGCTCGAACCTGGCCCTCCTCTACGCCGCCGGCCGCGGCGTCCCCGCCAACGCCACCCGCGCCCGCACCCTCTTCCACCGCGCCTGCACCGCCGGTAGCGAACCCGCCTGCGCCCGCCTCACGGAGACGGAGTAGCCGTTGCGCCCCCACGCCCCCCGTGCTACTCGCGTCCGCCCATGGCACGCGCCTGCGAAGTCTGCGGCAAGCAACGCTCGGTCGGCAACAGCGTGAGCCACGCCAACAACAAGACCAAGCGCCTGTGGCGGCCGAACCTCCAGCGGGTACACGCCAAGATCGGCGCCGCCGCCCGGCGACTGCTCGTATGTACGCGTTGCCTGCGCTCCGGGCGCGTCGCAAAGGCCGGCTGACCCCGCCTCAGCCCCGGACCGCCACGGCCTCGATCTCGACCCGGGCGCCGGCCGGCAGCGCCGCCACCTGGACCGTCGCCCGCGCCGGGTGGGGCGCCGGGAAATAGCGCCCATAGACCTCGTTCAGGACGGCGAACTCGCTCAGGTCGACCACGAACACCGTGGTCTTCACCACGTCGGCGAGCCCGAGCCCGGCGGGGGCCAGCACGGCGGCCAGGTTCTCACAGACACGCGCCGTCTCGGCGGCCAACCCGCCCGGCACGAGCACGCCGGTGGCCGGGTCCAGCCCCACCTGGCCGGCGCAGAACACGAACGTGCCCGTGTCGACCGCCTGGGCGTACGGCCCGATGGCACGCGGGGCCCGGTCGGTGGCGAGGCGTCGGGCGCTCATGTCCGGACCCGAGCCACCTTCATGACGCCCCGCACGCGGCCGAGGTTCCGCATGACCCGATTCAGCTCGTCCGCACTGGCGACCATGATCTCGAACACGTTCTGCGCCTTGCGGTCGCCCAGCCCGTGCACCTGCGCGCGCGAGATGTTGATGCCAGCCGAGCTGATCGCCTTTGACATGGCCGCCAACAGGCCCGGTCGATCGACGCAGGTCACCTCGACCCTCACCGTGCGCGGCGTGCCGCCCTTCGCATCCTCCCACTGCACGTCGATGCGCCGCTGCGGATCGCTCTCCAGCACCTTGGGACAGTCCATGGCGTGCACGGTCACGCCACGGCCGCGGGTGATGAAGCCGGTGATGCGCTCGCCCGGCAACGGGCCGCAGCACTTGCCGAAGCGCACCAGCATATCCTCGACGCCCGACACGCGCACGCCGCTCTTCGACTGCCGGCTGACCAGACGGAGCAGACGCTGCAACCGGCCTTCCGCCTTCTCGCGTCGCTGCTCGAGCTGGTCCGCCGGCAGCACCTTCGCCAGGATCTGCTGCGTCGTGACCTTGCCGTAGCCCACGCCCGCGAGCAGCGTCTCCTCGTCGCGCTGCCCGAGCTCTTTCGTGACCCGCTCGAGGGTGCCGTCCGTGCGCAGCGTCGCCAGATCGAGCTGGTGCCGGCCGAGATCGCGCTCGAGGATCTCCCGCCCCACCGCGACCGAGCGCGCGCCCTGCTGCGACTTGACGTACGTCCGGATGCGCGCCTTGGCGCGCGAGGTCTTCACCAGCTTGAGCCAGTCCTTGGACGGCACCTGGTTCTGGGTGGTGATGATCTCGACGGTGTCGCCGCTCTGGAGCTGGTAGCGCAGCGCGACGATGCGCCCGTTCACCCGCGCGCCCGTGCACCGGTGCCCGACCTCCGAGTGGATGCGGTAGGCGAAGTCGATCACCGTCGCCCCGACCGGGAAGTTCAGCAGGTCCCCCTTGGGCGTAAACACGAACACGTCCTCGGTGAACAGGTCCTCTTTCACCGAGCGTAGGAACTCCTGCGGGTCCTGCAGGTGCTGCTGCCACTCGAGCATCTGCCGGAGCCACGCGAAGCGCTGGCTGTCGTCGGCGCCGTCGGTCGTCCCCGGCCCCTTGTACCGCCAGTGCGCCGCTACGCCATATTCGGCCACCCGATGCATCTCGCGCGTGCGGATCTGGATCTCCATCCGCTCACCGTAGGGCCCGATGACGGTGGTATGCAACGACTGGTACCCGTTGGCCTTCGGCAGGGCGATGTAGTCCTTGAACCGTCCGGGCACGGGCTTCCAGGCAGCGTGTACCAGACCGAGCGTCTCGTAGCACTCGCCCACCGAATCGACGATGGCGCGGAACGCGACCAGGTCGAAGATCTGATCATAGAGCAGGTTCTGCGCCTGCATCTTCTGATAGATCGAAAAAAAGTGCTTCGGCCGGCCGCTGACCTCGCCCTCGAGGCCCGCTTCCGCCAGGCGCCGCTCGATGAGGGTGACAACCTCCTTGGTGTAGCGCTCGCGTTCGGCCTTCTTCTTCGCGACGTTGCGCTTGAGCTGGTAGTACACCTCGGGGTGCAGGAAGCGGAGCGCGTTGTCCTCGAGGTCGCTCTTGATCCAGTTGACGCCCAGCCGATGGGCGAGCGGGGCGTAGATGTCGAGCGTCTCCTGCGCGATGTCGGCCTGCCGCTCGGGTGTCAGATGGCCGAGCGTGCGCATGTTGTGCGTCCGGTCGGCCAGCTTGATCAGGATGACGCGGATGTCCCGCGCCATCGCGATCAGCATTTTGCGGAAGTTCTCTGCCTGCTTCTCCTCGCGCGACGTGAAGTTGATCTGACCGATCTTGGTGACCCCGTCGACGAGGGCGGCGATCTCGGGGCCGAAGGTGGTCTCGATCTGCCCGAGGGTGGTGAGCGTGTCCTCGACCGTGTCGTGCAGGAGCCCGGTGGCGATGCTCGGCACGTCGAGGCGCATGTCGGCGATGATGCCCGCCACCTGGAGCGGATGCGTCAGGTAGGGTTCGCCCGACGCCCGGCGCTGTCCCCGGTGCATCTCGGCGGAGAAGTCGTACGCCTTCTGAATGGTCTCGACGGGCGCCGTCGGCGTGTACGACCGCACGCGCTCGATGAGCTCGCCGATGGTCACGTCTGCCGCCGTGCGTACGCCACGATCTCGCGCGCCAGGTCCTCGGAGGACCGGGCGGCCGTTTCCAGCACCAGGTCGTAGCGCGCGCGGTCGTGGTAGTCGACGCCGTAGATCTCGCGGTAGCGCCGCGCGTCGGAGGCCTCGCGCTCCTGGAGCTCACGCAGCCGCCGGGTGGCATCTCCGCCTTCGCGCCCGACGATGCGCGACGCCCGGACGTCCTCCGGGGCGTGCAGGAAGACGCGCAGCGCCGGCACGCCCGCCTCTTCCGCCATGAACGCCGCCAGCCGTCCCTCGAGCACCGCATTGCCGTGCGCGGCCCGCTCGCGCATCTGCCGATCGAGGGCGCGGTCGATGTCGTGGTCGGTCTCGGCCCGCCGGGCATACTCCTCGAGGGACAGCCCCTGCGCCTCCGCCTGGCGCCGGAACATGTCGCCCGCGTAGACGTGCTCGAGCCCGAGCGCGCCCGCCACCAGCCGCGCGACCGTCGTCTTGCCACTTCCCGGGAGGCCGGAGATCGTGATCAGCACCCCGGCATTATAGCCGCGTCACTCGACGTTCTGCACCTGCTCGCGAAGCTTCTCTGCCTCGCCCTTGGCCATCAGCACGAGGCCGCCGATGACACGATCGCCGGCCTTGGAACCGACCGTATTGAGCTCGCGGTGGACTTCTTGGAGCAGGAACTCGATGCGCTTGCCGACCGGGCCCGGGTCGCGGAGCGCCGCCGCGAGGGCGGCCAGGTGACTTTCGAGGCGTACCAACTCCTCGGTGATGTCGCTGCGGTCGGCGAGCACCGCAACCTCCTGCGCGACCCGCCCCCCGTCCAGTTCGTTGCCCCCGGCCAGCCGACGGAGTCGGCCCTCGACGCGGCGGCGGAGCACGCGGAGCGTATGAGGCAGGCGTCGCCGGATGCGTGCCGTCAGGCGCCGCAGCCGCGTCGTGCGGTGGCGCATGTCCTGCCGGAGGTGCCGCCCCTCGCGACGCCGCTCGGCGTCGAAGTGGCGCAGCGCGAGCTTGAGCGCGCGGCGGAGCGCCGGCAGCTCCCGCCGCAGCTCCGGGCCGCGCTCGGTGACCTCGAACAGGTCGGGGAGGCGAAGGATGTCGGCCATGTCGAGCGTGCCCTCGACCCGCAGGGAGCGCGCCAGGTCGCGTGCCGCCTGGACGTAGCTGCGGGCGAGCTCCGCCCTGACCGCCACCGCATACCGCCGGCGGGCGGCGATGGGCGTTCGGCCGACCGAGACCTCGATGCGTCCACGCTGCGCCACCGCACGTACCCGTTCGCGGATCTCCGCCTCCCACGCCCCGTACTCCCGTGGCGCGGTGACTTTCACGTCGAGGAAGCGCTGATTCACGCTGCGGATCTCGACCGTGAGCCGGGCCGTGGGCCCCTCGACCGCCCCGGCGCCGTATCCCGTCATGCTACGCATCGCGGCGGCGGCCCTCCTGCGTCTGCACGGCCGCGCGGAGCTCGGCCGCACTCACAGCCGCCGTCCCCACCTTGCCGACGGCGACCCCGGCGGCGTGGTTGGCGAGCACGGTGGCCTCCTCCAGGGTCGCCCCCGCCCCCAGCGCCAGCGCACACGTCGCCAGCACGGTGTCCCCGGCACCGGTCACGTCGAAGACCTCACGGGCCAGGGTCGGGAACTCGCGCACGACCATGCGCTCGCGGCGACCATTCCCGTCCACCTGGCGCTTGAAGAGTGCCATGCCCTCTTCGCCGCGCGAGATGAGCACGGCGTCGGCCTCCCAGCGCGCCAGGAGTCGCTCCCCGGCGGTCCGCAGACTGACACCATCGCGAATGTCGATGCCCGCCGCCGCGGCGGCCTCCTCGCGGTTCGGCTTGATGAGCGATGCCCGGCGGTAGTGGGCGAAGTTGGCGCGCTTGGGATCGATCACCCAGGTGAACTCGTGGCGCGCACGGGCGTCGGCAAGGGCCTGCAGCAGCTCGGGCCCGACGACGCCCTTGGCGTAGTCCGACACCACCACCACGTCATAGCGCGCCCGTCGCCCGAGTACGAACTCGCACACGCGCGTGGCGCTGCCCGCGTCGTCGCCGACGAGGTCCTCGCGGTCCAGCCGGACGACCTGCTGATGATGGGCGATGATGCGGGTCTTCTGCACCGTCGGGCGTCGCCGCGAGACGACGATGCCGGCGGTGTTCGCGCCGATCGCGCGCAGCGCCTGCACGAGCTGCTCGCCCGCAGCATCGCGCCCGACGACGCCGCACACACCGGCACGCCCGCCGAGGGCGACCACGTTGCTGGCCACGTTGCCCGCGCCTCCGGGGCGACGGTCCTCGGCGGTCACCTGCACCACGGGCACCGGCGCTTCGGGCGAGATGCGCTCGACCCGGCCCCAGACGAACTGATCGAGCATCAGGTCGCCGACCACCAGCACCCGCACGCCGGCGAGGCGCCGCACCAGGGTGAGGAGCCGCCGTCCGCTCACGCGCATCCCGCCTCTCCGTAGCAGGCCAACGTGCCCTCCGCCATCCGCGCGCCGGTATAGCGGGTCAGGACGTGCGCCCTCCCGGCATCGCCCAGCCGGGTCCGCAGGGCCGCGTCGTACGCCAGCCGGGCGAGGGCCATGGCGAGCGCCTCCGGCTCGCCCACCGGGGTCAGGAGCCCCGTCTGTTCGTGCACGATCACCTCGCCGAGACCGCCCACCCGGCTCGCCACCAGCGCCCGGCCCGCGGCCATGGCCTCGAGGGCCGCCACCCCAAGCCCTTCCATCAGCGACGGCATGGCCACGATGTCGGCGGCGGCGAAGCACGCCGGCATGTCGTCGCGAAAGCCCGCGAAGCGCACCGGGACGCCGGCCGCGTCGGCGGCGCGGGCGAGCGCCGCGGCCTCGCGTCCATCGCCGCAGAACACCAGCCGCAGCGGCACGCCCGTCGGCGCCAGACGCCGCACCGCCGCGAGCACGACCGCATGCCCCTTGCGGGCTTCGAGAGCTCCCGGCACCAGGACCACGATCTCCTGCGCGCCGATGCCCCACTCGCCACGCACACGCGGGCGCGCCTCCGGGGACGCCTCCACCGGCTCGATGCCACTCGGCACCACCCGGATGCGCTCGGCACGTACGCCCACGCGCACCAGTGCATCGCGCACCCCGGCCGAAATGGCGATCACCGCGTCGACGGCCCGGTTGTAGAGATAGCGCACGTAGGGCCCGCCGGCGGGGACGTAGTCCATGCGGCGCGTCACCACCAGACGGACGCCCCGCCGGCGGCAGAACGGCGCCAGGGCGTGCGCGCGGGCGGTATGGAAGTGAACCACCTGGTCGGCATCGAGGAGGCGGCGCAGGTGGAGCGCCGCACGCACGTCGACGTGGTTGGCGATGCGGAGTGGCAGCACCGGGATGCCCTCGGCCGCGGCGGTACGGGCCAGCAGTCCCGCCGGGTCGGCGGCCAATCGTGACTCGTGGCCGCGGGCGCGGAGCTGGCGCAGCAGGGTCATCACTTGCGTCTCGCCCCCGCCCCACCGTCGCTCGGGGTCGACGTGCAGGATGCGCACGTCAGCCCGCCCGGCAGCGCAGCAGCACCGCCAACGCCGCCCACATCGCGAGCGCCACCTCGTTGTCGCCGAACGTATACTGCGTCATCCCACCGACCAGGAACCCGACGATGCCGACCCACGCCCCGGTGGCCGCCCAGCTCGCTCCGGTCCCGGGCCAACCCCGGACCAGCGCCGTCGCCAACAGCAGACAGAACGCTGCCAACCCGGCGAGCCCCGCCTCGGCGGCCAGGTGCAGGTAGTTGCTGTGCGCATGGGAACGCCGGTCTGCCGCCGGATTGGCAGCGTAGTACGGTTCCGCTGCGCGCGCATAGCGTCCGAATCCGAGCCCGAGCACGGGGTGGTCGTGGACGATCTCGAGGTTCGTCTGGTAGATCGCCACCCGTCCGGCGTTGTCCCCGCCGCGCGCGAACATGTGACTGCCCCGGACGCGCAGCTCGGGGGCAAGCACGAAGGCGAGCACGGCCGCCACGGCGAGGCCGAGCCCCACCCGATGCGCCGCGCGCCTGCCACCGGCAACCGCGAGGAGCCCCAGCCCGACTGCCACCGCCGCCAGCCAGGCTCCCCGCGCCGTCGAGAACGCGATGGCAACCAGGATGAGCGGCGCCGCCACCATCCCCAGCCGGTCGGCACCCGTCGGCGGGATACGACCCGTAGCCGCACCGGCTTGTCCGCGGAGGGCGAGGGCCCCTGCCCAGGCGAGCGGGAAGAGCATCGTGTGGGCGTAGGTCAGGTAGTTGCGGAAGAACCCCACCACCGCGTAGTGGGTGTCACCGGGGTGCCGCGGCCGGACGGCGGTCGGCCGGCCGAGTAGCGTCCGGTACCAATCGGCTCCGGTGTAGTACTGGAGAATGCCGTACACCGCCGCGATCAAGGCGGCCACCACCACCAGGCGTGCGAAGCGGGCCGCTGCCGCGCCATCGGGGAGCCACCAGAAGAGCGTGAAGTACCCGAGCACGATCCACAGCCGGTCCCATCCCACCGCCTCGAGAGGATGTCCGCTCGCCCCCGTGGACAGCGCCAGGGTGCCGTAGAACGCCAGCAGGACGCCGTCGAGCGGCGTTGCCCGGACGACGCCCCACCGGCACACGACTGCCACGGCGGCCAGCACCCCCAGCCCGATCACCCCGCTTTGCATGCCGGTGGTCGACAACGGGATCGACAGCGCCACCAGGAGCAGCAACCCGTCGGCCGTCCGGCGCGCCCATGCAGGGGGACCGTCGCTTCGTGCCGCCGGGACCGTGCTACACTCCCCGTCGCGTCAGCATGACCTTCACCGTTTCGGACAGGATCTTCAGGTCGAGCCAGAACGACCGGTTGTAGATGTAGGCGATGTCGTACTTGAGCTTGGTGGCCGGCGACGTATGGTACTCGCCGTTCACCTGCGCGTAGCCGGTGACACCGGGACGCACCTTCAGGCGTTCCGCGTAGCCCGGGATGTCACGCTCGTAGCGCGCGCAGAAGGCCGGGCGCTCGGGACGGGGACCGACGAAGCTCATATCGCCGCGCAGGACGTTCCACAGCTGCGGCAGCTCGTCCAGCCGGGCGCTCCGGAGGTAGTGGCCAAGCCAGGTCACCCGCGGATCGTTGGCGCTGGCGAGCACCGGGCCCGTGGCCTCCTCCGCCCCTTCCTGCATGGTGCGGACCTTGACCATGACGAACGGACGCCCACCTCGTCCCACGCGCGTCTGCCGGTAGAGCACCGGGCCGCGCGATGTCGCCGCGACGGCAGCGGCGGCGAGCAGCATGATCGGCGTCACGAACACCAGCAGCGTCAGCGCCAGCGCGACATCGAACGCGCGCTTCACGGCGCTGGCGCCGCCGCCCACCGGATCGCCGATCACTTCAATGAGCGGAATGTCATGCAAGCGGAGGTGCCCCGGCCGGCCGATCAGGATCTCGTATGGCGTCGGCACCACGCAGATGCGTGCACGCGGTCCTTCCCACCGGCTGAGGGCATCGAGCAGACGATCCTGCCATGACAGCTCGGAGGCGATGATGACCTCGTCTACGCGATTCCGGGCGCACAGGGCGGGCAACTCGTCGCGTGCACCCAGCACCGGGATGTCGCCGACCGCTGCGTCGCCCCCGCCATCGGCGGACACGGTTCCCACCACGTCCATGCCGAGCCACTGCTGTCCCCGGATGACCTCGATCACCTCGGTGGCGGCGGCGTTGGTGCCGACCACCAACACCCGGCGGCGGGGATAGCTGCCCATGAGCGAGCGCGTCCCGACCCGCCACCCGAGCAGCAGGAGCGCGTTCACCACCGCCGAGATGACGAAGATCGAACGCGGGAACAGGATGTCCTGGCGGAAGAAGTACACGGCGATCAGGAGCAGCGTCTGCCCGATCGGCGCGACCAGCAACGCACCCACGTGTTCGCGCGGCGCCGTGACCGCGCGCATCTCGTACAGCCCGAGGAAGTAGAGCACCCCCACCTGGGCGCACAGCATCTCTCCCCAATGATGATGCACCTCGCCGAAGCGCACCGACGGCAGATAGTCACTCGTCAACGGGAGCGGCACCCCGATCCGCAGGAGGAACGCGATCAGATAGGCCAGCCCGGCGCACACGACATCGCCAGCCACCAGAATCGTCCACCGGACCCGCCATCCTCCGTCGCGGCGCTGCACGCCACCCGACATAGCAGACGACGAGCGCGCTTCAAGGCGTCCGCCCGCGCAGTCACCTCACCCGCCCGCGGCCGCGGCCTGCCATGCCGCCTCGACGCCGGCTGCCGACATCTCCCATCGATAGCGTTGCTCGACCACGACCCGGGCGGCGCGAGCGAGCGCGCGCGCCCGTGCCGGCGCTCGCACCAGCTCCAGCGCCGCGGCCGCCAGGCCGGCCGCATCGTCGGCGAGCAGCACGTGCTCTCCGGCCCGCACGTCCAGTCCCGCCACCGCACGCGCCGTGGTGACCACCGGTGTCCCGACGGCCATCGCCTCGAGGACTTTGTTCTGCAGCCCCGATCCCGCCCGCAGAGGGAGCACGGCCACCGTGCCGCGTGCCAGCTCCTCGGCCATGTCGGGCACGTCCGCCGCCAGCGACACGCCAGGCAGACGCGCCAAGGCCCGGACGCTGCGTGCCGGCCGCGCGCCCACCAGGCGCACCTCGGCCTCCGGGACGACCGCCCGCACGCGCGGCAACACCTCGCCCACCAGCCAACGGGCGGCATCGATGTTCGGGAAGTACCCGAGGTTGCCGCCGAAGACGAGGCGGGCCGGTGCGCGGCCGTCGTCACGATACGCAAACGCCTCGCCGTCGACGCCGTTCGGCACCACCCGCACGCCGGCGCCGCCGCCAAGCGCCGCTGCCTCGGCCGCCGACACGACCAGGCAAGACGCCCCGGCGCGCACCAGCGCCGCCTCGTAGCGTGCGAGCCGCCGCGCTTCGATGGCGGCGACCCCGGCGAGCGGGCCATGGTCGGCGTGTGCCCGCCGCGCGAAATTGACCGACAGGGCGTCGATCAGGTCGATCACCACCGGCGGCGCCTGGGCCCCCTGCACATACGGCGCCGCGCGCACGAGCTGCGCGTGCACCACGTCGAAGTGCCCGCGGGCAATCAAGCGGGCCACCGCTGCCTGGGCGCGCCGGCGCAGGTACAGCAGCACCTGGAATGGCCGGCGGTCGCCGACCAGCGCGCGCGCGAGCGCCGGAGCCGCCCCCACCCGACCGAGACGCACGACCTCGACCCGCACGCCGAGCGCCTCCAGCGCACGCCGCGCGGGGCCAGGCGGCGGACACGCGACCAGGGCACAGCAGGTGATCGTGTGCCGCCCCGCCAAGCAGCGCAGATGATGGAAGGCCCGCACCTGATCGCCGCGCCGGGGCGGAACCGGAAAGCGCGTGACCACGAACAGCACGTTCACGCCGGATCCCACTGCTTGGTGGTTGCCGCCTGGCGCCAGATACCGGCCGTCGCCCCGCGGCGGTAGCGCCACCACGCCAGGCCATGCGCCACACTGCGCAGCGCGACGTACACGCCCAGCCGCGCACTCTCGCGGACTCCCAGGCGGGTGAGCGCCGGCAGGACGCGCGGCTGCGGCGCGCTGTGCGCTTCCAGGCCCGGATAGGCGCGCGCCAGCTGCATCTTGCCCATCTCGATACGTACCCGCTGGCGGAAGAAGTCGCGCATCGTGCCGGGGAGCCGTACGGCCACCCGCACCTCCGGCACGCGCACCACCCGCTCACGGCCGAGGACCAGTTCGAGCCAGCGCTCCGGCTCGATGAGGTCCTCCGGCATCGAAGCCGGCAGGCCTGCCACCCGCGCGGCATAGAGCTGCGCGGAGAGGTTCGGGAAGTCGATGCCATAGGGCGCCGCCATGATGCGCTCGAACAGGCGTGGGCGGGCCACGCAGGTGGTCTTCCCCGAGGCCAGCAGGGCATCGGGCGCGCCCTCGAGGGCGTCCAGCAAGCGTCCGAAGGCCATCGCCTCGAAGGACACATCGGCGTCGACGAACAGTGCCATGGCGCCGTGGGCATGCGTGCGCAGGATGTTCCACGCGATCGGCTTTCCCTCCCGCCGGGTGGTGAGCGCCCGAACGGCGAGCGCGGAGGCGGGCGGCGGGAACGTCGCCGCGTCGGCGTCCACGTCGAGCGTGGCGAAGGCCGCATCTTCCGCGCGGGCGAAGTCTGCGAGCGCGGCCATCAGTGCGGGATCGTTCACTCCGTTCAGGCAGACGAGCATCTCGAGCGCGTGCGTCCCTGCCTGCGGCGCCGCACGCCAGCTGGCGAGCGCCCGGGCCAGGGTCCGGGTGAGGGCCGGCTCGTCCGTGCGACACGGGACGGCCACGGTCGCCACCGCCCGCGCGCTCACCGCCCGGACGCCACGCAGGCGCGTACCACGCGCCCGTAGGTTGCGGCCGTCGTGCGCCGCCCGAGCAGCGCCGCCAGGGCCGTTTTCAGCCCGAACTTGCACGCCGCCAGGGTCCGGAAGACGGCGAGGGCGGGCCCGCCTCGCCCGGCGTAGAAGCGCATCTCGCCCTTCACCACTTCGGCCTCGCGTCCCACGCCAAAGCGTTGCGCGGCGCTCAGGTTGGCACCATGCACCGCCCGGGCGGCCGGCACGTGGATCGTCCCCCGGCCGCAGCGGGCGGCGCGGAAGCACAGGTCCATGTCTTCGCCGTACATGAAGTAGCGCGTGTCGAAGCCGCCGAGGGCACGGAACAGCTCGCCCCGGACCGCCATAAACGTCCCGTACACCCAGTCCACCGCGTACGGGAACCGCCGCCAGCGCGCCGGCAAGCGCCCGGCGGTGGTGTCGAGCAACAGGTGAGCCACCGGTCCGAACCGTGCCGCCGCCGGCTGCCAGTGGCCGTCGTCGTCGACCAGGCCACCGCCCGCGATGCCGGCGCCCGGCAGGCGGTCGAGCGCATCGACCAGGATGCCGATCGCGCCGGGTTCGACGCGCGCATCGGGGTTCAAGAACACCAGCACGTCGCCCGTCGCCTCCGCCGCGCCGTGGTTGGCGCCGGCGGCGAAACCCAGGTTGCTCCCGGTCCGGACGAGACGGACGCCGCGTGCCGCCGCGCAGGCCGAGCGGCTACTATCGTCCGTGCTCCCGTTGTCGACCAGCACGATCTCGACGCCGTCGCCTGCCCGCGCCACGCTGGCGACACACGCGGCGAGTGCCGCCCCGGCATTCCAGTTGACGACGATCACCGACACCGTCACAACAACGCCCGTCCCTGGCGGCGGAGCCGCGCGGCGTCGGCGCGGGTCGGGAACGAGAAGTAGCTCGCCTGTGTCGGGTCCATCGGCCGCGGGCGCACCGTGTCGCGCTCGATCTGCGTCATCGCCTCGAGCAGGCAGCGCACGCCGACCTCCTTGGAACGCACCATGAGATCGTCGAGCGAGTCCTCGGGCAGGATCGGCACCGGCCATTGCAGCAGGATGTCGCCGGCGTCGAGCTTTTCGACCATGTAGTGCACCGTCACCGCCGCCTCGGGCTCGCCGTGCACCATGGTCCAGAAGTTGGGCATCATGCCCTGATACCGTGGCAGGGGGGCCGAATGCAGGTTGATGCAGCCGAGCCGTGGCACCGCGAGCACGCGCGCGCGCAGCACCTGACTGGCGGCGATCGACACCAGCAGGTCGGGTCGGATGCGATCGTGCAGGACGCTGACGAAGTCGGGGGCGTTGATCTTGGCCGGGCGGTAGATCGGGACGCCGTGACGACGGGCCACGTCGGCCGCCGAGTAGACGCGCAGCAGAGGCCGGACGGCGTTCATGCGATCGGCCACTTTGGCGGCGGCGAAGCGCACCCCCAGACGCACGAAGTCCACCGGACCGTAGAACTGGTAGAGCCGTCGCGCCGTGTCCCGTAACCCCTCGTTGAACGCCGGCAGGATGATCATCGCCACGACCTCCCCCGGCCGCGCGCGGCAGACCGCATCGAGGGCCGGCGGCAGGTAGAAGGGATCCTCCTGGGTCGCGAGGGCGATACGCATTCAGCCGGTCGCCAGGTGGCTGGCGAACACCTCGCGGAGCGGCCCGAACGGCAGCTCGCGCAGGAGGGCACGCAGGCGGGCGGCGGTGCGTCCGCGGTTGATGTCGTGGCGGAAGCGCGCCAGCCCGCTCACGGCCCGGACCGCGGGCGGATGTGGGTCGAACTCCCACGGATGCAGATACACGACCGCGGGATGCCCTTCGGCGTTGATGCGCCGGATGGCATGCCGGGTGAGCCACAGCGGATAGAGGCGAAAGTAGCCGCCACCCGCCACCGGCCAGTTACGCCTGGCGACGCACAGCGTGCTCACCGGGAACTCCCACAGCCCGCCGTCGAGGCGGACGGCGAAGCGGCTCGCGCCGCGCATCCCGTACCGCTTCCCGCTGCGCAGCGCCCCCCCGATCCCACGCCCGTTGGCCGTGACCGGCAAGATGCTGGAATCGTAGCGCAGGCCCTGTGCACGCAGCACATCGAGCGCCCAGGCGGCGTCGTCGGTGAGGGAGAACGCCGGCGCGCGATACCCGACCACCGGACTGCCGGTCCCGTCGAGGGCGCGACGGAGCGCACGCAGCGAGCGCGCCAGGTCGGCGGCGAAGTCCGCCGCCGATTGCCGATACACGAGCTGGTGCGCATAGCCGTGGCTCGCCACCTCGTGGCCGGCGGCGGCGATGTCGCGCACGAGCTGGGGATGGCGGTCGGCCACCCAGCCGAGCACGAAGAACGTCGCCCGCACGCCATGCGCCGCCAGCAGCTCGAGCACGCGCGCGGTGTTCTCCCGCACGCGGCTCGGCTGTGACTCCCATGCCCCCCGGTCTATGGCCTTCTCGTAGGCGTGTGCCTGGAAGTGCTCTTCGACATCGATCGTGAGCGCGTTCAGCATGCCTGGTGAGCGTTCTAGGAGCGGCCTTCCCGAGGGTCAAGCGATCCGGCCCCGGCCTCGCGGACCTTCGCCCAGCGCAGGAAGACGTAGAACGCGCCGGTTGCGGCCACGAACAGTCCGGGAAGCCCTTCCCGCCACGCTCCCTTCACCAGGTACGCGCGCACGAAGCGCCACGCGGGCTCGACGAGTAGACGTGCCGCGCCGACGCGGCGGTGACGCACCTCCGGTTGCACCGCGGCCACGTCGGTCAGCCTGTTCGCACTGCGCAGGTGCCCCGCGATGTCCGGGTACGTGTAGTGCAGGATGGGGGCCTGGAGCCGCACCACCTTGCCGTCGACCTCGGCGCGCTCGTGCGGATCGACCCCTCCCCAGCGGGTTGCCGTGCGCCGCACCAGCCGCCGCACTCGCCGGGGGTACCAGTCGCCATGGTACCACCAGCGCCCGAGGTAGCAGACCAGTCGGGGGATGGCGAACCCGTGCACGCCGGGCGGCACCGTCGCCAGCGCCGTCCGGATCTCGGCCGCCAGCTCTGGAGTCACGCGTTCGTCGGCATCGAGGTTGAGGACCCACTCCATGGTGCTCGCGTCGAGGGCGAACTGCTTCTGCAGGCGATACCCCGGCCACGGGTTGTGCAACACACGCGCACTGAACCCGTGGGCGATCTCCACCGTCCGGTCGGTCGAGCCGCCGTCGACCACCACGACCTCGTCGCACCACCTCACGCTGTCGAGGCAAGCGGCGATGGCGGCCTCCTCGTTCTGGCACACGATCGTGCACGAAACGCTCGGAACGGCGGCGGAAGACGCCGGCGGCCGGCGGCCGCGCTCCTTCCGCGCGACCTGCCGGGCGACCGCACGCGCCCACGCGCGCCGCGTCCGCCGGTCGGACCCGTCGTCGCCCAGGTACGCGTGCAGAAAGCGGGTGCGATCGCTCGCCGACGCGTGCCGGCCGAGGGTACGTGCCAGCTGGACGAGGTTCTTCAGCCGTCGACGCCGTCCGACGCGCCTCCCGATCCGCACGCGCTCCAGATCGAGGAGGACGCACCGCGGGGGCTCGTCGCCCGCATCCTGGATCAGGACGTTCACGTCCTTCAGGTCCGCATGGTAGACGCCGGCGGTGTGCAGGCGCCGGAAGAGATCGCCCAGGACTCGCGCCAGCGCTCGGCGCGCCCGTCCGCGGCGCGGCGGCGGCTGGTCACGCAGGATCGCCTGGAGATACACGTCGGCGGTCATCGCGTCGGGAACCTCCCGGGTGACGAAGAAGCTCCGCCGTAGGAGACCGGCGCTCCGGAACTCGATCGCGGCCACGACGTCCGGAGTGGCGAACGCGCGCGCCCTGAGCGCCTGCGCAGCCTCCCAGGCGGCCTGCGCCGGCGAGCGCCGGCCGAGGCTCGCGACCGCGATGCGCCACGAGAAGACGTTGTAGCGCTTCACGTACAGGACACCTGCCGGGGTCGTCACCCGTCCGACGCGCACCTTGCGTTGCATCTTGAGGAGGCGGCAGTCGATGCGGCCGAGCAGGCGATCCGCGTTGCCATCCGGACCGGCGACCCAGGCGAGGTCGATGCCCGGCGCCACCCACGCGCGGCCGCCCCCGTGCACCCGCACGAGGTCACCGACCGGCGTCATGCGCGACCTCCACCAACACGGCCTCGAGCCGATCCAGATGCCGATCCCAGGGAAACTGCTCGGCGCATTGCCGGGCCGCCGCCGCCAACGCTGGCCCGGCGGGTCCGAGCGCATGCGCGAGCGCATCCGTCAGCGCCCCCTGGTCCTCGGGGTCGTCGATCACCAGCTCGGCCAGCCGCCCCGTCAGCAGCTCCGCCGCGCCTGCCCGCCGCGTGGTCACGACCGGCACGCCGGCTGCGCACGCCTCGAGGACGACGTTGCCGAACGCCTCCTGCCGGGACGGCAGGCACAGCACGTCGGTCGCGGCCAACACGTGCTCCACATCGGGGCGTGGGCCGGCCACGACGACGCGGTCCGCGAGCCCTGTGCGCGCCACCTGGCGACGTACCTGTGCCAGGCGTTCGTCGTCGCCCACCACGACCAGCGCCGTTCCCGGGGGCGGACGGTCGCTCCACAGGCGCAGCAGGAGGTCGAACCCCTTGCGCCGGAACCCGGTGCCGATGGCGGTGCACACGCGCAGCCCCTCGGGAACGCCGAGCGCCCGGCGCGCGGCCGCCCCGAACGCCGCGCGATGGCGGGGATGGAAGCGCTCGAGGTCGACGCCGTTGTATAGCACGGCGATACGCTCCACGGGAACGCCGTAGTCGCGCACGATCTCGTCCCGCACGCGAGCCGACACCGCGATGATGCGCCGGAAGGCCCCAGCGGCGAATTGCCGGCCCTCGAGCCACAGGATGGCGCGGTGGTACGGCCCGCGCACCCAGCGCCGGACGCCGGCGGCCTCCATGCGTGCCAGATACGTTCGATGCGTGCCGCCACCAACGCGCACGACATCCTGGCGGGCCGTGCGTCCGCAGCCGACCACCACGTCGAAGGGTTGGCGCGCCACCATGGCAGGGGCGGCCCAGGCGAACGCCAGCAGCCGGACGAGTCGGCCGCCCGGCGGCACCGGCACGCGGTGCAGGTGCACGCCCTCGAGCCCCGCGTCGATGCGCGAGCAGAACACGTGCACGTCGTGGCCGCGCGCGGCCAGCCCCACGGCCATGCGGCGCAGGTCGGCCTCGGTCCCGCCGCCGGCGAGCCGCCGATGCATGAAGGCGATACGCATCACCCGTGCCGCCACGGGCCGCGGGCGCTCTCGACCACCGCCGCCAGCAGATACCGCGGCTCGAAGGGCGCCAGGCGCCGCGCCTCGGCGAGGGCTGCGCGTGCGCCAGCGGAGTCCCCGGCGCGTGCACGGCTGCGAGCAATGCGGGCATAGCGCCCCGCCTGCCGGCGAGCGAATGCGCGTCGCCCGATCGCGGCCAACGCCTCGGGATGTTCCCGCACCAGTTTGTCGGCGAGACGGATCGCCTCCGCGCTCACCGTCGCCCGGTCCCGTGCGATCCCCGCCGGGTGCCGGCGATAGGCAAACGCCGGCCGATCGAGAAACGCGCCCGGGCTGCGTACCGTCACGCGCAGCACGAGATCCAGATCGTCCAGGATGCGGAAGCTGCCGTCGAGCGGGCCAGCCGCCTCGAGACTCGCACGCGTGAAACACATCCCCTGCAACTGGCCGAGGTTCCAGCGGAAGACCTCCGCGACCCCGACCGGACGGGTGGCCAGGCGGCGCGCCACCGCGGGCACGATCCATGGCGTCTCCGGCAGGTGCGGCGCGTCCTCGGGCGGCAGCATGACGCCGTTCTGGATGACCACGGCGAGCCCGGGACGCGCCTGCAGGAGCGCAACCGGCACGGCCAGACGCCCCGGCAGGACCAGATCGTCCGAATCGTGGAACGCGATCACCGGGGCGCGCGCCACCGCCACCCCGGCGTTGCGCGCCGCGGCGATGCCCGCATGCGGGCGCACCAGTACCCGCACGCGGGGGTCCACCAGGCGCGCCAGCAGGTCGGGCGTGCCGTCGGTCGAGCCGTCGTCGACGACAACCAGCTCGAGGTCGGTGCCCTCCGCGAGCACGCTCGCCACACTCGCGGGCAGGAGATGCGCCCGATTGTAGGTGGGAACAATGACCGACACCGCGGGCATTCAGCCTCCGTCGGCCACGGCCTGGTCGAAGACCTGGAACATGGCCGCCGCGAAGCCCGCCAGGGAGAACCGCGTCGTCAGGCGCGCGTAGGCACCCGCGCCCAAACGCGTGCGCGCCCGCGGGTCGCGCACCAGGTCGATGACGGCGCGGGCCAGCGCGCTGGCGTCGTCGCTCGGCACCAGCACCCCGCTCGCGCCGTCCACGAGCATCTCCGGGATACCGCCCACCGCGCTCGCCACGATCGGCCGGGCGAGGGCCATCCCTTCGAGCAGGGCGAGCGGGAACGGGTCCCGCCGTGCCGGGTGCACCAGCACGTCGAGGGAGCGCACGAGCGGAAACGGGTTGGCCAGAAAGCCCGTCACCCGCACACTGTCGGCGAGCCCGAGCGCCGTGACCCGCGCCAGCACGGCCTGCTCGTACGCCGGATCCGGAAACGCCCCCACCAGCAGTACGTCGATCGGACCCACCGCCGCGCGCACGGCGGCCACCGCCTCGACCAGCAGCGCCGGGTTCTTCCGCGTGTCGAGGGTGCCGACCATGCCGATGCGTGGCCGGCCGTCGGGAGCGAAGGCCGTCACCTCCTCCGTGGCGGCATGCGCGATGCGGGCCACGTCCATGCCGTTGTAGACCACGCGGGCACGCTTCGGCGGCGCGAACCCGCCAACGGCGCGGGCAGCCAGGGCAAGCGAATCCGCCGACGGCGCCACCACGTGGCGGGCGCGACCGAGCAGGTGCTTGCGATACGGTGCACCGTCGCCGTAGCTGGAGTACACGTGCACCACCTGGGGTACCCGCACCAGTCGCCCGGCGAGTAGACAGTACGGGAAGCTCGACAGCGTGCAGGCGTAGAGCACGTCCATGCCGCGTGCCTGGCGAGCCAGGCGGAGCACGTCGCGCGGCAACGTGAGACGGCTCGACCAGCGCCGCCAGCGCCGCACG
Organism: uncultured Binatia bacterium (SeqCode); assembly: GCA_964618895.1. Taxonomy (GTDB): domain Bacteria; phylum Desulfobacterota; class Binatia; order DP-6; family DP-6; genus CAZUDO01. The sequence goes on from CAZUDO010000124.1 coordinate 91,235, forward strand.
GCGGGCAGGTACGTGATCCGCGCTGCCGGTAACCCGCTGCCTGCCACCAGCGGGTGCGGGTCCGAGAGCACGAAGTGCAGGCTCCAGCCATGCGTCGCCGCCGCATCGTCGAGCACCTTGAGCGCGCGCAACATGCCGGCGTGTCCCGGATGGCCGAGCGTCACCAGCGCCCGCTTCATGCCGAGGCTCCGGCCGGCGTCGAGTGGTCGAACGGCCCGCCGCTGCGCATGAGCGCCCGGTACCCCGCGCGTCGGGCCGCCGCCGGTGGGATGCGGTCGATGACGCACCGGCGCATCGTCGTCTTGCGCATGATCCACCACGCCAGGCGGCGTCGGCGCCGCCGAGACAACCCGCGTGCGTGCGCGTACGCTGCCAGCACCCGCGCCCGATCGGTGAGCGTGACGCCAGGCACCACGAAGCGCCCGAGCTGGACGAGATTGCGTCGGCCGGCAAGCGCCACCAGCCACCAGCCCCGTCGGCTGCGATCGTGATCGAGCAGCACCAGGCGCTGGCCGACGACCTGGACGTTCGGGGGTACCAGGTCGCCGTGCACGAACCCGGCCGCATGCAGCCGTCCCACCTCCGCCCCGACACGCCGCAGCAGCGTGCGCTTGGTGGCGTGCGATGGCGCACACGCCGCGATCGCCTCCGTACCGCCGAGGCCCCCGACGTCACGCGTCACCACCACCGCCGCATCGTCCCGCCAGACCGCCAGCAGCACCGTCGGCACGGCGAAGCCCGCCGCGGCCAGCAGCCGTCCCATGCGCAGCGCGCGTGTCGCCCGCCGGCCCGCCGGCGCGGGGTAGCTCTTCACCCACACCACCCCCTCGGCGCCCACCAGCCGCACCGTGCGCGCATGCCGCGACCGCCGGCCGCCGCCGCTCGCGGCCGCCACCAGCCACCGCCCGGTATCGTCACGGATGCCGGTGGCGAGCCAGCCGCGCCACCCCGCCCCCTCCCAGGGAATGAACCCGTCTGGGGTCAAGCGAGCACCATGGCGACACGCTCGGCGACGGCGTCGACAGCGATGGCCTGCATGCACACCCGCCCGATCGGGCAGCGGGTAAGAAAGCACGGCGCGCACCGGGCACTGCCGCGTACAGCCAGGCCCTCACTCCCGAACGGGGTCGAACGGTCGGCGCTGGTGGCTCCCCACAGCGACACCGCCGGAGTCCCGACCGCAGCCGCCAGGTGCAGCGCGCCCGAGTCGGGCCCGACGACCACCCGCGCCCGCGCCAGGATGGCCAGCAGCTGGCGGAGCGACGTGCGACCCGTGAGATCGCGCACCTCGCCGTCGACCGCCCGGCGCACCCGGGCCGCGAATGCGGCATCGGCCGCCGTCCCGAGCAGCACGCTCCCGGCGCCGTAGTCCGTCCGCAGCCGCGACAGCAGGGCGGCGGTGCGGTCCGCCAGCCAGCGCCGGCTGGGGCACGACGACCCGACCGTCGCCGCCACCAGCGGTGCGGGGAGGCCGGCCGTGAGAACTGCCGCCTCGCTCGCCTCCGCCGCGCTGGGTGCGAGACCGAACTCGATGGGCGCCGGCGGCAGGTCGAGGAGATCGCCGAAGGCGAGGAACTGGAGCAGCTTGGAGCGGCTGGTGCCCTGTCGTGGCAAACGTCGGGTGGCGAGCAGCCAACCCCCTTCGCGGCCGTCGGCGCGCGCGAACCCGAGACGCACGCCCGCGCCGGATACGCGGGCAATGAAGGCACTCTTCGCACTGCGGCCGAGATCGAGGGTCGTATCGTACCCCCCGCTCCGTACCCGCGCGAGGTACGGCAGGACGGCGTGCACGCCGCGCGCGCGCTCGAAGACGAGCACCTGGTCGAGCCAGGGATGGCCCGCCAGCAGTGGAGCGGACGGCGGCTCGACGGCCCACGCGATGTGCGCGCCGGGCCAGCCCCGGCGTACACGCCCCAGCAGCGGCAGCGCGCGGATCACGTCCCCGATGGCTCCCGGGAGGACGATCAAGACCCGCATGCCCCGTCCCCATACGCGGCGCAGAACGCATCGCGTTCGGCGGGGCCGATCAACCGGCCGCCCGGATCCGCCTTGGCGAGCGAGCCTGCCAGCCGGCGAAGATTGCGGCGCCGCGCCCTCTGCCCGAGGGGGCCCGCCTGCAGGCGAGCGCGGTCGAAGTCGACCAGAACGATTGTCGACGGATGGTCGCCGTGCACCAGAATGTTGGTCACGTTGAGGTCGGCGTGCGCGACGCCCGCGCCGTGCAACACTGCCAGTGCACGCCCGGTCGACGCCGCCAGGGCGCACCGTGCCGACACCTCGGACGTGCCACGCAGGGCGTCGAGCAGCGTGCGGGCGTCGGGAATTTCCGCGGTGACCAGCGCCCCGCGGTAGAGCAGCCCTCCCTCGATGCGCGCCGCCAGCACCTCGGCCGCCGCCACGCCGCGGCGCCGCGCCTCGCTGGTCACGAGCAGCTCGGTGAGCGGTCGCGGCCGCCAGCCGAGATACGACTCGCGGACGAACCGTGCCACGAAGCCGCCCCGGCGATAGGGCCGGACGACGACCCGCCGTCCGTCGGTGAGCGTGCCGCGATACGCGCCGCCCCGCCCGGCGCCCGTGATCAGCTCGCTGTCGGGCGGGAGCACGAGCGGGCACGCCAGCAGCCAGGGGGCGATCACGGCGATCAGATCGCTCCGGATCGCCGCCCGTACCGGGCCGTCCGCCAGCAGCGTATAGGCTGGCGGCACGGTCACGCCGAGGGGGGAACGTCGCACTCGGTGCGCTCCCACAGCTTCGCGTACACGAGCAGCGCCTGGTAGCTGGCGAGGAACGCCAGACACCAGCGTCCCTCGCGCCACGGTGCCGGTCCCGGCAGGGCGCCACGGAGCCGGCGCGCCGAGAGCATGCGCGCGCCCGCCGCCACCGCCGCCAGTATCGACCGCCCGAAACGCGCCCGGACGGCCTGCGCGGCCAGGACGGCCGCCACCACCGACCCGTCGGCGCTCATCTCGTCGACGGTCGCCGCCAACGACGGCGCCACGTGCACGATGAGCCCCCCCTCCAAACGCCCCGGCTGCCGCTCGGGGGTGTCGAGCGCGAGCCCACCGGCGCGGGTGACGGCGAGCCGGACCCCTTCCCGGCGTGCCACCCGCACCGGCGCGCGCCGCGGCCGCCACCGGGCTCCGAACCCCTCCACCGTCTGCACGACGCGGTATGCCCGTCGGGCACCTGGAGCACTCGGGAGGGTACCGATGGCGGCTGCCAGCTCGGCTCCGACGCGTTCGTTCTCCTGCACCAGCAGCATCCAGCCGGTGTGCACCGTCGCCTCGAGGTCGAGTCGTGGCTCGTGGCGCACTCCCGCCGGCAGGGTCGCGTCCCCGAACCGGCCGGTCGGGTCGAGCACGACGCAGTCGCCGGCCCAGCGCACGCCGTCGAGCGCCCGCTCGAGGCGCGCACCGCCGTGCGCCGCCACCACGACGGCCGTGACATCGCTCGCGCGCATCAGTGCCCGCTCCGGGCGGCGGCGCCGGCCTCGGCGAGCAGCGCACGCACGGCCGCCAGCACGTCGGCGGGCGCGACCAGACGCATGCAATCCTCGGTCCCGCGCGGACACGACCGGCCCCCGTGTCGGGCACACGGGCGGCACCCGAGATCGGCCTCGATCACGCGCGCGGGCACGCCGTACGGGCCGTACCCGAAGGCCGGTGTGGTGGCGCAGAACACCGCCGCCACTGGCACGCCGCGCGCGCACGCGATGTGCATCGGCGCGCTGTCGTTCGCGACCAGAACGGCCAGGCGATCGATCACCGCCACCAGCGTCGGCAGATCCGTCCGCCCGGCCAGCACCGTGGCCCGTCGCCCGCTGCGTACGCAGATGTCCTCCGCGAGCGCGACCTCGTCGGGGCCCCCGAGGAGCACGCACCGTGCTCCTTCGCCGATCAAGGCGTCCACGACGGCGGCGAAGCCGCCCGGCGTCCAACGTTTGGTTGCCCACGCCGACCCCGGGGCCACACCGATCAGTGGTCCCGAGCCGGACGGCAGCAGAGCGGCGGCCCGGGCCGCGGCGGCGGCCTGCACCGGCACGTGCATTGCGACGCCGTCGGTCCGTGCCCCGAGTGCGCGTGCCAGGGCGAGATTGCGCTCGACATCGTGCCGCCGCCGATCGCGGGCCACGCGCTGATGGTACAGGAACGCCCCCCGCCCGCGTTCGTCGAACCCGATACGGCGCGGAATGCCGGCAGCGGCCAGCAACAGGGCCGTACGCCACGAGCGATGCGGCGACACGGCCAGGTCGAAGCGTTCGGCACGCAGCCGTCGCGCCGCGCGCAGCAGGCCGAGCGTGCCGCGATCGGCTCCCCGCTTATCGTCGACCAGGATCGCGTCCACGTCGGGGTGGCCGACCAGCACGGGCGCCGACTCCGGACGAACGAGGACGGCGACGCGGCGCGGTCGCAGGTGCCGGCGCAGCGCGGTCACGAGCGGTGCCGTCAGCACCACGTCGCCGAGGAAGCTCGTCTGCACCACCAGGAGCGCCGGCCCCGGCCGCGGCGTGCGCGTGTCACTCGAGCCGTTGGGCCTCATCGATGAGCATGATCGGGATGTCATCCTTGATCGGATAGAGGAGCTTGCAGGCACGGCAGGTGAGCCCGTCCTGCGCCGGAGTCAGGATGACCTCGCCCTTGCACTGGGGGCAGGCCAGGATGTCCAGGAGGTCCTTGCTGATCGCCATCACACTCTCCCTCGCGTCGAGAAGCGCTCGGCCGGGGACTGCCACCGGCCGGGCGCCTCTCCCGTAGCGTCAATCGGGTCGCAATTCCACTTTGGCGTTTCCCAGCAGTAGCGCGACCAGGGCCGCCCCCCGCTCGACCTCGAGGCTGACGCGGAGGGCAGCCAGGGGTGGGAGGCCCGGGAGCGTCCCGAGTTTGACCAGGTCTTTCTCCGTCGTCAGCACCGGCCGCCCGGCCGCGGCGGCGGCGATGGCCGCCGCCGCGGCCGGCCCGTAGGCATGGTGATCCGGGAAGCGCAGCAGGCGCTCGACGGTGACGCCGACCTCGGCGAGCGTCCGCAGGAAGCGCTCCGGGCGGGCGACGCCTGCGACGGCCAGCACCCGTTGCCCGGCCAGCTGGGCGAGCGGCTCGGCCACCCACCGTCCGTCGGCGGCGCGCACCAGGGCCGTCGGTCGCAGGTGGCCACGGAAGATCGGCAGCGGACTCGGCGGCAGCGGACTCGTCGGCAGCGTCCGACCGTCGATCGACAGCAGCGCCCGCGCCCGCCCGAGGGCGCCGGGGGGCTCCCGCAACGGGCCGGCCGGAAGGGGCCAGGCGCCCGCGGTGTCATCGGTGACCAGGACGAGGTCGGCATCGCGCGCCAGGGCACGGTGCTGGAACCCGTCGTCGAGCACGAGCGTGTCGAGGCCGAACCGTTCGCAGGCGACCGCCGCCGCCGCCGCCCGGCGTTCGCCCGTCACCACCGGCCCCGGGAATCGACGAGCGAGCAGAACGGCCTCGTCCCCTCCGTCAGCCGGCTCCACGAGCGGGACCCCCTCGACCCCGACCACCACTACACCGCGCCGCCGCTTGCGGTAGCCGCGCGCCACGATGCCGACCCGGTGGCCGCGTGCCCGCAGCTCCTCCGCCAACCAGAGCGCGGTCGGCGTCTTGCCAGTCCCGCCCACCGAGATGTTGCCGACGCTCAGTACGGTGACCGGCAGCCGCACCGACCGGAGCCATCCCCCGTCGTAGAGCCGGTTGCGGAGCACCGTCGCTGCCGCGTAGGCGAACGCGGCGGGGGCGAGACTGGCGCGGAGCGCCCGGGCGGGCACGCTCTCCCCCGCCCACGCCCGCTCGGCAAAGCCGGCCAGCCCGCCGGTCACGGCCCCTCCCGTCCGCGTACGGTCGGATCCCTGCCCCCGTCGGTTCCGCGTACGGTCGGATCCCTGCCCCCGTCGGTTCCGCGTACGGTCGGATCCCTGCCCCCGTCGGTTCCGCG
>CAZUDO010000125.1:0-44896 GCA_964618895.1 uncultured Binatia bacterium (SeqCode)
GCAGGTCGCGTCGGGACGCTTCGGCGTCACGAGCGAGTACCTCTCGAACGCAGACGACCTGCAGATCAAGATGGCGCAGGGGGCCAAGCCCGGGGAGGGCGGCCAGCTCCCGGGCCACAAGGTGGATCAGTACATCGCCAAGATCCGCTACTCGACGCCGGGCGTGGGCCTCATCTCCCCGCCCCCGCACCACGACATCTACTCGATCGAGGACCTGGCGCAGCTGATCCACGACCTGAAGAACGCCAACAACCGCGCCCGCGTCACCGTCAAGTTGGTGGCGGAGGTCGGGGTGGGCACCGTAGCGGCGGGCGTGTCGAAGGCCAAGGCGGATCTGGTGCTGATCAGCGGCGACTCCGGCGGCACCGGCGCCTCGCCGCTCACGTCGATCAAGCACGCCGGCATCCCCTGGGAGCTGGGTCTGGCCGAGACGCAGCAGATCCTGGTCGCCAACGACCTGCGCGGTCGTATCCGCGTCGAGACCGACGGCCAGCTGAAGACCGGCCGCGACGTGGTCGTGGCCGCGCTCCTCGGCGCCGAGGAATACGGCTTCGCGACCGCCGCGCTGGTCGCCTCGGGCTGCATCCTGATGCGCGTCTGCCATCTCAACACCTGCCCGGTCGGCATCGCCACCCAGGACCCGGTGCTGCGCCAGAAGTTCACCGGCACGCCCGAGCACGTGGTCAACTTCATGATGTTCGTGGCCGAGGAGGTGCGCGAGCTGATGGCGGGGCTCGGCTTCCGCACCATCGACGAGATGGTCGGCCGGGTGGACGCGCTCGACGTGCGCGACGTGTCGACGCACTGGAAGGCCCGCGGCGTCGATCTGTCGCAGGTCCTCCACAAGCCCGACGTGGCGCCCGGGGTCGCGATCCGGCGCGTCACCACGCAGGATCACGGCCTCGAGCGGGCGCTCGACAACCAGATCATCGCCCGCTGCCGGCCGGCACTCGAGCGCCAGGAGCCGGTCGACTTCGAGATGCCGATCCGCAACGTCAACCGCACCGTGTGCACGATGCTGTCGGCCGAGATCTCCCGCCGCTACGGCGCCGAGGGGCTCCCGCCCGAGACCATCAAGATCAAGTTCACGGGCTCCGCCGGGCAGAGCTTCTGCGCCTGGTTGGCCAACGGCGTGGCGGTCGAGCTGGAAGGCGACGCCAACGACTACTTCGGCAAGGGCCTGTCCGGCGGCCGCGTGGTCGTGTACCCGCCGCGCACCGCCGGCTTCGTCCCGGAGGACAACATCATCGTCGGCAACGTCTCCCTGTACGGCGCCACGGGCGGCGAGGTGTTCCTGCGTGGCCAGGCGGGCGAGCGCTTCTGCGTCCGCAACAGCGGCGTCACCGCGGTCGTCGAGGGCATCGGCGACCACGGCTGCGAGTACATGACGAGAGGGACGGTCGTCGTCCTCGGCGGCACCGGGCGCAACTTCGCCGCCGGCATGAGCGGCGGCGTCGCCTACGTACTCGACACGGACGGCACCTTCGAGACGCACCTCAACAAGGGCATGGTCGAGCTCGAGGCGCTGGGCGAGCGCGATCTCGTCACCGTGAAGACGCTCGTGCAGCGGCACTACGACTTCACGCACTCGGCGCTCGCGTGGCGGCTGCTGTCGGGGTGGAAGGAGACCGCCCGGCAGCTGGTCAAGGTGATGCCGGTCGAGTACCGCAAGGTGCTCGCCAAGCAGCACCTCGATCCGGACGCGGCCCGGTTGGCCTCGGTGTAGGTGGGAGACACCATGGGGAAGATCACCGGGTTTCTCGAGATCGACCGCGAGAAGGTCCACAAGGAGCCGATCGCGGCGCGCCTCACCCATTGGCGCGAGTTCGAGGAGAAGACGCCCGAGGCGACGCTGCGCGACCAGGGCGCGCGCTGCATGGATTGCGGCATCCCGTTTTGTCACCAGGGCTGCCCGCTCGGGAACATCATCCCCGACTGGAACGACCTGGTGTACCGGGGGCGCTGGCGCGAGGCGATCGACCGCCTGCACGCGACCAACAACTTCCCGGAGTTCACCGGCCGCATCTGCCCGGCGCCGTGCGAAGAGGCGTGCGTCCTCAACATCAACAACGACGCCGTCACCATCAAGAACATCGAAAAACACATCATCGACCACGCCTGGGAGCACGACCTGGTCGCGCCCCAGATCCCCCGCCGCACCGGCAAGACGGTGGCGGTCATCGGCTCCGGCCCCGCCGGCCTCGCCTGCGCGCAGCAGCTCGCGCGCGCCGGGCACCTGGTGACCGTCTTCGAGCGCGACGACCGGATCGGTGGCCTGCTGCGCTACGGTATCCCGGACTTCAAGATGGAGAAGTGGCTCATCGACCGCCGCATGGAGCAGATGACGGCCGAGGGAGTCACCTTCCGGACCAGCGCCCAGGTGGGTGTGAACGTCGCCGTCGACGACCTGCAGAGCGAGTTCGACGCGTTGGTGCTGGCCGGCGGCGCCACCAAGCCACGCGACCTGCCGGTGCCCGGCCGCGAGCTGCGCGGCATCCACTTCGCGATGGAGTTCCTGCCCCAGCAGAACAAAATCGTCGCGGGCGACTCGGTGCCGGACCAGCTCCTCGCCACCGGCAAGCGCGTCGTCATCCTCGGCGGCGGCGACACCGGCTCGGACTGCCTCGGCACGTCGAACCGCCAGGGCGCCGCCGTCGTGCACCAGTTCGAGCTGCTGCCCCAACCGCCCGCCGACCGCCCGGCCCTGTCGTGGCCCAACTGGCCGATGATCCTGCGCACGTCGTCGTCGCACGAGGAGGGCGTGATCCGTGACTGGAGCATCAACACCAAGCGCTTCTCCGGCGACGACCTGGGCAACGTGACGAAACTCCACGGCGTGCGCCTGGAATGGATCCAGGACAACGGCCGGCCGACGATGAAGGAGATCCCGGGCAGCGAGTTCACCCTCGACTGCGACCTGGCCCTGCTCGCGCTCGGCTTCCTGGGCCCCGAGCCCGACACCATGCTGGCCCAGCTCGGCATCACGTTGACCGAGCGGGGGAACGCCTGGGTCGACGGTGACTACCAGACCAGCGTGCCCGGCGTGTTCTCGTGCGGCGACATGCGCCGCGGGCAGTCGCTGGTGGTGTGGGCCATCTGGGAGGGGCGCGAGGCGGCGCGCGGAGTGGACAAGTTCCTCATGGGCGAGACGGCGCTGGCGTCGAGCCCCGAGCTGTAGCCGGCCGCGCCGTCACCGCGGCCATCGGTCAGCCCGTCGCGAGCAGGGCGTCGACGGTGCGCCGGATCGTGCCGCGACTCCCGGCCGACATGTCGACGCCGGGGCCACTGCGGTGCCGCCACGACGCATGGCCGAGGATGGCTCCGTCGTGCCGGGTGACGGTCAGCTCGACGATCTCGAGATCGGACCGCGTGTCCCAACGATTCCAGCAGGGCGAGAAATCGTCACGCTCGGGAGCCGGGATGGCGCAAGAAAACGATTGACAGGGGCACTGGTTGGCGGGATCGTGACGTACGGCACAGGCGGTGTCGCCGTAGTGACGGTCGGTAACCACCCGCGTCCGTGGGCCTCGGCGCTGCAACCCGACGGAAGCCTCGTCATCGCCGTGTTCGAGCAGACGATTCCCGGCGACTCGTTCCTGGTCCGCCTCGACGACGCCGGCGTGCTCGACCCGTCGTTCGGCAGCGGCGGGATCGTGACCACGCCGAGCGCCGGCTTCTTCGGCCTGCAGGACGTGGCGCGGCAGCCCGACGGGAAGCTCGTCATCGTCGGCCACACCACTCCGGCGGCGTCGTGGGACCTCCTGGTGGCGCGCTACCTCGACGACGGCACGCTCGACCCGGGCTTCGGGGTGGCGGGCGTGGTGACGACCGACGTGCACGGCACCCGAGAGGATGCCGTGTCCGTGACGGTGCAGGCCGACGGGAAGCTCCTCGTCGGCGCCAACGCCGACACGAACAACGTCCTGAACATCGGCTCGCACACCAACGCGGTGCTGCTGCGCTACCTGTCGAACGGCATCCTCGATCCGAGCTTCGGCGTGGGCGGCATCCGGCTCGACGACACGCCACAGCCGCGGCCGCTGCTGCGGCAGGCCGACGGGGCCATCGTGACGGCGACCACCGGTCTCCTCGCGCGTCACTTCGGCGGCACCTGCGGCGACGGCACGCCCGAGGCGGGCGAGGAGTGCGACGACGGCAACCTGGCCGGCGGCGACGGCTGCGATCCGGCCTGCTGCCTCACGGACACAGACGGCGACGGGGTGTGCGACTCGCTCGACCCGTGCGTCGAACCGCTCGCCGCTGCGCGGCCGAAGATCTCCATCCGCAAGCTCGGGGCCACCAGTGGGGGTGGCGATGAGTCGTTCGCGCTGGACGCCGACCTGACGTTGCCGATCGCCCCGCCGGTCGATCCGGCGGCCAACGGTCTCCGCGTCATCGTGACCAACACGAACGGCGACGAAATGGACGTGACGCTCGACGGCGGTGCCTTCGCCGATCCGCCGAAGTTCGGCTGGAAGACCAGCGTCCGTGGGACGAGGACGCGCTGGGTGTTCAGCGACAAGTCGCTCGGTCGCCGTGGCTTCCTGTGCGGGGTGAACAAGGCGGTGGTGCGGACCGACAGCGCCGTGCCGGGTCTGGTCAAGGTGCCGGTGAAGGGGCAGCTCGGCTTCTACGAGTCGCTGGGCGCGGCCCCGCCACTCAGCGCCCTGGTGATGATCGATCCGCCGCTCGCCACCAGCGGGCAGTGCGCGCAACTCACGTTCCCGGGGCCGCCCACCTGCACGCTGAGCGCGTCGGGCACCGGGCTCTCGTGCCGCTGACCGGCGGAAGATCACCATAGACAGCGGTGGCGCGTGGACGAGGATGGGCGGTGAGCAATCCGGCTACTGGAGCAGGATGCCGTTGCTCCAGTCGACGATCACGGAGGCGGGGCGTATTCAGTTCAGGAGCGAGACCTTGTCGGGCGTCAACAAGGCCGGGTCGACCGGCGCAGGAGTTGGCGCGAGGCGACGTCGAGCTTCGATGCGCGCGCGCGGCGGTTGTGCTGTGACGGCCCGTATCATATGCCGCAGCGATGCGGGATATCCGCCACCTCGAACTGCGTCGCATGCCGAAGATGAGATGTTTTTTCGTTGGCATGCCTCTTGGACTGCACGTAGGATCGCGGCGTGTCCCGAGTTCGGCCAGCGCGGGGACCACGGACAGCAGACGACTGGAGGCTTCGATGGTAGCACGTGACGTCAAGGAGGACGATTCGATGCGGTCGGTGGCCAGCCGCTCGCCCATGCGCACGATGGTGACGATCGTCGCACTCCTCGTCGCGATGGTGGCAGGTGGCTCGGCCGTCGCGAATGCGGGCGCCTTGGGAGTGACCACCGTCGCGTCGGTGACCGGCACCGCCGTGAGCGGCACCATCACCATCGACAACACGGGCTCGGCAGCGTTGACGATCACGTCCGTCACGAACACGCTGGAGGTCAAGTTCCAGGATGGCTACGTGCCACCGAACCTTCCGCCGGGGACCGATGCGGACTACTTCGTCGTCGCGACCATGCCCCTCACCCCGCCGGCCCCGATCCCCGCGGGTGGCTCGGTCGGCCTGACATTCAACATCGATACTTGTAGTCCGGTGGTGGCGCGGTACTCCCCCACGTGGGCGCAGAGCATCCGGAATGCCGTCGTCGTCACCGCTGGACCGGCCGTCGAGAGCGGTCACTCGGACAATTCGCCGGCGCCGAACCAGAACACCTGCCCGGTTTGCGGCAACGACATTCGCGAGGCCACGGAGCAGTGCGACGGTGGCAATTGCTGTACGGCGGCGTGCGTCTTCGCGTCGAACGGGACGTCGTGTAGCGACGGCAACACCTGCACGCAAACCGATCAGTGTCAGGCAGGGAGTTGCCTGGGCGCCAACCCGGTCACGTGTACCGCCACTGACCAGTGCCACGACGCCGGAACCTGCAACCCCAGCACCGGGGTCTGCTCGAATCCCGCGAAGCCGAACGGCATCGCCTGCAACGACGGCAGCGCCTGCTCGCTCAATGACGTCTGCACCAACGGCCAGTGCACGGGCACCCCGCTGCCCTGCGACGACGGTAACGGGTGCACCACGGACACCTGCGCGGTGGGCGCGTGCGTGCACACCAACAACACGGCGCCGTGCAGCGACGGAAACATGTGTACCACCGCAGACACATGCGCCGCCGGCACGTGCGCCGGTGGGCCCACACTCGACTGCAACGACAACAAGGCGTGTACCACCGACACGTGCGCGGTCACCACGGGCTGCGCCCATGCCCCGACGGCGGTGTGCGATTCCTGCCACGCCACCGAGTGCACTACCTGCCGCGACTCCTGCGTCACCGACAACGCGACCTGCGGCAACAACTGTTGGGCCGGTTTCTTCGCGTGCGTGAACGGATGCGGGAACCAGACGTACTGCGCGCCGTTCTGCCAGGCCGATCTCGGCGCGTGCTTGGGGACCTGTCCGGCCGTCGCCACCTGTCAGACCGCCTGCGACGCCGGCAACGGCTGCGGCCTGTCGTGTAATTCTCCGGCGACCGACGGTGACGGCGACGGTGTGCCGAATACCACGGACAACTGCCCCACCACCCCGAACGCCAATCAGGCGGATCTCGACGGCGACGGCCTTGGCGATGCCTGCGATGCCCAGACCTGCGGCAATGCCACCATCGAGGGCAGCGAAGCGTGCGATGGCGGCGCGTGTTGCACCACCGGCTGCCAGCCCACCGCGAACGGCACCGCGTGCAGCGACGGGAACGCCTGCACCGCCTCGGACCAGTGTCAGGCCGGAAGCTGCGTTGCCGGCACCCCGGTGACCTGTACGGCCTCGGATCAGTGCCACGCCGCGGGCGTGTGCACCCCCAGCACGGGGACCTGCTCCAACCCCGCGCAACCAAACGGTACGCTGTGCAGCGACGGCAATGCCTGCACCACCGGCGACGCCTGCACTGCGGGCGCCTGCGCCGGAACGCCGATGGCATGCACCGACAACAACGTCTGCACCACCGACGCATGCGTCGGTGGGGTGTGCAGCCACACCAACAACACCGCGACCTGCAGCGACGGTGATGCGTGCACCACCGCCGATCGGTGTGCCGGTGGCGCATGCGTCGGCGGCCCGCTCGCCGACTGCAACGATGGCAACGCCTGTACGACCGACGCCTGCTCGCCGGCCACGGCGTGCACGCACACCCCGGTGCCGTCCTGCGTGTGCACCGTCGCCACGTGCACCACGTGCCGCACCGACTGCACGAGCACCAGTACGGCGTGCACCAGCGGCTGCTGGCTCGGGTTCACGTCCTGCGTGGACGGCTGCTCGACCCAAACCTACTGCGCCGCGTTCTGTCAGGCGGATCTCGGGGGGTGCCTCGCCTCGTGTCCGACCGAAGCGACCTGTCAGAATCAGTGTGACGCGAGCAACGGGTGCGGGACCGCGTGCACACCACTGACGCCGCCGGCCGATACCGACGGCGACGGGATTGCGGACGAGACCGACAATTGTCCCGCCGCCGCGAACGCCTCGCAGTCCGATCTCGACAGTGATGGCCGCGGTGACATGTGCGACGACAGCGACGCACCGTTGGTCGCCGTCAGGGCAACCGTGCGCGCCGCCGCCGCCGGAGCAGCGAACGGTCGAGTCACCGCGCAGGGGACCTTCGTGGCCACCTCGGCAGCCGGGGTGTTCGATGCCGCGGCGGACATCACGGTGGTCATGACGTCAGCGGATGGGACCACGGCCACGGCCACCTGGGCGGTCGGTATGTGTGAGACGCGCACCACCAAGATCCTGTGCCGCACGGTCGATCGCATGGCCACGGTGACCTTCCGATCATCCTCCACCGGCACGTGGAAATATGCGGTCCGTATCAACGGCCTGCAGATGAGCCCGCCCGCGCAGCCGCCGGTGGGTGTACGGATCCGCCACGGTGCCGGCGTCGATCGGGTGGACGTACTCGATGTCTGTACGCCCTCGGCGACGATGCTGCGCTGCCGACGGCCGTGAGGCGCCTCGCCGACCTGCGGTGACGAGCTCGGCGTTCCGACATCGCCTCGGTGGACCCGACGTCCTGTTCGCACCCGTGATGGTGGCCACGGACCGGGAACTCGGCACTCGGGTCCGTAGGCGGGATACCCGGCGGAGGACGACCATGGCCAAGGTGGCGAATCGCATGCGACAGACCTCCGATCGGGGTATCGGCACGTCGACCCCCACGCTTGATGCGGGCGCTCCCGGCCCCGCTCCACGTCCGTCGCACCCAGGTGCGGGCGCGCCCCCTCGCGCCCCCGGGCCCGCTCCACGTTCGTCGCGCCCAGGTTGACTCGCCGCGCGCCGCTCCGGAATACTCCCGCGATCATGCGTGAGCGACGGGTCGCGGTGGTCGGGGCCACGGGGATCGCCGGGCAACAGTTTCTGGCCGCCCTGGCGAGCCATCCCTGGTTCCGGGTGACGGCACTGGCCGCCTCGGAGCGCTCGGCGGGAAAGCCCTACGGCGAGGCCATCCGCGACGCCAACGGCGCGCGGCGCTGGTGGGTCACCGGGGCCGAGCCGTCGGCCGACATGCTGGCGCTGCCGGTGCAGAACGCCACCCGGCTGGATCCGGGTACCGTCGACCTGGTGTTCGCCGCCGTCGAGAGCGACGCCGCCCGCGAGCTCGAGCCGCTGTACGCGCGCGCCGTGCCGGTGGTGAGCACCGCCGCCGCCTTCCGCTACGAGTCCGACGTGCCGATCATGCTCCCCGGCGTCAACCTGGCGGCGCATCTCCCCCTGATCGAGCAGCAGCGGCGCGGGCGCGGCTGGAAGGGCTTCGTCCTGCCGTTGCCCAACTGCACCACGGTCGCGCTCGCCATCTCGCTGAAGCCCCTGCTCGATCGGTTCGGGGTGAAGCGCGTGCTCATGACCTCGATGCAGGGCATCTCGGGCGCCGGCCGCTCCCCGGGCGTCGCCGCGCTCGACATCGTCGACAACCTGATCCCCTACATCCCCAAGGAAGAGGACAAGGTCGCCACCGAGACCGCCAAGATCCTGGGGCGCCTGGGCGAAGGGGGGATCACGCCGCATCCGGCGCCGGTGGGCGCGACCTGCACCCGGGTGGCGGTGCTCGAAGGGCACACGCTCGCGATCACCGTCGAGACCGAGCGTCCCTGCGACCCGGCGACGGCCGCCGCCACCATGCGCGACTTCCGCGCCGACTACGCGGGCCTCGGACTGCCGAGCGCCCCTGCCCATCCCATCCTGGTGCACGACGACCCGTTCCGCCCCCAGCCGCGGCTCGATCGCGACGCCGAGGGCGGCATGGCAACCAGCGTCGGCCGGCTGCGCGCCGAGCCGGCCCTTGGCAGCGCGCTCAAGTACATCGCCCTGTCGCACAACACGCGCATGGGGGCAGCCGCCGGCGCGGTGCTGGTGGGCGAGTACCTCTGCCACGCCGGGTTGGTGTAGCGGGCCCCGTGGACACGGGCGGCCCGAACGCGGAGCAGATCCGGTACTGGAACGAGCGCGGCGCGCAGTGGGTCGCGCTTGCGGATCAGCTCGACGCCTTGATCGGCCCGCTCGGCCGGCGCGCGATGGACCGCGCCGGGATCGCGCCCGGCCAGCGCGTGCTCGACATCGGCTGCGGCTGCGGCGACACGACCGGCGCGCTGGCCGAGCGGGTGGGGCCCTCGGGCCGGGTCGTGGGGGTGGACATCTCGGCTGTCATGCTGGAGCGCGCGCGCACCCGCGCGGCGGCGCTCGCCCAGGCGACATTCGAGTTGCGCGACGCGCAGAGCCACCGCTTTCCGGTGGCGACCTTCGACCTGCTCTTCTCGCGCTTCGGGGTCATGTTCTTCGCCGACCCCACGGCGGCGTTCGCGAACCTGCGCGCGGCGCTCCGCCCCGACGGCCGGCTCACGTTCGTGTGCTGGCAGGCGCTTGCCGACAACCCGTGGATGCTGGTGCCCCTCGCGGCCGCCGCGCCGCACGTCACCCTGCCACCGCCGCCCGCCCCCGGGGCGCCGGGCCCGTTCTCGTTCGCCGACGCAGAGCGGGTGCGGGGCATCCTGTCGAACGCGGGGTTCGTCGACGTCGGCCTCGAGGCAGTGCGCGAGACCCTGATCGTCGGGGGTGGCGGGCTCGACGACGCCGTCGCCTTCGCGCTCTCCGGCGTCGGGCCGCTGGCGGCCGCGGTGCGCGAGGCCGGAGCCGGTGTCGTGCCGACCGTCACCGCCGCGGTGCGGGAGGCGCTGACCCCGTACGCGACGGCCGACGGCGTGCGCATGCCGGCGGCGGCGTGGATCGTGCGCGCGCAACGCGGGTAGGGTCCGCGACGCGCGCGCCGTCAGCCGCGTGTTCCGGGGCTGCGCCGCTTCGCCTTCGCCTCGGCCACGCGTTGCTCGCGCGCCCATTCCGCCTGCGTCGGTGCGCGCTGCTCCTCGGCCCACGCCTCGCGATGCCGAAGCATCGGCACGTGGGCGTCCCAGCACGCGACCGAGCAGAACGCCAGCGCCGTCCGGGCGCGGTTGCAGGTGGACACGTTGCAGGCCCAGTACGTGCTGACGAAAGGGATGTCGCGCTTGCAGGTGCTGCACCGCTTCCAGAACGGCTCCGGGCTCATCGGCCTCCTCCCCGGGGGCACGTAGCACTGTCGGAGCGCAGGTCAACTGCCCCCTCCCCCCACAGCGCGCGACGCGGTATCTTTGGTCGCATATGCCCACCCGCAGCTTCCGCCCGCCCCGCCGCCGCTCACGCCAGCCGCATGACCTGGACGCGATCGTGCGCGAGGCCGCCGAGGCAGCCCGCGCCCGCCAGCAGGGCTACCGCGAGCGCTCGCTCGCCCTGCACGGGTGGATCTGCGCCAAGTGCGGCCGCGAGTTCGAACGCGCCACCCTCCACCTGCTCACCGTCCATCACAAGGACGGCAACCACGACCACAACCCGCCCAACGGCAGCAACTGGGAGAACCTGTGCGCCGACTGCCACGACGACGAGCACAGCCGGGGCATTCTGGGCGACTACTTGACGGGGAAAGACGACTGAGCGAGCGCCGCGCGCGGGATCTCCACCGCGCGCTCGAGATCGGCGAGGCAGTCCATGCCGATGCGTCGTCCCTGCGTGCGCCGGGCCTCGGCCAGGAAGCCTGCGAGCTGGCGATCCGCCTTCACGAGCAGCCGCTGCACGAGGCGGGGCGATCTTGCCCGCATCGCCTTGACCACCAGGAAACGTGCCCGCTCGACGCGCTTGGTGAGGCTCCGGGCGAGCTTCGGGTCGACACGCAACGGCGCGCATAGGCGAGCAACCTCGAGCGCCCCGAGCGTGCAGTCCGCCCCGGCGAGCCCCGGAATCGGCGTGAACGCGCAGCCGGCGACGGCCTCGCAGCGGTCGGTCGTACAGCGATTGCCGTCGTCGCAGACGGGCGGCGCGCCGGCGGCGCACGCGTGGGTGGCGAGCACACAGACCTCAGGACCGTTACACGCGTCGCCGTCGGTGCAGTCCGCGTCGCGCGCGCAGCAGCCCGCGATGGGGGCGTGCGTACAGCCGGCCCAGGGGTCGCACCCGTCCGCCGTACATACCCGTCCGTCGTCGCAGACGAGCGGGATTCCCGCCCGACACACGCCCGTGGCGACTACGCAGGTCTCGACCCCGTTGCAGGCATCTCCGTCGGCGCAGTCTGCATCGCGGCCGCAACAGCCCGCGATCGCGGTGTGCGTGCAGCCGGCCAGCGGATCGCACTGGTCCGTCGTGCAGACGACCCCGTCGTCACAGGCGAGCGGCGTCCCAGCCCGGCACGCGCCGGTGGCGAGCACGCACGTTTCGGTTCCGGTGCAGACGTTCCCGTCGTCGCAGGCGGTGTCGCTGGCGCAGCAGCCGGGCACGGGCACGTGGCCGCAGCCGGTGACGGGGTCCCAGCGATCGGCGGTGCACACGACGCCGTCGTCGCACGATGGGACGGGGCCGAGCTCGACGCGGAGTTGCGGCCGGCGCGCCGGGTCGGGATCCTCGCGCGAGGCGTAGCGGCAGCCGTTATCGTCGTCGTTCTTGATGATCAGGGTGTAGAAGCCTGGGCCGGACTGGATGGCTGGTGTCACGTCGACCGTGTACGCCGTCCCGGTCGTGACCGGACCGATCGTGGTCACCCACCGCCGGAGGTCGGGGGCCAACGGCGACGTGTCGCGCCAGTTGACCTTGTCGTCGCCGCTGTCGTCCACCTGCCCCCACACCAGGCCGGGACCGCCAGCGCTGGTCGCGTCGGTTCCGGTCCGGTCACCCTCGACCCAGCTCGAGTCGGCGATGGTGTACACCGTGCCGCCGTCGCCCGAGCCGTTGGTGCTCTGCAGGCGCAGGCTGGCCGCGCGCACGGGTGCCGCGAGGGTGCTCAGGTCGAACTTCAGGTACGCGATCGCCGTGACCTCGTCGTCGATGCTGAGCTCGGGGGCTGCGCCATGGTCCCAAGTGGCCTCGTCTTCGGCCACGATGTGGGTGTCGGCCACCGGCGTAACGGTGAGGAACTGCTCCGGGGCGCCGCACTCGCAGGTGGCGAGGCAGCGTCCGGGGCAGGCGCTGTCGTCCCCGCGGTCGCACGCTTCGCTGGCCTGGTTCCGCCGTCCGTCGCCGCACCGGCCGGGGCATATGCAGTCGGACAGACAGGCCCCCGGGCAGGCGGCGCTGTCGGCTCCGTCGCACCGCTCGGCGCTCTGGTTGACCAGCCCATCCCCGCACACCGCTGCCGGCGGCGTCGCGCCGCGCTCGAGGACGAAGGTATCGCGCACGACACCGTCCGCGCGGATCATCTGCACGCGCAGCCACCCGTCGTCGACGACCACGCGGACAAAGTGGAACACCGACTCGGCATACGCCGTGAAGCTGCTCCGCCGGACGGCGCGCACCTCGGCACCGCCGCCGCCGGTGGTCACGTAGAGCGTTCCCTCGCCCACGGGCGCCGGCAGATCGGCTTTCAGCATGACGGTGCGCTCGTAGTCGTGCTCGTGCCCCATGAACACGACATCGACCCCGTGCTGGTCGAACAGGGGGACGAGATCCGCCCGGATGTCCAGATCGCTGCCATGGGCCCCGCTCGAATAGATGCTGTGGTGGAAGACGACGAACTTCCACGGCGCAGCGCTGGCCGCCAGGTCCTGGGCGAGGAAGGTGTGCTGTGGGCTGCCCGGGGCGGTCGCGTCGTTGCCGTCGATCACCGCCACGTGGGCGGTGCCGAAGTCGAAAGAGTAGTACTCCTCGCTACCGAACGCCTCGCGCCAGGGCGCACCGTTCTCGGTCTTGATGTCGTGGTTGCCGAGCGTGGGCCAGAGCATCAGGCGGCGGAGGAGCGGGGCGTAGGGGCGGAAGAAGTTCGGGTCGTACTCGTCGCGCGCCCCGTCCTCGTACACCATGTCGCCGGTGTGCAGGATGAAGTCGGCGGGCGTCGCCGCCATGGCGTCGCGGATGGCGGCCTGCTTCGCGCCGCCGGTGCCGGAGTCACCGAGCACGAGGAAGCTGAAACGCGACTGGCCGCCGTCGGTCCGGAAGCTCGACTCCTCGCCGAGCGGCACGCCGTCGGCCTGCGGGGTGTAGGCGTAGTCGGTGGCGGGGGACAGGTCGGACACCGCGATGGTGCACACGGTGCCGGGATCGCCGGCGATCACCTGCGACACGCCACCGTGCGGCCGGATGGCGAGCGAGCATGCGGCGGCGGTGTCCGTGTTCCAGACGACGGTGACGGACGTGCGCGTGAGGTGCTGGAGGTAGGGGCCCCGGACGAGCGCCACCGGGGCCGCGGGAGCGGCGAGCGTCAGTGCCGCCAGCGCGAGCGCGGCGAGCACGGCGACGGATGCGCCTCTGGGAAGCCGGGTGAGCACGGTGGGGATCCTCGTTTACGACGACGCCACAGCGGTCGATGTGTCGCCCGCGCCACGCCTGCCCGAGCCGACGCGCACGGCGAGTGCAAGCGACGGTCCACACGGCCGGCGCATACACGGCGTGTCGCCTACGCCGCGCCATGGCAGGTGTCACGGCGCATGGGGTGCCAGGAGCGCCGGGAGCCGGGCGGTTGTGGCACCGCCGCGCATGCCCGTCCCTGCTTCCAGGTATCCCCTAACCGCTCGCCGTCCGCTACGGCTGTCCCGTGGCCCGCGCTTGACAGTCCGTTGTTGAAGAATTCGGCTCTCCCGGTCTCGTGTGAGTGGCCGAGGAGCGCCGGGAACGGAACGAGTCCGCCGCCGAGCGCGGGTGGCCGGGCGGACCACCGCCGCCGGCTCGAGTCGAGCATCGCGGCGGCGACGCGAAGCTCCGCGTAGCGCTCGGCCGTGCGCCCGCATGGATCGCCGTGACTCACGTGCATCGCTTGACGTAGGAGCAAGCTTGCTATATTATGTGCTCAATTCAACATGGCGCGCCCGTTGCAAACCACGCTCATCTTCCGCTCCTGGGGTGGCGCACGCCGCGGCGCGGGCCGCCCGCCCACGCCCGGCCGGCGCTGCGTCCCTCATCGCGCGCGCCCGCCGCACGATCGGCACTGCCCGGTGCACGTCACCCTGCGCGCGGCCGCGGGCGTGCCGTCGCTCCGGGGCGCGCGGGTGTTCGACGCGCTGCGTGCCGCTCTGGGCGCGTCCTCAGCCGCCGGCTTCCGGGTGTTGCAGTTCAGTACACAACGGGACCACATCCACCTCGTGGTCGAAGCCGACGCGCCGGCGCGCTTCGTCCGCGGCGTGCAGGGCCTCATGATTCGCGTCGCCAAGGCGGTGAACCGGGCGTGCGGTCGTCACGGCCGCGTGTGGGGGGACAGGTATCATGCGCGGCGACTCGCCTCGCCGCGCGAGGTCAGGGCCGCGCTCGTGTACGTGCTCCAGAACTTCGCGAAGCATGTCCCTGGCGTCCGCGGGACGGATCCGTGTTCGTCCGCGGCGTGGTTCCCTGGCTGGCGGACGCCCCTGGCGTCGCCACCCGGCCCCTCGCCGGTACGGGCCCCGCATACCTGGTTAGCACGGGTGGGCTGGCTCCAGCACGGCCGGCTCCGGGTCGACGAGGCGCCCGCAGTGCAGGCGGTCCGTGACGGAGGTGCGGTCGACGGCTGGCCGAAGCGACGGACCCACCCGAAACCCGGAAGAGCCAGGAATTCAACAACCAGGAGACCTGCATGGCCATCGTGACCTACCGCGTCCCCGAGCCGGTGAAAGCGGCATTCGATCGCACCTTCGCCGGCGAGAACAAAAGCGCTGTGATCGCCCGCCTGATGCGGGACGCGGTGGCCGAACGCCATCGCCAGACGCGACGGACACGCGCCGTCGACGCCCTGCTCGCCATCCGGCGACGCATGCCTCCCGTCACACCGGCCCGCGTCCGCGTTGCCCGCGGGCGGGGACGGCCGTGACGAACCTGGTGCTCGACACGAGCGTCGTTCTGAAGCGGTACTACCGGAAGGCACGCGCGCTCGGCCGCATCGCGCACCTGGCGCACCTGGCCCTGTAGCGCCGCGTCACACCACGCGCGCTGCGCGCAGGGTCACGATCTCGCTCTCCCCCACCCCGAACTCGCGCAGCACCTCGTCAGTGTGCTCGCCGATCGTCGGCGCCAGGCGTTCGAACGCGGTCGGCGTGCCCGACATCTTGACCGGGGGGCCCAGGACGGAGATGCGGCCGTGGACCGCGTCGTGACGCTCGACGATGAGGCCGTTCTCGGCGATCTGCGGGTGGGCGAGGATGTCGTCCAGCGTGTTCACGCGGCAGGTGGGGATGTCGTGCTGCTCCAAGAGCGCGATCCAGTGCGCGCAGGTATTGGTGCGGAAGATGTCGCTCAGCACGCCGACGACGTGCTCGCGGTGCTCGACGCGCGAGGGGTTGGTGGCGAAGCGCGGGTCGGTCAGGAGGTCGTCGCGGCCGAGCGCGGCGCACAGGCGCTTGTAGAAGGCGTTGGTGAGGCAGGCGACGATGAAGTAGCCGTCGGAGGCGGGAAACGCCTGATAGGGCACCAGATCCGGGTGGCCGCTCCCGAACTTGCCGAACTTGACGCCCTCGGTGAGCACGTTGGCGGCGTTGTCGGCGAACAGCGACAGCACCGCGTCGAGCATCGCCACCTCGACCCGCTGCCCTTCCCCCGTGCGCTCGCGCGCGAACAGCGCCCCGCACACCGCGTAGGCGGCGTAGATGCCGGTGTTGATGTCCGCCACCGGCGGCGCCGACTTGATGGGCGGCCCCCCCGGCTCGCCGGTGTGCCCCATGAGGGCGCCGGTGGCCTGCAGGATCAGGTCCATGCCCGGCTTCATGGCCAGCGGGCCACGCGGGCCGAAAGCGGTGATGGAGCAGTACACCAGCCGCGGATTCTCCGCCCGCACGGCGTCGTAGCCGAGGCCGTGGCGGTCCATCACGCCGGGGCGGAAGTTCTCGACCAGCACGTCGGCCTGGCGGACGAGACGGCGGGCGAGGGCCACACCGGCGTCCTGCCCGATGTCGATGGTGAGGCCGCGCTTGTTGCGGTTGAGTCCCTGGAAGTTGAGGCCGCCGATCTCGGGTGGGAGCCGGCCGCTCCGGTCGGCGTAGCGGATGCTGTCGCCGCGACCGGGCTTCTCGACTTTGATCACGTCGGCGCCCATGTCGCCGAGCAGCGACGTGCACCACGGCCCGGCGGCCTGGTGGCTGAAGTCGATGACGCGGATGCCGGCGAGCGCCCCGGGGCGGGCGGTGGTGGTCATGCCCGCGCCGCTACCAGGGCACGGTGAACGGGTCAACCACGGCGACGTTGAAGTGGCTGATCCCGCGTGTTACCCCAGCCGCCCGGATCGATCGTGGGCCTCGGTTTCCTCTGCATCCTGACCGCTGCGGCGGCGAACGTGCTCGGCGCCGCCATCGCACTGCGCGTGACGCGGAGCGAGCACGTGCTGCGCTACTTCGTGGCGCTCGGCGCGGGCTTCATGCTGGCGGCGGTGCTGCTGCGCATGATGCCCGAAGCGGCGCGGCTGACCCCGCTGGCGCCGGTGCTGGTGCTGGGCGGCTACCTGCTGGTCCATCTTTTCGAGCACACGGTGGCGTCCCACTTCCACTTCGGCGAAGAGACCCATCCCGAGCGGCTCGGCCCGAGCGCCGGCATCTCGGCGTTGGTCGGTCTGTGGGTGCACAGCTTCTTCGACGGCCTGTCGATCGGCTCGGGCTTCGTCCTCGACCGCACGCTCGGCCTGCTGCTGTTCACGGCCATCCTCCTCCACAAGGCGCCGGAAGGGTTCACGATGGCGTCGGTGGTGCTGGCCGCACGCGGCACGCGCCGGCAGGCCATGCTCGCCGCCACGGCAGTGGGGGCCGCGAGCCTGCTCGGCGGGCTCGCCATCCTGGTCGCGCCGGGGATGGTCGGCGCGGCCCTCGGCCTGTCCGCGGGCGTCACCCTGTACGTGGCGGCCTCCGACCTGGTCCCCGAGGTGAACAAGGAAGAGGGAACGGCGATCGCCCTCACCGTGTTCGCGGGCGTAGTGCTGTACTGGGCGACGGAGCTGCTGCTCGAGACGGTCGGAGTGTAGGGCGGGCCGACGAGGTGCCGTTCCTCGGCGAACCCGGGCGGGCGTGGATCGCCCTCCTGGTCGGCATCCTGGCGGTGAGCGCGCAGTCGGCGTCGTCGATCGCCGTGTCCGTCCTGATGAAGGCCATCGTGGGCGAGTTCGGCTGGACGCGCAGCGCCTTCGCATCGGCCGCCACGGTGCGCATCGTCGCCATGGTGGCGGCGATGCCGCTGGCCGGCCGGCTGACCGACCGCATCGGCGCGCGCGCGGTCCTCGGCGGCGGCGCGCTCCTGGTCGGCTGCTGCATCCTCACCATGGCGCACGTCACCTCGTTGCCGCAGCTCTGGGCGGTGAGCGTCGCGATGGGGCCGGGGCAGGCGTTCATCGGCGCCGTGGCCGCCAACACGCTCGTGCTGCGCCTCTTCCGGCGCCATCGCGGGATCGCGATCGGCATCCTGAACGGCGGCGACAACCTCTTGAACGCCGGGGTCCCCATCCTGGCGGCGGCGCTGCTGGCCGAGCGCGGGTGGCGGATGACGCTCACGCTCCTCGGCGTGATCTATCTCGGGATCGCCGCCCTGGCCGCCGTGGCGCTCGGACGCGACGACGGGCGCGAACCCGATGCCGGCCGCGGCCCGGCCGCGGGGCGGCCCACGATCGCCGCCGTGCTGCGCGCCGAGCCGCGGCTCTGGCTCGTCATCGGGGTGTTCGCGGCGGTGTACGCCTACATCACGTCGCTGCAGCTCCACTTCCACGCCTACCAGACCGACGTCGGTCAGGCGCCGGATGTCGCCGCCCGGCTTCTGAGCGTGCAGATTCTCGTCGGCGCCCTCGGCGCGCCGCTCTTCGGCTGGCTCGCGGAGCGCACCCGGGCCACGACCGCCCTGGTGGTGTGCGTGAGCGGACTCGCGGCCTCGGCAGCGCTGATCGCCGCCCTGCGCGAGCCCGCTGGTCTGATGGCGTGGGCCGTCTTCCACGGGCTCGTCAACAGCGGGGTGGTGGCGCTGCTGGCGCTGGTCGTGACCGAGGTCGCGGGCGGCACGGCGGGGATCGGGCAGCTCCTCGGCCTGGTGCTCGCCGTCTGCATGGGCACGACCGTGCTCGGCAACCAGTGGTCGGCGTGGGTCTACGACCGCTTCCACACCTACCTGCCGGCCTGGTGGATCTACGCGGCACTGTTGGTAGCGACCGTACCGGGGGCCGTGCGGCTGCGGCGGCTCGCCCCCGGCGCGCGCGGATGACGCCGCGCGCGGGCTCGAAGCTAGGGCGGCCGGGCGCGCAGATGATTTTCAGAGTGCGCTCAGCTCCATCCAGCCGAGCGCATGACCGAGCGCTCGCTTGATCTCGATCTCGCGCGCATATCTCAACGACCCTGCCCGCTTGGTGAGCTGACGCTTCGTGACCGTGTGCAGATTGTCAAGATTGACGACGGAAGCAGATGGCAAGCCTTCGGGCCGCCCTACTGTCACTTCCTGAGGAATCCCCCGGATGGTCGCGGTGATCTCAGCGACGAGTACCTTGTTCAGGTACGCGTAGGCCGGGTTCCGCGACAGAAGGAGCACCGGTCGGCGACCGACAGGAAGTGGCAGGGTCGCCCACCAGATCTCGTATTGCTTCACCGTCGCCTCCGGCCGCGATACGCGGGCGGCTTCGGCTCCCAGACGCGGGGATCGAACCAGGCATCGTCAGCACTGTCGGGAACCCTGCGGTACGCGTCGGCGGTTGCACGCTCCTGCTCCTCGCAGATCGCCTTCTGGATGGCGGCGCGGATAAACATTGAACGGCGCCGCGACCGGGCCGGAGCGATCTGTTCGAGCTTCTTGAACGTATCCTCATCGACCTCGACCAGTAACTGCTTCATATGTTCTTCCATAAGGAAGAGGACGGCGCGACGCAACACCGGGGCCGCTACGACTGCAGCAGAGTCCTACCGCTCCTTTATGGCATCTACGCTCTGGGGCGCGACGCGACGAGGTCCTTGGTGAGGTTCTTCTGGTGCGCCTCGAGCGTGCCACCGCCGATCTCGAGCAGCTTGGCGTCGCGCCACAGGCGTTCGACGGGGAACTCGCGGCAGTAGCCCGCCCCGCCCATCACCTGCATGGCATAGTCGGCGCACATCTTGCCGACCGGGGCCGCGAAGAGCTTGGCGGCATCGGAGCCGATGCGCGCCCGCTTGGTCGGGCCCACGTCGCGGGCAACGTTGTACACCAGCGCCTTGGCCGCTTCCGTGGCGGCGTAGCCGTCGGCGATGTAGCGCTGGATCTGGCCGTAGGTCGCAATCGGCTGGCCGAAGGTGCGGCGTTCGCCAGCGTAGCGGACCATGATCTCGACCGAGCGCTCGGCGATGCCGACGCTCATGGCCGCCAGCGTCAGGCGTTCCATCTCGAGGTTCCGCATCATGTGCGTGACGCCCTCGCCGATCCCTCCGAGCAGGTTGGCGGCCGGCACCCGGCAGTCCTCGAACACCAGCTCGGCCATCGTCGAGCCGCGCATGCCGAGCTTGTCGATGTGCGCCGAGGTGGAAAACCCCGGGCAGGCGCGATCGACCACGAAGGCGGTGATCCGGCCGTCGACCTTGGCGTAGACCAGGAAGCAGAAGCCCTCGCAGGCGTTGGTGATGTAGGTCTTGGTGCCGTTCAGCACCCAGCCGTCGCCGTCGCGGACCGCGGTGGTGCTCATGCCGAGCACGTCGGTGCCGGCGCCGGGCTCGGTCATGCCCATGCCCGCCACCCACTCGCCGCTCAGCACCTTCGGGAAGTAGCGCTGGCGCTGGGCGTCGCTGGCGCAGTTCTGGAAGTTGTTCGCGAACAGCATCGCGTGCGCCAGGTAGGCCAGGCAGAAGCCGGGATCGTACTTGGCGAGCTCGTGATGGACGATGACCGCCGCGGTGGCGTCCATGCCCACCCCGCCGGCGTCGCCCGGGACGGTGATGCCGAGGAGGCCGAGGTCCCCCAGGCGCCGGAAGAGCGCCAGGTTGAGCGTGCCCTTGGCGTCGTGCTCGGCCGCCTGCGGATCGACCTCGGTGCGGGCGAAGTCGGCGACCGTCGCGCGCAGCAGGCGATGCTCGTCGGTCGGATTGAAGAGGCTGTCCGCGTCGGGCAGGGTCATGCGGCCAGGGTGGCACCGGGCAGCGTCGTGTGCAAATTCGGGCTCGCTACGTCCCACCTCCACGTGCCGCCCTGCGCCGGCCCTTCGCTTCGAGAAGGGTGGCGCGATGGAGATCGCCCACTCCCGCGGCTACCAGCCCTCGTCCGGATCCGGCACGTCGCCCCGGAGGAGCGCTACATCGGCCTGGTCGCGCAAGGCCTTGCTGCGCCGCCGTGCCGGGTCGGCGGCCGCACGCTCCTTCATCGCGATCAGATCGGCGGTGGTCACGACCCGGATCCGGCCCGCGCCGACGTCGATGGGGTCGGCGCGGTCGATCATCGCGTCGAATGCGGGATCGAGCACCACCTGGACGGGTTCCCCGGTGCGGTGGCGAAAATTGACGCTATGGGCAAACTCCCCGCGCAGCACGAACCCGGCATCGGTGAGCGCCCGGATCACCTCCGCCCGCGGCACGGTGGAACGGACGGCAAGGTCCGTGTCCATGGTCGCGCGGGGCACACCGGAACGGATTCCGACCGCCACGCCGCCCACCAGGGCATACGGCGCAGCCGACGCGTCGAGCGCAGCACTGGCCTCCGCCAGGGCCGTCGCCTTGTCCGGCGCTTCCCCCATCGTGGACCCCTCCCCCCGGCTGGCGACGATCAGGCGCCACTCGCGCGCGCTCAGCTGTGCGATCGCGTCCAGTGCCCCGGCCATGGCGCCCGAGGATACACGTGATCAGTGACCTCGTCGAAGCCGGGGTGATCACTGAGCGCCATGCCGCTTCGCGGTGTCTGGCTTTCCCTCGTTGCCGGCGTGGCCCTCACCGCCGAATGCACGACGGAGGCGACATTCGTGTCGATCGGCTGTCGCCTTGATGGGCTCATCGCCCAAGTCGGTGTGGCCACGAACCTCGGTCGGATGAAACCCGGGCTCCAGCGTGGACTGCTCGTGGCACGCCCCAGCAGAGACCAGGCCGAGGTGCTCGCAGCACGCGGCGCCGTGCGGAACCTATCGCAGGATCGTGGGGTTCACCGGTCGCCTGAACTCGCATCCGGCGCGCGCGGCGATCCCGCCGCCCACGCGCGCCGCGCTCCTGGCCGTCGCTGTCCCCCTTGCGGGCGCGGACGCGCCCGCGGTGCGGCGGGCGGATGGTCGTCTTGGCGACGATCGAGGATCCGGCGGTGATCCGGCGCATCCTGACGCATCTCGGCCGGTCGACGGAGGCGGGGGAGCCCCTCCCCGCACGGGGACCGCCGGAGGTCGCAGGCCTGCCCGCGTAGCGTGGGACACTCCCTCAGGATCGATTCGGCGCCTCGGGTGGTGGGCCGCGGTGCGCGCGTGGGCCGCGTGCGGGGCGATGCTACACCGAATTTCGGGGTGGCAGCCCCGCGGCGTTATACGCCCCGCGCGAGCCGGGGGTGAGGGGAGGGGTGAGGGGGCAGGAGCACGTGTCCGAGAGGTGGTGTTCGGTAAACTCCTCCGGTTATCCCGCCTACGGACGTAAACTTTCCCCGGTAATCCCGACTACAGACCCGGCTCCAGCTGACGTTCCGCTACCGCCATGCGCAGTTCGGCCACGAGGCGGCCGTGCGCTTCGCGGATCGGTATGTCGAGTCGCTGCGCAGCGTCGGCGCGGTCGTCGCGGGGAGCACTAGCACGTAGGACGAAAGCTCAAGAGGGCCCGAGCGCGATTTGGAGCGAGAAGCCCTCTGCCATGGCGGCCTCCGCCAGCCTCCGATCACAGCCGATCATCTCCGGAAGGGCGTCGGGGTCGCCGGGGGCGCCCAGGCTCACCGCGCAGCCGAGCTGCAACGCATCGAGGGATCGCAGTGGATGGCGGTCCAGGAGGCTGCCGCACCACGAGTGGCAGGAGTGCGGAGCTGTCCCAGAACTGCATCCCGGTCAGCGCGCGTCGCGATCGGCCCGGAGGGCGGCGAGGACATCGCCGCGGCAGCGCACCGGCGGGCCCAGCTCGTCGAGCGACAGGGACGGTCGCGGCGCCGCGACCAACGCGAAGCGTCCATCGCCACCCCGCCAGCCGTCGCGACGAGGGCGGGGCTTGCCGGCACCATCGTGGCGTTGACAGCGCGCGGCTTCCTGCAGGACAACCCCGTCGCGAACCGGGCGCGAGGATGACGGAAGCCCAGGCCACGATCCGCTGTCGCTCCTGTGGCCACACGAGCCACGCGGACCGGCGTTTCTGCGCCCGCTGCGGCAGCCCGCTGGAGGAGCGCTGCCCGGCGTGCGGGACGGTCCCCGACCCAGAGGCGCGCTTCTGCGGCCGCTGCGGCGCGCCGCTCGGCGCCGGCATG
Source organism: uncultured Binatia bacterium (SeqCode) (assembly GCA_964618895.1). Lineage (GTDB taxonomy): Bacteria > Desulfobacterota > Binatia > DP-6 > DP-6 > CAZUDO01. Next base: position 22,841 of record CAZUDO010000125.1, read on the forward strand.
ACCGCTCCGGCCGGAGCCTCCCCAGACGCCGAGCGCCGGCACCTGACCGTGATGTTCGTCGACCTGGTCGCCTCCACGACGCTGGCCGAGCGGATCGACGACGAGGACCTCCGCGACGTCATCCGGCGCTACTACGATGCCTGCGCCGACACGGCCCGCCGCTACGAGGGCCACGTCGCGAACTACCTGGGCGACGGCATACTCCTGTATTTCGGCTATCCCCGCGCCCACGAGGACGACGCCGAGCGCGCCGTGCGTGCGGGCCTCGACATGCTGGCCCGGCTCGAGCGTGACGTGGACACGGTCAACGCGACGCTCACGTCCGAGCGTGGGGGGCGGCTCGCGGCCCGCATCGGCATCCACACGGGACCCGTGGTGGTGGGCGACCTCGGTGGGGGCACGCGTCGCGAGGACCTGGCCCTGGGAGAGACCATGAACCTCGCGGCACGCCTGCAGTCCGTGGCCGCTCCCGACACGGTCGTGATCAGCGACGCCACCCGGCGGCTCGTGCGCGGCATCTTCGTGCTCGAGGATCTCGGGCCGCAGCGCCTGAAGGGCATCACGACCGAGGTCGTGGCTTATCGCGTCGTTCAGCCGAGCGGGGTGCGGAGCCGGCTGGATCTCGCCGAGGGCAGGCTGACGCCGTTCACCGGGCGCGGGGCGGAGCTGGGCGTGCTCCTCGACTGCTGGGAGCGCACGCAGGAGCACCAGGGGCAGACGGTGCTCGTCAGCGGCGAGGCCGGGATCGGCAAGTCCCGTCTCGTCCTCGCGCTGCGCGAGCGGCTCGCCGATCAGCCCCACACGTGGCTCGAGTGCCGGTGTTCGCCGTATACGCAGCACACCGCCTTCCGTCCCGTCGTCGAGCTGGTCGAGCAGGGGCTCGCGTTCCAGGCCGCCGACACGGCGGAGGAGAAGATCGGGAAGCTCGAGCGCGCCCTGCGCGCGGCAGGGCTCTCGCTCCCCGACACGGTTCCCCTGTTCGCGGAGTTTCTCTCGATCCCGCCCAGCGGCGCTTACGCCCCCCTGCACCTGACTCCCGACGTGCAGCGGCGGAAGACGCTCGAGACGCTCGCCGCCTGGAACCTGGCGCTCGGCGAGATCCAGCCCGTCCTCCTGCTGGTCGAGGACCTTCACTGGTGCGACCCGTCGTCGCTGGAGCTCCTCGCGCGGCTCATCGAACAGAGCCCGACGGCCCGCCTGATGCTCGTCTGCACGGCGCGCCCGGAGTTCCAGTCGCCGTGGCCGGCCCGGTCGAACCTGACGCCGCTGCAGCTCGCCCGGCTCACCCGGCGTCAGGCGCGCGAGATGGTCGCCGCGCTGAGCGTTGGGGGGACGTTGCCAGAGTCGGTCGTGGACCTCGTGGTGACGCGCGCCGACGGGGTTCCGCTCTACCTCGAGGAGCTGGTGCGGACGGTGCTCGAGTCACGGCGACTGCTGGCAGGCGATGGCGAGGAAGCGCCGCGCACCGAGCTCGCGATCCCGGCGACCCTGCACGACTCGCTGGTCGCGCGGCTCGATCGGCTTTCGGCAGCCAAGGAAGTCGTGCAGCGGGCGGCAGTGCTCGGGCGGGAGTTCTCCTACGCGCTGCTCGCCCGGACGGCGGGGCTCGACGAGCAGACGCTGCACCACGGGCTCGTCCGCCTGGTGGAGGAGGAGCTGCTCTTCCAGCGCGGCGAGCCGCCGGCGGCGAGCTACATCTTCAATCACGCGCTCATCCAGGAGGCCGCCTACCAGTCGTTGCTGAGGCGCACCCGCCGGCAGCTGCACGCGCGGGTCGCCCAAGTGCTCCTCGAGGAGTTCCCGACGCAGGCTGCTGCCGTCCCGGAGGTGGTCGCGCGCCACTACGAGGCGGCGGGTCTCGTCGAGCGCGCCGTGGCACACTACCGGCAGGCCGGCGAGCACGCCGTCGTGCGCTCGGCGCACGCCGAGGCGCTGAGCCACTTCCGGAAGGGCATCGCGTTGCTCGCCGAGCTGCCCGAGGGGACGGACCGGGTCGCGCGCGAGATTCCACTGCAGCTCGCCCTCGGCCCTTCGGTCGTCGCCGCGCAGGGCTGGGGCCACCCCGACTTCCAGGCGGCCCTCGAGCGCGCGCTCGCCCTGTGCGGCCCCGCGGGTGATCGCGCCCAGCGTGCCAATGCGCTGGCGGTCCTCTCGAGCTTCCACGCCAACAGCGGCAACCCACAGCGCGGGATCGAGCTGGCCCGGGTTCTCTTCGACATCGCGCGCGAGACGGGAGACAGCGAGCACCTCCTCCTCGCGCACGTCCAGATGGGAGTCCCGGAGTACTATCAGGGACGATTCGCGTCGGCCCTGGCGCACTTCGAGGAAGCGATCGCGGTGTACGACCCTGCGCAACACGGTGGGATGGCGCTCAAGTACGCGTCCGACCACGGGGTGGCGGCACGTGCGAACGCCGGGTGGAATCTCTGGTACCTTGGCCATCCCGATCGCGCGCTCGAGCGTGCGCGGGAGGCCGTCGCGCTGGCCCGGACGCTGGGTCATCCGTTCAGCCTGGGACTGGCCCTCTTCGTCGAGGCGGTGGTCCACTGCCTGCGTCGGGACCGGGGGGCGCAACGAAGGATCGCGGAGGAGGCGATCGCGCTCGGCGAGGCACACGGCGTTCCCTTGTGGACCAGCATGGGGAAGGTCTTTCGGGGCCACGCGCGCGTCACGGCGGAAGCGGATGCGACCGGTGTCGTCGAAATCACCGAGGCGCTCGCTCTCGGCGGCGGGACGGGGATGCTGGGAGGTGCGCCGGCGATGTCCCTGGTGCTCGCCGACGCGCAGTTCGCGGTGGGACAGCTGGCCGAGGCTCAGCTGGCGCTCGACATGGGCATGGCGATCGCTGCCCAGACGGGCCAGCCCTTCTGTGATGCAGAGCTGCAGCGCGGCAAGGGCGAGCTGGTGCTCGCCGCGTCGGGCGGAAGCGCCGGCGACGAAGCCGAGGCGTTCTTCGCCCGGGCGCTCGAGATCGCCCGGGCGCAGGAAGCGCGCGGGTTCGAGCTGCGCGGCGCCACGAGCCTCGCCCGGCTGCTGCGCGCGCGGGGCAGATCGGACCGGGCGCGCGCGGTGCTCGAGCCGGTCTACGCCAGGTTCACCGAAGGCTTCGACACCGAGGACCTGCGGGAGGCGAAGGCGGTGCTCGAGGAGCTCGCCATCGCGCCGGGTTCGCCCACCCCGGCGTGACGGAAAGCATACAGTCCTCCCGCATCGCCGACTCCCGCGCGTGCACACGGATGAGGCACCGCTGCCGGCTCGCCGCGCGAGCCGGGGGTGAGGGGGCAGGAGCACGTGTCCGAGAGGTGTTCGGTAAACTCCTCCGGTTATCCCGCCTACGGACCCAGGTCCTCGGCCAGCTGCGAGGTCCGCAAGACCGCCTTGCGATCGTAGTTCTTCCAGAAGGGGACGACCCCGATCCGTTCCGCCATGGGCCTGGCGTCGCACAGCCGCCCCTGCTCTGGCAAGAGGCCGGTGGTCCGCTTCGCCGGCACCCGCGTCAGCTCGATGTGGCCGGGTTCATCGCGACGCCGGGTCGAAGGCGATACCCGTCCAGGAGAACGACCAGCGCCGCGATCAGATCGGCGACGAAATCCTCGCGGGGGATATCGTGCCCCGCGGTCACGAGACGATGATAGTCCGCGATGGAACAGTAGAGCACCGCGGCGACACGCATCATGCGTAGCGGTAGCAGGTGGGCAGGAGACGCGCCCGTGTGTCGCGCCAGACTGGTCATGAGGGCGAGAATCCCGGGAGCGGTGGTCGCCGGCATCTCGGCAATGGGAAAGCTCCGGCTGGTGACCAGCTCGGCGACGACGAGGAGGTACTCGGTGCCGCCGTCGGGGTCGTCGAGTTTCTGCACCAGGGGGCGCACCAGCAGCTCCACCAGCTCCCGCAAGCTGTCCCGCCCCTCGGCCCTCATTTGCCCCAGGGCGACGCGCCAGTCGGCCTGAATCGGGCCCGAGTGGCGTTCGAGCACGGCGTTGAGGAGCACGCGCCTGTCCCCGAAGTGATAGAGCGCCGCCGAATGATTGCCCTGCCCGGCCACGGCGGCGATCTCGCGCAGGGAGACCGCGTCGACTCCCCGCGTCGAGAAGAGCTTTTCGGCGGCACGTAACAACGCCAGTCGCGTGTCGGTACTCTGCCTGGCCATGGGTCAGTCGATGCTCGGGCCGGCCAACGGGCGGCGGCAGCCGGAAATGACAAGCTGCGGGGCCCGTGTCATTTCCCCGGCGCCCCCTCCACCCTGCACCTCCCCGACGAGGCCCGCGAGCGAACCGACATCCGAGCGGAAAAAACCTTCGTAAATTGAGTAATTATGGCGACACATCGTATGCCATGGCACAGGGTTGCTCCGTCTCATTGGACAGATGTTTGACACTCAGCCTCCAGATTCGGACAGTTAAGTCGAACGACTTAACCCCCATCGTACTCCACCCCTGGGTACGTTCGAGAGAAGAAAGGACAACATGAACACGACCACCAGATCGTTCCTCGCATTCTCCATCCTCCTCATAGGCTCACCCGCGCTCGCCGCGCCGGTGGCCGACCTCGTGCTGACCCGGTCGGCCCCAGTTGGCGTCAGCGTCTATCAGACCGGCCGCTACAGCATGACGGTCAGGAACGTCGGTAACAGGACCGCCGACGACGTGTCGCTGAACATCCAGCTCCCGGCGACGCATACGAGCCCATACGTCTACGTCATGGGCGACCTCGGCGCCTTCGACTCGCGCTGCACGCGCACGGGCACCAGGCTCCAGTGTGCCCTCGGCTCGCTCGGGAGGAACAAGTCGACTTCCGTGTCCTTCGACGTCAGCCTGCCGTACAGCACGGCACCGCTCGTGATCAGTGGTGAGGCCACGACGACCTCCGCGGAACCGAACCGGTCCAACAACAGTGTGAGCCACACGGCCGGCCTCCTCACCTACCCCGTCGCCATCACCCCTCCCACCGCGGTCACCAACAGCCACTGCACCGGAACGAACCTGAGCTCCTACTTCGAGTGCGAGCTCTTTCCGAGCTCCATCAGCGCACACGACACCATCCTCAACCCCGGCGGAACCATCACCTTCGTCGGCGTACCGGCGACGTACACCGGGAGCTGGTCGCAACCTTCTCCCGACCGCCTCCAGTTCCAGTACTTCGACGGCGGCGCGCTCGTGGCCACGTTTGATGGCCGGGGCGTCAGCAACGACTGCTTCGAAGGCGCCACCCTGTTCCAGGGCAGCGCCTACATGAGCATGTACCAGGTCTGCCTCCAGTAGTTGCGGCAGACCGGCGCCTCTCTCTCACGTCCCACTCGATGCTCGATGGCGCCCCTCGGGCGGCCATCGAGCATCGAGTGGGTGTCCTGAAGCGTACGAGGCGCGCTGGGGCTCGTATGCCGCGACGGCGGACGCGCGGACCACTTGCGGTTCGGACTCTTCACACACGAGGTGTACCGCCTGCACGCGGGCCATGAGGATCGTGAGCACGCACGGAGGCTCCGTGGCGGCGCGGTACCACCTCGTGAAGGCAACGAAGCGGGGTGGGACGGACGAGCAGGAGTCGGAGCACCCCATAGTACCGGGGAAACGGGGGAACGCACCCGAGTGGACCCCGGGGAGGGAAGGGGGGGCCGGATCATGGACCCGGCGGAGGGACAGATGACGGGGGCACCGACCCCCGAGCCCATCTCCACGCAACTCCACAGGATAGCGATGCCACGGGTGCAGGACGGAGTTATTGATCTACGTCCGGCAGCGAAGCCATGAGCTGAGGAGCCGGATGCGTAGTCGCGCACGTCCGGATCTGTGGGGGCCCTGGGCCGGTGACGGCCCGGGGCCACCCGACCGGACTCAGGTGCCGGCGGCGCTCGAGCCGGTGCGCCCGGCGTGGGCGTCGTCGTACGAGTCGCCGTGCAGGATCACCTCCGCGCCCCGGGTACGGACGGCGTCCACCTTGATGCGCGGGGTGGTGACCGGCATGACGATCACGGCGCGGCAGCCGAGCTTCTGCGCCGCGAGCGCCACGCCCTGGGCGTGGTGCCGGCCGACGACGCGATGACGCCGCGCCCGAGGGCCCGGGCAGTGAGGTGCGCCATCTTGTTGTAGGCGCCACGCAGCTTGAAGGAGAACACGGGCTGCAGGTCCTCGCGCTTCAAGAGCAGCCGGTTTCTGGAGCCGGGCGGACAGGACGGGCGCAAGCTCGAGCGGGGTCTCGACGGCGACGTCGTAGACGCGCGCGGTGAGGATGCGGTGGAGGTAGTCCGGCTGCCGGCTCACGGGACCCGCTGCGAGTGGGAACGGCTCAGGCCCCCGGCGGCGGTGACGTGGATACCTTCAGCGGAGATCACCGGAAGCCGTCCCCCTACAGCAGACTCTCGTAACGACGTCGACCGTGCAGAATCCGGTACACACGAACCTGAGAGGAGAGCACCTTGTAGAAGATCAGGTACTCGCCATGATGGAGGTACCGATAGCCCGCATCGCGCAAATGGACGTCCTTCGGGACGGCACCTCGCTCCGGATAGCGCTCCAGCCCTTGGAGACGGTCGAGGATGGCGTCGATGAGCCTCTCGGCCGCCGAAGGGTTGTCGTGCACGATGTAAGCCTGAATCTCGAGCAGGTCGATCTGGGCGCGGCGAAGGACCCGGACGGGTCGCTTCACCTGCGGCCCGTGCGCAGGATGGTCGCCAGACGCTCGAGCCCGACCCCGCGATCGCCTCGCCGGACGTCTTCCTCGGCTGTACCGAGCAGTTCGTATAGCTTGAGGCGTGCCTGGTCGCGCTCGTAGGCCGCCGCGCTCATGACGACCAGATCGCTCTTCCCGTTCTTCGTGATGGTGACCGGCTCGCCGGATTCGTGGCAGAGCTTGGAGATCTGGGGCGTCTTGTTGCGCAGGTCGGAGATGGGTCGGATCAGTGGCATGGGCCGAGCCTATCAGGATTCTGATAGGTTGCAACATCTCCGGCCGACAACGCTGCTGCCAGTCCGAGGAGCAGGACGATCGTCGATTTCATCGTTCAACTTTCCGTAACGCAGGATCGCCTTCACGACTTGCGGAGCAACTTGCATGCCGCACGCAACGCGCCGGCGTGCCGGAGCAGCTTCGGCTGGCGATCGCGCGCCATCTCCGCCCCGCGGGGCGTCGCCACCCTCGACGTGGGGATTGTCCCGGCCGTCGTCGCCCGCTTCCGCCGCCTCGACCGCCTCTTGGCGGCGTGATTTTCTGTCACATCAAGGCTAGCGCCGTCAGCGCAACGTCACCCGGAGCGCCGTCACGCCGCGCAACACCATCGAGCGGCGGTAGTTCGTCGGCCGCGGGTCGCCGGAGAAATCCGGAAAGCGCCGCAGCAGCGCCTGGATCGCGATCTGGGTCTCGAGCCGGGCCAGCGCCGCGCCGAGGCAGAAGTGGACGCCGTGGCTGAAGGACAGGTGCGGGTTGTCGGCGCGGCCGAGGTCGAGCCGGTCGGGGTCGACGAAGCGCGCGGGGTCGCGATTGGCGGCGCCCAGGAGCACAGCGACGATCTCCCCCTTGCGGACGCGCCGGCCGTCGATCTCCATCTCTTCGGTCACCACCCGGTCGGTCAGCTGCACCGGGCTGTCGTAGCGCAGGAACTCCTCGACGGCCGGCTCGATGAGCCCCGGGTCGTCCTGCAGGCGACGGCGCTCGCCGGGATGGCGAAGAAGCGCCACCACCGCGTTGCCGAGAAGGTTGGTGGTGGTCTCGTGCCCGGCGCCCAGGATCAAAATCGACAGCGACAGCAGCTCGGCGCTGGTCAGCGTCTCCCCGCCTTCCTCGACCGCCGCCAGCGCGCCGAGCAGATCGGGCGTCGGCGCCCGCCGCCGGGCCGCGAATGCCGCCCCGAAGTAGGCCTCGACCTCGCCGAAGGTGCGCTCGAGACGGGGCAGGCCGCCGGTCGCCTGCAGGGGATCCAGCAGTGCGGCCAGGTCGTCGGACCACGCCTTCAGCCGCTCGCGGTCCTCCAGGGGAAGGCCGAGCATCTCGGAGATGACGATCACCGGCAGCGGGTAGGCGAAGTCCCGGATGACGTCCATCTCGCCCCGGGACGCGCACGCGTCGAGCAGCTCGTCGACCAGCGCCGCGATCCGCGGACGGAGCCCTTCCACCATGCGCGGCGTGAACGCCTTGTTGACCAGCCGGCGGAGGCGGGTGTGATCCGGCGGGTCGAGCATGAGGAGGTTCCGGGTGATGGCCTGCGCGAACTCCGGGCGCAGGTTCTTCAAGGGCTGCAGGCGTTGGAACAACTTCGATTGATCGCGGCGCACCGAGAAGCGCACATCCTGCAGGACGCCGGCGATATCGGCGTGGCGGGTGAGGATCCATCCCCGCAGTACGGGGCTGAAGTAGACCGGCGCCTCGCGGCGGAGCTTCGCGTAGACCGGGTAGGGATCGACGCGGTACGCGGGCAGGAACGGGTTGAACCGTCCCATGATCGGGTTGAGCGCGCGCACGAACCAGGGTCGTTCGAGAAGGCGCTGGGCGATGGGGAGGAGGGAGAACGACCGTCGCCGCCGTTCGCCGCGCCCGGTGAGCGGTACCGTCGCATCGGACTCGAGCATCCCCACCCCTCCGGCTAGAGACCCGCCACCGTCCGCGCGAGCTGGTCGAGCACGGCCTCGAACGCCGTCAGGTCGGCATAGCGCGCGCTGTGGATGACCCGCGTCGCTCCCGCGGCAGCGTAGCTCGCGAGCCGGTCACGTGCGGCCCCCGGATCGTCGAGCGGCAGCGTCGTCAGCACCGCGACTTCCGGCGCCGGCACACCCTGCGCGGCGGCAGCGGCCCGCAGCTCGGCGACGGGGGCACGGAGCATGTCCGGCGGCAGCCCCATCGGGAGCCAGCCGGCGCGATGGGTGATCGCGCGCCGGAACGCGTGTGGCGGCGCGCCGCCGATGAAGAGCGGTGGGCGGGCCGGGCGGGGCAGGAACAGGAACGGCTGCCCGTGCGCCGTGACCTCGTCGGCCGCGAAGCAGCGATCAATGAAGGCAAGCGTGGCGTCGGTGAGCGCACCGCGGCGGCGCGGATCGACCCCCAGGGCGCGGAACTCGGGCTCCATCCAGCCGACGCCGACACCCAGCTGCAGGCGGCCGCCCGACAGCTCCTGCACGGTCGCGACCCACTTGGCGGTGGGCAACGCGGGACGATACGGCAACACGAGCACCGCCGTGCCGAGACCGACGCGTGACGTGATGCCGGCCAGGTATGCAAGCGTGGCCAGCGGGTCGAGGTAACGGCCGCCCGAGCCTTCGGCCTGATCGGGCGGGATGGCAATGTGGTCCGTGACCCAGAGATCGGCGACCGCGGGCGTCGCATCGGCCGCGCGCGCCGCGGCGGCGAGGGTTACGGCCGTCGACTGCGGCCCCATGTTGCGCAGGACGACACCGAGCCGGACTGGCACCCCGCCATCTGCCCACTGCGGAGGGGCGGAGTCAACGCGACGCGCGCCTATCCCGCCAGCACCCCCTCCAACCGGAGCAGCGTCTTCTTGATGCCGAGCCCGCCCGTGTACCCGCCGAGCCCGCTGGCGGCCACCACCCGATGACAGGGAATGACGATCGGGATCGGATTGTGCCCGAGCGCCTGGCCGACGGCGCGGCTACCGTGCGGCTGGCCGATGCGCCGGGCGATCTCGCCGTACGACACCACCTGCCCGGCCGGCACCATGCACGCCGCCATCAGCACGCGGCGTTGAAAGGCCGTCAGGTGGCTCAGATCGAGACGGATGTCGAAGCGCAGGCGCTCGCCGGCGAAGTACGCGCGCAGCTGATGCACGATGTCGGCGGTCCGTGTCGCCGAGCGCACCGGGGTCACCCCGAAACGCTGGCGCAGCTCGGCGACGAATGCCGCCTCGGTGCGCCGGAACGAGATGCGCACCACGCCCGCGGCGCTGGCCGCCACCAGCACGCGGCCGATGGGCGACGGCAAGCTGCAGTAGTGCAGCTCCTGGCGGACGGAAGGCAGGGCCACGTTGCGGTAGAGCGTCTCCAGGCCGGCAAGCACCTTGCGGTACGCCGCCATCTCGCGGCGACCAGCCGGGGTGGCGAGCCAGCGCCCCACCGCGCCCGCAGGCCTCCCGCCGTCGCCGAGAACGGCCGCGATCACCCGCTCGTGCGGAATCTTCATCGTTCTTCTCCCAGCGCAGCGCGCAGCTTCTTCAGCGCCTGGTAGACGTTGGCGCGTGCCCCCGCCGCCGTGCCGCCCAGGCTGGCGGCGATCTCCGCGTACTCCAGGTCCTGGAACTGGCGCAGCATCAGCGCCGCCCGTTGGCGCGGCGGCAACGCCCGTACGGCGCGTTCGACGACCGCCGTCACGCCGCTCTGCTCGTGCGCGGCGGCGGGAAACCCGTCGACCTCGAGATCCACCGTGCGTGCCCGACGTCGCGCCCGGCCGCGCGCGTGGCTGAGAGCGCTGGTGATCGCGATGCGGTAGAGCCAGGCGCGGGCGTTCGAGCCGCGCGCCAGGCGGCCATGGGCACGGTGCGCCCGCAGGAGGGCGTCCTGACATGCGTCTTGCGCGTCGTCGACGTTGCCGAGCATGCGTACCAGGTAGCGCAGCAGCTCCGGCCGGTGTCGCGCGACCAGATCGGCCAGAGCCGGGGCGGGGGTACTCATCCTCGTCCCTTGTAACACCGGCAGCGGGGCGAATGTGAAACGCGGGGGTCGTTACCGGTGCGCTGCGGCGCGGGGGTGCCCTCACGGAGTCGACAAGACGCCCGGCCTACTCGCCTAGGGCTCGTAGCGGCCGGGCTCTCGACTCCGTGAGGGCACCCCCGCGCCGCCGGGTCGGTGACGGGAGGTACCTTTCACATTCGTGCCGGGGCCGGTGTTACACGTCCGAGGAGGGCGAGGGATGACGATGAGCGACCCTGCATTGATCGACTGGCTGGCCGACTTGTTTCCGGTCGTGCCCGTTCGCGGGCGTCCGGTGACGGTGCTGTTCACCGACATCGCGGGCTACACCGCCCACGCCGCAGCGCGCGGCGACCACGGGGCCGTCCGTCTGTTGCGCGCGCACGATGCCGCCGTGCTGCCGGCGGTGCGCCGGCACATGGGGCGCATCTTGAAGCGCCTGGGGGACGGCGTGATGGTCGTCTTCCCCTCCCCCAACGATGCGCTTGCGGCCGCGCTCGGCATGCAACGGCGGGCACGGGTTGCGCTCCGCATCGGCATCCACACCGGGCCCGCACGCAGTCGAGCCGGCGACCTGATCGGCCACGCGGTCAACGTCGCCGCGCGCATCGCCGACCGCGCACGCGGCGGCGAGGTGCTGGTGAGCGACCGCGTCCGGGAGGCGGCGAACGGCGGGCGTTTTCGTCGTACGCGTCCGCTCGTCTTGCCCGGCCGCTCGCCTGTCGCCGTATTCCGCGCCATACAGGAGGACGCATGACCACGCTCGCGATCGCGGAGTTCGCCTCGCCCGCGGGCGCCATCACGCTCGCCGTCCACGAGGGGCGGTTGGTAGCGCTCGAGTTCGCGCACCACTGGGAGTTTCGACGGGTTCGGCTCGAGCGACGCTTCGGCCCGCTCGCCTGGTGGGAGACGCGCGATCCCGCCGGGGTCGTTGGCCGTCTGGCGGCGTACTTCGCGGGCGACTTCGACGCGCTCGCCCCGATCGCCGTCGATGCCGGCGGCACATCCTTTCAACAGCGCGTGTGGCACGCGCTGCGCCGCATCCCGCTCGGTGAGACGCGCTCGTACCAGGCGCTGGCGCGCGCCATCGGCGCACCCGCAGCCGTACGCGCCGTCGGCGCCGCCAACGGCGCCAACCCGATCGGCATCGTCGTGCCCTGCCATCGCGTGATCGGCGCCGACGGCCGGCTGGTTGGCTACGCCGGCGGCGTGGAGCGCAAGCGCTGGCTGCTCGCGCACGAGGCCGGCGCTTTGACCTCGGCCCGCGCCCTCGCGTAGATGGGCGCCGATGTCCGAGCCGTTCGCCGACGTGGGCAGCATCGACTATCCCGTCGTCGACGCCGACGCGCACGTCTACGAGCCGCCCGGCGTGTGGCAGGAGCGCGTACCGGCGAAGCTGCGGCCCCGCGCCCCCAAGGTGCGCCATACCGCCGACGGCGACGTGTGGCTGTTCGACGAGGGTGCCCGCCTACGACCGGTCGGTCTCATGGCGGCCGCGGGTACCAGCTACCTGGATTTCCGCCCCTCCGGCCTCACCTACGACAGCATCCGTCCCGGCTACTTCGACCCCACCGCCCGGCTCGCCGACATGGCCGCCGACGGCATCCACACCCAGCTCCTCTATCCGAGCGTGTGCGAAGAGGGCGCGCGCATGTTCGGGGACGATCGCGCCCTGCAGCTCGCCTGCGTGCGCGCCTACAACGAGTGGCAGCTCGAGTTCTCTGCCGCCGGCAAGGGCCGGCTGTTCGGGCACGCGGTCATCCCCGCCACCGGCGTGGCCGACGCGGTCGCCGAGCTGGACTGGGCGCTCCGCCAGGACTACCGCGGCGTACTGGTCTCGACGTTCCCGAACGGCACCGTCGAGCCGTCGGCGGCCGACGACCCGTTCTGGGCGCGCGCCGAGGAGGCGCGCGTGCCAGTGGCGCTGCATATCGGCAGCTTCCACGCCGACGGCCCGGTCCGCGAGCGCCGCTTCGAGCCGGCCGCCGTCCTGCCGCGTGCTGCCACCAGCAAGTCGGGGGCGAACACGGTGCCGCTGGTGGCGCGTCTGGTCTTCTCCGGCCTGTGCGAGCGCTTCCCGCGCCTGCACGTGCTCCTGGTGGAGTCCAACATCGGCTGGATTCCCGCCATGCTCGAGCAGACCGACGACATGTTCCTCCGCTATCGGTGGTTCACGCACACGGCCGCCACGCTCCCCACCATGCCGAGCCGCATCTTCCACCGGAACTTCTGGGCCACGTTCATGATCGACACGGTGGGCATCGAGCTCCGGCATCGCCTGAACGTCGACCATCTCCTCTGGTCCACCGACTATCCGCACACCGGCACCGACTGGCCGAACAGCCGGGTGACGATCGCGCGCCAGTTCCGCGGCGTCGCCCGCGACGACGTGAAGAAGATGCTGCACGCGAACGCCAAGCGGCTCTACGGCCTCGACCAGGTCCCGGACCGGCTCGCGTGAAGCTCGCCGGGCGGATCGCCGTCGTGACCGGCGCGGGCTCCGGCATCGGGCGGGCGATCGCGCTCAGGCTCGCGCGTGAGGGCGCCGGCGTGGCCGGCGTCGGCCAGCGCCAGGAGCGCTTGGCCGAGACCGTCCGGATGATCGAAGCCGCTGGCGGCCGTGCTCTCGCCGTCGCGTGCGACGTGGCACGGGCGGAGCAGGTGCAGCAGGCGATGGCGACCGCGGTCGCGCACTTCGGGCGCCTCGACATCCTGGTGAACGGTGCCGCCCGGAACCGTCCCGACGCGCCGGTCACGGAGACGGTGGCGGAGATGGCGGACGACTGGTGGGCCGCGACGCTCGCCGTGAACCTGACCGGCACGTTCCTCTGCTGCAAGCACGCGCTACCGCACCTGCTGGCGGCCGGCGGCGGCGCGATCGTCAACATCGCCTCCACGTCGGGGGTGGCGGGCAACTCGAACCAGGGCGCCTACGTCGCCTCCAAGCACGGCGTCGTCGGCCTCACGCGCTCGATCGCCCTCGACTACGCCGGGCACCACGTGCGCGCCAACGTGGTGTGCCCCGGGTTCATCGAGACCGAGCGGGCGCTCGGTTTCTCGGCCCACAACCGGGGCGCCGACTGGCGCGCAAAGAAGCTGGCCGACATCCCGCTCGGGCGATTCGGGCAGCCGGACGAGGTCGCGCACGTGGTGGCGTTCCTGGTTTCAGACGAGGCAGCGTACGTGACCGGAGCGGTGATCCCGATCGACGGCGGTACGGCGGCGCGGCGCGGGTGACGGGCACGCGCGGGGCCATCACGGTGCAGGCGCGCTTCGCGTATCCCGCGACCCTGGTCGCCGTCTGGGTGGCGATGGTCGTCGCCGTGAACCCGATCGGCGACTTCCCGCTGAACGACGACTGGGCGTGGGGCCTGGCCGTCAAGACGCTCTACGAGCAGCACGTGCTCACCATCCCGGCGTTCGCCGGCATGTCGCTGGTGGCGCACATCCTGTGGGGCTTCGTGGCCTGCCTGCCCGCCGGCTTCTCGTTCACCGCGCTCCGTTTGTCGTCGGCGGTACTGGGCCTGGCCGCGGTCCTGTCGACCTACGGGCTCTGTCTCGAGGCCGGGGCGACGCGCGGGCTGGCCTTTCTGTGCGCCCTCGCCGTCGCGGCCAACCCGCTCATCTTCGAGCACGCGCTCAGCTTCATGACCGACACCCCGTTTCTCGCGCTCGTCCTCCTGTCGATGCTCTGCTTCGTGCACAGCGTGCGCTCGGGCGCGCGGGTGACGGCCGCGCTCGCCATCGTGCTGGCGCTGGCGGCCACGCTGACGCGGCAGACCGGAGTGGTGCTCCCGGCGCTGTTCGCGGGCGCGTGCGTCCTCGGCCGGACGGTCACCGTCCGCATCGTCGGTGTGCTGCTCCTCGCCGCCGTCGTCGTCCACGGGGGTCTCGGGTGGTACGAGGAGTGGCTGCGGGCGTCGGGGCAGATGGGGCCGAGCTACGACATCTACGCGCGCGAACTCAGGGCGCTGCTGCGGAACCCGGCTGCCCTGGCGAATCGTCCGCTCACCATCGGCGACGGCCTGCGCATGGTGCTCACGTACGTCGGCTTCTTCCTCCTGCCCGTGCTGGTGGCGATCCTGCCGCGACGCCTCCGGGCCAACAAGGCGTTCGTGCTGCTGGGTGTGGCGCTCGCGGGCTGGTTTGCCTGGTCGACGACCACCGAGTTCGCCCGGCGGGGCTGGCGCATGCCGTTCAACCAGAACTTCTGCCTTGTGGACCTGGGGCTCGGCCCGATGACGCTCACCGACGTGCGCGTCCGCAACCTGCCGCACCTGCCGGGCGCCGGCATTGCCTTCTGGCAGTGGGTGACCCGCCTCGGCATCGTGGGGGGCGGGCTGGTGATCGTCCTCGTCGTGGTGACGGGGCTCGAGCTGTTCACGCGGCGCGTGGTCACCACGGGAAAGTCGGCGACGGTGACGACGGCGGCCGCGCTCGGGTTCGCCGGTGCCTACGGCACGGTCGTGCTCCTGACCCCGTATGACCGCTACTTCATTCCGCTCTTCCCGATGCTCTTGATCGCCGGCGCGTGGGGCGCGGGCGCGCTGCGCTGGACCTGGATCTCCCGTCCGCTATTCGCCCTCGCGTTCGTCGGCATCCTCCTGCAGGCCGGGTTCTCGGTCGCGGCCACGCACGACTACCTGGCCTGGAACCGCGTGCGCTGGGCCGCGCTTCGCGACCTGATGCGCGTGCACGGCGTGCCGCCGCGGCAGATCGACGGCGGTGTCGAGTTCAACGGCACCTACCTCTACGGCACCCGGAGCCCGCCCGGAAAGAGCCCCTTCTGGGTGGAGGACGACCTGTACATGGTCACCTTCGGACCGATGCCAGGATACCGGACCTTCAGCGAGCATCCGTTCGCCCGCTGGCTCCCGCCCGGGCAGGGCACCGTCTTCATCCTGGTACGCGAGCCGACACCGTAGACACCTGCCGCCCGGGCGCGGGTCACGCGCCCGGCGGGTGCACGTCCTCCAGGAAGGCACGCACGACGGCGACGAACTCTTCCGGCGCCTCCAGGTGCGGATGGTGGCCGACCCGCGCGACCGTCGCCCGGCGGGCACGAAGTTCCCGCAGCCGCGCCGCCGTCTCTCCCGGGTCGAGACGGAGCGGGCTGTCGGCGCCGTCGACGTACAGCACCGGACACGCGATGCGCCGCCAGAACTCGCGCGCCTGCGCGACGTAGAAGGGTTGGGGGGACGCCGTCTGGTGGAGCGGATCGAACTTCCACGCCCGGCCGTCGCCATGCGAGCGTGTGCCCCAGGCCGCGAGATGTTCTGCCACCTCCGCCGGGAAGCGCGGGAAACGCTCGCGCAGCCGGGCGGCCGGATCCCCGGCTACGCGGGCGACACGCTCGCGTTCTTCCATGCGCGCGAGATCTCCCACCCAGGCCGCGAACCGCCCGGGCGCGGCCGCGGCCCCCATGTCGGGCGGGCCGAGCGCATCGACCGCCACCAGGGCCAGCACGCGCTCGGGCTCGGTCCCGGTGTAGATGAGGGCGGCGCTCGCCCCCATCGAGTGCCCGACCAGTGCCGCTCGCCCGCCCACCGCGCGCACGACGGCGGCGAGGTCGGCGGTGTAGTCGGCGAAGTGATAGTAGCCACCGGCGCCGACCCACGCCGAGTCGCCGTGACCGCGCCAGTCGAGGGCGAACACGTGGTAGCCGGCGGCGGCGAGCGCCGGGGCGGTGAAGTCCCACACATGGGCGTGCTCGAGAAAGCCGTGCAGCAGCACGACCACCGGCCCGCCCGCGCCCCATTCGAGCAGGTGCAGCCGGAGGCCGTTGGCGGTGACGGGATGATCGCGCGCCTGGCTGATCATGCCCGCGTGATGTGCCACGCGCGACGTACCGATGCCATCGGCTTGTATCGCGTCCATCGTTGGAAATACTTACATCACCAATGGGGTCCCACCCGTCCAGCGCGCTGCGGGCCCTCGTCGGCGCTCCGTCGCCACGGCGCGAGCGGGTGATCGACGGCGTGCGGCTCGCGTACACCGACGACGGCACCGGCCCGGTAGTCGTCTGCCTGCACGCCATCGGCCACGGCGCGGGCGACTTCGCGCACCTCCGCGACCGCCTGCGCGGCCAGTGCCGCGTCCTGGCCGTCGACTGGCCAGGTCAGGGGCATTCGGGGCCGGACGCCATCCCCGCCAGTGCCGCGCGCTACACGGACCTGCTCGGCGCGCTCCTCGACGCCGCCGGCATCGAGGCGGCGGTCCTGGTCGGCAACTCGATCGGTGGTGCCGCGGCCATCCGCTACGCCGCGGCACATCCCGGGCGCGTACGCGGTCTCGTGCTCATGAACCCGGGGGGTCTCGCCCCGCTCGACTGGACGGCCCGGCTCGCGATCGCCGCCATGGTGCGGTTCTTCGCCGCCGGCGCCCGCGGCGCGCGCTGGTTTCCGACCGCCTTCGCCGCCTACTATCGTCTCGTGTTGCAGCGCGCCCCGGCGGCGGCCCAGCGCCGGCGCATCGTCACCTCGGCGTACGAGATCGCGCCCGTGCTGGCGCAGGCGTGGGAGAGCTTCCGCCATCCCGAGGCCGACATCCGGGCGCTGGCACCAGGGGTCCGCTGCCCGGTGCTGTTTGCTTGGGCGGCACGCGATCGCATCGTGCAGCTGGGGCCGAGCCTGCCGGCCATCCGGCAGTTCCCGGACGCCTGCCTGGAGACGTTCCCGGCCGGGCACGCGCCGCAGCTGGAGACGCCCGACGCCTTCGCGACCCGCGTCGCCCGGTTCCTGGCCGAAGTCGACGCGTCCCGTAGCGAGGGGGTCGCGGCGGGCATATAGTCGCCTGCCGCTCGTGTCCGAGCATCCCGATACCGCTACGTTCGCCTTCGGGGACCACGGCCCCTGGCACGTCGATCCGGCCGCGCTCAGCTGGCGCGAGGGCATCGATGCGCTCCGCGCCCGCTCGCAGGCCGAGGTGCCGGAGCTGGTGCGGCGGAGCCGCCTGCCCCCGCTCGGCCGCTTCGGAGAGGCATTCGTGCTGGTGGGCGCGGCGCTGGCGGCGTGGGGAGTCGGTGCCCGCCGGCAGGGCGGCGCCGCGTCGCGTACGGATCTGTCGCGGCGGCTGCGCCGGGCCTTCGAGCGCCTCGGGCCGGCGTACATCAAGCTCGGCCAGATCGTGTCGTCGGGTCAGGGGTTCTTCCCGCAGGAGCTGGTGGACGAGTTTCGCCTGTGCCGCGACCAGGTGCGGCCCGAGCCGTTCGCGGCCGTCCAGCGCGTCGTCGAAGAGGATCTGGGCGCCCCGCTGGCGCAGGTGTTCGCGGCGTTCGACCGCGACTGCCTGGCCGCCGCGTCGGTCGCACAGGTGCACGCCGCCCGCCTGCGGAGCGGCGAGGAGGTCGTGGTCAAGGTGCAGCGCCCGTCGGTGGCAAGGCTGGTGCGGCGCGACATCGCGGCTATGGCGTGGATCGCGCCGCTGCTGGTGGGACGCATCCCCGTGGCGGCGCTCGCCAACCCGCCGGCACTGGTCGAGCTGTTCGCCGAGACCATCACCGAGGAGCTGGATTTCCGCCTCGAGGCCGAGAACATGCTCGACGTGGCGCGCGTGCTGCGCGCCGCCGGCCAGACGATCGTCGTCGTCCCCCGGCCGCACCCGGAGCTGGTCACGCGCCGGGTCCTGGTCATGGAGCGTCTGCGCGGCTTCAAGTACGACGACGACGACGGCATGCGTGCCGCCGGCATCGATACCAGCGCCGTCATCCGCTCGCTGCTGGTGACCTTCCTCGAGGGCGCGATGATCTTCGGCGTCTTCCACGGCGACCTGCACGGCGGCAACCTGTTCGTCACCGCCGACAGCCGCGTGGCGCTGTTCGACTACGGCATCACCGGCCGCATGACGCAGACCCAGCGCCTCGCCTTCCTGCGCATCATGATGACCGCTGCGGTCAACGACGTGCGCGGCCAGCTGGAGGCGTTCCGCGACCTGGGCGCGCTCGCGGCCGACGCCGACCTCGACCAGATCATGCGCGTGCTCAAGCTGGACGAGCCGGTGCGCGACCCGACCCGCATGTCGGGCGACGAGCTGGTGCGCGAGATCCAGGGCGTGCTGAAGGGGCTCTTGAAGCAGGGCGCGCGCCTGCCGAAGCAGCTCATGCTGTACGTGAAGAACATGATCTTCTTCGACGGCGCCATCACGCGGCTGGCACCGGACCTGGACATCTTCGCCGAGTTCGCACGCATCTACGCCTACTTCGCGGAGCACCACGCGGAGCAGATCAGCCGCGACATCGGCTTCGACCCGCGCCTCATGCCACTCGACCTGGAGGGCGTGAAGCGCTCGTTCGGGCTCGAGGGCGACGTGGGATCGTTGACGCAGCGGGAGCTCCTGGAGCGGCGCGAGCTGATTCAGCGCCGGCTCGAGGGGCGGGGCTGACCGGGCGGCTCGGCCGGGAGCTGGGCGCATGACCTTCACAGCGGGAGGCGCTGCCCCGGACGCACGCCCGCCAGGAATTCCGCGGCGGGTACGCACGCCACCCCATCGACGAGGAGGCGTTCGGCACCTCGGTACACCAGCCCGAGTCGGGCCGTCGGATAGTCGCTGCCGAACGCCCGCAGGCCACGCAGGTCGGCGGTCTGCACCCTGCGCGTGTTCTTGACCTCGATGGCCCAGAAGCCACCCCGCCCGTAGACGACGAAGTCGACTTCGTTCCCAGACTTCGTTCGCCAGTAGTGCAGCGTGCAGTCGTTGCGCGAGTAGTCGATCCAGGCGCGAAGGTGCTGCGCCACCAGGCCTTCGAGGGCGATGCCTCCGATCTCCTCGGGTCGATCGAGCGGCCCGGCGGGCCGCGCCGAGCGGTACACCCCGGTGTCGAACCAGAAGAACTTCGGGTGCGCCTGCAGGTGCCGCTTCGCCCGCCGGGTAAAGATCGGCACCTGAAAGGCGAGCAGAAGATCCTCGAGTACCGTGAGGTACCCTTCGCTCGTCTTTCGACTTACGTCGCATTCCCGCGCGACGTTTGCGAGATTGAGCGGACTCGCCTGCGAGAAGCTGACCGCCTCGACGAACCGCGCGAACCCTCCGAGGTCGCGCACGAGTCCCTCGGCTTGCACCTCCTCGCGCACGTAGAGCGACAGGTAGCCCTGCACCGTACGATCTGGTTCGTCGGCATCCCACACGAGCGGCACGAGGCCGCAGCTGAGGGCCCGCTCGAGGTCGAACGTCGTCCCGAGCTCCGCCGCCATGAACGGGTGAAGCACCGTGCGGATCGCGCGTCCGGCCAGCAGGTTCACGCCAGCCCGCTTCAGCTTGCGTGCGCTCGATCCCGTGAGCACGAACCGGCGGGCGCCCTTGCGAGCCTCGATCTGCTCGTGCACGACGTCGAGCAAGGCCGGTGCGCGCTGGACTTCGTCGATGACCACGACCTGACATTCGGGGTGTGCGGCGAGCAGCTCGCGCAGGCGTTCGGGGCGAGCGACGTAGGTTCGCAATACCTCCGGGGCGAGGAGATCGATGCGAAGCGCGTCCGGGTAGGTGCGCTGGAGCCAGGTCGACTTGCCGGTCCCCCGGGGTCCGAAGAGGAAGAAGTGCCCCTTCGGGGGCTGGAAGAATCTCCCTATCGTCGCCATTTCCGCTTCTGTTATGGCGGAGTAATGTCCGGATCGCAAACCTGCGGGCAGGTGCATTGCCGCGGCGACGCCGACCCCTGTAGAACCCTGAGCGAAAGGAAACGTCTGATGTCTACCGCACCCTCGGCCTTCACGGGCGCGATTCCGGATCACTACGGGCGTCACCTCGTGCCGGTGATCTTCGAGCCCTACGCCCAAGATCTCGTCGGCCGGATTCCTGCGAACGACGGAGCCACCGTGCTCGAAGTGGCGTGCGGCACCGGCGTGGTGACGCGCCGCCTGCTCGACCGGCTGCCGGTCTCGGCCCGCATCGTCGCCACCGATCTCAACGAGGGGATGATCGCCATCGCGCGCTCGCGCACGCCAAAAGACGCGCGGCTCGATTGGCGCACGGCCGACGGCACCGCGCTGCCCTTCGGCCCCGGCGAATTCGACGCGGTGGTCTGCCAGTTCGGCGTGATGTTCTTTCCCGACAAGCTGGCGGGGTTTCGCGAGGCGCGGCGGGTGTTCAAGCCCGGCGGCCGTTTCGTGTTCAACGTCTGGGACGATTTCGAACACAACGCGTTCGGGCGCCTTGCTCACACCACCATCGCCGGGTTCTTCGAGAGCGATCCCCCACAGTTCTACTTCACGCCCTTCGGCTACCACGACGCGGCGGAGATCGAGCGGGCGCTGCGCGAGGCGGGCTTTCAGCGCGTGCGCGTCGAGCAGGTGGCGAAGGAAGTGAGCGCGGCTTCGGCGCGCGACTTCGCCATCGGACTCGTGCGCGGCAACCCGGTGGCACTGACCATCGCCGAGCGCGGCGTGGACGCTGAGCGCGTGGTGGACGCGTTGGCGGCGGCACTCGCCCGCGAATGCGGCGACGCCCCTATGCGCTGCCCGACGCGGGCGCTGGTGGTCACCGCCGAGGGGTAACCGGCGGTCGGGGCCGCGCGGCAACGGGCGGCTGCCTGCGGAGGCTATGTAGATGTAGAGCCCGAGCGCCGCAATTTCTACGGCGGCGGCGGAATTCGCGATTCTCGTCTGGCGAAGGACGGTGACCATGCTGTACGTGAAGAACATGATCTTCTTCGCCGGCGCCATCACCCGGCTGGCCCCGGATCTGGACATCTTCGCCGAGTTTGCGCGCATCTACGCCTACGTCGCCGAGCACCACGCGGAGCAGATCAGCCGCGACATCGGCTTCGACCCGCGCCTCATGCCGCTCGACCTGGAGGGCGTGAAGCGCTCGTTCGGGCTCGAGAGCGAGGTGGGATCGTTGACGCAGCGGGAGATCCTGGAGCGGCGCGAGCTGATTCAACGCCGGCTCGAGGGGCGGGGATAACCGGGCGTCTCGGCTCCCACCGTCGTGCTGCTGCTCGAATGAGGCCAGGGGCAGCAAGTTCTGCTGAGAAGTTCGATGACGGGGTCGACGCATCTGGCTCCAGGAGTACATTTTCCATCTCCGGGGGACCCAGTGCCAAGAGCCCTACCACAAACCGCTCAACTCCGCGCTGGGGGGCGCTAGCTAGCTAGGCACGTAACGAGCTGCCCACCGCATCCGGGCGCGCCGCGGCGATGGCGGCGCCACCCGCTTCCGGAGTGGCTGGCATCGCCGGCGCTGCACCCGTGCCGCGCCAGCCGGGCACCACGCCGGCGCGCCCCGGACCGCTCGGTGTGCCGACGCTCTACGACCGCACGAGCGACGAGATCACTCTCGATGAAGTCGAGCGGGTCCCCTCTCTGCCAATGTGAATGAGACAGCGACCCCGGTGGAAATTACTGTGCAGGGCGAGAGAGTTGAATCTCATGTGGTGGTCTCTTGGTGTTCGTTCATGTTGGTGTAGTGGTGGTCGTGCCGCCGGTGCCAGTGCCGG
>CAZUDO010000126.1:0-47300 GCA_964618895.1 uncultured Binatia bacterium (SeqCode)
GTCGCCGCGGCATGGACGATCCTGCGTCGACGCAGGTCGAGGAAGAAAAACACGAAGACCTCACGGAACCGGACGTCGTAGGCCTGCACGAAGTCGCCCACCCACGTGACGTGGTTGCGTAGAAAGGTCGCCCAGCGTTGCGAGCGTAGATGCCATAAACGGCCATGTTGACGGATCCCCCGTTATCAGACGTCCACAAGACTCCGTTCTAAAGCGGGTAGCCCTGCGGACGTCGCGCATGAAGGGGCCATCGAGGGACGCTCGGCCGGGAGAGCCGTGGACAGCAGGGGGGGTGGAGTCGGCGAGCGAGTTGCCAGCGACGCTGTTCGAGGCCGTGTAGGCAGGCCTGGGCAGCGCTCGTCGTACGGTGTGCGTCAGGCGGGGGTGACGGAGAAGAGGTCCACGGAGGTGGGTGGTGGACGGGAAGGGTGTGCCAATGGCACCTCTGTCGACAAGCCCAGGTGACTGAGGATCTTGCGGACGACCGCTGGCTCATGTGCCCGGCGGGTGGTCGTACTCGGAGCGCCTCCGGGTGCGGTAGCAGGTCAGGCGTCGGGCCCGGCGGATGCAACGTGACGGAAACGAAGACGTTGCACGGCTCATGAGAGGGACGTGGATGAGGTCGAGTGACCCGTGCGGGGCGCTGGTACGCCGTGTGCTCGCGGTGGCGTGAGTATCCGTCTGCATCCGCATGCCGTGGACCGACTCCTCGAGCGCGGCGCGACCGAAGCGGAGGTGCGTGCCACGGTGGAGAACGGCGAGCGGTTTCTGGCCCGGCTCGGTCGCACGGGTTTCCGGCAACACTTCGTCTTCGACGGGCAGTGGCGCGGGGAACCGTACTCGGCCAAGCAGGTCGAACTCTACGCCGTCGAGGAGGGTGATGGTTGGCTGGTAATCACCGTGCTGGTCAAGTACTTTTGAGAAAGGAGTTCGCGCGATGAGGCTCACCTACGATCCCGGACGAAACATCGCCTACATTCGCTTGCAGGAGAAGGGCGTGCAGGTGAACAGCGTGCGGGTGAGCGATGAGCTGAACGTCGACCTCGCACCGGACGGAACCGTCTACGGCATCGAGTTGCTGAACGCCAACCAGCAGCTCCGTGCGGGAGACGACGGCGCCTTGGTCGTGATCAACGAGGCCCTCGGCGACCGCCAGGAGATTCGGCTCGGCAGGTAGCCCGTGCACCGGGCCTGATGTCTTCGGCCAGACAGTCAGGCCGTCGTCAGGTCCGACCGGCGCGCCAGGACGAGTCCTTCGTCATGTATCGTGCGGGCAAAGCGGTCGGCGCGTGCCTGCGACGCGATCAGCTCCGCCTCGGTGTAGGCGACGATGTCACAGCCGATACCAGCCCCCGACAGAGCGCGAGCGAGCGGGGGAATACGCTCCAGGAACGGGGCCGCGCCGTCGCGCAGGACGATCAGTACGTCGGCATCGCTCCCCGGGCCCGCGTCGCCCCGGGCCAGCGAGCCGAAGACGCGCACCTCGAGCACGTCGGCGCGTTCGTGAACAAGCGCACGCGCCCGCTCGCGCAGCCGCGCCAGCACGCCGTCGCGGTCGAGGCGAAAGACGCGCACGTTACGGCCGCGGTAGCATTCCTCGACAGACTGCAAGGATCGCCTCCGCATCGGCTATGGCGCGCGTCGCCTCGTCACGGGTGTAGAAGTCGCGCGGCGCGCCACCGGCGAGACCGTTCGGGTAGCGCGTCGGAATGTAGAGCTTGTCGAGCTGCCGGGCGCGATCGAGCAGCGCGTCGTCGATGGCGACCTCGCGCGGGCGCAGGGCCTCCAGCAGCTCGGTCACGACGTGGCCCCACGCCTCCTGACCGAGCGCCGCGTGCGCTGCCTTGGCGGCCTTCTCGGCCGCTTGCTGCGCCGCGAAGCACGCCCACTCGTGATGCCCGGCCGCGAGCGCGTGGCGGGCATGCTCCACGTCCGCCTCGGCCTGGCGCAGCCAGTCGCGCGCTCGTCCCGACATCGACCGGAGCATAGCCCTTTGCGGAGAGCGGGTCGACGGACGGTGGCGCGGCCGAGGCCCGCGTGCCCGCTCACGGCAGCGTCACATCCAGCCGCGTCACCTTGCGCCCGCGCCGGATCACCCACGCCGCCGTCCCCGCGGCGGTGAACTTGGGTCCCCACAGCACGTCGTCGAAGGCGGCGAGCACGCCGTCATCGAGGCCGAGCTGCGGGCGCGGGCCGCGCCGCCCCTGCCAGGCGAGGTGGCGGCCGCCGGCGTCGAGCCGTGGGCGCCACACTTCGTCGAAGCGCAGGCGATAGGGGCGGCCGTTCACGTAGTACGTCCATCGCAGGTGCGGTGCGGTGTCGGCACCGCCCCAGGCGGCGCGCACGCCGTCATCCCCGAAGCGGAGGCCCCACACCTGGCGATAGGGGCCGTGGCGGCTGCCGTCCACCACCACGCGGGCGTCCTGGCCGAAGATGCTCTGCTCGATGCACGCGTAGGCGATGTGCCGGCCGTCGGGCGACAGCAGCGGCGGCTGGCTGTCGCCGGGCGACGCGCAGGTGATGCCGTCGACCAGGGCGCCGTCGCGCACGACGCGCCAGCGCTCGTCCGGGCCGGCGGGGCGCTCCCACCACGCCACCACCGGCGCGTCGTCGGCGACGGCGAGCGCGTCGGCCGCGATGGTGGTGAGCGTTGCGGTGCTGTCGTCGTGGGTCACGCGGATGTTGCCGTGCGTGACCCGGCTGTCGCCGAAGGTGCCGAGACGGGCGTCGTCGCGCAGCAGCACCCAGGCATCGTGATCGCGCGCCAGGACGAGGAGGCTGCCGTCGGACAGATAGCGGACGACGGACTGCACCGCGTCGGTGGGCGTGAGGGCGAGGAGCGCGCCGCTGCCGCCGGCCGGGGAGGTGAACGTCCGCCGCACGGCGCCGTCGACCACCAGCGCGACCGTGTTGTCGTCGCTGCGGGCGAGATGGGCGACGTGCGCGCCGTCGGGGCTGAAGGTGACGAGCGAGGCATCGGCGGAGCGGCCGAGCTCACGGCCATCGGCCAGGACGGCGATGCGGCGCGCCGGGCCGCTGCCGACCGGGCCGGTGACCGCCCAGTGACGCCCGTCGGCGCTGAACACGAGCGCGCCGGGACGGGCGAACTCGGTGGCGACTTCGACGCCTTCGACGATCAGGAGCAGGCCGGGGCGTATCGGGTCGCGGGCCCAGTAGAAAAGCCGCCGCGCCGCAGGCGAAAACTGCGGCGCCGACGTCTCGGGATAGGGTGCGCCGGGCGCCCCGTTGCGGACCACGCGTTGTCCATCGGGAGTGCGTTCGGCGAAGGCGACCGTCTCGCCGTCGTCGGCGACCGCGAGCGTGCCGCGGAGCGCGTCTGCGTCGAGCACGGCCAGGTGCCGCTTGTGGACCCGCGGGACGTCCGAACGACAGCCGAGTCCACCGAGCGTGAGCACCAGCGCCACCAGGGGGCCGGTCTTTCCTCCGGGCGGCAAGGTCAGATCTGCATCACGCCGCGACGCGGGGCGCTCGTGCCCCAGGTATCAGGCGTGAGCGGCGCCCCCAGCTCGGCCAGGGCGGCGCGATGCTGCGCGATCGGCGTGCGCAGGCAGCGCTCCTCGAACGGCTGCAGGGTGACGAAGCCGGGCAACCCGAGCACGCGGCCGACGAAGCCCGCCGTGACCGGCCAGCGTGCCGGGTCGACCCGGAAGCGCGCGAAGGCGGCGTTGCGGAAGAAGGTGGCGACGGCGATGTCGGCGACCGATACCTCGGCGCCGAAGAGAAATCCGTCGGCGGGGAGCTGGGATTCGAGATAGCCGAGCACCGCGGGCACGTCCTCGGCGAGCGTCCGGTCCACCACCGCGCGGTTGGTCGCTTCGCCCCACACGAACGGCTTGATCGCCACCTCGTTGAAGAGGCGCCAGATGAACACCTCGCCCAGGCGCGTGTCGGCGAACTCCTCGAGCCAGCGGGCGCGGGCGCGCGCGGCCGGGGTGTGCGGGAAGAGGGCGGGTGTCGGGTAGCGCTCGTCCAGGTACTCGCAGATGACGGTCGAGTCCGAGAGCGTCACCTGGTCGTCGATCAGCACCGGGATGCGCCGGATGGGGCTCGCTTGCGAGAAGCGGTCGTCGCCCAGGAAGGGGACGATGGGGTCGATCTGGTAGGGCACACCCTTCAGGCCGAGACACACCAGCACCTTGCGGACGTACGGCGATACGTAGCTGCCGATGACGCGGGCGGGGTTCATGGCGGGCGCATCCTGCCGCGCCCGCCATGCATTCGGCAAGTGCGCGCGCAGAGCGAGTGTGATAGCCGGGCCCCGCGACGATGACGACCACCCCTCCCGCCAATGTTCCGCCAGGTCCGGGCGCCCCCGGTCGATCCCGACGGCGCCGCCGCCGCGGGCGGGGCGGACCCGAACGAGAGACCCCGACCGCCCCGGCGCCCAGGAAGCCGCTCGTGCCCGAGGTGAGCCGGGTGGCCGAGTCGACGGCGCCCGCCGACGACCGGCTCACGCCGGCGGAGGTGGCCGAGATGCGCGGGCACCTGGCCTTTCTCCGCAGCTACAAGGACCTCCTGCGCCTCAAGCTGAACGCGGCCGAGGACCTGCTGGTGAACGGCCACCGCGAGCCGAGCGATCGCGGCGTGTGCCGCCACCTACTCGCCAAGATCGACCGGACGGCGATCGAGGGCGCCATCACCCGCGAGCCGCTGTGCTCGGATGTCGCCGCGCGCGCGCGCATGCTCGGCGGGGCGCTGCGCGTCACCGCCGACGTGAGCGTGCTCCTCGACTACCTGGAGACGCTGGCGCACGTGCGCTCGCACGCCGAGGCGGCGGCCGCGTTCGCCGAGGCCGTGGCGCGTCTCGACTTCGCCGCCGTGTCGGCGGCGCGCTTCGCCCGCCTGCTGCAGGTGCTGGTGGACACGTTCGCCGACCACGAACGGGTGCAGGTGCTCTTCGGTCTGCTCGGCATGCCGGCCTTCTGCCGGGCATTCGACGCGGCGGCGGGATCGTTCTCGCCCGCCGTGCTGGCGGCGTGCGCACCGCTGCGGGCGGTGCATCGCCGGCTGCTGGAGGACCGGTCGGTGGTGGAATCGACCGACCTGCTCGCCACCGGCATCGCGCAGGTGCTGTCGGCGCCCGACCCGGTGCTGCGCGGCTATCCGGAAGCCCTGCGGACGGGCGTGCTGCAACTCGCGCTCGACCTGCCGGGCGTTCCCCCCGAGCTGGCCGACCGGGCCGCGGGCGTGCTCCTGGCGAGCCTGCCGCGCAGCGACCGTACGTATGCGCGCCTCGCCATCCGGCGCGGCGCCCAGCTCCTGCGGGGCCACGCCGACGACCGCGCGCGTGCCGTATTGGAGGAGCTGCGCCGTGCCCATCCGGATCAGCGGCTCGCCGAGCGCTGGCTCGCCGCGCTGGCGGCGCGGCACCTCGGACGGGTGGCGTTGACGGGCGTCGGACCACCGGCGCGCGGTCGGCTGCAGCAGGCCTTCTGGCTCGACGGCCCGCGTGCGGTGTGGCTGCGGACGGCGGCCGCGGCGGATGCGGATCGTCTGGCCGGCGAGGCCGGGTTGCAGGCCGGCCTCGCGCTCCCGTGCGTCGCGCCGGTGGTCGAGCACGGCGTGGCGAGCGGGATCCCCTACGTGGCGATCGCGGCGCCCGGGCAGCCGCTGTCGCTGGCCGGGCCCACGCCGCTCGATGCGGGCATGCGGCTCGGCCTTGCCGGCGCCGCGGCGCGTGTCCTGCGGGCGCTCGCGCTGGTGGGCGTCGCGCTCCCCGATGCCGAGCCCGAGCGCTTCCTGCACGTGCCGGCGCTGGCGCCGATGCTCCTGCTGGCGGACCTCGACGGCGCGGAGCGCGTCGACGCGGCCACGGCGGCGGCGCGCCATGCGACGCACGCGTGCGCGCTGGCGCGGCGGCTCGTGCCCGGCGGTGCGGTGGCGGGGCTGCCGACGGCGACGGCGACGGCGCTGGCGCAGGCGCTCGGCGGGGTGCCGGAGCTGACGGCGCTGATCGGCGTGCTGGACGACGCGGCGGTGCACGCGACGTACGAGTAGCGGCGCTCACGCCTCGCCGGACGCCACCGCCATCAGGCCGGCTCACCGGAGTCGTCGCCGTAGAGGTCGGGCTCCTCGGCCAGCCATCGGAAGGCCCGCCTCCGGAGACGAGCCGCGCGATCTCGTGTGCGCGCGTGTCATCGACGTGGGCGCTCCCGATCGCGCCAACGGCCCTGGCGGACGTCATGGCTCGCGGTCCGCAGCCCCCGTGAACACGCCGCGCGCCATCACCGACCGCTCGGCATCCGCGCGCTGGCGATACACCGCCGTCCTGGTGGCGCGGATGTCCGCGTCCTCTGGGGCGGCCTGTGCCGCCCATTCGAGCAGGTGACAGGCGAGCGCCAGCTCGCCCTCGGCTGCGAGCGCCGTGGCGCGCTCGGCCAGGCGCGCGGCGCCACCCGCCAGGGCCGCCACCTCGGCGGCGAGAGCTGCGTCGGGCGCGGGTTTCAGGTGGGCCGGGTTGCCGTCGTACCAGCCGCCATACAGGCGCCAGAGGTTCCGTACCACGAACTCGGGCTCGTCGTAGATGGGCGTCAGGTACGGGCGTTCGAGCAGATGCGCCGGCGCGCGCACCGTGTGCACGATGTCGTCGAGCGTCGCACCGGCGTTCATCAGGCGGAGCGTCTCGTCGTGCAGGTACTCGAGGAAGGTCGCCGTCTCGTCGAGCGCCTGCCGCACGCGCGCCGCACCGCAGATGGGGAAACCGTGGCCGGGGAGAAGCAGCTCGGCCTCGAGCGCCAGCATTGCCCGGAGCGCGCGTGCCCACTCGCGCGGGTAGCGCTGCACCTTCTGCGGGTTGCCGCAGTTGGGGCTGGCCCAGATGAACAGGTCGCCGGTGCAGAGCACGCGGCGCTCGGGAAGCCACGCCCAGGTGTGGTCGTCGGTCTCGCCGCGCGCGTGGTGGAGGAGGATGCGGACGCCCCCCACGGCGAGGGTGTAGGTGTCGCGGTAGGTCTCGTCGGGATAGCGGTAGGTCGTCGGCCAGCGCAGCCCCGGCATGCGGAACTGCCGCCGGTTGATGGCCGCGTTCCAGCCCGCCGTCTCGCGATAGCGATCGAAGCGTGCCGGGACGGCCTCGTGCGCCAGCACGTGCGGCGCCCGCCACCCCTTGGCACGCGCCTCGTCCTCGAAGGGGCCCACCCCGAACACGTGATCGACGTGCCCGTGGGTGTACACCGCGGTGTGCACCGGACGCCCCGACCACCCGCGCACCAGGCCGTGCACCTGCCGGGCGGTGAGGAAGCTGCCGGTGTCGACCAGCACCAGGCCGTCGTCGGTGTCGAGTGCGACGACGTTGGCGAAGCTCGACACGAACGCGATGCCGCGCTCGATCTCCTCCAGCTGGTTGAGGGGCACGATCGGATGCGGCGCCCCCGCCTCGCCGTTCCACGCCCGATCGGCGAGCGTCGTGATGGTATCCATGGTTGGGTGCGCGAAACGCCCCGGCGGGGGGACCGCCCCCCGCCGGAACGGTGTCTCACGCCTGCCGGAACCAGCCCTGCATCACCTGGGCGAACATCATGTCGCCCGCTATCTTCAGCTTCCCGGCCATGAACGCCTGCATCCCGTTCAGCTTGCCGGTGACGAGCCGCAGAAAATCGGGCAACGCCAGGTTGAGGGTCACGCGCGCCGGGCCCGCGGCGCCCTTCACGAGCTCGCATTTCCCGTCGCCGCACTTGAGCTGGTACGTGTACGTCTTGCCGGAGGCCGTCACGTCGTACTGGATGACGGTGCTCTGCGCCCCGGCCTTGTCGGGCAGGAAGGCCTGGGTCATGCCGCCGAAGATCTGCGTCAGGACCGTCTCGACGCCCTGCACCTCGACGCCCTTCACGATCTCGTCGTCCGAGCGCCCTTCGATGGTGGCTGCGAGTTCCTGTCGGGCCTTGTCTGCGTCGTCTGCCATGCTGTTGTTCCTCCTTTGGTCAGTTTGGTTGTTCGATCACGATCCTCCCTGTAGCAGGGCGCTCAGTATGCGCGTCAATACCCGGGTGGCGGGGGCGGGGGAGAGGCCCTGATGGGCGCGGAGCGCGTCCCAGGTCGACCAGCTGGCGGCGGCGGCAAGGGCGGCGACGAGGTCGCGGCGGACGGTGGGCGCGCGGCCGGCGAGCTCGCGGGCGAATACCCGGGCGACTTCGCGCTGACCGCGCAGGCGGGCCACGCCGAGCGCGCTCGCCACCTGGGCCGAGAACGGCTCGAGGAGCAGGGCGGCCCGTCGCACCGGCGTGATGCGCTCGAGCAGGCGGGCCCGTTGCGCGACGAAGGCCCGCAGGCGGCGCGGCAGGGGCCCGTCGACGGGAATCCGCCGCAGCAGCGGCTGCAGGCGTGCGAGCTGCCGCTCGGCGGCGGCGGCGTACAGGGCCTCCAGGTCGGTGAAGTAGTGGAACACCGAGCGCAGCGAGACGCCCGCCCGCTCGGCGATGCGCGGCGCGGTGGGCCGGAGGTCGCCTTCGTCGAGCAGGCCGAGGAGCGCGTCGAGCACCGTGCGGCGGGCGCGGGCGCTGCGCGCCAGGCGGCCGTCGCCGGGGAGATCGGATGCGGGCAGCATCGGCGCCGCGAAACATATTGCATTGACAGTGCAAATTGCAATGGGATATGCGGCCGGGATGCGCAGACGATGGCGACGACTCATGGTGGGCGGGTTCCTCCTGGCGGGTGCGTGTCAGGGCCGGCACGAGGGGCCGGGCGAGGTGACCAAGAAGACGGTCCCGCCGGCGGTCGTGGCGGCGCGCGCCGCCACCCAGGCCGAGGCGCGCAAGCACTTCTCGGTCGACCCCCCGCCGCGCTTCGGGCCCGACCCGGGGGCCAAGCAGATCCTGTTCGGCGACCTGCACGTGCACACCACCATCTCGGCTGACGCCTTCATCCGCAGCCTCCCCATGCTCCAGGGCGAGGGCGCGCATCCACCGGCCGACGCCTGCGACTTCGCGCGCTTCTGCTCCGGTCTGGACTTCTGGAGCATCAACGACCACGCCGAGGTGATCTCGCCGCAGCACTGGCTGGAGACCAAAGAGGCCATCCGCCAGTGCAACGCGGTGGCGGGCAATCCGAAGAACCCCGACGTGGTGGCCTTCCTCGGCTGGGAGTGGACCCAGGTGGGGCAGACGAAAGACGACCACTACGGCCACAAGAACGTGATCCTGCGCGACACCGCCGAGGACAAAGTGCCGCGGCGGCCCATCAGTGCACTCGACCAGCGCCTGATCAGCGCACTGCGCGACCCGCAGCCGCTCTGGCAGCGCCTGCGCTTCCCGATCCTCGACTGGCCGAACCGCCAGCGCTACTACGACTTCGGCTTATACCAGGAGGAGCTGCGCGCCGTGCCCCTGTGTCAGGCCGGGGTCGACACGCGCCAGCTCCCGGCCGACTGCCACGAGACCGCGGCCACACCACAGGAGCTGTTCGAGAAGCTCGCGCAGTGGGGCGCGGACGCGATCGTCATCCCGCACGGCACCACCTGGGGCTTCTACACCCCGCCCGGGGTGACGATGGACAAGCAGCTCACCGCCGCGCAGAACGATCCGCAGCGCCAGACGCTGATCGAGGTCTTCTCCGGGCACGGCAACTCGGAGGAGTATCGCTCCTGGAAGGAGATCGACTGGGACGCGAGCGGCCAACCGGTCTGCCCGGCGCCGACGAAGAACTACGAGCCGTGCTGCTGGCGCGCCGGCGAGCTCATCCGGGCGCGCTGCGGAGACGCGCCCGCCGCCGACTGCGAGCAGCGCGTGCAGGCGGCCCGGACCAACTACGTCCTGGCCGGCGCCGCCGGGCATCAGGTGGTCCCCGGCGCGACCGTCGAGGAGTGGAAGGACTGCGGCCAATGCCGCGACTGCTTCAACCCGTCGTTCAACTACCGCCCCGGCGACTCGGTCCAGTACGCCACCGCCATCACCAACTTTGACGATCCGAAGAACCCGCGGCGCTTCCACTTCGGCTTCATCGCGTCCAGCGACAACCATTCCGCCCGCCCGGGCACGGGCTACAAAGAATACGGCCGTCGGTGGATGACCGAGGCTGCCGGCGCGCGCGACGAGGCCTGGCACGAGCGTATCGTTCCCCCTCCGCCGCCGCGCACCGCCCAGTCGGAGCCGTTCACCTTCGAGAAGGCGCGCGCGGCCGGCAACCAGTTCTTCGTGCTGGATCTCGAGCGCCAGGCATCCTTTTTCATGACCGGCGGTCTGGTGGCCGCGCACGCCGACGGCCGCAGCCGCGACGCCGTCTGGGGCGCCCTCAAGCGGCGCGAGGTGTACGGCACCAGCGGTGAGCGCATCCTGCTCTGGTTCGACCTGCTGAACGGCCCGGGTGGCGCCGTGCCCATGGGCGGCGAGACGATGCTCGACGTGGTCCCCACCTTCCGCGTGCGCGCGGTGGGGTCGTTCAAGCAGATGCCCGGCTGCCCCGACTACTCCACCTCGGCGCTCCCGGCCGACCGGCTCACGTACCTCTGCCGGGGCGAGTGCTACCACCCGAGCGACGAGCGTCACCAGATCACGCGCATCGACATCATCCGCATCCGGCCGCAGCAACGCCCCGGCGAGCCGGTGGCGGACCTCATCCAGGACCCGTGGCAGACCTTCCGCTGTCCGGCCGACCCCGCCGGCTGCGAGGTCGTGTTCTCCGATCCGGGCTTCCTGGGCGAGGGCCGCGAAGTGGCGTACTACGCGCGCGCCATCCAGGAGCCGACGCCGGCTGTGAACGCGGGCGGGCTCCGCTGCCGCTTCGACGCCAACGGCCAGTGCATCGAGGCGCGCCCGTGCTACGGCGACTACCGCACGCCGTTCGAGGACGACTGCCTGACGCCGAACGAGGAACGCGCCTGGTCCTCGCCGATCTACGCTCGTCCGTGACGCCGGCCGCCGGTGCCGGGTCGCGACGGGGGGTGGTGCTCCTCGTCCTCGGTGCCGCGACCGGGATCGTGCTGGCGGCGGTCGGGCTGCTCGGAGGCGAGGGTGGTCTGCCGGCGAACGCGGTGGCACGCGTGAACGGACAGCCGATCGCGGCGGACGACTACCTGCGGGCGGTCGCCGCGGTGGCGAACGACAGGCGGGGCGGGGCGGACGACGCCGACCGGACGCGTGTGCGTGAGCGCCTCATCGACGAGGAGCTGCTCCTGCAGCACGGGCTCGCGCTCGGCCTGGCACGCAGCGACGCGCGCGTGCGCAAGGGACTGACCCAGGCGGTGATCGACGCGGCGGTGGCACGCGCTGGCGACGTGCGCCCGTCGGAAGAGGAGCTGCGCGCCTTCTACGCCCAAGAGCGCGACTTCTTCACCCAGCCCGGCCGGGTGCGGGTGCGCCAGGTATGGTGCAAGGTGATCACGTCGGTGCAGTCGGAAGGGGCGCTCACCCGCTGCCGCGACGCGATGGCGCGCCTGCGGGCCGGGGAGGACTTCGCCACCGTCCGCCAGGCCCTTGGCGACACGGAGATCACCCCGCTCCCCGATGCGCCGCTCCCGCCCGCCAAGCTGGTCGACTACCTCGGCCCCACGCTGGCCCGGACGGTGGCCGACCTGCAGCCCGGCGAAACCAGCGAGCCGGTGCGTTCGGTCACGGGGTATCACATCGTGCAGCTGGTCGAGGGGGAGGCGGCCACGGTGCCGCCGTTCGAGCACATCCGGCAGGTGATCACGGGCGAGTTCCGCCGGCGCGCGGGCGAGCAGGCGTTGCGGACCTACCTGGACGACCTGCGCGCCCGGGCGACGATCGAGCGTGCGCCGTGAGAGGCCTGCTCGCCGTCCTGGTCCTGCTCGCGCTGCCGGCAGGAGCGCACGATCGCAGCACCTCGTACTCCACCTGGCGGATCGACGGGCGACGGGCGCAGGTAACGGTACGCTTCACGGCGCTGGAGGCGACGCACTATCCCTGGGGCGTGGGAACCGATCGCGCCGCCTTCGCGCAGGCGCTCGGGGCCTACGTGACCGACCACCTGCGGTTGCTGGCGGGCGAGACCGCGTGCGCCGTGGCCGACGGATCACGGCTCCTGACCACGGCGCCGGGTGAGCTCGCGGCCGAGTGGACGCTCGACTGTCCCGGGACCGGGGCCCTGCGGGTCGAGACCCAGCTCTTCTTCGACGTCGCACCGCAGCATCTCCACATCGCGCACGTCACCGTCGACGGTGGCCTGGCGGAGGAACGCGTGCTCACGCGCGGGGACCCGTCGTGGGCGCTGGCCGGACCGGCGGGGCTCGAGGGCACGTCGCTCGCCGGGTACGTCGGGCTCGGGATCGAGCACATCCTGACCGGCTACGATCATCTCGCCTTCATCCTGGCGTTGCTCCTCCTCGGCGGCTCGATCGGCGAGGTGGCCGGCGTGGTCACCGGCTTCACCGTCGCCCACAGCCTCACCCTCGGGCTCGCCGTCCTGGGCGCGATCCACCCGCAGCGCGCGGCCATCGAGGCGCTGATCGGCCTCTCGATCGCGCTCGTGGCGGCCGAGAACGTGTGGCTCGTCGGGGGGCGCGGATGGGGGCTGCCGGCGGTCGTCACCGCGGTGCTGGCGTTGCTGGCATTGGCCGCGGCGGCGGGGCACGGGGCCGTGCCGGCGCTGACGCTCGCCGGCCTCGCCCTGTTCGCGGCGTGCTACTTCGGCCTGCTCGGGCAGGCCCGGCACGCCGCACGGCTGCGCTGGGCGGTGGCGTTCCTCTTCGGCCTGATCCACGGGTGCGGATTCGCCTCCGTCCTGATCGAGGCGCACGTCGCGGCCGGGCGGCTGGTGTACGCGCTCCTCGGCTTCAACCTGGGGGTCGAGCTGGGGCAGCTCGGCGTGGTGGCGCTGCTCTGGCCGGTGCTCGTCGTCCTGACGCGGGGCAACCCGCAGCGGCGGGTGCTGGTGGTGGAGACTGGCTCGGCGGCGGTGCTCGGCCTCGGGCTCTTCTGGTTCGTCACGCGGGCGTACGGCTGATGCGGGTGGCGGTGACCGGGGCCGCGGGACAGCTCGGCACGCTCGTGCTGCGGCGGCTGATCGACGACCGCACGGTGAAGGGGGTGATCGCCCTCGACCTCCGCCCGCCGCTCCTCGTCGCCGGCAAGCTGACCGTCGTCCAGGCGGACGTGCGCGACCCCGACTTCGCGCGCCATCTGGGCGGCTGCGACGCCCTGGTGCACCTGGCGTTCGTCGTCACCCAGCACCTGCCCCGCGCGACCGTCGACGCCATCAACGTCGGCGGTAGCGCAAACGTCTTCCGCGCCGCGCACGCGGCCGGCGTCGGCACCATCGTGTACACCTCGTCCGTGGCGGCGTACGGCGTCGTGCCCGGGCATCCGGTGCCGATCGTGGAGGACACCCCGCGCGTACACCAGCCCGACTTCGCCTACGCCGCTACCAAGTTCCAGGTGGAAGCGTTCCTCGACGACTTCGAGCGGGCGCACCCGGAGCTGGCCGTCGCTCGGCTCCGGCCCGCGATCCTGATCGGCGGGCGGATGGAGCACCCGCTCGGCCGCATCCTCCGCCGGCGGGTGCTCTTCGACGCGGGGGGCGCGCCGATGCCGCTGGTGTGGGACGGGGACGTGGCCGACGCCGTCCTGCTGGCGCTCCAGCGCCGCGCGCGCGGCGCCTTCAACCTGGCGGCCGACGAGCCGGCCGACGCGGCGACGCTGGCGCGGGCCACCGGCATGCGTGTCGTGCGCATGCCGCGCGTGCTCGTGGGCGCTGTCGTGCGCGTGTCGTCCCTGCTGGCTCGCGTCGGGATCGGCGAGGCGACGGATCCGAAGTGGGTCGAGGTGGCTGGCGTGCCGCTGGTGTATTCGAGCGCCCGCGCCCGTGCCGAGCTCGGCTGGACGCCGCGCCATCCCACCTGCGTCGCGGTCATGAAGCATTTCTGTGACCTGGTGCCCGATGGTGTCGATCGCCGTATCGCCGTCTTCATGCGCCTGGTGTCTCTGGCGGCCCGGCGCGAGGCGCCGAGCCACGAGCTGCGCGGCATGCGGGCGCGTGTGCACCTCAGTCTCACCGGCGCCGGCGGCGGCGACTTCGGCATCACCATCGCCGACGGCCGCCTGCGCGTCGGGTTCGCGGCGCCGCGCCCGCCCACGTCGGTGGTGACCCTGCGCGCGGCGCTCTTCCGCGAGCTGCTGGCGGGCAAGTCGGACTTGAGCCGGGCGCAGCTCACCGGCCGCGTGCGCATCGAAGGCGAGCCGGTGGCGAGCCTGCTCCTGGGCGGCATGATCACGAGCTTCCGGAGCGCGGTCGGGATGCCCGGGCCAATCGGAGCCCTGCCGCGCCTGCTCAGCCGATGGCTGGAACGAGGAGGGACACGATGAAGTTCTCCATCTTCTTCGAGATGCAGATGTCGGAGCCGACGCGGGCGTCCGAGGCGCAGACCTTCCGCGACTGCCTGGAGCAGGCGATGCTGGCCGACGAGCTCGGCTACCACTGCGTGTGGGAGGTCGAGCACCACGGCCTCTACGAATACTCGCACTCCTCCGCGCCGGAGATATTCCTGTCGTTCGTGGCCGCGCGCACCACACGCATCCGCATCGGCCACGGCGTCACCCTGCTGCCGTTCCGCTACAACCACCCGATCCGCATCGCCGAGCGGGTGGCGACGCTCGACATCCTGTCGGGCGGGCGCGTCAACTGGGGCTCGGGCAAGTCGTCGTCGCTGGTCGAGCAGGTGGCATTCGAGAACGACCTGGCGACGCTGCACGAGCAGTGGGTCGAGGCGGTCGAGATCATCCCGCGCATGTGGCAGGAGGACGTGTTCGAGCACCGCGGGAAGTTCTTCACCATCGCGCCCACGCAGGTGATTCCGAAGCCGGTGCAGACGCCGCACCCGCCCATGTTCGCCGCCTGCTCGAAGCCGGACAGCGCCGCGCAGGTGGGTGCGCTCGGCATCGGCGCGCTCAACTTCGCCATCGGCAGTGACGACTACCTGACCCAAAAGGTCGCCGACTACCGGAAGGCGGTCGCCGCCGCGAAGCCCGTGGGGCGGGCCAAGAACGACCACTTCGCCTGCACGCCCGCCACCCTCGTCCTGGCCGACGACCGCAAGGCGTGTGCCTACGGCCTGCGCGGCGCGCGCTTCTTCCTGGAGAGCCTCTCCACCTACTACCTGGGCGGCCGCCGTCCGACCGGCCGCCTGGACGTGCCGCGCGACTTCCTCCCCGACGACGAGCTCGAGGAGGCGATGGCGCTCCGCAATACCGCCGGCTCGCCGGTGGCGACCATCGTCGGCGACCCGGCGTGCGTGCGCGAGACGGTACAGCGCTTCGTCGACATCGGCGTCGACGAGCTGATCCTGGTGATGCAGATGGGCACGGTGCCGCACGAGCTGGTGATGGAGTCACTGCGCACGTTCGCGGAGGGCGTGATGCCGCACTTCGGGTGAGGGACGTCCTACGGATTCTTCCGCGCCGGCACGCACAGCTCGCCGGTGTTCTTCACCGCCAGCACCTGCGGCCCGAAGTTGCTGTTGTTGGTCTGCACGTTCGTCTTCGCGAACAGCGTCCCTTTGGGCAGCTTTGCCTGGTAGCAGGCGAGGTGCTCCAGGTGGCTCGGCGCCGTCGGATCCTCGCCGGCCTTGTTCACCGGCGTGCACAGCTTGGTCATCTTGAAGAGCTTCAGGTTCGGGTACCCCGGCAGCGTGGGGTAGAACTGATCCGTCACCGTGACCGGGATCGGGCTCAGGGTGTAGACCGGCCCCTTCACCTTGTAGCAGAGGAAGTGATCGACGGTGAGCGCGGGCGGGGTCGCCGGCGGCGCGCCGAGCGGCAGGGTGGGCGTCAGGCCCACGTCGCTCTTGCCGGCCGGGACGAGGACGTTGAAGCGCTTCAGCACGTCGACGGTCACCCCGTTCGGGTTGAACTGGTCGACCACCCGCACGCCGGTGATCTTGATGAACGGCGTCGGGCAGACGATCTTGTAGCTCACGTGATGAATGGTGGGATGTGTCGGGGGGCCTTCGCTGTTCTTCTCGGCCGGGTTGCAGACGAAGTTCTCCACCTTGAAGCTGCAGGTGTCGGTGCCGAACTGGTCCTGCAGCGAGCGCTGCGGCAGGGCCAGCTTGTCGAACTTGACGCCGCCGAGGCCGGTGTTCACGCCCACCTTGTCGCACATGTAGTGGTCGACGGCGCACGGCGTGCACACCGACGGGGCGCCGGTGCAGATGACGCAGCCCTCGAGCCGGCAGAACGACGAGCACCCGTCGCCGGCGGTGGTGGCGCCGTCGTCGCACTGCTCGCCGAAATCGATGGCGCCGTTGCCGCACAGCGAGATCGCGTTCCACCCCAGGTCCTGCATCACCTGGAGCGCCAGGCTCACGTCGTGGTTCGGGCCGGCGTAGAACGGCTCCATCACCTGGTTCGGCAGGAGCGCGCTGTCGAAGTGGCTGACCGACGAGCCGGGTTGCTGCGTCGTCGGCGCGAACATCTGGACGTGGCCGCTGATCGGCTCGCGCCCGGCGCTCAGGATGCCGCTCGCTCCGACCACCGCGGCGCCCGTCCAGTGCAGGTTGCCATTCGCCTTGCTGGCGGCGACGCGCTCGGGGTCGGTCATGACGGGGTAGAGCACGCCGGTCAGGTGGTTCTCGAGGTTCCGGGTGTAGGTGTCGTCGAAGCCGAGGGGTTTGGCGCCCATCGCCAGGTCCACCGGGGAGCCGAAGCCGAGGCCGTGGCCGAACTCGTGCAGGGTGACGGTGACCAGGTCCGAGACCGCCTGGCCCGGCGGCGGCGCGGGCGGGGTCGCGTCGAGGCCGAGGTAGAAGTTGAACGGGCAGCCGCCGCTCCCGACCACGTTGCTGTTGAACGTGGCGTCGATGTCGTCGCCGCCCGGGTCGAGATCCAGGCCGGCGAGTGCGCTGGCGAGCGCGACCGGGTACCACGTCGCCGGCTGGGGTGCACCGGCGAAGTCGCGGTAGAGGGCCTCCGCGCCGGCCAGACCCAGGGTGGCGCCGCCGGTCGTGCAGGTGAGCGGGTCGAACTTGGCCTGTACGCGGATCTCGATCGCACTGACCAACTGCGCGGCCCAGATGCTGGCGGCGTACTGGAGGGCGATCAGGCGTTGCGCGCCGAGCGTGGTGCCGGTGTTGCCGCCGACCGTCGCGGCCGGCGTCGGGTCGTTGAGGCCCTCGCCGGCCCCGTCCATGTTGACAATCGTGATGGTTGCCGCACGGGCGGTCAGGGGAGCGCAGAGCACCACGGCGGCGACCAGGAGCGATGCCCGCTGCCGGCTCATGGCTGTACCCCGGGCACGCACTCGACGCGCACCTGGCCCGCGGTATCGCGGGTGCCGACGAAGGCGTCGCGCGGTTGCCCGCGGAGGCTCATCTTCATCCCGCCAGCCGCGGTCGTGCCGGGCGTCTCCGTCGGCGGCGCGGGCGCCGCCTGGCGCGCCGTCGGCACCGGGACGACGCCGGGCGGTGGGACCCCGATCTGGCCGGTGACCGGATCGCGGTAGATCACCTGGGCGTGTCCCGCGGACGACGCCAAGGTCGCCGCGGCAACCCCCAACAGGACCACCATACGGAAAGACGACTTCATGGTTCCCTCCCCAGATCCGACGCCGTGTGCGATTCTGCCGACCCGGAGGGAACTATCTCGCTCGGGGTTTCCGGCTGTCAAGGGGTTTCTTCGGGTTCCTGCCGGGTCACGACGTGCCAGGATGCGACCTCCGCCAGGG
Source organism: uncultured Binatia bacterium (SeqCode) (assembly GCA_964618895.1). Classification (GTDB taxonomy): domain Bacteria; phylum Desulfobacterota; class Binatia; order DP-6; family DP-6; genus CAZUDO01. Next base: position 17,629 of record CAZUDO010000126.1, read on the forward strand.
TCTCGGCGGGGGGGCGCCCGCCCCACGACATCCAGCGGCTACGGAAGAAGGCGGTGGCGGCGAGCGCCATCCGGAGCCGGCCATCGGGGGGGGCCTGCAGGCCGAGCGCCGCCCAGGGCAGCACGACCTCGGCCGTGAGGCGCGGCTGATCGGCGCCGAAATAGCTCGCGACCGCGTCCGGGACGGGCGTGCATGCCGACCCGTCCATGCGGCAGAGCTCGACCCGCATCGTCGGCCGATCGAGCGTGTCGTGCTCGCGTGGCGGGATGAAATACATCGCGAACCGGCGCGGTCCCGTGCCGGCGTCGATGCCCCAGTCGATGCGAAAGGCCTCGCCGCGCGGGAACTCGTCCTGCCACGCGAGCAGGGTCTGGTCGTAGTAGTCCATGCTGATGGTCGCGAGTGCCAGGCCGGCGGCGTTCCAGGCCAGGTAGAGATCGCCGAACGGAATCTCCGGCGCGGGGGCCGCCAGGCCTCGGACGCGACTGGTCTCCTTGGGCCACTCGCGGAGGCTGTGGTCGTTCGTATCGACCGCGACCCGCGGCAGCGCGACGGGCCCGTCGGGCGGCCCCGGGGGCAGGGCGGCCTCCGCGTGCAGCCGCGCCAGCCGCGGGTTGATGCGTGCGAACCCGGTCGTCAGCTCCTCGTAGGGGCGATTCTGTGTGTCGATGAGGCCGAAGTTGTAGTCCTCGCCGTCCCGCCGCCCGCCGCGCGGGTGGTCGGCGTACTGGAACCAGTGCAGGCCGACGATCGAGGGGTCGCGCGCGAACCGCTCGGCCGCGGCCAGGGCGCCGCGTGTCCGCTCGGCCTGGGTGTCGACGGTCATCAGATGGCCGTTGTTGCGGTTGCCGCTCCGGTTCTCGCGGGCGGCGAAGAACCACTCTGAAATCAGGACGGGCTTGTCGCCGGTCAACGTCCGCAGGCCGTCGAAGAAGTAGGGTGACACCCAGCCCTCGGGGCTGTCGACGTTGTAGTTGGTCGCAATGGCGTCGACGTACGGGGCCATGGCGCGTACCGCGTCCGGGTCGTAGTAGATGGGCAGGCGGTCGCCGAACACGAGCGCGTCGGGATCGGCGGTGGTGAGCGCCTCGCGGACGAGGCGGTAGTAACGACCGGCGATCTCGCCCGTCCAGCGCCGCACGACCCGGATGCCCGTGCCGCCGGGGCGGAGCTGGGGGAAAACCCCGGTCGCGGCGAGCAGGCCGTCGAACGAGGTCACGCCGGGGGGCGGGACGAAGTCGCGCGTGAACGCCTCCCACGAGTCGCCGTACTGGCGCCGCACCAGCGCGACCAACGTCTGCTTGGTGACGTTGTCCGCCGGCTTCTTCATGAAGAAGGTGAACAGCGGGCCGTTCCACCAGCCGACCTCGTTGTCGGTGAAGTAGCCGATGCGGTACGGGTTGCCCCAGGAGGGCGCCACTAGCGCGACGGCCGCCGCGCGCATGCGGTCCTCGGCGGCGGGGGCGAACGGGTCGAACCAGTGGAACTTCGCCTGCCGGCCGAGCTCGAGGTTGGGGAGGAACGGTAGCCCCAGGACATCCGAGTCGAGCGACCAGCCGCCGGCGCTGTTGAAGCCCCACGCCCCGAGCCGCGCGCGCGTGGCGGCCAGCCACTCGCCGTAGTCGGGGTAGAACGTGCCCCAGAAGTAGTCCTCGTGCCCGAGGTAGCGGCGCGCCGGGGAGCCCCCGGTGACCACGTTGACGCCGAGGGAGAAGAAGCGGGCGCCGCACGGGGTGACGAGCCAGCGCCGCGGCCCGTCGGCGTCCACGCGCCAGCGCGCGCTGGGCGCGTCGTTGAAGTCGGTGCAGGCGACGCCGGGGACCGACGTCGCGAGCGTGAGGGCGAGCGCGAGCGCAGAGCGGCGGGCGACCATCGGTGCGGCGGATGGAAGCCGGCAGGGGCGCGCGAGTCAACAGGCGGCGCGGGTCGTCAGCGCACCCCGAGCGGGACCGGTCGGGTGCACGGCCCATCGTGGGCCTTCTGGACGCCTTGGCCGATGCGCGAGCAGTCGTTGCCGTAGGTGCGGCCGTCGCAGCCACAGACGGGATCGTAGATCTGCAGGCAGGCCCCGGGCTTCTCGACGCACGTGCCCTGCGCGTCGATGATCCGGCACTGCCCGGGGGTCAGGTCGCAGGCGAAGCCGTCGCGGCACGGAATGCCGGCGATCCCGCCACAGGGGAGGGTGCACGGGCCACGGTGGACGACCCGCATCCCCGCGGCCGCCGCGGCGCAGGCGTTGCCGTAGGTTTCGCCGTCGCAGCCGCACACCGGCGCATACTCGCGCGTGCAGGCGTCAGGACGCGGGACGCAACGTCCGGGCGCGCGGCATTCGCCCGCCGGCCCTGCGCAGTAGGCGTCGGCGGTGCACTCGTCGTTGGTGCGGCAGCCGAGCGGCTCGGGGCAGGGGTCGGGCGGAATCATGCCGCACTGCTCGACGCACAGCCCCTTCTCGCATTGCCAGAAGTTGCCGCAGTTTGGGCACAGGAGCGGGCAGGTGTCGCTGAAGCGGAGGTCGGGGTTCTGGGCGCAGTCGCACGCCGTCTCGCAGCGCGCGAGGCACGTCTCCGGGCAGCCGTCGCCGTCGCGATCGGCCGGCACGAAGCCCCGCTGGCACTGTACGGTCACGCACGCGCAGCGCCCGTCCCGGGCGACGTTGACGCCCGCGGCGGCGGCTTCACAGGCGTTGCCGTAGCTGCGACCGTCGCAGCCGCACACCGGCGCGATCACGTCGGGGCACGCCTGGGGCCGCTCGCGGCACTGTCCGGCGGCGTCGCACTGGCCCGCCGCCTTGGAGCAGTACGAGGCGGCTGGGCACTGTGCGTTGGCGCGGCAGGGGGTCACGCAGCCGGTGTGGTCGTCGCAGCGTGCGGCCTTGAAGCGGCGCAGGACCAACGGCCGCACGGCGCCAATGAAACCGATCATCTCAGTGCACCCGGGCCGGACCAGGGCGACCATCCGCACCCGGCGGGCGACGGTGCCGCACGCCTGCCACCGCGCGCGCACGAGGTAGCCGCCGCGCAGCGTGGGACGCACGACGGCAGGAACGGGTGGACAGAGGTCGCCGATGGCGACGGTGCCGTGATCGAGGACGATCGTGCGCGCGCCACGGGCTGGAAGGAGCCGTGGCGTGGTCACCTGGTAGGTGCCGTCGGGGCAGGCGGTCAGGTGGTCCGCCGAAGCAGGCGCGGCGAGCGCGGCGAGGGCGGCAGCGAGGAACGGAATTGCGCGCGCGGCGTTCATGGTCCGGGAGTGTGCCGCCCGGCGCCGGACCGTGTCAATGGAAATATCTGCAGGTCGGAGGCGTCGTCCCAAGGTACCAGGGGTAGCGCGCCGGAGGCGGAGCGGTCACTTCGGGGCCGTCGTGTGCTGCTCCAGACGCTGCAGGTTGGTACGGAAGAGCGCGTTGTCGGGCTCGAGCTCGAGCGCCTTCCGGAGGGCGGCGATGGCCCGCGCGCGGTCGCCCATCAGGAAGGCGACGTTGGCGCGGTAGTGCTGCACGAGCGCGTAGCGCGGGGCCACCTTCTCCGCTTCGTCGAGCGTCTTCATGGCGGCGGTGTAGTCGCCGCGCCGCGCCTCGTCTTCGGCGCGGGCTGCGATCTTGCCCGCCAGCTGCTGGGCGGGGTTGCGGGGCGCAGCGCCCGCGGTCGAGCCCGTGAGGCGGACCAGTGCGCGCGCCGACGGCTCGTAGTCGGGACGGTAGCGGAGCGCCGTGCGGTACTCGGCGATCGCCTGCGTCGGCTTGCCCTGCTTTTCGTACACGACGGCGCGGTTGTGGTAGCTCTCCGGGTTAAGCGGTTCGATCCGGATCGCGTGCTCGAGCTCTCGCAACGCCTCGTCGTAGCGCGCGAGGGCGCCGAGGGCTCCGGCAAGGCTCGTGTGCAAGGCACCGTCGTCGGGGCTCTGCGCCACCAGCGCGGCGAACGCCTGCCGCGCCTCCTCGTAGCGCCCGGCCTGAAAATGCATGGCGGCCATGTTGCGGTCGCCGCGGGGCGACTGGGCGCCGAGGTAGCCGAGGCTCCTCAGGCGCTCCAGCACCTGCGGGTCGACGGCCGCGTCGGTCGCGCCGCTGCCGGCGACCTGTGTGCCGGTCTCGTAGGTGGTGACCGTGCGCTCCACGGGCGCCACGTCGAGCGCCTCGGTGAGGACCCGGCCCGGCATGTCCTTCGCCGGCGACAGGCCGACCAACGTGAGCAGTGTCGGAGTCACGTCGACCAGCGTCGGCTGGTCGATGTGTGCGTGCGGCTTCACGCGGTAGCCGTAGAGATAGAGGATGCCCTCCAGGCGGTGGAACTGCTCGCTCACGCGGCGCATGGTGCGCAGCTTGCTGGGATCGTCGGGCAGGACCCCCAACTGGAAGCCGTGGTCGGAGAGGACGACCAGTGTGGTGCGGTCGTCCATCGCCGCCATGACGTCGCCGAGGATGCGGTCGGCGTAGTCGTACATGGCCTCGACGGCGTGCCCGTAGCGCTTCTGCTGCTCGAGCAACTCGCCGGCCAGCCCCTGAGCGCGGAAGAGGTGCCCGAAGAGATGCGACACCGAGTCCGTGCCTTCGATGTACAGCAGCAGCAGGTCGGGACGCTCCGCCTGCCACAGGTGCAGGCCGATGGTGCGATAGGTCTCGGCGGTGGCGCGCGCCCACTTGAAGTGGCTCAAGTCGTCGTCGAAGGCGAACGGGCGCCCGAGCTCCTCGGCCGGTACGGTGACGAACGGGGCGACCTCGGCCGCGGTCAGGTCGGCCGGCCGGCGGACCATGGGCGCCAGCCGCGGCGCGAGATCCGCCGGGTAGGTCATGCCCGCCGGCTCGCCGCCGCCGGTGGCGCCGTCGGTGAACAGGAAATGGTAGCAGGTGTGATCGCTGACGATCGTGCCGGTGACCGTCTCCGCCGGCCAGGTGGCCCACCAGCCGACCACGGCGACGCGCTTGCCGGCGTCGGACAGCAGGTTCCAGACCGCCTTCACCTTGCGCATCTGGCTGGTGACCGGCAGCTCCTGGCCGGTCTGCTGGTTGACGGCGACGAAGTGCCCGATGCCGTGCTGATCGGGGGTCTTGCCGGTGGCGATGGTGGTCCAGATGATGGGGCTCAGGATGGGCTTGGCGCTGATCAGCCGCCCGTAGGCGCCCTGGTCGCGGAGCGTCGCGAAGTGCGGCAGCTTGCCCTCGGCGACGAGGAGATCGACGGTCTGCGGGTCCATGCCGTCGAGCCCGAGGACGATGACCCGCCCGGCCGGAGCGGCGCCGCCGCAGGCGTTGACCAGAACAAGCCACAGGAGCGCGACCCGCCGCATGCGCTCCCGCTAGGGGGATCGTCCGGTGGAGTCAAGATCGCGTTTGCCGGCGCGTGCAGGGCTGGCGGGTCCACGCGCCCGCGGAGTAGACTCGCCCGCCGTGCCGCCCCGCACCAGCCGCGCCGTCGTGCAGACCGGCCCGCGCCAGCTCGAACTGCGCACCCTGCCGCTGCCCGAAATCGACGACGACAGCGCGCTTCTCCGGGTCGAGGCGTGCGGCATCTGCGGCAGCGACGCCGAGCAGTACACGGGGGTCCTCCCGGTGCGCTGGCCGCTCGTCCCGGGGCACGAGCCGCTCGGCATCATCGAGCGCCTCGGCGACCGGGCCGGCAAGCGCTGGGGTGTGAACGTCGGCGACCGCGTAGCAGTCGAGGCCCTCATCCCGTGCGGCCACTGCCGCGCCTGCCTCGCCGGCCGCTACCAGGTGTGCCGGGGACGGGGCGGGATGTTCGCCCACGGCTACGTCCCGCTCGCGCACGCGCCGGGGCTGTGGGGCGCGTATGCCGACTACATGTACCTGGACCCGTTTTCGATCGTGCACCCGGTGCGGAAGGACCTGCCGGCGTCGCTGGCGGTCATGTTCAACCCGCTCGGCGCGGGGTTCCGGTGGGCGGTCGAGATCCCGGATACCGGCCCGGGAGACACCGTGCTCGTGCTTGGCCCCGGCCAGCGGGGGCTCGCGAGCGTCATCGCCGCGCGCGCCGCCGGAGCCGACATGATCATCGTGACCGGCCTCGCCCGCGACGCGCACAAGCTGGCGCTCGCGCGCGAGTTCGGTGCCGACCACACCATCGACGTCGACCAGGAGGACGCGCGCGCGCGCGTGCACGACCTGACCCGCGGGCGGGGCGCCGACGTGGTGGTCGAGGTGACGGCCAACGCGCCCGAGCCGGTGGCGGAGGCGCTGCGCTACGTCGCCACCGGCGGGCGCATCGTCCTGGCGGGCGTCAAGGGCTTCAAGGCCGTGCCCGACTTCGTCAGCGACCTGGTGGTGGTGAAAGAGGCGACCATCGTCGGCGCCTTCGGGGTCACGAGCGCCGCCTACGAGGCGGCGATCCGCCTGATCGAGTCGGGACGCGTACCGCTCGAACGCCTGCACACGCACGATTTTCCGCTCGAAGCGGCCGAGGAGGCGATCCAGACGCTGGCCGGCGAGCGGCCGGGCGTGGCGAGCATCCATTCGTGTCTCGTGCCCGGCATCTGACCCTGTTGTGCGAGCTGCCGCCGTCGGGTAATGCCGACCGCCACAGGAGGACAGCCATGCATCGTTTCGCAGTGACCGCCGCCGCAGTCGTCGTGTTCGTCGCCCCCGCGTTCGCCGCCACCCCCTGGCAGATCGACGGCTCGCACACCAGCGTGCAGTTCTCGGTCCGCCACATGATGATCAGCAACGTGCGCGGCACCTTCGGCAAGGTGAGCGGCTCCATCCAGGCCGACGACCAGGACCTCACCCGCTCCACCGTCCAGGCCACCATAGACGTCGTCAGCATCGACACCCGCGACGCCAAGCGCGATGAGCACCTGCGCAGCCCGGACTTCTTCGACGTCGCCAAGTACCCGACCATTTCCTTCACCTCGAAGAAGGTCGAGAAGGCGGGCGACAATCGCTTCCGCGTCACCGGCGACCTGTCGCTGCACGGGGTCATGCGCGAAGTGGTGCTGCAGGTGGAGAGTGCCGGCCCCCCCATCAAGGACCTCATGGGCAAGACGCGCGCCGGGGCGCGCGCCACCACCAAGGTCAATCGCAAGGACTACGGCATCGTGTGGAACAAGGCCCTCGACGGCGGCGGCATCGCGGTCGGCGACGAGGTCGAGATCACGATCGAGGTCGAGGGCATCAAGCAGGACGCCACCGGCGGCTGAGCCGCCAGTCGCGCGCCATCAGCGCGAGCCCCGCCAGACCCGTGAGTGCGGTGAGCGCGAACATCGTCCGGTACCCGTAGGCGCGCGCCACCAGGCCGCACGCGGGTGTGCCGAGCACGCCTCCCAGGTCCATCGCGCCGGTGTAGAGGCTCACCACGGTGCCGTGCAGCGGCAGCGGCGTGCGCTCGACGGCGAGCGCGTTCAGCACGGGGAAGAGCGATCCGTGCCCCGCGCCGCAGGCGATGCCGGCCAGCACCAGCATGCCCGGTGCGGGGAGCAGGCAGAGCCCGCCCAGCCCGAGCGCGAAGATGCCGAAGGCCGGCACCGCGATGCGGTGCGGCCCGAGGCGGTCGGGGAGTCGCCGCCCGGCGACGCGCAGCAGGACGGTGGTGGTGGCGTAGGCGACGAAGAAAGGGGCCGCGCGGGCGAGGCCCAGGTCCTGCGTGAACGGCGCGACGAAGAAGAAGGCCGCGTTGACGCCGGCTCCGAAGCACACGGTGGCGCACAGGATCGGGAGCAGGTGCGCCTGCCGGAGCGTACGGCCGAGCGCGCCCCGGCCGGGTCCCGGCGTCGTCGCCTGGGCCGCGCGCGGGCGCTCGGCGACCAGCAGGGTGAGCGCGAGCGAGGCGAGCGCGAAGCCCGCGGCGGTCACGAAGAAGCCCGGATACCCGGCGCGCCCGATGAGGCTCTCGCCCAGCGCCGGCCCGAGCCCGCCCGGGATCATGCCGGCGACGCCGAAGATGGCGATGCCCTCGGCACGCCGTGCAGCCGGCACCAGATCGGCGGCGTAGGTGAAGTAGGCGGCGAACAACGCGCCGCCGATCACCAGATGCAGGATCGTGAGCGCGACCAACGCGGCCCCCGTCGTGTGCACGAAACAGAAGAGCGGCAGCGACGCGGTGTTGAGCACCCCGCACCCGAGGAGCACGTGGCGCCGCCCCACCCGGTCCAGCAGGGCGCCCACCCCGGGACGCACGGCGACGCTCACCCCGAGGCCGACGCCGAGCAGGAGGCCGATCAGGAGCTCGTCGCCGCCCAGCTGGCGGACGAAGAGCGGCAGCAGGAAGAGCATGGCGTGGCTCATCCCGCCGGTGAAGTGGAGCGCGCACGCGATCCAGAAGGCGCGGGTGTAGAGCGGGGGCGCGGCCGTCACGGGCGCGCAGGTGTCGCATACCCCCGCGTCGAAGGACAGTGTAGGGAGGACCCATGCGCGAGATCGTGGAAGGCATCCTCACCTGGTCGTGGCTCTCGCCGCCGCACGGCTACCACTTCAACGGCTACCTGGTCCGGTACCCGGGCGGGAACCTGTGCATCGACCCCGTCGAGCCGGCGGCCGACGACCTCGATGCGCTGGTGCGCGAAGGGGTCGCGTCCATCGTGCTGACCAATCGCAACCATCTCCGCCGTGCCCCGCTCGTTCGCGAGCGCACGGGCGCGCGGGTGCGGATCCATCCCGCCGACGCCGCGCACGCACGCGCGCAGGGGGGAACGATCGACGGCGACCTGACGCCGGGGGCGCAGGTCGGACCGTTCACGGTGGTGGCCGTTCCGGGCAAGTCGCCCGGCGAGGTGGCGCTGCACTGTCCCCGGCGCCGCATCCTGATCGTCGGCGACGCCGTTATCGGCCATCCGGCCGGGCGGCTCGGGCTCCTGCGCGAGCAGGTGATGGACGACCCCGCTCAGCTGCGCGCCGGCGTGCGGGCGCTCGCCGCGCTCGCCGTCGACACCATCCTCACTGGGGACGGCGCGCCGATCCTGGGCGACGCGGGGGAGCGCCTGCGGGAATTGGTGGCGACGTTCCCGGGTCAGGGATAGTAGCGGGCCGTCGACCCGGTGACGTAGCCAGTCCCGAAACGGATGCGCGCGCAGCGACCGCTCATCCCCGCCGTGGGACTCTGCCCGAGCACCACGGTCGCGACGAGCGGCGCGCCCGGCACCGGCGGCAGCGTGGCATTCTTGACGCTCACCTGGAACTGGACGGTGCCGTCCTTCGCCAGCTTGTCCTTGAACTTCACCACCCGCACGCCGTTCGCCGATCCGGGGGTGCATGCGGGCGGCAGGGCATTGGTCAGGTTCTTGTAGGTATAGGAGAAGTTCGGGGCCCGCCCGCTCACCTTCCAGCCGTCGAGCAGGCCGCAGCCCGAGCCCACGAGCCCGGGCGGGATGGGGGTGGGTGTGGCGCGCTGGTAGAGCACGTCGGTGCCCGTGAGGACCACCTCCGCCCCCTCGACCGACGGGTCGTAGGCTCCCGGCGCGAGCGGGGGATTCAGGATGCGGCCGCGGAAGGTGATGGCCTCGTCGCCGGCGGGGGGCAGGATCTTCTTGATGGTGAGGATGGCCTTGTCGTCGATCGCGGCGGCGTTGCTGCACACGACGGTACAGCCGGGAATCGTGGCGCAAGCCGAGGGCCCGCCGCCGCAGATGGCGCACGTCTCGACCTGGCAGTGGTCGCTGCAGCCGTCGAGGACGGCGTTGTTGCCGTCATCGCAGGCGAGTGGTCCGACGCGACCATCGCCGCACACCGCGAAGCGGCGGCCGAAGATGCCGCTGATGTAACGGGTGCCGTCCGGGTACGGGTAGTAATAGTTGGCCCACACCACGACGAAGTCGCCGTTCGGGTCGACGGCGATGTCCGGGTGATTGAACGCGATCCCCGACCGGTCGAAGGGGGTCTGATTGAGGGCGAACGTCGACCCATCGGGCTGGCCCGTGGGGTCGAAGCGCCGCCCGGTCAGGTCGCCGAAGTCCGGTCCCTGCCAGGCGACGATGAAGTTCCCGTCCGCGTCGGCGGCGGCGCCGGAGTAGTCGCCGCTCGGGTCGACGCTGAAGGGGGGGCCGATCGGCGTGCCGCTCGAATCGTAGACCCGCGCGTCGTTCTGGTTCGTATTGAGCGCCATGAAGGCGCCCGACGGGGCCACCGCGATGCGCTCCGGCACCTCGTCGCTGCCATACGGGAAGATCTCGAAGCCTGGACCGCGTGGTGCGCCCGTGGAGTCGAGCCGCTCGCCCCAGACGCTGGAGGAGTGGACATTGTAGGTCACCACGAAATTGCCCGCCGCGTCGCTGCCCACGGCGGGCATCGCGTCGGCACTCGTGGACACCGAGCTGATGGGGAACTCGGGCCCGAACGGGACGTCGTTCTGGTCGAAGCGCCGCCCGGTCACGATGTGCGCATTGTCGGCCCACACGACCAGGAACCCGCCCTGCGGATCGGTGGCGATCTCGTTCCGCTCCTGCGTATTGGTGGGCGCATCCGCCTGGTTGGCCTGGAACCGCGGCGCGCGCGCGCTTCGGCGTTCGGATCAAAGCGCTGCACCCAGATGCTGCTAATGGGGTTCGGCGGCTCGAAGTTGCCCCAGGCCACCACGAAGCCCCCTTGTGGGTCCGGCGCGACCGACGGGCGGAAGGAATAGTTGGCGCTGAAACCGGGCTCGGCATAGATCTGAAACTCGCCGCCGGCGGGCTGTCCTTCGGTCGTCAGCCGGCGGCCGAAGAGGCCGTTGCCCTCGGTGTACGCACCCGCAAAGTACGCCTCCCACACCACCACGAACTCGCCGCTCGTCATGCGAGTGATGCGGGGATCGCGGGCGTAGCCGTCGTTCGAGTAGTTGTACGTATCCCCGTCGCGACTGATGCGGAACTCGGGCCCGACCGGAACCACCTCGGTCGCGTGTGCGACGGCGATCGCGGCCAGCGCGACGGCGACGAGCGGCGTGCAGACCCGGTGCATGTCGGCCCCCCTTCGGCGCAGCGGAACGGGATCCCGCGACGTGCGCGCACTATAAGGGCGTGGTCTCCGGACTGTCAACGCAGCACGCCGGGCCGGCGTCACCGTCGCCGACCGTCACCCGCCGCCGTCGCCCGCTCCAGGACCTGCGCCGCCTCGGCCATCTCGCCCCGCGCCGTGAGCAACGCCGCCAGACCACGCGCCGCCTCGCTCTGCCGGGGATCGTTGACGAGCGCGTTTCGGTACGCCGCTTCCGCCGCCGCCCGCCGCCCCTGCCGCTGGTGGACGATGCCGAGGTTCAGGTGCGCGGCGGCGTCGTGCGGCTCGCGGGCGAGCGCCGCTTCGTAGAGCTGCCGCGCCTCGACCAGGTCGTTGGCGAGCGTGTTGCCGTACAGCGCGCCAGCCAGCGCGAGCACGACCGCCAGGCGGACGAGGCCTGCGCGAGCGGACGGCGCGGTGGAGACGGCGACGGTCGTGCGGCCGGCGTGTACGCTCGGCGCGGCGGACGGTCAAGGAGCGAGCGCGCCTGTTTGCATGCCGCGGGGCGGTCTTCTAGGGGCTCTCGGCACATGCGACGCGTCCTGCTCGTGCTCGGGGCGGTGCCGGTCTGCCTGGTGCTCGTCCTGGGTGGGCGCACACTGCTCTTCCGCTCGCGTCAGCTCACGGTCGAGACCGTGCGCGCGCGCCCGGTGGATCCCGGTGCCGCGGAGCGTCTGGGGCAGGCTATCCGCTTCCGCACGGTGTCGTACCAGAACCCGCGGCGGCTCGATCCGGAGCAGTTCCTCGGGCTGCATCGCTATCTGAGCGACGCGTTTCCGGGCGTGCACCGCACGCTCGGGCGCGAGACGGTGGAGCAGTACAGCCTGCTGTACGCGTGGAAGGGGAGTGACGCGGCCTTGCCGCCGCTCCTGCTCCTCGGGCACCTCGACGTGGTGCCGGTCGAACCCGGAACAGAGGGGGCCTGGACCCATCGGCCGTTCGCGGGCCGGGTCATGGACGGCTACGTCTGGGGCCGCGGCGCGATGGACGACAAGGCCGGCGTCCTGGGGGCCCTCGAGGCGGCCGAGGACCTGGTGCGTGCGGGCTTTCGCCCGCGGCGCACCGTGCTGTTCGCCTTCGGTCACGACGAGGAGGTGGGCGGCCGGCGCGGCGCCGCACGCATTGCTGCCCTGCTGGCCGCGCGCGGTGTCCGGCCGGCCTTGGTCCTGGACGAGGGGTTGCCGATCGTCGAGGGGGTCGTCCCCGGCGTGGCGGCGCCGGTCGCCATGGTGGGTACGGCGGAGAAGGGCTACCTGAGCGTCGAACTGGTCGTGCGCAGCGAGGGCGGACACTCCTCCACGCCGCCGCGGCGCACGGCCGTGGGGATCCTGGCGAGCGCGTTGCACCGGCTCGAGCGCAAGCCGCTGCCGCCGGTGATCAGCGGCGCGACGGCGCGCTTGTTCGAGTTCCTCGGCCCCGAGATGCCGTTCGTGCCCCGCGTCGTGCTGGCCAACCCGTGGCTGTTCCGGGGCATGCTCGAGCGCCGGCTGGCGGCGTCGCCGGCCACCGACGCGCTCATCCGCACCACCGCCGCGCCCACGATGCTCGAAGGGAGCGTCAAGGAGAACGTGCTCCCGACCCGCGCGCGCGCGGTGGTGAACTTTCGCATCCGGCCCGGCGAGACCACGGAGAGTGTCCTCGCCCACGTGCGCGAGGCGGTGCACGACCGGCGCGTGGCGGTGGCGCCCTTCGGGGCGACGTCGAGCGAGCCCTCGCCCGAGTCGTCGCCCGACTCGGCCGAGTTCCGCCGCCTGCAACGCACCATCGCCCAGGTGTTCCCGGGGGTGGTGGTGACCCCGGGCCTGGTGCTGGGCGCCACCGACGCACGGCACTACGCGGCGCTCAGCCCCAACGTCTTCCGCTTCCTGCCGCTGCGTGCGACCGCCGACGATGTGAACCGCCCGCACGGGACCGACGAGCGCATCGCGGTCGACGTGTACGAGGACATGGTGCGCTTCTACGGCAAGCTGATCCGCAATCTGGACGGCGCGTCCTGAGCCGGTTGCGCGCCACCGTCACGCCTGGACGGCGGCCAGCGCTGCAGCCACGCGGGCGATGGCTCCGGCGAGGCCGTGCGTCTGCCCCAGGCGGGCGAGCGTCCGGGGATGCGCGACCGTGTGCGGCAACGCGAGCGCCAGTGCAGGCAGCGGGACGGTCGCGACCGGGAGGACCACCTGCCGGGCCGCCGCGAGGTAGTCTTGCGCGGCGGCGAGCCGGCGCGCGACCGCCGGAGCGAGGGTGGTGCTGGCGAGCACCCCGTCGAGCGAGGCGTGCGCCGCGAGCAGCCGTGCCGCGGTCTTCTCGCCGATGCCCGGCACGCCGGGCAGGCCGTCCGACGGATCGCCGCGCAGGAGTGCGAAGTCGCCGTAGGCGCGTCCGGGGATGCCGTAGCGGCGGGTGATCTCGGCCTCGTCGACGACCAGGAGCTTGCTCACCCCCGTGAGCGGGTAGAGGACGCGCACGCGCGGGTCGCGCACCAGGGCGAACAGATCGCGGTCGCCGGACACGATCTCGACCGGCTCGCGCGTTCGTGCCGCGAGGGTAGCGATCACGTCGTCGGCCTCGTACGCGGCGGCACCCACGACGGCGATTCCGAGCGCCTCGAGCACCTCGCGGCCCAGGGCCTCCTGCGGGGCCACCGGGTCGGGTTCGTCGCTGACGCGGTGCAGCTTATAGGTGGGGAGGGCGGCGACGCGGAAGGCGGGGCGCCAGTCCTCGTCCACGGCGACAGCGACCTGCGCGGGCTGACGATCGACCAGCAAGCGGGCGAGCATGTTGAGGAAGCCGAGCACCCCCTGCATGGGCAGCGACGCCGGCAGGGAGTGGAAGGCGCGGAAGAGGAGGCTCGAGTAGTCGATCAGCAGCAGCATGGTCGAAAAAGGCTTGCAAGTCGTCGGGCAGCCGTACTATGACCCGTCAGCTTTCTAGGAATGGCGAAGCGGCAGAAACGGGTATTCATCCTGGGGGGAGGTGCGGCGCTCGGCGCGCACCACGTCGGGGTGCTGAAGGGCCTGGAGGAGCAGGGCATCACACCCGACGCCATCGTGGCAAGCTCGATCGGGGTCATCAACGCCTGCGCCTACGCGACCGGCGGCGTCCCGCAGCTCGAGAACGCGTGGCGCAACTTCAGCTCGCTGCCGCGCATCTTCTCGCCCAGCCTGCGCCACAATCCGGTCTTTGGCATGTCACTGTTCTCGATGGACAGCCTGACCGCCGCCATCGAGGAGCACATCGACTTCGAAAAGGTCTACGACAGCCCGCTGGAGCTCGAGTTCGTCCTCCTGAATCTCTCGCGCGGTCGGGCCGAGGTGCACGCCAAGCGCGACTGTCATGACCACCGCGAGCTGCGCACCATCTCCCGCGCCGGGTATGCCATTCCCATCTTGTTCCCACCCGTCCACTTCCGGGGCGACTGGTTCGTGGACGGCGGGTTCGCGTGGAACACGCCGCTCGAGCGCGCCATCGACCTCGGCGCCACCGAGATCTACCTGCTCGCTCCGATCGCCAGCCAGCTGCCGTATCGGGCACGGCTGGGGACCTTCTACAGCTTCGTGCAGCGCTTCCTCGACGTCATGTGGCGCACCATCGGCAACATGGGCCATCTCTACGCCCGCATCGAGGACGGGCGCTTCCACGGCGTGCCGGTGACGCTGATCGAGCCGGGGGAGCAGTGGAGTGGGTTCGGGCCGCTCGCCATCTTCAACGCCTACCGGCGGAAGAACCGCAACCTGATGGCCGCCGGCTACCTCGATGCCAAGCGCACGCTCGCTGCGCGCGCGCGGCGCGACCACGAGCGTGCCGGCCGGCGCCGGGCGCAGCCCACGCCGCCCAAGGGAGACACCGGCGACGCGGCGGCCCCGGGGCGGCGGCTGGTGGCCGTCCGCCGGGCCGAGAGCAAAGGGCACGCCGGGCAGGGACCCTGAGCGCACGCCGTCACCCGGCCAGGCGTGACGGATCCTCGAGCAGGGCGCGCAGGTGCTCGAGCGCGCGGGCGGCATAGAAGCCGTCTTCCACCCGTTCATCGTAGGTGTAGCGCAGGGTGAACGTCTCGGCGCTGGTCACGGTGCCGTCGGTGGCGACGACCGGGGCCCGGTGCAGGCGCCCGATGGTGACAAAGATGGGGATGGTCCCGTACTCGTAGAGGTGATGGTAGGCGGCGTCGAGGCCGACGCTGCCCAGATTGGCGACGAAGGCGGAGGCGTACAGGGGATCGCCGGCGGAGAAGCTGTCCGGTAGCCACCCCCAGGCGTCGAGCCGGCGAACGAGCCGGACCCCGAGGCGCAGCACCGGGGCGGGGAGGCGGAGGAAGGTGCGGATCTCGCGGTCGGTGGCCGTCTCGCGGCCCGAGCGTCCCAGGCCGATGGCGGCGTGGAGCCGGTCGACCAGGGCGAGCAGCGGTTCCGCCGGATCGAAGGCGATCTTGGCGGTGTAGAGCGGCGCGTCGCGCTCGAGCCGCTGCTTGCCGCTGAACGCGAGCCAGATGCCGCGGCGCTCATAGAGCCGGCTGCCGGCGACGAAACGGTTCAGGCGCGGGAACTCGGCGAGCGCGAGCCCGATCGCGCGCAGCACCAGGTGGAAGAGCGTGACCGCGCACGCCGGCGGCCGATCCGCGTTCACGGCGGTCAGGAAGCGCTGCGCGGCGGCGGCCGGGATGTGCTGCTCGAACAGGACGCAGGCCTCGTTCCTGGCCGGCATGAGGAACGGCATGATGCGCCGCACCGGGTGGACGGCCCGGGCCGGGGTGCCGTCGGGGCGGGAGAACAGCGCCATGCGCCGGGGCCTACCGCAGCGTGTCGACCCAGGCGCGCAGCGCCGGGAGCGTGCGCGTCGCCCACGACGAGGCCCCGCGCAGGCGGCAGAAGTCGGCGAACAGCGCGTCCACGACGCCGACGGCGTCTTCGACATCCGCGAGACGAAGGAAGAGGTCGTTCTCGAGCGCGGCGCGGGGATCGTCCGGGCCGTCGTCCTTGGCCCCGAGGGCGGGACAGCGCAGCCCCTCGTAGACCAGCAAGCCGCCGTCGAGCGTGAGCTCCCAGTGGCGTTCGCCGCGACGGACCACCAGCCGGGTACGATCGACGAGCTTGCCGCCCCGCAGGCCGGCGCCGATCTCGGCGCGCACGTCGCCCGGACCGACGATCGTCAGGCGGGTGTTCGCCTGTCCGCCCTCCAGAACCACCCGGTCGCCGAGGGTGAGCTCGACGGGCGCGCCGTCGATCTCGAAGCGTCCGCCGTCGCTTTCGATCCGGTGCACCAACCAGGTGAGGAACTCGCGCCCGAGAAAACGCTTCTCCTGGACGACGGCGAGAAAGTCCTCCGTCATCCCGCCACCTCCGCGCCGGCGGTCGGGAGCGGCAGGCGCGGCACGTCGTCGTCGTCGTCGGGCGGCCGGTCGTCCCCGGCCAGCGTGCATGGTGCCACCGACCGCACGGCCGCGACCGCCGCCGGGGGCAGGCCCAGGTGTTCGGCCGCCAGGTACGGGATGAGCGGGACCGGGCCGACGCCGAAGGTCTGCCGGAACAGCTCCGTGAAGGCCTCGACCGGGCGGCGGGCGCGCCCGCTGAAGTAGAGCAGCCCGCGCTCGAGGTTCCACACGCAGTCGAACAGGCGCGGGGTGGGGAGCGCGCGCAGCAGGAGGCGGGCTTCGACCTCGGATTTTACCTGCTTCCGCGCGCTGGCGCCGAGGCGGTCGAGGCCGCGCTCGGCCTTGAGCGCTTCTTCGGCGCGCCGGCGCTCCAGCCACAGCAGCTTGGCGGGGATCACGCGGCGATCGAAGCGGTAGCCGACCGCGAGATAGTGCTGGACGAAGAGGTCGGCCGGCGAGAAGGTGGTGGCGAGCGGGTCGTGGACGGCGACCCAACCGGCCGCCTCGCTCACGTCGCTGCGGTCGTCATCGAGCTCGTGAAACGCCCGCCGCGTCACCGCCCGCGCCACGGCCTCGCGGTCGAGGTGCGGCGGCGGCACGGCCACGAAGCGCACGACGGTGGTGCTACCGGAGAGAAGGCCCACGTGTCGTCCTTTCAGCGATGAAGGGAGGGGCGAGTTGGTACCATCCACCCCGGCAGGGCGCAAGGCGGGCGGCGCACGGCGGCGTCGCTGCGGGTCGACACGGTGCGACGAGGGCGCGCTCGCGAGGCGTACACGCATGCTGTGATCGTCGTCGAGCGGTGGACGTGCGATCCGGGGCCGCGGGCGCGTGCGGATTTGCAACGGGTGATTCGCTGTAGTAGCCACGTGCGTTCTACCCATGTTCGGCCGTGCTCCGCAGCTCATCGACGGCGAGTCGAGGCTCGCCTGGCTCGGCCTCGGGATGTGTGCCGAGGTGACGCCGGCGCGTGCGTACGCGCTGTGCGCGCACTTCGGGACGCCCGCGGCCGTGCTGGCGACGTCCGCCGGGGCGCTGGCGCAGGTCGGGGTGGCGGCGCACGCGGTGGTGGCGATCGGGCAGGCGCGTGTGCGCGCCCTGGCCGAGGCTGCGCGGCTTCGGGCGGTCGGGGGGACGTGGATCGCACGAGATGATCCTGCGTATCCCGCGGCGCTGTGTGCGATCGCGGATCCCCCGCTGGTATTGGCGGTCCGCGGCGCGCTGACGGCAGATGACGCTCTGGCCGTCGCCATTGTCGGGGCCCGGCGGGCAAGCGAGTACGGGCGGCGGGTGGCAGCCGAGCTGGCAACCGGCCTCGCCCAGGCCGGTGTGACGGTGGTGAGCGGGCTGGCCACCGGCATCGACGCCGCCGCCCACCAGGCGGCGCTGGCCGCCGGGGGGCGTACGGTGGCCGTGCTGGGGACCGGGGTCGATCGCGTGTATCCGCCGTGGCACGCCGGGCTGGCCACCGACATCGCGGCCCGGGGGGCGTTGGTGAGCGAGTTCCCGTGCGGGACGCCGCCCCTGCAGCATCATTTCCCCCGCCGCAACCGCCTCATCAGCGGCCTCAGCCTGGGCACCGTCGTGGTCGAGGCCGCCGAGCAGAGCGGCTCGCTCATCACGGCGCGATGCGCGCTCGAGCAGGGCCGCGAGGTATTCGCGGTGCCCGGGCCGGTGGGCCGGGCGGCGCATCACGGCCCGCACCGGCTCATCCGCGACGGCGCGATCCTGGTCCGCTCGGTGGAGGACATTCTCGCCGAGCTGGCGCCGGCGCTCACGGCGCGGGTGCAGGCCGCACGGGCCGCGGCGGCACACGCGGGGCTCGACGACGGCGAGCGGCGCGTGCTGGACGCCGTCGGTATCGAGACCCGCCACGTCGACGACGTCGTCCGCCACGCGGGCATGGCGACGGCGACCGCGCTCGAGACGCTCCTCGGGCTCGAGCTGCGGGGGCTGGTGCAGCAGCTCCCGGGAAAGCGCTTCCGGCGCGCGGCCTAGCATGGCGAAGCACCTCGTCATCGTCGAGGCGCCGGCCAAGGCGAAAACGCTCGGCAAGTACCTCGGGCGCGACTACCAGGTGAAAGCCTCGGTCGGCCACGTGGTCGATCTCCCCAAATCGAAGCTCGGGGTCGACATCGAGAACGACTTCGCCGCCGAGTACCACGTCATCCAGGGCAAGACGAAGGTGCTCGACGACATCAAGAAGGCGGCCAAGGACAAGGAGAACATCTATCTGGCCCCCGACCCCGACCGCGAGGGCGAAGCCATCGCCTGGCACATCGCCCAGAAGCTCGGGCCGAAACGCAAGAACGTGCACCGCGTGCTGTTCAACGAGATCACCAAGAAGGCGGTGCTGGAGGCCTTGAAGCACCCGGGCACGCTCGATCAGCACCGCTTCGAGGCGCAACAGGCCCGGCGCATCCTCGATCGGCTGGTGGGATACCGGCTGTCGCCGCTCCTCTGGAAGAAGGTGCGCCGCGGGCTGTCGGCGGGCCGGGTGCAGTCGGTGGCGGTGCGCATCATCGTCGAGCGCGAGCGCGAGATCCGCGCCTTCACGGCGGAGGAGTACTGGACGGTCGAGGCCCGGCTCGAAGCGGTCGCGCCGCCGCCGTTCGTGGCGCGGCTGGCCGAGGTCGACGGCGTCCGGCTCGACCACAAGCAGCTGCGGCTCGACACCAAGGCGCGGGTCGACGAGGTGCTCGCCGGGCTCGGCGATACGGCCTGGACGGTCACCAAGGTCGAACGCAAAGAACGCCGCCGGCACCCCACGCCGCCCTTCATCACGTCGCGCCTGCAGCAGGAGGCGTCGCGCAAGCTCGGCTACCAGCCCTCGCGGACGATGCGCATCGCGCAGCGCTTGTACGAAGGCATCGAGCTCGGCGACGAGGGCGCGGTCGGCCTGATCACCTACATGCGCACCGACTCGACGCGTATCTCGGGCGAGGCCATCGGCGCCGCGCGCAGCTACATCACGGGGCGCTACGGGCCGCCGTACGTGCCCGAGGCGCCCAACGTCTACCGCTCGAAGAAGGACGCCCAGGACGCCCACGAAGCCATCCGGCCCACGTCCATGGACTACGATCCCGAGCGCGTGGCGCGCTTCCTCGACAAAGAAGAGCTGGCCGTCTACACGCTCGTCTGGAACCGCTTCGTCGCCAGCCAGATGGCGTCGGCGGTGTTCGACGCCACCGCGGTCGACCTACAGGCCGGGACGTGCCGCTTCCGGGCCACCGGCCAGATCCTCAAGTTCGACGGTTTCATCCGCGTCTACACCGAGGGCCGTGACGACGACACGCCGGCCGCCGGCGAGGAAGAGGGCGAGGGGCAGCTCCCGCCGCTCACCGAGGGCGAGACCGTCCGGCTGCTCGAGCTCGTGCCCGAGCAGCATTTCACCCAGCCCCCGCCCCGGTTCACGCAGGCGACACTCATCAGGGAGCTGGAAGAGCAAGGCATCGGGCGCCCGTCCACGTACGCCAGCATCATGGGCACCATCCTCAATAAGGAGTACGTGGCCGAGGACGAGCAGCGGCGCGTGAAACCGACCGAGCTCGGGTTCCTGGTGACGGACCTCCTGGTCGAGTCCTTCCCCGACGTGCTCAACGTCGAGTTCACCGCCGGCATGGAGGACCAGCTCGACCGCATTGAAGAAGGGCACGAGCACTGGGTGCAGGCCATGCGGCGGTTCTGGGAACCGTTCGCGCGCGACCTCGAGAAGGCCGAGGTCGAGATGCGCGACGTGAAGCGCGAGGAGCGCCTCACCGATCTCGTGTGCGAGAAGTGCGGCCAGGCCATGATCATCAAATGGGGCCGGCGCGGCGAGTTCCTCGCCTGCCGCGGCTATCCGGAGTGCAAGAACACCACTAACTTCACGCGCGACGACGACGGCACCATCCGCCCGGTCGCGGCCGAGACCACCGACGAGAAGTGCGACCAGTGCGGGCGGCCGATGCAGGTGCGCTTCGGGCGCTACGGTAAGTTCCTCGGCTGCTCGGGCTATCCCGAGTGCCGGAACATGCAGCCGCTCTTCAAGCCGGTGCCGACGGGCGTCAAGTGTCTCGCGTGCCCCACGGGCGAGATGATGGAACGGCGCTCGCGGCGCGGGAAAACGTTCTACAGCTGCAGTGGGTATCCCGCCTGCCAGTTCGTGGCCTGGGATCCGCCCGTGCCGGAGCCGTGCCCGCGCTGCGGCGCCGGCTTCGTCACCGAAAAGGTCACCAAGCGCTACGGCACGGTGCGCCGCTGCCCCAAGGAAGAGTGCGGCTGGCAGCAGCAGATCGACACCGGCGATGGCGGCGACTACGCGCCGCTGCCGGAGCGTCGCGCCGCGGCGCAGATCCGCCGTCGGCCGGGCGGGCCGTCGCGCGGATCCGCGACGGGTGCGCCCGCGAAGGCGGCCAAGGTCGTGAAGGTGCCCGCCAAGACCGCGGCCAAGACCGCGGCCAAGCCCGCGGCCAAGACCACCGGCAAGACGCGCGCCAAGAGCCCGGCCAAGACGCCCGGCAAGCGCCGTCCCGCGGCGCGCCAGCGCGCGTCGTCGTCCTCGTGAGCGCCTCGATGTCCGACCTGGCGGGCGATCGCGTCACGATCATCGGCGGCGGGCTTGCCGGATGCGAGGCGGCCTGGCAGCTCGCCCGCCGGGGGGTGGCCGTCGACCTGCACGAGATGCGTCCGGTGCGCGGGACCGAAGCGCATCTCACCGATCGGCTGGGCGAGCTCGTGTGCTCAAATTCGTTCCGCAATGCCACGCTGGAGACGGCGGTCGGCCTGCTGAAGGAGGAGATGCGGCAGCTCGGCTCCCTCGTCATGCAGGTGGCCGACGCGCATCGGGTGCCGGCCGGGGCGTGTTTGGCGGTCGACCGCGTGTCGTTCGCCGAGGGCCTGACGCGGGCGGTCGAGGGGCTGGCCACGGTGCGCATCGTGCGCGACGAGGTCACCGACATTCCCCCCGGGCTCACCATCCTGGCGAGCGGGCCGCTCACCTCGCCGGCGTTGTCGGCGGCGCTGCAACGGGTGCTCGGGAGCACCCACCTCTACTTCTACGACGCGATCGCCCCCATCATGACCGTCGACTCGATCGACATGGACGTGGCCTGGAAGGCGTCGCGCTACGACAAGGGCGGCGAGGACTACATCAACTGCCCGTTCGACCGCGCCGAGTACTATGCCTTCGTCGACGCGGTCCTGGCGGCCGAGAAGGTGCCCACGCGCGACTTCGAGCGCTGCGTGTACTTCGAGGGCTGCATGCCGATCGAAGAGATGGCGCGGCGCGGACGCGATACGCTCGCGTTCGGGCCCATGCGCCCGGTCGGTCTCACCGATCCGCGCACGGGCAAGCGGCCGTTCGCGTGCCTGCAGCTCCGGCAGGACGACACCGACGGGCGGTTGTTCAATATGGTGGGCTTCCAGACCAAGATGACCTATCCCGAGCAGCGGCGCGTGTTCCGGATGATCCCGGGCCTCGCGCGTGCCGAGTTCGTGCGCTTGGGGAGCCTGCACCGCAATACGTTCGTCGACTCGCCGGCACTGCTCCTGCCGTCGCTGCAGGTGGTTGGGCGCAAGCGCCTCCTGGTCGCCGGGCAGCTGGTCGGTGTCGAGGGTTACGTCGAGTCGGCCGCCACCGGGCTGCTGGCGGGCGTCAACGTGGGGCGTCTCCTGCGTGGCGAAGCGCCCGCCACGCCGCCGCGCGCCACCGCGCTCGGCTCGCTGCTCGCGTACGTCACTCAGCGGGGCAAGAAGGCGTTTCAGCCCATGAACGCCAACTACGGTCTCTTCCCGCCGCTCACGCGTCCTCTGCGGGGTCGTGACAAGAAGCTGGCCATGGCCGAGCGGGCGCTCGGCGAGTTGACGCGCTGGCGTGAGGGGCTCCATCTCGAGCCGGGAGCCCCGGGTCGGCTGTCGGTGGCGTGACCCCGGTCGCGCCCGACGCTCCGACACCTCGCGCCGCCCGGGTGGTGGCGGTCATCGACATCGGCAGCAACTCGGTGTTGCTGCTCACGGCGGCGATCGACGGCGCGGGGCGGGCGCGGGCCCTCGATGAAGCGGGTGTGACCACGCGTCTCGGTGCGGGGCTCCGGCCCGGGGAGAGGCTCGACACCGCCGCCCGCGCGCGGACGCTGGCGGCCGTGGTCGCGTTGGCGGCGCGGGCACGCGCGCGCGGGGCGACCGCGGTCTGGGCTTTCGGGACGTCGGCCGCGCGTGACGCGACGGACGGGGCGGCGTTCGGGCGCGACGTGGCGGCGGCGGGCGGGGTCGAGTTCGCGGTCCTCACGAGCGACGAAGAGGCCCGGCTCGCATTTGCGGCCGTCGCCCACGGGCTCGGGGTGGGGGAGCGGCCGCTGCTCGCCGTCGATGCGGGTGGCCGAAGTACCGAGGTGACGTACGGTGTGGGCACACGTATCCACGATGCCGTGAGCCTGCCGCTCGGCGCGTTGGCGCTTACCGAAGCCCATCTCCACGCGGATCCTCCGGCCCCGGCCGAGTTCGACCGGCTGGTGGCCGCCGTCGATGACGTGGTGCGCCCGCGCGTGCGTTTCCCCGTGCCGGCTGGTGTCGTGCTGGCGGCGAGTGGCGGTACGGCGACCGCACTGGCGGCCCTCGATCTCGGACTTGCCACCTACGTGCCGGCACGCGTCCACGGGTATCGGCTTCCGCTGAGCGCTCTGGCGACACAGCGGGCGCGGCTCGTGACCATGCCGCTCGCCGCGCGCACCGCGCTTCCGGGGCTCGACCCGGGGCGGGCGGCGATCCTGCCCGCCGGGGCGGTGATCCTCGAGTGCCTGGCGGAAGCGGTGGGGGTAGATACCATCATGGTCAGCGATCACGGCGTGCGGCACGCCGTCCTGCGCGCGCGCCTGGCTGGGCTCGGAGTCGATGCGGACCTGGGAACGCTGTGGAGGTGAACGTCGCCCAACTCGTCCGTCACCTCGATGCCGAGGGCGTCGAGACGGTGGACCTCGAGGGTGCCTGGGCGCCGGTGGCCGACTGGCTGGCCGGCGCGCCGGCGGACAAGGTGTACGCCGGGCTCGCGCAGGCCGCAGACCCCATCGCGGCGCTGCATGCCCTTGCGCGACTGGTCCCCGCAGCGCCGGGCGCGCCCCGACCGGACGCGGTCGGGATGCTGCTCCGCCTGCTCGGTGGAAGTCCGATGCTGGGCCACGTGCTCGTCGCCGAAGGCGCGGCGTGGCCGGCGGTGTTCGCGGCCGTGCTGGATGTGCCGGCCCGCACCGCTGCGGAGCATGGCGCCGCGCTCGCCGGCGCCGGTGTGAGTGCATCCTTGCCGCGGGACGCACTCCAGGCGGGTCTCCGCCGCTACCGCTCGCGCGAGCTGGTGCGCATCGGCGGACGGGATCTCCTCGGGCTCGCTACCGTCGATGAGACGATTCGGGAGATCTCCGCCCTCGCCGAGGGCGTGATCGCAGGCGCGGTCGGGTGTGCGCGCGCCCGCCTGGCCGCCGAGTGGGGAGCGGCGGCGGTCGGCTTCTGCGTCCTCGGCATGGGCAAGCTCGGCGGCGGGGAGCTGAACTACAGCTCCGACGTCGATCTGGTCTACGTCTACGAGCGGGACGGAGACGCCGGACGGGACCGCACGCTCGGGCAGTTCTTCACCCGCCTAGCGGAGGAAACCACGCGCGCGATCAGCGAGGTGACGGCGGACGGGCTCTGCTTCCGGGTGGACGTGCGCCTGCGGCCTGGGGGGAGCGAGGGGCCGATGGCCATCGCGGTGGCGGCGGCCGTGGCGTACTACGAATCGTGGGGGCAGACGTGGGAGCGCGCGGTGTGGCTGAAGGCGCGCCCGGTGGCGGGCGAGGCGAGGGTGGGCGCGGCGCTCCTTGCGGAGCTCGCGCCGTTCGTCTACCGGCGTTACCTCGATTTCGCCACCATCGAGGACCTGAAGGCGATGAAACGGCGGGTCGACGCGTCGCTGCGTGCCCCGGACGCCGCCCGGCGCGATGTCAAGCTCGGGCGCGGCGGAATCCGCGAGGTCGAGTTCCTGGTCCAGGCGCTGCAGCTGGTGCACGGCGGGAAGGATGCCCGCCTGCACAGGCGCGACACGCTCGGGGCGCTGGCCGCGCTCGCGCAGACCGGGTACATCGCCGCCGCCCTCGCCGAGCACCTCGCCGTCGCGTACCGTTTTCTGCGCGACGTCGAGCACAAGATCCAGGTCGTCGACGGGCGCCAGACGCAGCTGATCCCGACCGCGCCCGACGAGGAGCGGGCGCTTGCGCGCCGGCTCGGCTTTCGAGGCCCAGGAGCGGTCGGCGCCTTCCGGACGGCGCACGCAGCCCACACCGAGACCGTGCACGCGGCCTTCGCGGCGCTCTTCCACGCGGCCGAGGCGGCGCGCCGCCGCGACGAGCAGCCGGAGCTGGCAGAGCTCGTGGACTCCCTCGCCCACGAAACCCAGGCGCGCATCCGCCTGGGCGGCCTCGGATTCCGCGACGTGGAGGCGGCGCTCTCCGACCTCCGGCTGCTGCGCGACGGGCCGCCGCACGCGCCGGCGTCGGCGCGTCGGCGTCAGGCGCTGGCCACCCTCGCACCTGCGCTGCTGGGCGAGATCGCCCGCTCGGCCGCGCCCGACCACGCCCTGCACCATCTCGCCACCTTCATCTCGACGGTCGGGGCGCGGACGAGCTACCTGCATCTCCTGCTCGAGAACCCGGGCGTGATGCGGCTCCTGGTGCGGCTGTTCGCGACCAGCGAGTATCTGTCCGCGTTCTTCGTCCGCCACCCCGAGTTGCTCGACAGCCTGGTGCGCGCCGATCTCATCCGATTGGAGCAGTCGCGTGCCGAGATGGCGCAGGAACTCGGCAGCCGCCTCGCCGCCGCCACGGACCTCGAGACGGCGCTCGATACGCTGCGACGCTTCCGTCACGAAGAATTTCTGCGCATCGGCGTGCACGACATCCAGGGCGACCTGGCGCTCCCCGCGGTCGGTGCGCAGCTGACGCGACTGGCCGAGGTGTGTCTCGATGCGGCGCTCGCTCTCGGGCGAAGCGAAGTGTTGCGCCGCTGCGGCCTGCCGCCCGAGCCACCGACCGAGGGGCTTGCGGTCCTGGGGATGGGGAAGCTCGGCAGCGGCGACCTCAATTACGCGTCCGACCTCGACCTGATCTTCGTGTACGAGGGCGGAAATCCCGCCTGGTGGGCGGAGCGGGTCGCGCCGCGCGAGGTGTTCACCCGCATCGCCCAGCGCGCCATGAGCGCGCTGCAGACGCCCACATGCGAGGGGATCGCCTACCGCATCGATACCCGCCTGCGTCCCTCCGGCAACCAGGGGTCGCTGGTGTCGCCGTTCGAGGCCTTCGCCGACTATCACCGCGGAGGGGCGGAGCTGTGGGAGCGCCAGGCGCTGATCCGGGCGCGTGTACTGACCGGACCGGCGGAATTGGTCGCACGCCTCGAGGCCGTCGTGGCGGAGTTCGTCTACGGCCGCGGACTCACGGCAGCGGAGGTGGGCGAGATTGTGACCATGCGCGAGCGCATCGAGCGCGAGCGCGGGGCCGACGCGCAGCACATCAAGACCGGCCGGGGCGGGCTCATCGACGTCGAGTTCGTGGTGCAGATGCTGCAGCTGCGGCACGGCCACGCGCATCCCCGGCTGCGCGTGCGGCAACCGGCGGCGGCGCTCGCCGAGTTGGTCGCCGCCGGGCTCGTACCGGCCGACGAGGCCGAGGCGCTCGGCGCCGGCTACGCGTTCCTGCGCGCGCTCGAGAACCGGCTGCGGCTCGAGCGCGATCAACCCGTGGAGGCGATGGCGGACGACCCCGTGGCGCTGGCGTCGCTCGCGCGCCGGCTCGGCTACGCCGGCGACGATGCGCAGGCGAGCGCCGCGCTGCAGGCCGACCACGAGCGGCACCGTGCCGCCATCCGTGCCGTCTACGAGCGTTGGTTCGCCGCCGCCGGCACGTAGGTTGCCTTTGCGCGAGGGTTCACGCTACGGTGCCAAAAATGGAGAAAACCGAGCGCATCTGGTTCGATGGCGCGTTGGTGCCGTGGGACGCGGCGCAGGTGCACGTGCTCACCCACACGTTGCACTACGGGCTCGGCGTGTTCGAGGGCATCCGCTGCTATCAGTGCCACGATGGGCGCTCGGCGATCTTCCGTCTGCGCGAGCACATCGATCGGTTGTTCGGGTCCGCGCACGTGCTCGATTTGCCGATCCCGTTTCCGCGCGAGCGGCTGATGGAAGCCTGCGTCGAGACGGTCCGCGCCAATCGCCTGCGCGAGTGCTATCTGCGCCCGTTGGTGTTCATGGGTGACGGAGAGATGGGGCTCGCGGCGCGGACGCCTACCCGCGTCGCGGTGGCGGCGTGGCCCTGGGGGGCGTACCTGGGAGAGGATGGCCTCAAGAACGGCATCCGCGTGAAGATCAGCTCGTTCGCCCGCTTCCACCCGAACACCCTCCTGACCAAGGCGAAGGTCACCGGGCACTATGTCAACTCCATCATGGCCTCGCGCGAGGTGCGCGCCGCCGGCTACGACGAGGCGCTCCTGCTCGACGTCGACGGCTACGTGTCGGAGGCGAGCGGCGAGAACATCTTCATCGTTGCCGACGGGGTGGTGAAGACCACGCCGCTGCCCACCATCCTCGGCGGCATCACGCGCCACGCGGCCCTCCGGCTGCTCGCCGACCTCGGCATCCCCACCCGCGAGGAGCGCTTCACGCGTGACGAGGTCTATCTCGCCGACGAAGCCTTCTTCACCGGCACCGCCGTCGAGGTCACGCCCATCCGCGAGCTCGACGACCGCCGCATCGGAGACGGGACCCCGGGAGCCGTGACGCGCCGCCTCCAGGAGCTCTTCTTTGCGGTCGTCCGGGGACGTGAGGACCGCTATCGGTCCTGGCTGACGTACGTCTAGGGTCGCTGACGGTACAAACTTGCCGCGTCCGCGGGGCAGGCTGCAGGCCACCCGTGGCTCCAGTGTCGGCACGGATTCTGCTTCGGAACGCAGCCTCCGATGTTCCAGGCCATCATCCGCACCGACGCCGCCGAGCCGCTACGCCTCTCCGGGCAGGTCGTTCCCTACGACCTCGAGGTGCTGCGGGAACACGTGTTGGCGCGCGCGGGCCGGCGGACACGCGTCGAGGTCCGGCTGCCGGCGGCCTTGCGCCCGGCGCTCCTGCGGGCGCTCAGGGACATCGGCCGGCGCGGCGTCGAGCTGGTGCTGGACTAGACCCGCAGCGCGCTCCGTACAGCCGCCCCTCACGGCTCCCGCCCGGGCCGTGGCTTGCCTTGCCCCCGGGCCGTCAGGTAGCTAGGCAGCGCTTGTCCGGCGGCCTGAGGCCGCCCGAGAGTAGCTAGGCAGCGCTTGTCTGGCGGCCTGAGGCCGCCCGAGAGAGGGAGGGGAGCGATGCGATTGACCTTGGCACTGGGCGGCCTCGCGATGGGGCTGGTCACGTTGGGTGGGTGTGGCGGTTCCGAAGACGCGCCCAAGACCCCCGCGGCCACGCCGACGACCATGGCGGCCCCGAAGGCGACCCCGACGACGATGCCGGCCGCGGCGGCGGCGGACGACGATGCCGACTACGAGCTCGACGTGATCGCGGAGGCGGAGCCCGACGAAGGCGCCCCGCCGCTCAAGGTGCAGTTCACCGCTTCGGTGGAAGAGGAGACGGGCGCCCCGTTCACCTTCAGCTGGGATTTCGGGGACGGGAGCAAGAGCAGCGACCAGAATCCGTTGCACACCTACGACAAGGTCGGGGAATACACCGCGACCCTGTCGGTCACCAATCAGAAGGGCAACAAGGGGACCGACGAGATCGACATCTTCGTCGAGACCGACGAGGACGGTGGCGGCGAGGAGTAGCCCCCGTCACCGGCAGGCGTCCTCCACCTGCCGTTCGGCCCATTCGAGCGCTGCCAGGGCCGGCGCCATCGCCTCGCCGTCGGCACGGCAGCGATAGCTCGCTGCGCTCAAACAGCGCTGAAGCTCCGCCGTGCGCGCGCTGAGCCTGGCAGCGGTATCGCGCCATCGTGCGTGCGCGCTCGTGCACGGATCGAAGGGCGTGTGGCTCTCGGACGGCGCGGCGTCGGACACTGCCCGGGGGGCTGGGGCATCAGGAGTGGCCGGCGGGGCCACGTCTGGTGGCGCGGGCGCAGGTGGCGATGCTCCCGGGGATGGCGCCGTCGGCGCTGGTGGCCGCGGGGTGGTTGCGTCCGTCGGTGCGACGCCAGCGATCGCGATCTGGTCGGGGTCCCGCAGGACCATCTCCGGTCGACCGCCGAAGCGAAGCACCCGACCGCTCACGCGGACGCGCGCGCCCCGATACAACCGATCGGGCTGGCGGGGCAGGCTCGAGAGCAGGGGCACGAGCAGCACCACGCGGAACGCGTGCGGGTCGTCGGAGAACTCGAGCACGCAGCCGTCGTCCGTGGTGTGGGCGGCGGCCACGTCGCCCTCGACGGTGACGATCTCGCCGACGTAGTTGCCGGCGTCGCCCCAAGAGACGACCGGCGGCGTACCACCTGCGGTGCCCGCCATGGTGATGGCAAGGGCGACGACGAGGGTACGGCTCATGCGTGCGCCCGCTTAGCCCGGTGATCCGCCAACCGCAACCCGCCGTCGGTCCGTTCGCGGTCGTTCACGGTGAGCCGTACTTTCGTTGGTACCGTCAGGCACGCTAGGAAGGGGTCTCCCAATCGGAAGGAGCGTATCGTGGAAGATATCCGGTTCGACGACATCGGAAAGCTGCAAGCCAGGATCAGCGACCAGTTCGGCGACTGGAGCGAGCCCGTCGAGGTATCGCAGGAGATGATCGATCGTTTTGCCGACCTGACCGGCGATCACCAGTGGATCCACGTGGATGTGGAGCGCGCCAAACGCGAGAGTCCCTTCGGGGGGACCATCGCGCACGGCTTCTTGACCCTCAGTCTGCTCCCACGAATGCGGAGCAAGCAGACATGGATGATCACCGGGTTCGGCAACGCCACCAACTACGGTGCCAACAAGCTGCGCTTCGTGTCGCCGGTGCCGGCGGGTGCGAAGATTCAGTCACATGGACGGCTGGTGGCGGTCGAGGCCAGGCCGATCGGGACCCAGGTGATCCAGGAAATCCAGGTGCACGTGGTGGGCAAGGACAAGCCTGCCCTGATCTACGAGATGATCGTCCTGTACCACCCGCCCATGAAGCGCGGCTGACGGACCGAGCGGGTCGACGACGTGCTGGGGGAGCGGCGCCGCGTGGCGTCGCCCCCGTGCCTGGCCTACTGCAGCTGGAAGGTGCCGACGACGCTGGTGGCGCCCGGCCCGGGGAGGTTCGCCTTGCCGTTCACCGTTGTGTTGGCGGTGGACGGGATGCAGAAGATCGCTGCCAGGCGTCCGTTGTGTGCCGCCAAGTCGGTCAGGTTGCCCGGGTTGACGCCGCTCTCCTCGATCCGCTTCGTCGTCGGCCGC
>CAZUDO010000127.1:0-154778 GCA_964618895.1 uncultured Binatia bacterium (SeqCode)
TCGCTCGGATGGACGCCGACACACAGGAAAAGGTTGGGATGTTCGCGCGCCAGGTCAAACGCGCGCGGGACGATCTCAGGCGCGTGGGCGATCTCGACCAGGTGCGTGATCCCGGCGTGGTGGGCGCGGTCGAAGACCTGCCGGCGGTCCTTGTCGAAGCGCCGGTCGCAGAGATGGCAGTGAGTATCAATCATGTCGTCGCGGTGTCGCGGTCGCGGCAGGTCCTGCCGCGACCTACGCCGAGGGCTCGAGCTCGATGCGCGGGAACAGGCTCTTCACCTCACCCAACGCCCGTCCGGCGAAGGTATCGGCCCCAAACGCCGGCCGTGCCGCCTCGCCGCGCGTCTCGCCCGGCTTGCCGGGCAGGGCGAGCAGCGCCCACAGCTCTTCGCTCTTGCCCGGGATGGCGGGCCACGACCAGATCGCCACCAGCCGCAGCGTCTCGAGCAGGGCGTTGAGCGCCGTGGCCAGCTCGCCGCGTCGTGCCTCGTCCTTGGCCAGCGCCCAGGGCTTCACACGCTCGATGAACTCGTTGGCTCGCACCACCGGCGCCCACGCCGCGCCCAGCGCGTCATGCACGCGCAGGTCCTGGAACGCCTTCGGGACCTCATCAGCCGCGACCGCCGCCGCAGCGGTGAGGGCCTCGAGCGCCTCGCGGGCACCCGCATCCTGGAGCGACGCCGGCGCCCAGTCCGAGGGCGGTGTGCCGCCGAAATACTTGTGAACCATGGTGATGCTGCGACTCGCGAGGTTGCCAAGATCGTTCGCGAGGTGGGTGTTGCAGTGCTCGACCAGCTGCTCGAGCGTGAACTCCCCGTCGCGGCCGGTGGGGATGGCGTCGAGCAGGTAGAAGCGCAGCGCGTCCACCCCAAAGCGCTCGGCCAGCTCGACCGGGTCCACCACGTTGCCCGCCGATTTCGACAGCCGCCCGCCGCGCGCGTAGATGAACCCGTGCACGTAGATCTGGCGCGGCAGCGGCACGCCGGCCGCGAGCAGCAGCGCCGGCCACAGCACGCAGTGGAAACGGCTGATGTCCTTGCCGATCAGGTGGAGGGCGTTGGTGTGCTTCTTGGCGGTGGTGCCCGCCCACGCCGCGCCGGGCCGGCCCTGGCCGTCCAGGTGCTGGAACTCGTCCTCGCGCGCCGCCCCTGGGCCGCCGGCCTCGCTCTCCTTGGCCAGCCACCAGAGCGAGTACTTGCGCTCGGGCCAGCCGATCGCCGAGAGGTAGTTGAGCAGCGCATCAGCCCACACGTAAACCGTGTGGCCGGCGGCGCCCTCGATGTCGTCGGGGAGCGGGATCCCCCAGGGCAGATTGGGGCGCGTGACGCTCACGTCCTCCAGGCCGTCACGGATGACGTTCAACACCTCGTTGCGGCGGTAGTCGGGCTGGATGAAGTCGGGGTGAGCCTCGATGTGCTTGAGGAGCGCCTGGTCGTACTCCGAGAGGCGAAAGAAAAAGTTGTTCTCCCTGATCTTCGCCGGGCGCGTCCCGTGATCCGGGCAGCGCCCCTCTTGGTCGAGGTCCTTCTCCTGCTTGTAACCCTCGCAGCCCTCGCAGTAGAGCCCCTCGTAGGAGTCCTCGAACAACGCCGGCTCGCCGGTCTTGGGGCTGCGTGCGTCGTTCAGGCGCCGGAACAGCTCCTGCACCGCCAGCTCGTGGCGCGTGTCGGTGGTGCGGATGAACTTGTCGTAGGAGATGCCGAGCGTGTTCCAGGCGCCGGTAAAGGTCGGGGCGAGCTCGTCCACAAAGGCGCGCGGGGTCTTGCCCGCGGCCTCGGCGGCGCGGGCGATCTTCTGCCCGTGCTCGTCGGTGCCGGTCAGGAAGAAGGTGGCGTCGCCGCGCTGGCGGTGGAAGCGCGCGAGCGCGTCGGCGAGCACCTTTTCGTAGGCGTGGCCCAGGTGCGGCCGGCCGTTCACGTAGTCAATGGCGGTGGTGAGGTAGAAGCGCGCGGGCACACGGTCTCCGGGTGAGAAAGGCGCGCGGGAGTATAGCGCAAGGGGGACAGGGTCCGCCGGACGAGCGGCCGGGACGCCGGGGGAGGTTGTGATACTTCCGCCCCGCGTCCGTATATTACCTGCGATGACCGCCGAGGACGCGCTGTTCGCAAGGGTGTGGGCCCGGGCCGCTCCAGCGGCTGAGGTGGACTGGGACGCCGTCTACACGGAGCAACTTCCGGGCGTCTACAACTACTTCCGCTACCGCGTGGGGGACGGCCCGGTCGCCGAAGACCTGACCTCGATCACCTTCGAGAAGGCCTGGCGGGCGCGCAATCGGTACCGCCGTGAGCTGGCTGGGTTCGCGACCTGGCTGATGGCGATCGCCCGCAACGTGGCGGTGGACCACTTCCGGGCTCACCTGAGGCACGCCTCGATGGACGAGGCCGAAACGGTCTCGACCGGGGTCACACCCGAGGACCTGGCCGAGCGACGGTCGGACCTGGACCGCCTCGAGCGGTTGCTGGAGACCCTGCCGGATCGCGAGCGCGAGCTGGTCGCGCTCAAGTACGGGGCGGAGCTCACCAACCGGGCCATCGCACGGCAGATGGGATTGAGCGAGTCGAACGTGGGCACGCTGCTGCACCGCACGGTGCAGACCCTGCGCGCCCGATGGTGAACGGGGGGATTCCGATGGATATGGATGACAAGTTCCTGCACGACCACCGCCGCGGCCCGGCACCGGGCTTCGCCCGCCGGCTGCGTGAGAGGCTGCGCGATCAGGAGGAGACGACCCAGGTGCGCGCGTGGCGGCCGCTGGTCTTCGCCGCGGCGGCCGCGGCCGTCGTGGCCACGCTGTTCGCGTTCCCGGCGGTCCGCGCCGGGGCGCAGTCCATGCTCGACCTGTTCCGCGTGCGGAGCTTCGTTGCGGTCCCGTTCGACGCCGACCGGTTCGAGAAGCTGCGCGCGATGGACAACGACAATGCCATGCTGATCTTCGACCGGCATGAGGTGATCCAGGAGCCGGGGCGTCCGGTGGTCCAGAGCTCGACGGCCGCGGCGTCGGCGCTGGTCGGATTCACCGTCGAGACGCCGTCCCACCTTCCGAGAGGGTTGGCGCTCGACACCGTGGCGGTGACCGGCGAAGGCCGGGTGAAACTCGGGGTGAACACGTCGCGCCTGCGCGAGCTGCTGGCCACGCTCGATCTGCGTGACGTCGAGGTGCCGGCCGGGCTGGATGGGCAGGATATCGAGGTCCACATGCACCGGGTCGTGTCCCAGCGGTTCCGCTCGGAGCGCAACCGGCTCACGCTGATCCAGGCTCGGAGCCCCGAGGTATCGCTGCCGGCCGGCCTGGATATGGCGCGGCTGGGCGAGATGGGCCTGCGCATCCTCGGGCTCGACGCGGGCGAGGCGCGACGCATCGCCTCGACCGTGGACTGGCGCAGCACCTTGCTCGTCCCGGTGCCGGCCAACGCCAGCTCGTTCCGCTCGGTCACGGTGCAGGGCAACCCGGGGCTGATGGTCACCAAGGTCCGGAAGGAGACCGACGGTGGCAGCCCGCGCGACGCCGGCAGCGTGGTGATGTGGACCGACGGGGACCGGGTGTTCGCCCTCGAAGGCAGCATCGGCGACGTCGACTTGCTCCAGGTCGCCGAATCCGTGCGATAGTCTCGGCCGCATGAGCGGTTTTGCGGTCGAGACAAAAGGCCTCCGCAAACGATTCGGCCGCAAGCTCGCGGTCTCGGACCTCTCCCTGTCGGTCCGGCGGGGAGAGGTCTTCGGATTCCTGGGGCCGAACGGCGCAGGCAAGACCACATCGCTCAAGATGCTGCTCGGCCTGGTGTCGCCCACGGCGGGCCGCGCCTCGCTGCTCGGCGCCCCGATCGGCGACCGGCGCGCGCGCAGCCGGGTCGGATTCCTCCCCGAGCACTTCCGATTCCAGGACTGGCTCACGGGCCGCGAGCTACTGCGTTTTCACGGGAGGCTCTTCGGCATCCCGGAGCGCACGCTCGCCAGCCGTAGCGAAGCGCTGCTCGAGCGCGTGAGGCTGACCGAGGCCGCCGACCGCAAAGTCGGGGAATACAGCAAGGGGATGCTCCAGCGCGTCGGACTGGCGCAGGCGCTGGTTAACGAGCCCGAGCTCGTGTTCCTGGACGAGCCCACATCGGGGCTTGATCCGCTCGGACGCCGCCTCGTGCGCGACGTCATCCATGAGCTGCGCGCGCGGGGCGTGACGGTGTTCCTCAACTCGCACCTGTTGGGCGAGGTCGAGGTCACCTGCGATCGCGTCACGTTCATCAAGGGAGGCACGACCCTCCGCGAGATGGCGATGGACGAGGCGCCGACGGGCACCGAGGTGGATCTCAGGGTCGGGGCACTCGACGCCGAGACCGTCGCCGGCCTCGCGCGCTTCGGCGAGACCCTGCCCGTGGACGCGGGCGCCGAGGACCGCCCGGCCGTCGGCGGCCCGGGCAGCTGGTTGCGCCTGCGTCTGGCCGACGAGGAGTCGCCGCCCGAGATCGCACGCTGGTTGGTGGGGCGCGGAGTCCCGCTCTACGAGATGCGAACCGCCCGCAAGTCGCTCGAGGCCTGGTTCCTCGAGATCATGGGCGACGACCAGGCGCCGGGCTGATCCCATGCGACGCATTCTCGTGGTGGCCCACCTCACGCTGCACGAAGCGCTCCGTCGCCGGGTGCTGCTCGCGGCGCTGCTGGGAGGGCTGGCGTTCCTCCTTCTGTACGCCATCGGGTTCCACTTCATCGTGCGCGACTTGGCAGACAACGCGAAGACGACCCTGGTCGAGCGACGGATGGCGCTCACCATGCTCACGCTCGCCGGACTCTATGCCGTCAATCTGCTCTCGGTGATGAGCGCGGTCCTGCTCCCGGTGGACGCCATTTCGGGCGAGATCGCCTCGGGCTCGATCCAGACCCTGGCGGCCAAGCCCGTGCGGCGTTCCGAGATCGTCCTCGGCAAGTGGCTCGCGTACGTCGTCGTCGTCGCCGGTTACCTGCTGGTGATGGCGGGAGGCGTGCTGCTCGTCGCCCGTCTGATCGGCGGCTTCGCCCCGCCCCATTCGGGCGCCGGCCTGCCGGTGATGCTGGTCGAGGTCGTGGTGCTGGTCTCGGTCTCGATCGCCGGCGGCACCCGGCTCTCGACCGTGACCAACGGGATGGCGGCGTTCGGGCTATACGGGCTCGCGTTCATCGGCCACTGGGTGGAGCAGATCGGGACCCACCTGGACAACGCGGCCGCCCGGAACGTCGGCACGGTCGCGAGCCTCATCATGCCGGCCGAAGCGCTGTGGCAGCGCGCCGCCTGGCTCATGCAGCCGACGATCATGCGCGAGCTGCACGCCACGCCGTTCTCGCCCGCCTCGGTGCCGAGTCAGGCGATCGTCTGGTGGGCGCTGGGATACACGGCGGTCGCGGTCCTGGTCGCGGTGCGGGGGTTCGCGAAGCGCGGGCTCTAGCCCGTGCAGTCGCGCGGCTCAGCGGTCACTGGGCCGGCGTGTCCGGCGGATCCGCCCACGCATCGGGCGGGGCTTCCCCCTCGGAGTCCGGCGGCAGGTCCCCATTCGTGCCCTTCTTCTTCGCCCCGCAGTTGCAGTCACCGCATGTGTGGTAGGGGCCGGGCGGAAGGTCGGCGTAGGCCACCCGGTGCTCGCCGCCCTCATCGTCCCGCAGCCACACCGCCTCGTGGTAGATCTCGGTGCGTGTGACGGTCAGGACTCCTTTGCCGGTCCTCAGCTTGGTGCCGGCCGGCGGGAGCATCTTGTGGTTCTCGCGATAGATCGTCAGCTCGTAGGCCAGGCAGCAGAGCAACCGCCCGCACGCCCCCGAAATCTTGCCCGGGTTGAGCGAGAGTTGCTGCTCGCGCGCCATCTTGAGCGTGACCGGGTGGAAGTCCTTGAGCCACGTGGAGCAGCAGAACGCGCGCCCGCAGGGGCCGCAGCCGTCGAGGCGCTTGGCCTGATCGCGCACGCCGATCTGGCGCAGCTCGACCCGGGTGTGAAAGCGGGCGGCCAGGTCCTTCACCAGATCCCGGAAGTCCACCCGGTGCTCGGCCGAGAAGTAGAAGGTGATGCGGTGGGCCGCGAAGGCCACCTCGACCTCGGAGAGGTCCATCTTGAGCTCGCGCGCCTCGATCCGCGCCCGGCAGTACTCGAACGCGGTGCCCTCGAGTGCGTGGTTGTGGTCCTGCTGATCGAGGTCCTCCTCGGTCGCCTTGCGGATGATCTCGCGCGTGACGTTGCCGGGGCGCTTGAGCGCGACCAGAGTCGGGTCCTTGAGGAACACGGTTCCGAGCGACTCACCGTGCTCCTGCTGCACGATGATCGGGTCACGGAGCTTGAGCCACAGGCTGCGCGAGTTGAGGTAGAACTCCCTGCGCGACCCGCGCAGGGCCACCTGGACGATCTCGGCCATGGCCGCTGTCCTCTATGGCGGACGGGCGTCCGCCTCAACGCCGGCGTGGGCCGACGAGATCTGGTGATACGCGATCCGGGACCGGGATGGACCCGACTGCCCCATCCATCGGAGCCGGCTATGAAGAGCCCTCGCCGCGGCGAGGGACGGGAAACGAACGGCCCAAGAATAGCGCAGGGGCAGGCGGTGCGCACGCGCGCAAAACGGGCCCTCAGGATGGGCGAATCGGCAGGCCTGGGCCGGGGCGCCCGCTCACCGGAGGGCGCGGGCGCCACCGGCGAATCCCGCGCTAGAAGAAGATACCGAAGGTGACCGGGACGATCATGGTGTCGAACGACGAGCTGGCCAACCCCTGGTCGGTGAAGATGTTCTCGACCTTGCCCTCGACGAACCCGGCGATCCCGGCCAGCTTGAATTCGAGCCCGGCGCCCGCATCGATACCGAACTTGGTCTCGGAAGGCCCGCTGGTGCCTGCGACGGTGCTCTTCAGATTGAACGCGCCGAGACCCCCGATGATGTAAGGCTTGACCGGGCCGACCGGGAAGCCATAGCTGACGTTCGCGAGCCCGGAGAGGATCTGTCTGCTGCCGGCCACGCCGGGGGCGAGGGACTTGAGGTCGAGCTTCGAGTAGCCGAACGACCCGCGGAGCGCCAACGGCAGCGCCGGAGCCTCCCACATCACCATCGCCTTGCCATGGAATCCGGTCTTGAACGCGTTCTTGGCGTCGCTGACCGGCACGCTCGCCCCCCCGCCGAAACCGATCTTGACCGGGAGCGCGGCCGCGGCCGACGGGAGCAGGACGAGCGACAGGGCCACGGCCCACATCACGAATCTGCGCTTCATGGGGCACCTCATCGTGGGCGAGAGAGGAGCGCGAACACGGGCCGCGCGTCCTGGCTGAAGCTCGGTGAGCCCACGCTCACCAGGATCATGTTTTCGGTCAGCCGCGTCGGTCCCTTTACCATGCTGCGCCGGCCCACTCGGGGCTCGCGACGGGAGGCCGGTGCTCAGTAGTCCCAGCGCCCGGCCGGGTGTGGCGGCCACTCGCCTTCGCCGAAGCGGCCGCCCGCCACGCGCGCCATCGCGGAGAAGACGGTCATGTCGGCCGTGACGTTGCCATCGATGGAGCGCAGCGCTTCTTCGAGCACCGTGAGCCGGCGGCGGATCTCGTGCGCGTCGACCTGTTGCGCCTGGCGGCGGAGGTCATCCTCGCGGTCGCGGTTGGCCAGCAGCTCGCGCGGCGCGCCGTAACGGGCGCGCAGCAGGTCACGCAGCCACAGCTCGTGGAACTCGATCATGCGCCGGAGGGTCTCGCGACCGGTGCGTCCGTACTTCATGAAGCCCTGCGATGCCTTCCAGAGCCCCTGGGCGTCGCCCCGGAGCGCCGGCTCGATCAGCGCCAGGGCCTCGTCGCGCAGCTTCAGCGGCTCGGCCTCGCGCAGCGTCAGCGCGCGGGCGAGGCTGCCGCTCGCGAGCGCGGCGAGCAGGCGCGCCGCATCGGGCTTCACGTTCGCCCGCCGCGCCAGGAACGTGGCGATCGCCTCCTCGGAGAGCGCCGCGAAGCGCACGCGCTGGCAGCGCGAGCGGATGGTGGCCGGCAGCCGGTTCGGGCGAGACGAGCTGAGCACCCACACAGTCGAGGGCCCCGGCTCTTCGATGGACTTGAGCAGCGCCGAGTACTGGTCCTCGCGCATGCGGTCGGCATCGCGCACGACCACCACCCGCCGCGCCGCCTCGAACGGATGGAACCCCAGCTCGCGGATGAGCTCGCGCGTGAGTGAGAGCCGGATCGACGCCGCCTTCTCGTACGTGAAGACGAACAGCGGATCCTCGCGCAGGGCCGCGATGGTCTCCGCTACCGTGCTGTCCAGCTCCTTCTCTTCGCCCGAGACCGGGAACAGGAACTTGAGGTCGGGATGCTGGAGCGATGCGCTTTTCCCGCAGGCGGCACAGGCGCCACAGGCGTCGTCGGGTAGAGCGGCGCCGGTGGTCGGTATGGGCTCATCGAAGAGTCCGGGTGCCCCGCTCGGGGCACCGGCCCCACGCTCACACAGCAGCGCCCGCGCGAAGGCGAGCGCCGCGGTGCCCTTGCCGACGCCCGCCGGGCCGTGGAAGAGGTAGGCGTTGGCGAAGCGCCCCCCCGCCACGACGCCGCGCAGGAACTCGACGGCGGCGGGTTGGCCGATGAGATCGGCGAGGCGGACGATGGGCATGCGGAGCAGGATACCGCGGGGCACGCGGGGAGGCGAAGCCCTACCGGCTCAGCGCCGCCTCCACCTCGGCGACCGCGGCCCGGTCGCCGAGGGCGCGATAGAGCGCGAGCATCCGCTCGAGCGTGGGGCCGTTGCGGGTCGCCGCGATCACCGGCCGCCACAGCTCGGCCGCCTCCCGTTCGCGGCCGGCGAGCAGGCTCACCCACCCGCGGCCGATGCGCGCCTGAGCGTTGCCGGGGGAGACCTGCTCGGCGCGCGCGTAGGCCGTGGCGGCGAGACGCAGGTCCCCCAGCCTGAGCAGGGTCTCGCCCAGCGGCAGCAGGACGTCGGGGTCGTCGGGTGTGAGGTCCGCGGCGCTCTCCAGGTGTTCGCGGGCGGCGGCCCATCGCCCCAGGACCAGCTCGATCGTCCCCACGCGCCGCAGCGCCTGCGCGTTTGGGGAGCTCAGTGCCTCGGCGCGGGCGTCGTGTAGGGCGACGAGCGTGTCGTTGTCGTACCAGCTCGGATGCCGTCCGAACGCTGGGCCGATCTCGTAGAGCACCGATGGGCGCCCCGTGGTGACCCGCCGCGCGGTGAGCCCGGGCACGATGCCGGTGGTATCGAGCAGGTGACGGAACGCAGGCCGCGCTTCCGCTTCTGGGAATCCGAAGAAGAGCCATCGGGTCTTCTCCCGACCGGCGTAGGCGGCGAGATCACCCAGGCTTTCGGCGAAGGGGAATCCGACCGCCCCGACCCCCGCGAGGGATGCGACATGAGGCTTGCGGGCGATCACGCGGTCGCCGGGACGCGCCAGGGAACGCAGGGTCTCGGCCGCTTGCAGGGCCTCGGTGGGCTGCTGGGCGAGGATGCGCCGCTGGAGATCGATCGAGGAGACGGCCGCCAGGGCGAGGGGAATGGCCGCGAGCAGAGGCTTGAGCCACAGCCGGCCGCCCAGCACGAGTGCGAACCGCGGCGAAGCGAAGAACGCGGCCGCCGCCGCC
The DNA here is from genome assembly GCA_964618895.1 of uncultured Binatia bacterium (SeqCode). GTDB lineage: Bacteria > Desulfobacterota > Binatia > DP-6 > DP-6 > CAZUDO01. Next base: position 9,561 of record CAZUDO010000127.1, read on the forward strand.
ACGTAGAATGGGAGGAGCGCCAGGGAGTAGCGTTCGGAGTGGAACACCGGCACGAACGCGAGGAAGGCGAGCACGCCCGCCAGCCCCAGTGGCCACAGACGACGGAACACACCACGCCGCACCGCCAGCAGCAGGCCTAAAGCCGCGCACGCTGCGGTCGGCCAGCCCAGCAGCACGCGGGCGTCGTCACGCAGGTGGGTGACGCAGTTGATCGCGAGTTGGCGGGCCACCGCAAGCGGGTCGCGCGCGATCACGTCCCAGAGCGTGCGGAACCCGGGCTGGAGATCCCGCTGGTAGGCGTCCCAGCCGATGCCGCGCGCGCGGGCGAACACCTCGTAGGCGAGGTTGTGGTGGAGCTGGACGGCGAAGCCGCCGCCGTGCGCGAGGGACCAGGCGAGCCATGCGCCGACCGGGAGCGCGAAGCCGGCACCGAACGCGAGAGCCTCCCGGCGGCGGGTGGCACTCGACGCGCCCCTGCCCTCGAGCCGCCCCCCCGCCGCCGCTACGATCACCCCGATCGGCAGGATCACGATCGCCGTGTAGCGCGTGAGGAACGCCGCGGCCGCCAGCAGCCCCGCGCCGGCGGCGGTGCGTGTACCCGAGGCCGCCAGCAGCATGCAGAGGGCTCCGGCCTGCAGCGCCAGCGCGAGCGCGTCGGTCGAGGCGGTGTAGCCGAACCGGAAGAAATGGGGATTCGCCGCCAGGAACAGCACGGCCAGCAGCGCGAGACGCCCGTTCGACCGGCTGCGCAACAGCCGGAACCAGAGGATCAGCGTGGCCACCGCGGCGGCAATCGAGAGCAGCTCGGCGGCGAGGAACAGGTCGCGCGCCACGAACCCGGCCAGTGCCAGCGCCACCTCGTATCCCGGCCCGACCACGCCGTAGCGCGCGGGGTCGAGGTGCCCCTGCTGGATCTTCCGGGCGCCGTCTGCGTAGGCGCCATAGAAATCGGTCTCGGTCGAGTAGTCGCCGATCCGGTGGGGACCGAGCGCCACCGTGAGCAGCGCCACGGCCACCAGCGCGGCCAGCACCCACGCGAGCCGGGTCGCGATGCGCGCTTCGCGCTCGCCGATCCCGGGAGCGCCATGGAGCGCGAACGCCGCCGCCGCGGCGTCGGGTCGTTGATTCCGGGGGGCGTCCGCAGCTCCGCGGGTGGACGCAGCGGACGCGCGAAGTCGACGCGAGCGGCGGCTCATGGCACGGGGGAGCGTCGGGGCCGGCGCGAACTGCGGGTCATGGCGTGAACTGACGCGCCGGCGGGTGACGCGCTACCGCAGCCATTCCTGTGGGTTGAGGGCCGTGCCGCCCTTGCGCACCTCGAAGTGAAGGATGGCGCCCTTGAGCGAGCCGGTGTCGCCGACCCGACCGACGATCTGCCCGGCGGTGATCTGTTGGCCGACGCTGACCAGGATGTCGGAGAGGTGCGCGTAGAGCGTGAAGAACCCGTCGCCGTGGTTCAGGATGACGATCGGGCCGTAGGAGGCGAAGTCCTCGCTCGTGTACTCCACGCTTCCCTTGGCAACGGCCTGCACGGGCGTGCCGAGCGCGGCCGCGATATCCAGACCGTTGTTGTTGATCGTGGTGCCGAAGCGCGGATGAGTTTCGGGACCGAAACGCCCGACCACCTGTCCGCGCACCGGCCATTCCAGCGCCCCTTCGCCGCGCGCGAAGTCGCCACTGTAGGGCGAAGCCGGGCGACCCTCCGCGCGCCGCTGCACGTCGCGGCTCTTGCGCTTCTCCTCGAGCTGGACCAGCAGGCGCCGGAGCGCGCGGGCCGAGCGCTCCAGCTCGGCGGCCGCGGCCTCGTAGTTCTGTCGCTGGGTCTGGATACTCTGCACCTGGCCGGCGCGCTGCTCGCGCAGCCGGGCGAGGCGTCGGTTCTCGCTCGTCGTCTGGCGCGTGGTGCGCTCGACCTGGCTCAGGTGGCCCTGCAGGCGCGTCTCGAGCGACTCGACCCGTTCCTTGCGTTCGCGCACGTCTTCGACGAGCTGGCGATCCTGCTCGGCCACCATCAGGAGGAAATCCCAGCGCGCCATCAGCTGGGCGAACGACTGCTGCGAGAGCATCACCTCCAGATCGCGCACTGGACCCATCTTGTAAATGCTTCGCAGCCGCCGACGCAGCCGCTCTCGCGCGCCGCCGAGAGACTGGATGCTGAGCTGGAGATCGGTGCGCGTCAGGTCGAGTTGCTGGCCGAGGTTCCGGCGGCGGCGCGTGAGGTTCTGCAGCCGGGAGCGCGTACCGCGCAACTCGCGATCGGTGCGCCGGAGCTGGCCCAGCACCTGCGTCTCCTTGCCGCGCAGTTCGTTGGCCCGGGCGCGGTTCTCCCGCGCTTCACGCTGCATGACGTCGATCTCGCGGCGCTTGGCCTCGAGGCTGTCCTGCGCGGCGCCGGGCGCCGGCAGGCCAAGGCCCAAGAGCAGCGCGAGCGCCAGAAATCGTTTCACGCGCCCCTCAGGCTCCGATGGCGCGCAGCACCCGCGAGAGCGCGAGCCACGCGGCGAACCACGCCAGCGCGACGGCCGACGCCATGAACGCGGCGGCCCATAGCGGCGGCAGAAACTCGAGACCGAACAACCGCGGCGCCAGTGCCTGCTGCATCGCGAACACCGCGCCCAGCGCCAACAGCGCCGAGAGCGCCGCCTCGAACATCGCCTCCAGCACGAACGGCCATGCGATGAAGCCGTCGGTCGCACCGAGCCGGCTCATGACCTCGACCTGCTGCCTTCGGGCGAGCACCGTCAGGCGGATGACGTTGTGAAGGACGAACACCACCGCAAGTGCCACGATGCAGCCGATCACGAGCGTGCCGAGCCTAAGCCCCGCGCCCAGCTCGTCCAGGCGCCGCACCCATTCGGCGCCGTAGCGGACATCCTCGACCTCGGGGAACGCCGCCACCTGCCTCGCCGCGGCGTCCATGGCGTCGGGGGCCAGCAGCGCCGGCTTGAGCCGGATGCGGAGCGATGCCGGGAGCGGATTGTCCTGCACGGCGTCCAACAGCGAGGGATCGCCCACCTGCTGGCGCATCTCCTCCCATGCCTGGGCCTTGCTGATGTAGGTGACGCTGCCATAGAGGTCCTGGAGCCTGCCCATCATCAGCTCCCGGTCGGCGTCGGGCACCTCGTCCTTGAGGTAGACGATCATCTCGCGGCGGTCGCCCATCATCGAGAGCGCGCACTGCGCGTTGTAGGTGAGGAGCAGGAATACGCCGGTCAGCGAGAGGGCGGCGGTCAGCACGACGATCGCGGCGTAGGCGACGCCGCGGTGCTGGCGGAACGAGCGCGCAGCCTCGCGGAAGTAGTACGTGTGCATGCTCATCGCTTGCGCTCGGAGCCGCGCTCGGCATCGTGCTCCTGGGGGGCGTCCGCGATTGTCGGGGCCTCGCGGGCCTCGCCGTCCGACGGGCTCCAGCCCAGGGACTCGATCGACCACGGGGGGGCACCCCCCGGCGGCACCGGCATGCCCGGATCGCCGGCGACGATCCGGCCTTCTTCAATCCGCAGCACGCGCGCGGGCAGGGCTTCGGCGACCTCGTGTCGGGTGGTGACGAGCAGCAGGGCCGCGCCCTCGGAATGGATGCGCCCCAGCAGGGCGAGCACCTCCCCCGCGCTCGTCTTCCCCAGCGCGCCGGTCGGCTCATCGGCCAGGACCACCGCCGGGCGGTTGACGATCGCGCGGGCGATCGCCGCCTTCTGCTTCTCGCCCGCCGAGAGCTCGGCGGGATAGGCGTCTTGCTTGAGCTGAAGCCCCACCTCCTCCAGCGCGAACAGCACGCGGGGCACCACGTCCTCGTCGGAGGAATGCCCCGCGACCCGCACGGGGAGGGCGACGTTCTCGAACACGGTGCGGTCGTTGAGCAGCCGAAAATCCTCGTAGACGATGCCCAGCGTGCGTCGGAGCAGCGCCCGATGCGCACGGGCGAGGCGCCCGCCGGTGAAGGTGCCGACCGTGACGGAGCCCGTCGTGGGCTGGGCTTCGTGCGTGATGAGCCGCAGGATGGTGGTCTTCCCGGCCCCGTTGGGCCCGAGGAACACCACGCACTGGCCTTCATTCATGTGCCACGAGACCGAATCGAGCGCCAGGCGCTCTCCGTAACGCATCGAGGCCTGATCGAAGGTGATCATCCCGGCGACGTTAACAGAGGCCGCCCCAGAGGCTCAACGGAAGGCTCAACGCGAACGGGCTGCGTTCCGAGACGGGCCACCGCGTCAGCCCTCGCCGATCTCGCGCACCAGCTCGCGCGCCGCGGCCCGGCTGAGCGAGGCGTGCGGTAGGCTCAGCACCTCGCAGGTGCGTCGCCCGCCCGGGCCGGCCAGCGTGATGCGGTCGCCGGGCTTGACGCCATGGCTCGGCTTCACCAGCTGGCCGTTGAGGAGCGCCGCTCCGTCTTGGATGGCGATGTTCGCCTGGGAACGGCTCTTGAACAGGCGCAGTTCGTAGAGGGCGAGATCGAATCGCATGATAGCTCCGCGTATCCGGTCGCCCCCGCGCTCAGGGCTTGTTGATCTGGATGTGCGCCTTGGTGCGCAACCCCTTGACCCACTCGTCCAGCTTCTCGCGGAATTGGATCTCGCTCACCGCCCCGGGAAGCTCGGCCTTGATCTCCTCGAGCGAGTACTCGCGCTCGGCCTTGCGCTCGGTGACGCGGAAGATGTTGAAGCCCGCCGGGTTGATCAGCACCTCGCTGACTTCTCCTACGGTGAGCGAGTCGAGGCCGGCCCGGATGTTGGGCTGAAGCGAAGTCATGGGCAGGTACCCGATGTCACCGTCCTCGCCGTGCGGTCCGGCGTAGCGGCTGTAGCGCCGCGCCAGCTCGCCGAAGTCCTTCCCCGACGCCGCCTCCGCCCGCACCTTCGTGGCCAGTGCGCGCGAGCGCTCGATGTCCGCTTCGGTGATCGGCACACGCAGCAGCACGTGGCGGAGGTGGGCTTCGAGCAGCGGCCGGCCCTCGCGGTCGAGGCTGTCGCGGCCGGCCACGGTCTTCACCGTGTCGCGGTCGAGGACCTCGAGGACGTGCCAGCCGTAGACCGTGCGCACCGGCTCGCCGACGGTGTTGAGCTTGCGTGAGAACGCTGCCTGCTCGAACGCGGGGTCCATGCTCCCGCGCGTGAGATAGCCCAGGTCGCCGCCGGAGCGGGCCGAGGTCTCGTCGTCGGAGAGCTCCGAGGCCACCTTGGCGAACTTCTCGCCGGCCGAGATCCGCTTGCGGGCCGCTTCGGCCCGGGCCCTTCCCTGGCGGTCGGCGACCGAATCCGGCGTGGCGGGAATCTGGATCACCGACAGGCGCAGTTCGGCCGGCGCCTTCGGGAACTTGTCTCGGTGGGTCTTGAAGTAGGCCTCGGCCTCCGCCTGAGTGGGCCGCCGCCGCGGGATCTGCTTCGAGACCAGCCGTTGCACGAGAGCCGCCCGCTGCGCCTCGTCGTGGAACTTCTTGAGCAGCTTCTCCTCGGTCAGGTTCTCCTTGCGCAGCGCCTCCCGGTAGGCCTCCGGGGACTCGTAACGACCCTTGGCTTCCTTGAGCGCCTCCTGCGCCTGCCGGGCGACCTCGGCCTCGGGCACCGCGATACCCTGCTTGGCCGCCTCGCCGAGGATCAGCCGCTCGTCGATCAGCCGGTTGAGGATTTGGGCGCGCAGCGTGTCGACGGTCGCCGAGTCCACCTCGGTCTGGGCGCTCGTCAGGAACAGGTAGAGCTGCTCCTCGACCTCGCTTTGGAGCACGACCTGGTTGTTGACCACGGCGGCGATCCCGTCGAGGCGCTGCGAGGGCGGCTGGGCGGGGGCCGGTTGCGCGGCCGCGGCCGGGGCGGTCGCCAGGCTGAGGACCAGGGCGAGCGTGATCGACGGCTTCAAGGAATGACCTCCAGGCGGATGGGACTTGGGGCGCCGGGTTCCCGGCGGGACGCCGCGATGGCGAAGCAGCGACGGAGTATAGGCCAGCATGACCCCTCCTCAACACTGCAATTTGGATACCGGACATGCCCTTGACACGGTACGAGACACACGCGCGCAGTGGTTCCTGCCCGCAGTCTCTCCGCGATGGTTTCCGCCGGTCCGAGCGATGCGTGATCCCGCGCGACCGTGGCCTTCCCGCCGCGCTCGTCGTCGGGTTGCCGCGCCGGTCGCCCGGACAGGGAGCCCCAGCTCGGGAGCCGCATATCCTGAGGGGTCCGGACCACACACCCGGGGTGTGGCGCCGGTTCGTCGAGTGTCCGTCGGGTTGAGCGGGTCCCGGCCGTGTGGGAGAGTCGCGACGTGAATCAGGATTTCCGCGTCCGCCGTATGCTGGCGGTCGTCGGGGTGGCGATCGCCCTGTCGTTCGCCACGCCACGGTTGCTCACCCACACGCCCTATCCGCGCCTCGGCGTGGGGCTCGGCATCGACGCAAGGCAGAGCCTGCCGAGGGTGGACCGGGTGATCGGGCCGCCGGCCCAGGGCGTGCTCAAGACCGGCGACGTGCTGGTCGCGATCAACGGTGAGCGCATGCCCCCGCCTCGCCTGAGTCCCTCGGCCCCGCGCATCCCGCTGCCGCGCGAGGCCTTCACGCTGGAGTTCGAGCGCGGCGGTGTCCGCATGTGGGCGACCATCCCGCCGGTGAGCCTGTCGACCTGGCAGCGCATGCGGGTGCTGCTGTTGCCCCTCGCCGCGGTGGTGGCAGCGCCCCTGGTGGCGTTCGTGCTCGTCTGGCGCCGGCCGGATCTCGGCACCGCCTGGGTGTTCCTCCTGTTCGCCAACGTGCAGGCGGTCTCGGTCGTGCACGAGATCTACCGGCACCCCGAGGCGGAGCCGGCGGGATGGTTCAAGCACTACCTCACGCTGTTCGGCTGGCTCGTGTGCTGGGCGCCCGCGACCTTCATCCACTTCATGGCCGTGTTCCCGCGCCCGCGCGCGCGGGCCGGCGAGATGCGGCGCAGCGCATGGTCGTGGCTGGTGGCCGTCGGGTACGTGGTGCCGCTCTACTTCGTCGGGCAGATCATCGCCCAGGGTAGACTCTCGCTTCAGCAGTTCAGCGTGTTCCAGACCGTCGCGACCGGGATCGGCGTGGTCTCGCTGGTCGAGCGCTACGGACGCGCCGGGCATGCCGACTGGCGGCCCTCGCGCAGCCAGCGCGGTTTGGCAATGCTGGTCGCCCTGTTCCTGCTGCTGGGCGCCGCGATCAACTGGGCGTTCGAGAACGAGGCCTTCTCGACGCTGCTCCAGTTCCCGTTCTACCGCGTGGCGCTCACCGTGGTGAGCATCGGGGTGCTCTTCACGCCCATCATCATGGCGTTCCTGATCGCGCGCGACCCGGTGTTCGACCCGCGCCGCCTGCTCGAGAAGGGGTTGCCGTACGCGCTGCTCTCGGGCGTGTTGGCGGCGCTCTACATCGCGATCGTGCTGGCGGGCCAGCGCATGTTCGCGGCGATGACCGGCGAGCAGGCGCTGGTCATCAACGTGGTGGCCGCGCTGGTGGTGGCGTCGGTGTTCGCACCGCTGCGCGAGCGGCTGCAGCGCGGGCTCGACCGCCTGTTCCGGCGCGACCCCATGGCGCTGCGGGTCGCGCTCGACCGGGCGGGCCACGAGCTGCTCCAGGCGCTCGACCGCGACGACGCGCGGGCGGCGGTGGAGGCGGCGCTCACCCGCGGGCTCGGGCGCCCGGTGGCGCTCGAGTGGCCGGAGTCGAGGCCGCCGCGGCTCGCGATCGGCGAGGAGCTGCCCGAGCACGCGGTCGGCGCTGTGGACAACCTGCTCGCGCAGGCCGGCATCCGGCTGGAGAACCTGGCGCTGGCGGAGCAGCGCGCTGCGGCCGAGCGGCGCGCGGTCGAACTGCGCGAGGCGGCGACGCGGGCTGAGCTGCGGGCGCTGCACGCGCAGGTGCAGCCGCACTTCCTGTTCAACGCCCTGAATGCGCTCTCGTATCTGACCGAGACCGATCCGCGCGCGGCTCAGCGATTCACCGAGCGGCTGGCGGACATGCTGCGCTACACTGTCGAGGCGGGCAGCCGCTCGGCGGCGCTGCTGGCGGACGAGATTGCGTTCGTCGAGGACTACCTCGGGGTCGCCCGCGAGCGTTATGAAGGCGAGCTCGGGTTCGCCTACCGTGGCCCGCGCGAGCTGCTCTCGGCCACGGTGCCGCCGCTCCTGCTGCAGCCGCTGGTGGAGAACAGCCTGAAGCACGGGCTCGCGCCCGGTGCGAAAGGGCTCTGCCTCACCCTCGACGCCGAGCGCGCGGACGGCTGGCTCACCGTCACGTTCAAGGACGACGGCACGGCCGGCGGCAACGGGTCGCGGGGATTGGGCGTGGGGCTGGAGAATCTGGAGCAGCGAGTGCGCCGGTTCGCCGGAGAGCAGGCGAGCATGGAGGCGGGACCGCGCGCGAGCGGGGGATACGCGGTGACCCTGCGCTGGCGCGAGACCGCAGAGGTCGGGCGATGAGACCGATCCGACGGCATGCACCCGACGGGGCGGCCGGCCGGGGGGAGAAGCCGGCCGCCGAGCGCCGCCTGAGGGCGGTGATCGCCGATGACGAGCCCCGGGCGCGTCAGTTCCTGGAGCGGCTGCTGCGCGAGCACGGCGAGGTCGAGGTGGTGGGCGAGGCGAAGGGCGGCGGCGAGACGCTGGCGCTGATCGCCCGGCTCTCGCCCGAGGTGGTGTTCCTCGACATCCAGATGCCGGATCTCTCGGGGCTCGAGGTGGCGCGGCACCTGACCGGTGAGGGCGCCCCGGTCGTGGTATTCGTGACTGCGTACGACCAGCATGCGGTCGAGGCGTTCGAGGTGGCCGCGCTGGACTATCTCTTGAAGCCGATCCGGCGCGAGCGGCTGGCCGAGACCGTGCGCCGGGTGGCGCTCGAGCTGCGCTCGGGCAAGCGCGCGGCCCGGCAGGAGGCGGCCGTACGCTCGGTGCTGGCGAGCCCCGAGGTGCAAAAGGGAATGGAGCCGCTGAGGCGACTTCCCGTCAGGTTCCGGCGAGAGGTCAAGCTGCTCGACATGGAGCAGGTGGCCCGCATCGTGTCGCGCGACCGGGTGGTGCTGGCGTGCGCCGAGGGCCGCGAGTACCTGGTGGACTACACGCTTCAGGAGCTGGAAGGGCGGCTGCCCGCGGGGCAGTTCGTGCGCGCCCATCGGGCGGCGCTGGTCAACATCGACGCGATCGAGTCCTATGGCGGCGAGGATGGCGTGCTGGTGCTGCGACTGAAGGACGGCACGCGCGTGGAGGCAAGCGAGCGGCGCGCGGCGGAGGTGCGGAGGCGACTGAGGTGACCCAGGCGCAGCGGCCGCGCCACTGCCGGCGGGCGGTGGGGGCTCACAGCTCGAGCCGCATGACGCGCTCGCCGTCCTCCTCGACGCCCGTGTAGGCGAATCCCATCCGCTCGTAGAAGGGGCACGGGCCGCCCTCGCCCGGCACGCAGCTCGTCTCGAGCCGTGTGGCGCCCGGTCGCGTCCGCACTTGGGCGATCACGAGGTCGAGCGCCCGCCGGCCAAACCCGAGCCCCTGATAGCGGGCATCGATCCATCCGTCCTCTGCCATCGGTCCCCTCCATCCGCGGCCGCGCAGGGGCGCGGCCGGCGCTCCGGGACGGCCCGCCTACTCCCCCCGCAGCGCCTCGACCGGATCCATGCTCGCGGCTTTGAGGGCGGGCGCCATGCCGGCGCCCACGCCCACCACCAGCGCCATCGCGATCGCCTCGACCACGATGAGCGGCGAGGTGAGCGAATTGATGCCGGGCACCGTGGAGGAGAGCAACCAGGCGCCGCCGACCCCGATGAGCAGGCCCGCCACGCCGCCGACCAGCGCGGTCAACCCGGACTCGAACAGGTACCACAGGAGAATCTGGCCACGGGTGGCGCCGATGGCCTTGGCGAGGCCGATCTCACCGACGCGCTCCTGCACCACGATCCACATAATGGTCAGGATGCCGATCGCCCCCACCAGTAGGCTGATGGCGGCGATGCCGGTCACCACCCCGCTCACCACCGTGACGATGCGGTCCACCATCGCCTGACCCTCCTTCTGGGTGACGATGGTGAAGTCGACCACGCCGTTGTGGCGCTCCTTCAAGGCCGCCGTGGCGCGCTCGACCACCGGGTCGATGGCGTCGGCCGAGGCCGCGAGCAGGTCCAGCTCGTCGATCTCGGGGCGGTTGAAGAGCTGCATCGCGTTCGCCACCGGGATGTAGGCGGCATCGTCCAGGTCGAAGCCCAGGAACTGGCCCTTCTTCTCCATCACGCCGATCACGCGGAAGCGGGTCTCGGCGATGCGGATGATCTGGCCGAGCGGATTGGCGTCGCCGAACAGCTCCTGCTGGAGGCGCGGCCCGATCACCACCACCGGCGAGGTGCGGTCGTAATCCATCTCGGGCAGGAACTCGCCCACCGCGACGTCCATGGACCAGGTCTGCGGCACGTCGGCGGTGGCGCCGTACACATAGACGCGGCGGTTGCGGTTGCCGAACTCGACCACCCCCGAGCCGTAGGCGGTGGGCACGGTGCCGGTGACCCCGGGCAGGCGGCTCAGCACGCGCGCGTCGTCGAGCGTGAGCCGTCGCGCGCTGCCGCCGAGCAGTCCCGGCATGCCGCTGGTCTCGATCTTCCCGGGGTAGATGCCGATCAGGTTGGTGCCGAACTGAGTCATCTGTCCCATGATGAAGTGCCGCATGCCCTCGCCGAGCGACGAGAGCAGCACCACCGCGGCCACACCCACGGTGATGGCGAGCGCCGAGAGCCCGTAACGCAGTCGGTGCGAGCGCAGCGCCTCGAGCGTAAGGCCGAACAGGTCGCCGATGTTCAATGCCGCCCCCGCAACGCGTCGGCGGCATCGAGCCGCGCCGCCCGGCGCGCCGGCATCAGGCCGAACGAGACCCCGGCGGCCACGGCGAGCGTGACGATCAGCGCGATCCAACCGGGGCTCGGCTGTAACGGGATGAAGGGCCAGATGCCAGCAGCGATCAGGATCACAATGACGCCGAACGCCACGCCCACCGCCGCACCCGCGGTCGAGAGCATGACCGCCTCGACCAGGAACACGTCGAGGATCTGCCGCCGCTTGGCCCCGAGCGCCTTGAGCAGACCCACCTCGCTGCTGCGCTCCGAGACCGAGACCAGCATGACGTTCATGATGCCGATCCCGGCCACCGCGAGCGAGATAGCGGCGATGCCGGCGAGGCCGGCGGTGAGCGCGTCGATCACCGCGCTGAACGTCTGGAGCATGGCGCTTTGGGTGATGAGGGTAAAGTCCTCGTCGTCGTCGTGTCGGGCGATGAGCACCGCCTTGACCTGCTCGAGCGCCGCCGGCACCGCCTCGGGCGAGACCGCCTCGACCATCATACGAAACAGCCCGGTCTGGTTGAACATCCTGAGCCCCACCGAGACCGGGATGAGGATGAGATCGTCGTAGTCGATGCCGATCGAGGTGCCCTTGGGCCCCAGCACACCGATCACGCGGAAGCGCCACTGGGCGATGCGCACCAGCCGCCCAAGCGGATTCTCGCCCTGGAACAGCTCGCGCGCCACTTTCTGACCGAGCACCACCACCCGGTCGCCCTGGCGCGGGTCGCCGGGCGGCAGGAACTGGCCGGAGCTGATGGTCAGCTTGCGCACGCCGAGGAACGGGGCGGTGGTGCCGATCACGCGCACGTCGCGGCTGCGCTCGCCGTACTCGATGGCGCCGGCGCCCAACGAGAACGGCGCCACCTCGCGCACCAACGGTGACTGGCGGCGGACGGCGTCGCAGTCCTCGAGCGTGAGGTCTCGCGTGGAGCCGCCAAACGCCGGCATCCCACCCGAGGTCTCGACCTTACCGGGGACGACGATGACCAGATTGGTGCCGACGCCGGCGAACTCCTTGACCACGTAGGCCTTCGCCGCGTCACCGAGGGCGGTGAGCAGGAGCACCGCGGTCACGCCGATGCCGATCGCCGCCAGCGTGAGCCCGGTGCGCAGGCGGTGGAGCCGGAGGGTCTCGAGGGCGAGCGTGATCAGATCCGATCGGCGCACGGGGTCACTCCTCGACGATCTGGCCATCGCGCATGCGCAGCACGCGACGGGCGTGCGCGGCGACGCGCGGGTCGTGCGTGACCAGCACCAGCGTGAGGCCGGCGACGTTCAGCCGCTCGAGCAGGGCGACGATCTCCTCGCCCGACTTGGTATCCAGGTTCCCGGTCGGCTCGTCGGCGAGCAGGATGCGGGGCTCCATCACCATCGCGCGGGCGATCGCCACCCGCTGGCGTTCGCCGCCCGAGAGCTGGTCGGGCCGATGGGTCATGCGGCGTGTGAGGCCGACCGACTCGAGCGCTGCGCGCACCCTCTCGCGCCGCACCTGCGGCTCGACGCCGGCGAAGATGAGCGGCAGCTCCACGTTGCGCGCCGCCGTCATGCGCCCCACCAGGTGATAGGCCTGGAAGATGAACCCGATCTTCCGCTGCCGCACGTCCGCGAGCTGATCCTCGGAGAGTTTCTCGACCGGCTCGCCGTCCAGGACATAGCTCCCCGAGGTTGGCGTGTCGAGGCAGCCGAGCACGTTCAGCATGGTGGACTTGCCCGATCCCGAGGGTCCCATGAGGGCGGCGAACTCGCCGGCGGCGATGTCGAGCGAGACATCGTCGAGCGCCCGCACCTCGGACTCGCCGACCTGATAGACGCGCGACACATGGTCGAGCCGGATAATGGTCCCCGCGGTGGAGGAGGGAGCCGGCGCGCGCTCCTCCGCTGGCCGCTCGATTGTGCTCACGGCGACGATGCGGCGGAGCGTTTCGACGCGGCGGAATCGGCCGCCGCGCGGGCGGCCACCCGGGCGCCGGCCTTTACCCCCTGCTTCTCCAGGCTGGTGATGACCGCGGCGCCCTCGGCGAGGCCGTTAGTGATCTCGGTCCAGTCCCAGTTCCTGAGCCCGGTCTTCACGTCGCGCGAGACCGCCTTGCCGTTCTCGATCACGAGCACCGACTTGCTCTCGATGATCGCGTTGGTGGGCACCCGCAGCACGCCGTCGCGCTGGTCGAGGATGATCTCGACGTCGGCGGAAGTTCCGGGCTTGGGCCCGGGCGCCGAGGGATCAGGGGTCATTTCCACCTCGACGTCGAGTGTGCGGTTCTGCTCCTTGATGTCGTTGACCACCGGCGAGACGCGCGTGACCACGCCCTGCCACACCCGGCCGCGATAGGGGTCGAGCGTCACCCGCGCCGGGAGCCCCTCGCGCACGCGGCCGATGTCGATCTCGTCGAGCGGTGCGCTCACGTAGAGCCGGCCAAGGCTCACGATCTCGAGCACCGGCTGGCCGGGCACCACGGGTTCTCCGACCTCGACCATACGCTGGCTCACGATGCCGTCGAATGGCGCCAGCACCCGCATGTGGTCGAGCTCGTCTTGCGCCAGGCGGATCGCGGAGCGGGCGCGCTGGTCCCGGGCCGCTGCGCCGCTCAGCTCCGCCTCCGCGCTCTCGAGCCGAGATTTGGAGAGGTCCATCTCGCCCTGCGAGACCAACCCCGACTTGAAGAGCGAGGCGGTGCGATCGTGCTGTTGGCGCGCGAGGGTCGCCGCGGCTCGTGCGGCCTCGGCGACCGCGCTCGCGGCCTCGAGGTCGCGCTTGGCCACCTCGCGCTGGGTCTCGGCGGTCGAATGGTCGAGCAGGAGCAGCGCCTCGCCGCGCCGGGCGCGCGAGCCTTCGCGGTGCGGGATCGCAGCCACCCGGCCGGCACGCTCGGCGCCGACCCGAGCGCGCAGCCGCGCTTTGACGGTGCCGGCCTGGCTGTTGGTGACCGCGTCCTCGACCCGGCCACGCGCCGCCTTCACCACCTCGACCTCGATCGGTCGCGGCCGGCAGGCGGTCGCCCGCAGCACGAACACCAGCACGAGCAGGCCGGCGGCGATCACCCACCAGCGCGCACGCAGGCGCATCTAGCTCCCCGCCGGGGTGTTTCCGGCCGGGGCCGGCGGCCAGGGCAGACGGCGCAGGCGGTCGGAGTGCACGATGACCGGTGAGAACACCTGGCGCAGCGAGTCCGTCAGGGCCAGCAGCCGCGCTTCGCGCTTGATATCGGTCGCCATGCCCTGGAGCTGTCCGAGCATCTCGGCCGGCAGGTCCTCGAACGACGGCGCATCCTGGTGTTTCTCGCGCAGCTGGAAGATCAGCCACCCGCCCTCGATCGGGAACGGGCCCGCGATCGCGCCCGGGCTCATGGTCGCCAGGTGATCCTCGAACCGGGTCCAAAGGGGCGAGTCGGCCGGGAACGTGAGCGTCTCCTCGCTCACCCGGCCGCCTATTGCGGCGGTGGTGGCGGCCTCGCGCAGGCTCGGCGCCTGACCGGCCTGCGCGGCCAGCGTCGCAGCGGCGGCCGAATCTCCCACCGACACGGAGATCACTCGGGCGCTCTGCATGCGGACGAGCGACGGCCGATAGCGCTCGTACGCGGCGCGAAAGTCCTCGGGCTCGACCCGGATCCGCCCGATGACCTGGGTCTGATAGAAGCCGTCGAGTAGGTAATTGTTGAGGCGCTCTCGCACCCGGCGCTTCACATCCGGTTCGTCGGCGATCCGGCGCCGATGGGCCTCGACCAGCGCCGCGCGCTCGATCGTCTGCGACTGGATCCAACGCTCGACCGACGGGATCATCGCGAAATCGATGCTGCCGCCCACACCGCCGATGAGGTCGTCGTAGGCCTCGCCGAGCGTGTAGGTGCCGCCCTGGTATCGGGCGAGGACGAGTCGCCGGTCCTCGGGGCCAGGAGGGGGCGGCCTCTGCGGCACCCGGCCGTCCCCGGGTACCGGGCGGAGCTTCCCGGACAGGAGCTGTGGCGCGCCCGGCAGCACCACGACCTGGTGCTCCACGCGGAGCTGATCGATCACGTGCGCGACCGCCAGCCGCTGCTTGCGCTGGCGCAGCATCTCGGCCAGCTGCGCGCGGCCCTCCTCGAACGGCGGCTGGGGCTGTGGCCGCCGCTCTTCGATCCGCACGATGAACCAGCCTTCCGTTCCGGCGGCGACCGGCCCGACCACCCGGCCGGGAGTGGCGGTGCGCACGATGTCATCCAGTGGCGAGAGCAGTGCGCCCGGCTGGATGAAGCCGATGTCGCCTCCGGGCGGCACCATGCCGGTCGGGTTGTAGCTGTCGGCGACGGCGGCGAAATCTGCTCCGCGCTGGAGGTCTCTCGCCGCCTGGCGGGCGAGCGCCTCGTCGGACGCGAAGATCAGCCGCGCGCGAGTCGCGGTGGCCCGGCGGTCGTAGAGCGCCCGCACCTCGGCGTCGCTCACCGGGAACGGGCCGCCGAGCAGGCGCTGATAGAGGGCCTCGCGCAGCACCTGGCCCTCGAGCGTTCGGCGGTGGGCCTGGAACTCCGGGGTCTGGTCGAGGCGCTGGCTGAGCGCACCCTGCACCAGCAGCTCGCGGTCCACCAGGTCCTTGAGCAGCCGCGCCTTCACGCTGTCGGGCGGACCCTCGAGCCGATGCAGATTCCCCAGGGCCACCTCGTTGAACTGAGCGAGCGTGATGGGCTGCCGGTTCACGCGGGCGAGCACGCCGGGGTCGCTGGAGCAGCCGCACAGCAGGCAGGCGAGGGCCGCCGGGGCCAGGCCGGGCCCGGCGGCGTGGCGGCGGCCGGCGCGGCGCGGAGCGGGAGGCGTCACGGGAGCCCCTTTCGTCGGATGTCCGGCGGAAACAGTTCGGCGGAACACCTTAGAGCACCATTCGGAGCGCCGCAACCCGACGAGCGGACGATCGGACCCCCGTGCGGGGCGACCAGAGTCGAGCGGGCGACGCCGGCGGTCACCCCCGCGGACCGACAGGCGCCTCGTTGCCCCCATTCGTCAGGCTCGCGCCCAGCATCTCCAGCAGCTCGCGCGCCCGGTTGAGCAGCACGATCCCATCGCCCCGAACCCGCAGGCCGAACTCGCGGCCCGACATGAACTCGACCTGGAAGCGCACCGCCCCGACCACGGACCGGATCTCGGCCGGCTTGAGCGGGCGGCGCAGCGACATCTCGACCACGTCGTGGAACACGCGCAGGTTTTCGACCGCCGCGGCTGCGCCCAGCACGCGCAGCCGCCGCAGCTCCACCAGCGCCACCGCCGGCTCCGGGAGCTGGCCGAAACGGTCCATCAGCTCGAGGGTGAGATCATCCAGCCCCTCGTGATCGCGGGTGTCGGCGAGGCGGCGATACATCGCCAGCTTCTCGTGTTCGTCGGGCACGTAGTCGTCGGGCAGGAACGCGCTCCAGTCGGTCAGCAGCCGGGGCTCGGGTCTGACCTCGGCGGCCTCGCCCTTGAGCTCGGCGACCGCCTCCTCGAGCATCTTCATGTAGAGGTCGAAGCCGAGGCCGAGGATGAAGCCATGTTGCTCCGGACCCAGCAGATTTCCGGCGCCGCGGATCTCCATGTCCTTGAGGGCGATCTTGAACCCCACGCCCAGCTCGTCGAACTCCTCGACCACGCGCAGTCGTTTCTCGGCCTCCTCGGTGAGCACCTTGCGCGAGGGCACCATGAGGTAGGCGTAGGCCCGGTGCGAGGAGCGGCCCACGCGGCCGCGGAGCTGGTAGAGCTGGGCGAGGCCGAGGGTGTCGGCCCGGTCGAGGATCAAGGTGTTGACGCTCGGGATGTCGAGCCCGGACTCGATGATCATGGTGGCGACCAGCACGTCGCTCTTCCGGTCGAGGAATTCGAGCATGACGCGCTCGAGGTCGCGCTCCGCCATCTGGCCGTGGGCGATGGCCACGCGCACCTGCGGCACCAGGCGCTGCACGCGGAGCGCCACGTTGTGAATGGTCTCGACCCGGTTGTGCACGAAGAACACCTGCCCGCCGCGGTCCACCTCGCGCAGGATGGCGTCGGTGATCAGCTCGTCGTCGACCTCGCAGATTTCCGTATGGACCGGGAGCCGGTCGCGGGGCGGCGTCTCGATCACCGACATGTCGCGCGCGCCGGCCAGGCTCAAGTTGAGTGTGCGGGGGATGGGGGTGGCCGTCATCGCCAGCACGTCCACGGTGCGAGTGAGCTGGCGAACGCGCTCCTTCTGCGCCACGCCGAACCGGTGCTCCTCGTCGATCACCACCAGGCCGAGAGCGTGGAAGCGCACGTCCTTCGAGAGCAGGCGGTGGGTGCCGATGACGATGTCCACCTGGCCCGACGCCAGGCGCTTGACCACGTCCTTCTGCTCCTTCGCGGTGCGGAATCGCGAAAGCACCTCGACCTGCACCGGGAAGTCGGCCAGGCGCTCCCGGAAGGTGAGCCAGTGTTGCTGGGCGAGGATCGTGGTCGGCACCAGGACGGCCACCTGGTGCCCGTCCTGCACCGCCTTGAACGCGGCGCGCACCGCGACCTCGGTCTTGCCGTAGCCGACGTCGCCGCAAATCAGTCGGTCCATGGGTCGGGCGGTCTCCATGTCGCGCTTGACCTCCTCGATCGCGGTGATCTGGTCGGGTGTTTCCTCGTAGGGGAACGACGCCTCGAGCTCGCGCTGCCAGACCGTGTCGGGCTTGTACGCGTGCCCCGGCAGCGCCCGGCGCGCCGCATAGGCGCGGATCAACGCCTCGGCCATCTCTTGGATCGCCCGCTTCGCTCGCGATTTCTGCTTCTGCCACGAGGTCGATCCCAGTCGGTGGAGTGCGGGCCTGGCCCCTTCCTCGGCCGCGTACCGCGATACGAGGGCCAGTTGTTGCACGGGGACGTACAGCCGGTCCTTCTCGGCGTAGGAGATCTCGACACAGTCGGTCTCCTGCCCGTTCAGCGTGAGCCGTTGCAGACCCCGGTAGAGGCCGATGCCGTGATCCTCGTGCACGACGAAGTCGCCCACCTTGAGGGCCGAGAGCTCGGCGAGCGAGAGCCCACCGGTCTTCTTGAGCCGGCGCCGGCGGCGACGGTAGCGGGCGAAGATCTCGTGGTCGGTGAGGACCGCGAGCCCCGCGTGCTTGAGCGTGAACCCGGCGGTGAGGAGACCGACGCCGAGCGCGACGTCGGTGCCGTCCAGCAGCTCGCGAAGCCGGTCGCGTTGGCCCGGGTTATCGCACAGGATCACCGCCCTGAGGCCGTTGGCGCCCAGCTCCGCCAGGTGCGACTTGAGCCGCTCGGTCGAACGCTGGACCGGCTCCGCCGGCGAGCACTCGACGAACAAGGTGCGCGGATAGCGACGCGAATCGTCGCTGGTCGCGACCGGCCCCAGCCAGTCGGCTCCGGGTCGCTCGGCCAGCGTACGCTCGAACGCTTCGCCCGGCAGGAAGAGGTGCTCGGGCGGAGAGATCGCCGGGTAGTGCGCGGCCGTCTCCTGATATCCGCGGCCGATCGCCGCGAGGAGGTCATCGCGCCGGTCCTGCTGTTTCCCGGGGTCGTCGCACACGACCAGGCAATCGTCGGGGAGGTAATCGAGCAGCGAGCCCAAGTCCGGGTCGTAGTGGCCCGCGAATCGTTCCATGCCCTCGTGGAAGAGGAAGGCGTCGCCGCGCGCGGGTGGTTCCCCCTCGCCGCGCACGAGAGGCTCCCCGTCGCCACCGCCGATGCCACCGGGGTCCACGAGGCCGCCAGTCCGCGAAAGGCCGCCCGCTTTCTCGTCCCCCGCGGCGCGGAGACGCCCGGCGATCGCCGCCGCCTCGTGGGGCTCGACCACCACTTCGTAGCGGGGGAGCACGAAGGCCTCGGCGAGCTGCTCGATCGAGCGCTGGGTGCCGGCATCGAAGCGCCGCAGCGAGCGCAGCGTGTCGCCGTCGAACTCGAGCCTGAGTGGATCGGCCGAGCCCACCGGATAGATGTCGAGAATGCCCCCGCGCCGCGCGAAGTGGCCCATCGCCTCGACCTCGGGGAACCGCTCGTAGCCGAGGAAGACGAGCCGCTCCATCACGGCTCCCGGGTCGTAGTCGTGCCCCACCCGGATCTGGAGCACTGCGTGCGCGATGCGCTCCGGTCGCGGCACGCGCTGGAGCAGGCCCCGCACCGTGGCCAGCACCACGCCCGAGGCTCCCTCGCGCCGGGCGCGGGCCAGGCGGTCGAGCGTCTCGAGACGCTGGGCGGTGAGCCCGGGGTGGGGCGAAACCGGGTCGTACGGTAGGGTCTCGGGGTCGGGGAAGGGCAGGAGCCGGGCCGGGCCCAGGAAGTACTCGAGATCGTCCCGCGCCTCCTCGAACGCGTCGCCGGGCGGGACCAGGTAGAGCAGGGTGCGTGCGGTCGCGCGCTGAAGCCAGGCGGCGAGCAATGCGCGCGAGGAGCCGGCCAGCCCGCGCACGGCCAGGCGCGTGGCGCCCGGCCCGGAGGGCGCCGAGCGCAGCGCCGCCGCCAGCTCGCGCGCCTCCGGGAGCTGTCCGGCGTCGTCGAGCAGCGAATCGGCGAGCGAGTCGTGGAGAAAGGTCTCGGGCATCCATCCCGTCCGAAGGGAACGCGAGAGGGTCGCCTGCGCGCGGCGAGCGCCCCAAACGCCAAAACCCGCCACGGGTCCTCCCGTGACGGTCGCGGCCGGAACACGACGACGCCCCGCCTGCCGGCGGGGCATCGCGACACTAACAGAGCGATTCGCGGGGGCTCAAGGCACCTTGGGCAGCGGCGCGCTCTCGGCCAGCACCTCCGCCAGCGTCGTTTCCAGCTCGGCGAACTGCTTCGCGCATCGCGCGTGCGCGGGATCGTCGGTGCGGTGGTACTCCCCGCCGCCGTGCACCCAGCGGATCACGCCCTGGCGGTCCACCAGGAATGAGACCGAGGTCCAGCTTCGCTCGGGGTGATCCGCCAGCCAGTAGCGCTCCAGCGTCGTCCACTCGCGGTCCACCGCGAGGGGACCAAAGAAGCCGAGCCGCTTTGCCAGCGCAACGATCTTCCGGTCGCTCACCTCGCGGGGCGGCTTGGGATGGAACACGCCGATCACGACCAGTCCGTCGTTGGCGTGCGCCCGGCGCAATGCCTCGATCTCCGGCAACGTGGCGGCGCAGAAGTGGCAGCTTTCGGTCCACCAGCGAATGAGCACCACCTTGCCTCGCAGCCCTTCGAGGGACAGCGACGGGCCGATCCAGCGCGTGAAGGTCCACGCGGGGGCCGGATGGCCGAGCAGCCCCACGCCCGAATCGGGCCCGTCCGTGTGTGGGTGGTCGGCCCGGCGGGACTCCGCAGCCGCCGGGGTTGCCGCCGTCACCGCCGGGCCGCGCGCGGAGGCCACGCCGCCCGCCGCGACCGCGACATCGTGCGCCGGCGCGGGTGCGGCGAACAGGGCCGCCGCACCCAGGGCCGCAAGGAGCATTCGCATGGTGGGGTCAGACTATAGGAAGTGCGGCCCGCCGCCCAATCCGGTATATCTCACCCACTCCCCTTGGAACCCAGCCCCGCAGGCCCCCGAACCTCGCGGGACCGCACCACTTCGCAAGGAGGTCGCCATGACATTCCGGCGCACCATCGTGTCCCTGCTGCTCATGCTCGGCGCAGCCACCCCGCTTCACGCCGCGCCGCCATCGGCAGCCGACAAGGTCGATCCCAACGCGCCCTGCTATCGCTGGCCGGCCGTGGACTGGGACGGCGACGGCGTGTTCGACCGGGTCGACTATTGCAACGACACACCCTGGGGCTGCACGGTCGACCAATGGGGTTGTTCCAGCGACAGCGACCAGGACGGCGTGTGTGATGGTGTCGACCGCTGCCCGGACACCGCGGCCGGGATGGAGGTGGACGAGCAGGGGTGCGCCGGCAACCAGCGCGCCACCGGACGCGTGCAGCCGCCGCCGGGCCCGCCGCCGAGGCAGGTCGAGAAGCCGGCGCCCACGCAGGTTCCGCCCTCGAAGCCGGTCAGCGAGAGCGAGCGCCAGTTGATCGAAGGCGGGCGCATCCGGCTCGAGAACCTCTACTTCGAGACCAACAGCGCCGTGCTGCTGCCCGAATCCGAAGCGTCGCTGCGCGAGGCCGGCGAGGCGCTCGAAAAGTTCGCGTTCCTCCGCATCGAGGTCGAGGGCCACACCGACACGCGCGGCACCTCAGGCCACAACCTGCGCCTGAGCCAGGCCCGCGCGGAGGCCGTCTCCCTGTGGCTGATCGAGCACTATCGGTTGTTCCGCAGCAACCTGATCGCGAAGGGCTACGGGGAGTCGCGCCCGGAGACCCGGGAGCGCAACGACGAGGAGCTGCTCCGTAATCGTCGCGTGGTGCTCACGGTGCTGAACCCCGACGAGCTCCCGAAGGGCGTGAAGGTCGAGAACCGGTAGGCGCCATCGGGCCGCCGCTCGGCGCGTTCAGGACGACGAAGACGCATCTCAGCGCGCGATCACGATCGCCCGGCTTCGCTCATAGCCGGGCAGGCGTAGCCTCAGGTAGTAAAGGCCGGTCTCGGCGCCAGCGCCGCCCGGCGTACGACCGCCCCACGCCCCCACGTGCGGTCCGGCGCCGAGATCGCGATCCAGCACGATCGCGATGCGCCGACCGCGTGCGTCGAACACCTCGGCGCGCGCCCGTCCCGGGCTGCGCAGCGCGAAGCCGAAGGTCACCCCCGTCCGGGTCGGATTCGGCCACGGCCCCCCCGTGAAGCCGAGTGCCTCGCCCGGGAAGGGCTCCGCGCCGGTCGTGCTTCCGACGATCACGACGCCTTTCATGTCGCCCAACTCATGGGGGCGGCAGAAGAACGGGAACGTGCCCGCGGCGTTGAATACGAACGAGAAATGGTTGTTGTCGAAGTCGCTCGGCTGGTCGAACATCAAGCCCGCGTTCGGATCTTCGAAGCCGGTCCCGTTCGTGATGCTGTGGATTCCGCCGTTCCACTCCCACATCACGGCCTCGCCTACGGCGATCCTCACGGTATCGACCTGAGTGGCGAAGCTGCCGTCGGCGTCGAACCGGAAGTTCTCGACGAAGAAGGTCGCCGCCGCCGCTTGGCGCGACGGGGCGCCGACCTTCGGATGCGTGGCCCACCACGTCTCGGACCATCGCTTCATGGCGGCATCGGTCATCTCCGCGTGCCCGGAGTGTCCCCGCGAGGCCTGCTGGCCCGCGACTCGAGCCGGCCGTCCAAAGAGCAGGAACGCGAAGCCCAGGAGTATGGGCAGGCCGACCAGGGCCGGCACGGCGGTGCGAGATCTCACATGGCCCTCCTTACGGCCGAGAAGAGGCGCCCTGTGCACGGCGCCGGCCGATCAGCGACACGGGCGCCGTTAGCCCCTAGGCGGCGGTTGGGCACCCTGCCTTTCCCCCTGTGGACCTCCGACGCCCTCCTTTTAGTCTCCCGAGGCGTGCGGTCGTTACGCACTAACCGCCCTCGCTCAAACACAGCCCTGGGAAATGCGGTGCAGGGTGGCATGGCTGTTCCCGCGCCCCCGGGGCTCTGTTAGGCTCATGCGAGGCTCGGGCGAGCCGAAGACGACGGAGAACAACGTGCGCGCGAAACCCTGGGGAACGGAAGCAGAGCTGCTCGCCAAGCTGCGAGCCGGCGACGAGACGGCTTTCGCCGCCCTCGTCGACGACCTCCATGGCTGGCTGGTCACTTTGGCTGCGTCCTTCACGTCTTCGCCGCCGCTGGCCGAGGACATCGTGCAGGAGACCTGGCTGGCGGTGATTCGCGGGCTCCGCGCCTTCGAAGGTCGCTCGTCGCTGCGAACCTGGATCTACAGCATCCTCGTGCGACGTGCGAGGACCATGGCGGTGCGCGAGGCGCGTCGCGGCGTCCCCGTCCCCGGCTCCGAGGGCCGGAATGGAGACGGGTTCGTGGAGTGGGCACCGGGGCGCGGCCGGATCGGCCTGTGGGAGGAGACCCCCATACCATGGGCGCTCGAGGACCCCGCCGCGATCTATCAGAGCCACGAGGCGCTCGAAGTCGTACGCACGGCACTCACCGGGCTGCCGGTGGCGCAGCGACAGGTGGTCCTCCTACGCGACGTGGAGGACGTGCCCGCCCGGGAGGTGTGTAACATTCTCGATCTGAGCGAGACGAACCAGAGAGTGCTCCTCCATCGCGGGCGGGCGGGCATCCGCCGCGCACTCGATCGGTACGTGCGGGAGGGAGCGAGGCCGCCATCCCGTGCCGGAATCGGCCGGACGTCGCTGCTGACCAGGCAAAGGATCCGAGGGCCCGAAGGCGCCGGCAACGCCGAGGCGGCCGGCCTGAAAGGCGATTCGAGGACCGCGAGCGGAGGAACCACGTGAACTGTTACGAAGCCATCGATCTCATGGGGGATGCCATCGAGGGCACCCTCGTACCGGAGGCCCGGGCCGGTCTCGATGACCACTTGGCGGAGTGCCCTCCGTGCTGCACGTACATGGAACAGCTGCGTCTCACGCGCCAAGCGCTTGGGCACCTGCCCGGGCCGGGCGAGACCGGCGACCGGCGTTCCGACCTGATCGCGAAGTTCAAGCGGGAGTTCCCGGCCGGCAGACGAGGCATCGGTGGGCGCCCCGGCCGCGTTCGCGACACCGCCGACCCCGCGTAACGCAGGGCGGCGCCTACGCCGCCCTCCTCCCGGCGACGCTTCCCACTAGGCCGCGCCGGCCCCCGGCATCCTCGATTCCATCCCCCAGCGCGCGACGACCATCTCGGTCACGAGCAGCACGAGTGCGGCGATCACGAACCATCCCCACAGCTCGCGTCCGAAGCGCGCCTCGCGCACGCGGCGCGCGAGGTCAGCACCGGGGCGCAGCACCTGCGCCCGGCCGGGCGGGAAGGCCCGGACCAGCTCCGCCTCGGGCAGCGGGGTGAGGTCAGACTCCTGGCCGGAGGGATTGACGGCGAACGTATTGTGCAGCTTCCCCCCCCGCGAGACCCGGTAGAGGCCGGGGCGCTCGAGCGGCGCCGACATGAGCCGAGTGGCGCCGGCCTCCGACACCATCTCGCTCGGCAGCTCACGACCCTCGTTGTCCTCGATGCGCCAGGCGCCGGTGCCGGCCGGCGCGCTGTAGCGGTCGCCGGGCTCGAACGATCCGGCGGCGGTGCCGCGCGCCAGCACCTTGACGCACTGGTGAAGCAGCGGCAGGAACGCCCCGCTCACCGGGAAGTCGCTGGTGGCGGGATCGAGCACTGCGGCCAGAATCAGCGCGTGCGGCGCCTCGATCAGCGCCGGGCGCGTGCGGCCATACTCGAGTAGGACGCGGACCGGAGCGCGAGTGCGGGACGGTCTGGAGGCGGTGGGGGGGCCGCCCCGCGTCTCACGAAGGTCGAGCACCGGGATGCTGCGAAAGCTCCCGGTCGAGAGCGCCTCGCCGGGGCGCGCCGGGAACCCCGCCAGCACCGGGTGCCCCGCCGCGGCGCGGCGCAGACGCCATGCGGCGCCGGGCGCCGCAGACTCGAGCGCTCCGAGGGTGCCCACGCCCAACTCCGAGAGCAGCGACGCGTTCCACGCCGCCGGGTCCGCGCGGCCACCGAGCACCACGAACAGCCCGCCGCCGCCGCGATGGAAGTCGAGCACCGCCTGCTGCTCGACCGGCCCGAGCCGCGACAGGTCGTTCAAGACCACGACGTCCGCTTCGCCGATGCCGGCGGCAAGGCCGGCGGCGTCCACCACCGACACCGCGAGACCCGAGGCCGAACCGCCCGCCTCGAGGGCCAGGCGTAGGGGGCTCGCGAGACCGTCTTCGCGCAACAGCACGCTCACGGTGCCTGCGCGGCCGGCCGCGAACACGCGTCGGTTGTCGAGCGGCAGCGCGTCGTCGGGGAGGATCACCACCCCGCCCAGATCCGGGAGCCGCGCCAGCGGGAGCAGCGTCGAGGCTTCGCCCTGCGGGGGGAGGGAGAGATACCCGCGGCCCAGCTCCGCGTCGCCCGAGAGATCCCTTACCTCGACGCTCAGGTCGCCGGGCCGCGCGCCGTGGGCGATGCCGGCCACGGAGAGCGCGGTTCCGGACTCGGTCGGGGCGAGCGAAGCGTCACTCAGCCCCACGTTCGCGCGGCTCACCGGCGCGAACGGCATCAGGTAGACGCGCACCTGCTCCCACGGCCCCGCGGGTAATGGGAGCGCGCCCGGGGCGCTGACGGCGTGCGGAACACGACCCGCGGGCGCGAACCCCGTGGCTTGGAAATCCGAGAGCCAGAAGAGCTCGCGGTTCAAGGCATGGCTCTCCGCGAGGGCGCGCGCCGCGAAATCGAGCGCCGGCGCGTGATCGGTCGCGCGCGCGGTCGTGGCGAGCGCCTGCGTCTCGGCGCGCAGGCGGGCGATGTCGCCGAGCGGACGGGCCGAGACCGGGTGCGGTCCTTGGTCGTAGGGGACCAGCAGCAGCTCGTCGGCCGGGCCGAGGGTCGCGAGCAGGCCCTCGACCGCACGCCGCGCCCCGACGAGAAGCGTGCCGTCCGGGGCCATGGCGCCCATGCTGGCGCTCCGGTCCACCAGCGCGACGACCGTGGTCGAAGCGTTGCGCGCAAGGCCCGCGGTGCCCCGCAGGGCCGGCCGGCTGATCGCCAGCGCCAGCGCCGCCACCGCCAGCGTGCGCAGCAGCAGCAGCAGCCACTGCCGGAGGCGCAGCCGGCGGATCTCGCTGCGGTTCACCTCGGCGAGGAACTCGAGCGAGGGGAACCGCATCTCACGTGGGCGCTTGCGCGTGAAGAGATGGATCAGGATGGGGACCGCGGCGGCGGCGAGCCCGAACAGGAACAGCGGGTTGAGGAAGCTCACCGATCGGTCGGGGAGGCGGGCCGCGTCACAGCAGCCGCGCCCGTTTCTCGAGGTAGGCTAGCAGCGCCTGGTCGAACGGAGTGCGGGTGTCGAGCCGCACGTAGTCGATCCGGTTCTCGCGGCAGGCGCGCGCGTACTGCGCCGACCACGCCGCCAGCCGCTCGCGATAGCGCTTCGCGATCTCCCACGGCTCGGTCGTCAGGCGTTGGTCGCTCTCCATGTCCACGAACGTCGCGGTGTCGGTGTAGGGGAAGTCCAGCTCGTCCGGATCGAGGATGTGAAACACCACCACCTCGTGGCGACGATGGCGAAAATGCTGGAGCCCGAGCAACACGTCAGCCGGTGAGTCCATGAGGTCCGAGAGCAGCACGATGAGCCCGCGGCGCTTGATGCGCTCGGCCAGCTCATGGAGCGCCGGGCCGAGCTTCGTGCGGCCCTGAGGCGTGGCACCCCCCAGCGCCTTCAGCACCTCGTCGAGGTGGGACCGGACCGCGCGCGCCGGCAGGTAAAGGAGCGGCCGCTCGGCGAACAGCATCGCCCCGACCGCGTCCTGCTGCTGGAGCATCAGGTAGGCGAGCGCCGCTGCAAGCGACTGCGCGTACCCGAGCTTGCTCAGCGCCGCGCGCGGCGACTTGAACGCCATCGAGCCGGAGAGGTCGAGCAGCAGGTGGCAGCGGAGGTTGGTCTCCTCGGTGTACTGCTTGATCAGCAGGCGGTCGCTGCGCGCCCAAACCTTCCAGTCGAGATTCTTGAGCGGGTCGCCCGGCATGTAGGGGCGATGCTCGGCGAACTCGACGCTGAAGCCGTGAAAGGGACTGCGATGCATGCCGGCGATGAAGCCCTCGACCACGAACCGCGCGCGCACGTCGAGATGCGCCAGGCGCGCGACCACCGCCGGGTCTAGAGTCGCTCGACCGTCGCGCGACCCGCGGGCGATCCCGCGATCGGCCTGTGCGCCGGAGGATGAGCGAGGTGTGGAGGGCATCACGTCGAAGTCAGTCCGTCGCGCCCGCGTGCTGCAGCTTGAACACCAGCGCCGCGGCGGCGGCGCCCGCCAGCGGGCCGACCAGGTAGAGCCACAGGTTCCCGAACCCGCCGCCGCCCATGACGGACTCGATCACGATCGGGCCGAGGCCGACCGCGGGATTGAACGCCCCGCCCGAGACCGGCCCTCCCGCAAACGCGCCGGCCGTGACGGTGAAGCCGATCGCCAGGCCGTAGTACGAATTGCCCTCGGTCGCCTTGGCGGTCGCGACGTTGAGCACCACGAGCGCGAGCGCGAACGTGTAGAGGATCTCGGCGATCAGCGCCTGTATGCCGCTCGTCTCGGGCGAGGGGGCGGGAGCGAACGTGCGGCCGGTCAGGATGTGGACCACGAACGCCGCCGCCAGCGACCCGAGGATCTGGGAGACCCAGTAGGGGACCACCTGGGACGCAGGGAGCTTGCCGCGCATCCAGACCGCCACCGTGACCGCCGGGTTGTAGTGCGCCCCCGAGATGTGGCCGCCCATGTAGACCATCACCATCAGCGCGGCGCCGATGGCGAGCGGCGCCAACGGCGATCCCGACAGCACCGCGAGTCCGATGGTGAGGACCAGGAAGAAGGTCCCGATGAACTCCGTGAGATAGTTCTTCACCGCGTGTTCCTCCTTGCGCAAGGGATGCGTCGATGGCCCGCCGGCCCTCGGCGGTGCCCGCGTGGTCCGGGGGAGGCCCGTTCGCGATCCCTCACCGATGCGGGTCGCCACAGGCTATCCCAAAACGATGCCCTCATGCGCCCCTCCACGCCGAAACGACGATGCTGCCCTCATGGTCGGCGGTCGGGCGGCCGTCGAACCCGCCCGTCACCTTCCAGCGGTCGAAGCCGGCGAGGCGCAGCAGCAGCTCCATCTCGCTCGGGTAGATCCAGCGCACCACGGCGGCGAACCGATGGGTGCGCACGATCTGCCCCCGCGCATCGAGCTCCTCGATCGCGATCTGGGAATGCTGGGTCTGGGTCGAGATATCGAGGCGCCGGCCATCGTAGAGGCGAAGGGGCAGCCCGGTTTCCGGGTGCGGCGTCTCCAACTCCAGTACCGGTTCCGCGATCGGGGCCGCCAACATCGCCGGCGTGGCCGAGAACACGTCGAACACCAGCCGCCCGCCGGGCACGAGATGCTCGTGACAGCGGCGCAGCGTCGCGATCTGGTCGTCCGCCGTGAGGTTGTGGGCGAACGCGTTGAACGGGATCACGATGCCCGCGTAGCGGCGCGGCATTTGGAACACGCGCATGTCGGCCTGCACCACGCATGGGGCGAGTCCCCGGGCCTCGGCACTCTGACGCAGGCGCGCGAGCATCTCGGCCGAATCGTCCAGGCCGTCCACATCGAGCCCCAGCTCGAGCGCGCGCAGCAGCACGCGGCCGGTGCCGCAGCCCACGTCGAGCACCGGACCGCCCGCCTCCTTGGCGATGCCGAGGTAGAAACCGAGATCGGCGGCGTAATCCCGGAAGAGCAGGTCGTAGAGATCGGCGCGCGTGTAGGGCGAGGGTGCCCCCTCGCCCTCAAAGGCCGATCCCGGCGACCCGGCATCCGGGCGGACCGCCGCGGTCGCGCGGACGCCGGCATGATCGCCGGTCTGCGACGCAGGACCCGCCGCGCCCGTGCCGCCCGACGCGCCGGCTCTCAATCCTTCCACGCGGTCCACACCATCTCGTCGGCGTCCTTCTCGAGCGGCCGCCCGTCGAAGCCACCCTGGACGCTCCAGCGCGAGAATCCGGCCGCCCCCAGCAGCAGCTCGATCTCGGGCTTCCAGGTCCAGCGCATGCTGAAGCGGTCGCGATGGGTGTGGGCGGCGTAGCCGCGCGCGTCGGATTCCACCACCTCGCGCTCCACGTGGAGTACCTGGTCCACGCGATCGGACCGACGCGTTGCGTACATGGCGACCGGGAGACCGGACTCGGGGTGGGCGAACTCCTTCTCCAGCACCTGCTCGCCGTCCGGCTGCACGAGCTTGTCGAGGCTGGGGAAGAAGATATTGAAGACCAGCGCCCCGCCGCCTTCGAGATGCTCGCGCAAGCATCGCAGCGCGGCGACCTGGTCACGGGGGGTGAGCAGGTGCTGAAAGGCGCGGAATGGGATGGTGATGAGGGCGTAGCGGCGCGGCATGGTGAAGTCGCGCATGTCGGCCACCGAGACCCGCGGCGTGAGCCCCAGGCCCGCCGCCTTCTGCTTGAGGAACTCGATCATCCCGGGGTGGATGTCGAACCCGTCGATGTCCACGCCGGCCTGGAGCGTGGGCAGCAGCACGCGGCCGGTGCCGCAACCCGCCTCGAGGACCGCCCCACGCGCCTCCTTCGCCCGCGCGACGTAGAACGGGATGTCGTCGGTGAGCCAGGAGTAGTAGAGGTCGTAGGCCTCGGGCTTGAGGTAGTCCTCGATGTCGCTCGGTTCCATGCCGTTCAGGCGCCGCGCGCGCGCCGCCCCTTCCAGAGCGCGTAGACCGGGAAGCCGAGCGCCGCGATCCCGACGCCCGCCCACGCCTTCCACCCGCTGTCGCGCAGGTCGCTGAATATGATGAGGGCGGTCGCGAGCACGAACAGCACCGGCGTCACCGGATAGAGCGGCGTGCGGTAGGAGGGGGCCGCGATCTCTCCTCGCGCCTCGCGTCGGCGCTGGACGAACAGCGACGCGGTCGTGAGCGCGTAGAAGAGCCACGACGTGGTGACGAACCAGCCCGAGACGTCCTCGAACCCGGCGGCGAACCACAGCCACACGCACGCGAGCACGCCCTGCACCCAGAGCGCCAAGCCGGGCGTGCCGCGCGCGGGATCGAGGCGGGCGAGCGGCTTCCACAGCAGCCCATCGGCCGCCATCGCCTGGGTCACCCGGGGGCCCGTGAGGATGGCGCCGTTGGTGGTGCCGAAGGTCGAGACCGCCACCAGCACGGCCAGCGCCCCGGCGCCCCAGGAGCCGAGCAGCCGGCGGATGGTCTCGGAGCCGACCGCCTCGTACTGGGCCACGCCCTCGGCGCCCAACACGTGAAGGAACGCGATGTTGGTCAAAACATAGATCGCGATGACGAGCCAGGTGCCCCAGACGATGGCGATCGGCATGGTGCGCTTCGGATTGACGACCTCGCCCGCGACGTAGGTCGAATCGGTCCACCCGTCGTAGGCGAACAGCACCGAGATCATGGCCAGCGCCAGCGCCTGGAGGAACGACGTGTCGGGCGGGCGCGCCAGCGCCTCGACGACCGTCGCCGGATGTGTCTGCGGCAGGGTGAACGCCGCCAGGCAGAGCCCGCCGATCCCGACCACCTTGAGCGTGGTGAAGACCGACTGGGTCCGCGCGCCTTCCTTCACCCCCAGCCAGTTGACGAACGTGAGCAGCAGGATGGCGCCGGCGCCGGCGGGGAACTCGGCGCTCTTGGGCCAGTGCAGCACCTGACACAGGTAGAGCGCGAACACGCTGGTGATCGAGGCGATGACCGTGGGCTTGATGACCCAGAGATTGGCCCAGCCGAACATGAAGCCCCACGCGTCGCCGAACGACTCGCGGATGAAGACATAGAGCCCGCCGGTCTTCGGATGCGTGACCGCCAACTCGGCCAGCACCAGCGAGCCGCAGATCGAGAGCACCCCGCCGATGACCCAGGCCAGGATGACCGGCCAGAACCCCTCGAGGTGCTGGGCGACCGAGTGCGGCGAGCGGAAGATGCCCGAGCCGATGATGTTGCCCACCGTGATGGCGGTGGCGGCGTAGAGGCCGATCTGCCGTTTGAGCTCGACGTCCTGCCGGGCGGGGATGGCTGCGGTGGCGGCCATGGGTAGGGTGTCCTCCGATCGCGGCGGCGCCGCGCCCTGCGACTACTCCGAGGGCACGCTCTTGAGCAGCTCCTCGATGATGCGGTCCGGTTTGATGCCTTCGGCCTCGGCCGTGAAGTTGGTGACGATGCGGTGCCGCAGCACCGAGGGCGCCGCCGCCCGCACGTCCTCGATGCCCGGCGCGTAGCGCCCGAGCAGGACCGCGCGCGTCTTGGCGCCCAGCACCAGGTATTGGGAGGCGCGCGGACCCGCGCCCCACGACACCCATTGGCTCACCATTTCAGGCGCCCCTTCGCGACCGCGCGTCGCGCGCGCGAGCCGCACGGCGTAGCGCACCACATGATCGGCGACCGGGACGCGGCGAATGAGCTTCTGCAGCGCCAGGATGTCGTCGGCGCCCAGCACACGCTCCAGCCTCGCCTCGTAGGCGGAGGTCGTCATGGCGACGATCTTCTCCTCCTCCTCCTGCGACGGATAGTCCACCCGCACGTTGAACATGAAGCGGTCGAGCTGTGCCTCGGGCAGGGGATAGGTACCCTCGAGCTCGATCGGATTCTGGGTCGCCAGCACGAAGAACGGCAGCGCCAGGTTGAAGGTCTGGCCGCCGACCGTGACCTGCTTCTCCTGCATCGCCTGGAGCAGCGCCGCCTGGGTCTTGGGTGGCGTGCGGTTGATCTCGTCGGCCAGGACGATGTTGGCGAATACCGGCCCGGGGATGAAGCGGATCTCGCGCTTTCCGGTGCCGCTCTCCTCGAGCACGTCGGTCCCGGTGATGTCGCTCGGCATCAGGTCGGGCGTGAATTGGATGCGGTTGAACTTGAGGTCCAAGACCTGCGCGAGGCTCGAGACCAGCAGCGTCTTGGCGAGTCCCGGCACGCCGACCAGCAGCACGTGACCGTTGGCGAACAGCGCCGTGAGGAGCTGATCGACCACCTGGTCCTGGCCGACGATGACCTTGCGCAGTTCGGCGAGGATGCGGTCGCGGGCGTTCTTGAGCGTTTCGACGGCCTTGAGGTCGGAGGTGTCGGTGTCCAGCGTCAAGCGGGGCCTCGAACGAGTTGGGAGGGTGTCGGAATCATGGCCGAGAGGGCGTGAACGTGGCGCAAGAAGCGGGAGCGTAGCATGCGCCGTGCGGGGGCGGCAACGGATGGCCGGCGGGGCTGCGGCGTGATCCACCACGCGCGATCGTCGTATTGCCGCACCGGTCACATTTGACGGGGCGCGGACCGGCGGGGAGGATGGACAACCATCGGACGTGGAGGAGAACGATGCGTGACGCCGATGCCGCGGGCCGGATGATCGATCGGATGCGGGCCAACCTGCGTGCGGCGGAGATCCCGATCGCCGAGCCTGATGTCGAGCGTGTCCTCGAAATGGAGTTGCTCAAGACCGCCCTCGCGTTCGATGCGCTGGAACGAGCGATGCCGGGGTCGGGCGTCCCCGACTATCTCGCCGGGTGGGGCGATGGTGCTGCCGCGGCGCCGTGCGATCAGAACCCCGTGGGTACGGGGCAGGCCACGCGCGCGGAGGCGCCGCCGGACTCCCTCGACGCGCTCTCGGTCCGCATCCGGACACGGAAGGTCTCCCCGGTCGAGCTGGCCGAGGCGGCGCTCGAGCGCATCGCCGCACGCGATCCCGAGCTGAACGCGTTTCAGCTCGTGCTCGGGAAACAGGCGATCGCCGCCGCGCGCGTCGCCGAGGACGAGATCGCCAACGGCGGTTACCGCGGACCGCTGCACGGCGTGCCGGTCGCGATCAAGGACCTGCTCGACATGGCGGGCACACCGACGACCGCCGGCTCGAAGTTCCACGGCGAGCGTGCGCGCGACGTGGATTCCGCCGCGGTCGAGCGGCTCCGGGCGGCGGGCGCGATCATCGTCGGCAAGACACGTCTCGCCGAGTTCGCATACTCGCCGGGCTCCAACAACGCCCACTACGGCCCCACCCGCAATCCCCACGATCCCTCGCGGGACACCGGTGGGTCGAGCAGCGGCTCGGGT
Organism: uncultured Binatia bacterium (SeqCode); assembly: GCA_964618895.1. Classification (GTDB taxonomy): domain Bacteria; phylum Desulfobacterota; class Binatia; order DP-6; family DP-6; genus CAZUDO01. The sequence goes on from CAZUDO010000127.1 coordinate 41,872, forward strand.
GCCGCGGTGGCGGCGGGGATGGTGGTCGCCGCGCTCGGCAGCGACACCGGCGGGTCGATCCGCATCCCGGCTTCGCTCTGTGGCATCGTCGGACTCAAGCCCACGTTCGGTCGCGTGAGCCTGCGGGGGGCGGTGCCGCTCTCGTGGTCGCTCGACCACCTGGGCCCGATGACCCGCACCGTCGCCGACGCGGCGGTGCTCCTGGAAGTGCTCGCCGGGCCCGACGAGGGCGACCCGCGCACGCGCGGCGCCGCGGTGCCCGCCTACCGCGCCGGCATCGAGGCCGGTGCTCGGGGGCTGCGGATCGGAGTGCTAGGGGACGACGGGGAAGAGGAGCCATTGCGCGCGCTCGAGGCGCACGACGCATGGCGCGCCGGGCTCCGGTCGCTCGAAGCCGCCGGGGCGTTCCTCCTCCCCATTGATCTATCGGTGATGGCGAGCCTGCGCGTCTTGAACGGCGCCCTCCTCGCCATGGAGGCTGCCGTGTATCACGCCGCCATGCTGCGCGAACGATCGGCCGACTATGGGGAGTTCGCGCGGCTGCGGCTGTTCGCCGCGCACGCTTATCCGCCGGGTGCCTACATTCGGGCCCAGCAGGCGCGGGCGGAGTATCGTCGTCGATTCGAGCAGAAGTGCGCCGGCCTCGATCTGCTCAGCACCCCCACCATGCCCGGCCCCGCGCCGCCGCTCGGCGTGCCGGCGGCGACGCGCTTCACCGCCCCATTGAATCTGCTCGGCTGGCCCGCCATCACCGTCCCGGCAGGCACCTTCAATGGAATGCCGGTAGGACTCCAATTGGTGGGAAGACCCTGTGACGAAGCGTCACTCCTGAGGGCAGCCCGCGTCGTGGAAGCGGCGCCAAGACAGAAGTAGACCCCAGGACCGAACAGCCGAGATGCCGCGCGATGGGATCGGGCGGCGCCGATTGCGCCGTTCAGGGGCCCGGAGGCGCCGGGAAAGCAGCCCGCCAACGATCGAGCAGCCTGGTGGTCGCCCCCCCGAAGTCGTGCGCCGTCTGCCTCAGCGTGGGAGCGAAAGTCACAACTCCTCCGGGCGATCCCGGAGTCCCTTGAATGAGCTCCGCGGCCCCACCGAGACGCGGATCGTATTGCCTGATCAGCACCTCGCTGGGTTTCCCCTCCCGCGCGGGCACATCCTCGGCGCCCAAGCTCTCGGGCACCCCGTCGGATTGCCGCCCGGAGATTTGCCACAACATCGTGCCGGTGGAGTCCACCAGCGTGGCGAGGACCTCGATCGTCACGACGCCGGGCTTCGCGTTCACAATATCCCACCGATTCAACCGCAGAGACAGCAGCGCATCGCTCTGCATCAGCCTCGCCAGCATACGGGCCATCGCGGGGTTCGGGTGACCGGTTTTCCGAATCTGCTCACGGAGGGCACGCCCCAGGGACTCGGGTGTCGCGGTGCCCTGGACAATGCTATGGAAGGTTTCATCCGCTGAGCGCCAGACGTGGCCCGATCCGCGGAATACGCTATCCCACTGCGCTTCAAAGAAGGCCTCGGCGGTCGCATTTCCCCCGCGCGCGAAGGCGGGAAGCATGGCGACGGCGTGAGGCCGAAGTTCTTCGAGCCGAGGGTGGGTCCGCAGCTTGTCCCGGGGGTCGGACAGGGTGGCGCTGGTCGCGAACGATGCCCCTGTCAGTACGAGCAGGGCAAGGAGCCTCGCGTGCAATCTCCTCGGGTCACCCCCTTGAGGGAGCGGGTTTTTGCGCGCCCGTCCAGCGAGTCGATCGCACCAACCTCACCACCCGCACACGATAGCCCTCCTCCCCGTGCTCCGTCCAGCACACCAGCGCCGATCGTGCTCCGGCCGGCGTCAACCACGCGTGAGCCGCGTTGGCGCCCAGAAAGAGCCACGACGTCAGCGCTCCGTCGGACTCGAGCGCGCGCACGGCGATCACGCTGCGACCCCGGTCCGCGCGCGTGCGGCCCTCGACGGCCACCAGCGTGGCGGCGCCGAGCCGGGCGAGTTGGGGGTGCCGGGCCGAGACCAGGCTGTCCGAGAGGGGGCGTCTGAGTCCTATGAGCCCGCCCTTGGCGCGCCACGGGGCGATCCATGCGCCGCCACCGCCAGCGCCCGTGTACCAGGCGAAGTACCCGCCCCCCGCATGGTCCATCGTCAGCGCGGGGCCGTCCACCGGACAGCCGGCGAGTCGCCATCCGTCCGCTGCCAGCACGGTGTCGAGCGCGAAGCTCGTGCCACGGTCGTACGACACGGCGAGCGCAGGATCGCGCAGGTCGTCCGTCGCCGAGCGATAGGCCACTGCCACGAGGCCACTCGGATCGGCTGCCGCGGTCACCCGGCAGCACGGGCACGCGCGGGCGGTGAGCGGGCGATTGTCCGACCAGGTCTGGCCGCCATCGCTGCTCATCGCGTAGAAGAGCGAGGCGACGGTCGTGCTGTCTCCGGCCGCCGCGTGCTCGCGCGAGTCCATCCACACCGCAAACCAGCCGCCGGCGGGCAGTGCGACCAGCGACGGGAAGCCGTGGAAGCCCGCTCGCCCGTCGCCGGCGTCGTCGTTGACGACCACCGTGGGCCCCAGCGTGCGGCCCCCGTCGCCACTGGCGCGCACCACTAGATCTGCGTCCCGCACGGAATCCCCGCGCCGATCGGACCAGGCGACCAGCAGCTCGCCCGCCGCCCCGTACGCCGCGAGCGGGCGGCACTCGGCGTAGGACGACACGCTGCCGCGACGCGGGTTGACGCGCACCGGTGATCCAAAGGTGAGACCGCTGTCGGCCGAGAGGGCGAGCCACAGATCCTGGCCGAGCGAGTCGCTCGTCACCCAGGTGAGGGCGACCTGGCCACGGTGGTCGGCGGCGAGCGCCGCGTCGCTGGCCGCCTGGGTCGCGAGGACTGTGGGCGTCACCTCATGCACGTCCGCCCAGTCGCCCGCGTCACGTCCCGCGCAGCCGGCGAGCAGCAGCGCGAATGGCGCGCGGAGCAGGCTGCGGGCGAAGCGCCGATCACTCAAGGTGCACCACCTTCGCGAAGAGAGGTCCGGCCGGTCGGTCGCAGCGCACGAAGTAGAGTCCGGGGCGCACCTCCCGCCCGTGCCCGTCGAGGCCGTCCCAGACGAGCCCGCCCATTGTGCCATTGAGCACGCCCCGGCGCATCACCCGACCCGCAGAGTCGAAGATGGTGACCGGGCTGCCCGCGGGACCCGAGACGACGGTGGCGGACCGGAATGGGTTGGGGTGGGCGGTGAGCCGGGCGTTGTCGGGCTCGCGCTCGGGGGCGGCCGTGATCGGTGCGCGCTCCACCGGGCCCAGCACGGTGAAGCCGAACCGTGCCTGGTCGGGCGGCAGCGGCAGCCATGACTCCCCGCCGCACGTCGCACAGGGCTCGGCCACACGGAACAGGTAGCCGCGCAGGGTGAACGAGCGCGCCTCCTGCGCCACCACCTCGGCCCACGGCGTCCAGTAAGGCATGCGGCAGGCGCCGCGGGCGGTAAACGTGCCGCCCACGCGCGGCCATACGCGCACCGGCGAGCGGAACGAATCGGGCAGCGTGACGGTGGCGGTGACTTCGATGCGCTCGACGCGCACGGGACCGAGGACGCGCTCGAGCGCGCCCGGACCCGGTTCGCCGGCGACCAGGGTGTCGAAGCCCACGCTCGTGAACGCCGCACCCACCACCTCGTCATGCCACAGGCCGAGCGAAGGATCCACAGCGCGCAGCGCGGCGGCGGAATTGAGGCGCCCCCACCCGGTCTCCTCGTCGCGGCCGGGAGCTCCCACGTCGTCGGCGGACTCGCGCAGGACGCGCTGGAAGTCGGTGTCCTTGAGATCTGGGCGGGCGGCCGCGAGCAGCCCCACCGTGCCGGTCACGAACGGCGCCGCGAAGGATGTGCCGGAGACGGCGAGGTAGGGGGGAAGCAGCGGCCGGCCGGGATAAGGGTAGGTCATGAGGCAGCTCCAGATGTCGACTCCGGGCGCCAGCAGGTCGAGGCCGGGGCCGAACGAGGACCACCCCGTGCGCCGATCCCAGGGATCGCTCGCGCCTACCTGGATGCCGAGGCCGTCGGCCGCATACGCGGCCGGGTACTGGGGCAACGCGCCGTTGGGGTAGCCACGATTGCCGGCCGCCGCCACCACTACGCAGCCGTGGGTAATGGCGTAGAGCATCGCCAGCCGCTCGAGCCGGCTGGGGCCACCGCCGGCGAACGACAGGTTCATCGCCCGCGCGCCCACGTTGGTGGCATAGAGCATGGCGCGCGCGATGTCGAACGAGCTGGCGGTCCCGGTGCGGCCGGGAGCGATCTTGATCGGGACCAGCCGGCAGCCCGCGTTCGCGTCGCCGTCGCCGCCACACACGCCCGCCATGCCGAGCGAATCGAACCATGCCCCTTCATTGGTGCGCGCCGCCATCACTCCGGCGACCGGCGTGCCATGGCCAAAGGTGTCGGCCCAGGCGGGGTTGGGATCACCCGTGACGTTGACGCCCAACTCCATGCGAAGCCCGCCGCCGGCAAGGGGCGCCTGCAGCTCGGGATGTCCGGGATCCACACCGGTGTCCGCCACCGCGAGACGCACGTCGTTCGCGCCGACGCTCAGCGCCCACGCCGCACGCGCGCGGATGTCGGCGCCCGCCAGGCCGCCGTGGGCGCCGGCCGGGCCCAGGTTCATGAGCCCCCACTGGCGCGTGTCGATAAAGAGCGGATCACTGGGAAAGCCGGGCGGCAGCGCGGCCGGCTCGCGGATGGCGTTGGGCTCGACCCACACGACGCCCGGGTCGGCCATCAGCGCGGCGCGGGCGGCAACGGCACTCGCCGAATCGCGGGCGGCAACGAGCAAGAAGCGCGACGGATCGAGGTCGAAGGGGCTTGAGCGGGCGGCGGTGGACATCCGTGCAGGGGGGAGGCCGTCATCGAGACGGCGTAGCGGGGTGAGCGCGAGGGCGTCGAGGCGCGCGGAGAATCGCGCGTCGTCCGCAGCGCTCGCGACGCCGAGTGGGCGGCGCGCAAGGTGGACGATCAGCTCGCGCGCGGGATCGGCGTGAGCGGGAGCGGCGGCGAGGACGAGGCTGACGGCGAGTAGGGCTTGGCGGAACGGAATGGAAACATGCACGGCGGTGCCACGGGAGGCAGGTCAGACGAGGGGCGTCGCGAGGAAGGGGCGGCGAGCGCGGTGGGGAGGGCGCGCACCGGAGGCGGACGTGAAGCTATCAGGCTGGCCGCGGGGCCTGCAAGCGCGGGTAGGGAGTGACCCGAATCCACGGCGGCGCTATGATCCGCGGCACGTCAGTCCGCCGAGCCTACGAGGCCGCCATGCTCAAGCAGGACATCTCCGTCGCCGAGCTGGTCAACATGTACCGGCGCCAGGAGCTCCAGCTCCCCGAGCTCCAACGGCGCTACGTCTGGCGGGCGCCGCGCGTCCGTGACCTGCTTGACTCGCTGTACCGCGGGTATCCGAGCGGCTCGATCCTCGTCTGGGAAACGAATGACGAGATTCCGACGCGGCCCTCGGCGATCGAACAGACTCTGTCGCCCTTCCGCGGCCAGCGGCTCCTGCTCGACGGCCAGCAGCGGATCACGTCGCTTGCAGCAGCCCTCAGCGGGGAGTCGGTGAAGGTCCGCGGCCGCAAGAACCCGATCGATATCCTGTTCAACCTCGAACACCCCGACACATTGGAGGAGATCATCGAAGTCCAGGACGATGAGGAGTCCATCGTCAGCGAGGACGACGAGATCCCTGATGACCCTGACGAGGACGAGACGCAAGAGACGCTGCAGGAGCGATTCGATCGGCTCACGTTTGTCGTCGCCAGCCGAGGACTGGCGCAACGACCGAACTGGGTTTCCGTGTCGGACGTGTTCGGCGGGGCGAGCGACGCCGACGTCCTCCAACGCGCAGGAGTCATGGGGTTCGGGGACCCGCGTTTCAAGAAGTACTCGGAACGACTGAACCGCCTGCGTTCGATCCGCAACTACATGTACGTGATGCACGTTCTGGGCCCCGAGCACACGTACGAGGAAGTCGCGGAGATCTTCGTTCGTGTGAACTCCCTTGGCATGAAGCTCCGCTCCAGCGACCTGGCCCTGGCGCAGGTCACATCGCGCTGGCGTGGCTGTCTTGGATTGTTCGAGGAGTTCCAGGAGGAATGCGAGCGGGTCTGGTTCACGCTCGACATCGGGTTGCTCGTGAGGACGATGGTGGTCTTCGCCACGCGTCAGCCCAAGTTCCAGCGCGTCGGCTCCACCGCGGTCGAGCAACTCAAATCGGGCTGGGGCGAGGCGAAGGCCGGGCTGCGGTTCGCGGTCAACTTCCTCCGCGAGAATGCAGGGATCGAAGACGAGTCCGTGCTCTCCTCGCCCATGCTCATCATTCCCGTGGCCGTGTACAGCCAACTGAAGGCCGAGAGGTTCTCCGATGAGGACGAGCGGGCCCTTCTCTACTGGCTCTACGTCGCCAATACTCGAGGCCGGTATTCACGGGGGTCCACGGAGACGTTGCTCGCGGAGGATCTGAACATTCTGTTCAGAGGTGGCCACCCGGCCGACCTCCTGGAACCCCTTCGACGCGTCTTTGGAAGACTTGACGTGCTTCCTGCCGATCTGGTGGGCCGCCCGGCCAGGAGCCCTCTATTCCCGATGGCCTATCTCGCGCTCAAGTCGCAGGGTGCCAAGGACTGGCATACCGGTCTTGGAATCTCTCTCACCAGCCGCGGAAGACAGCACGTCATTCAGTTCCACCACATCTTCCCGAAGGCGCTGCTCCGCGAGCACGGCTATGAGCAGGGTGAGATCAACGAGATCGCGAATCTGGCGTTCATTGCCGGGCGGACAAATCAGCGCCTCGGCAGGAAGTCGCCGGCCGACTATTTCCCGGAGATCGTTGACAAGCGCGGCAAGGAGGCGTTGACGAGCCAGCTCATCCCGCTCGATCCGGACCTGCATCGCGTAGAGAACTATCCCGGCTTCGTCGAGGCGCGGCGAACGCTGCTGGCCGACGCGATCAATGGCTTCATCAGGCGGGTGAGTTTGGAAAAACCGTCTCCCACTTGACGTTAGAGACAGGCACACCCAGACTCGCGCGGTCCCGAGCGGCCGGCGTTTCCGGCCGAGATCTCTGCTGTCGCCCGGCTCTGCGCCCATGCCCCCGATCCCCGAAGCTGGCCAGCTCGTCCGCGTCCGTGAGCGCCGCTACGTCGTCAAGGACGTGGGGCCCAGCCAGCTCGCACGCGACCTCGGCCAACCGCTCGCGGCTCCGCAACACGTCGTGGACCTTGTCTCAGTCGAGGACGACGGATACGGCGAGGAACTGAAGGTTCTCTGGGAGATCGAGCCGGGCGCGCGGCTCGATGACGAGCGGCACCTCCCGGAGCCCGACGGTTTCGACCCGCCCGAGCGCTTCGACGCCTTCCTCGACGCCGTGCGCTGGGGCGCCATTGCCTCCGCTGATGTCCGGCGACTCCAGGCGCCATTCCGCAGCGGTGTGGCGATCGAGGACTTCCAGCTCGAACCGGTGGCGCGCGCGCTGCAGATGCCTCGGGTCAACCTGTTGATCGCCGACGACGTGGGCCTCGGCAAGACGATCGAGGCGGGGCTCGTGCTTCAGGAGTTGCTGCTCCGCCACCGCGCCCGCCGCATGCTGGTGCTCTGCCCTTCGTCGCTCCAGATCAAGTGGCGCGACGAGCTGCGTGACAAGTTCGGCCTCGAGTTCCGGATCGTGGACTCGGAACTCATGCGTGACCTGCGGCGCCGTCGCGGCCCGCGCGTCAACCCGTGGGGGCATCATCCGCGGCTCATCACGTCCTTCGACTACCTCAAACGCTCGCGACCGCTGCAGCTCTTCCGCCAGCAGCTCCCGGGCCCCCAGGACTCCCGCTACCCGCGCCGCTTCGACCTCCTGATCGTAGACGAGGCGCACAACCTGGCGCCGGCCGGCCGTGGCTACTACTCGACCGACTCGATCCGCACCGCGATGTTGCGCGAGATCGCGCCGCACTTCGAGCACCGGCTGTTCCTGACGGCCACGCCCCACAATGGCTACGAGGAGAGCTTCAGCGCGCTGCTCGAGCTGCTCGACGATCAGCGCTTCGCGCGCGGCGTGCCTCCCGACCGGTTGCAGCTCCAGGCGGTCATGGTGCGACGGCTCAAGAATGAGCCCGGGATTCGCGCCACCTGGGACGGGCGCCCGCGATTCCCGCTGCGCCGGATCGTGCCGCTCGAGGTGGACTATCCGGACGATGAGCGGACACTCCACACCGACCTCCAACGCTACACGACACTGATGGTCGAGCGGTCGCGGCACGAGGGGCGCGGATTCGCCGCCGAGTTCGTCACCAAGCTGCTCAAGAAGCGGCTGTTCTCCTCGCCCCAGGCGTTCGCGCTCACCCTCGACCAGCATGCTCGCAGCGTGCATGGGCGCGAGGCCGCGGATGCCGCGCTCACCGAGCGGGCGCTTCAGCGGCGTGTGGACGACCTCGACGACGACTTCGCGGACGACCACCAGCACGATGAGTCCACGGCCGAGACCATTCGGCAGGCGTCCCGGATCCTTCCCGCCCCGGGCCGGGAGGAGCGCGATCTGTTGCAATCTTTGCGCGAGCGGGCGGGGCGGGCGACCGGCCGCGCCGATGCGCGGGCACGCACGCTGCTCGAATGGCTGGAGCGCACCGTGCGGCCGGGCGGCGGCTGGACCACCACGCGCGCCATCGTGTTCACGGAATACCGCGCCACCCAGAAGTGGCTGCACGACCTGCTCGCGCACCACGGCTTCGTGGCCGGCGACCGCCTGGCACTGCTCTACGGCGGCATGGAGACCGACCGGCGCGAAGCGGTGAAGAACGCGTTCCAGGCTCATCCCGACAAGGCTCCCGTCCGCATTCTGCTCGCGACCGACGCGGCCTCCGAGGGCATCGACCTCCAGAACCACTGCCACCAGCTCCTCCACTACGAGATCCCATGGAACCCGATGCGGCTCGAGCAGCGCAACGGCCGGGTGGACCGCCGCGGGCAACGCGCGGCGGAGGTGCTGGTGCATCACTTCGTGCCACGCGGCTTCGAGTCCGGCCGCGAGGATCCCCAGCAGCCGGCGGGCCGGCTAGAAGGCGACCTCGAGTTCCTCGCCCGCGCGGTCGAGAAGGTCGAGACCATCCGGCGCGACCTGGGTCGCGTGGGCCCGGTGATCGCAGACCAGGTCGCAGAAGCGATGCTCGGCGGCCGGCGGCGCCTCGACACCGGCGGCGCCGAGCGCGAGGGCGCCGAGGTGCGCCGCCGGCTCACCTTCGAGCGCAAGCTGGCCGAGGACCTGCGGCGCCTCGCGAGCGAGCTGCACGAGACCCGCGACGAGTTGCGGCTCACGCCCTCGAATATCCTCCACGTGGTTCAGACCGGCCTCGCCGTGGCGCGGCGCCCGCCGCTCGAACGCGTCACGGTGGAGCGTCGCGACGGCGACGGCCGTCCGCTGCCGATCGAGGCGTGGCGTCTGCCGCCGCTGGACGGAAGCTGGGCGCTGTGCACCGAGGGGCTCGCCCATCCACACAACGGCGAGGTTCGCCCGGTGGTCTTCGATTCGGACCTCGCCGATGGCCACGACGACGTGGTGTACGCGCACCTTCATCATCGGCTGGTGGCGATGTGCCTACGCCTGCTGCGCGGCGAGGTGTGGGCCGAGGCGGGAAAGCGGCCGCTCCATCGCGTGACGGCGCGCGTCGCCCCTTCGGGCGCGCTCCAGCATCCGGTGGTGATCGGGCTCGGGCGCATCGTCGTTCTGGGCGGGGACCAGCGGCGCGTCCACGAGGAGGTGGTGGCGGCCGGCGGCCGACTCGAAGGCGGCCGGTTCGCGCGGCTCAACGTGGGCGATGTCAAGGCCGCCCTCGACGCAGGCGGGGCCGCCGAGCCCGCCGAGTCGGTCCTTCGCCGTTTCCAGGAGTTGTGGCCGACGCTGCGCGAGCCGCTCACGCGCGCCCTCGATGCGCGGGTGAAGGACATTGCCGAGGGGCTGGCGAAGCGGCTCGACGAGCGCTCGCGCAAGGAGGCCGACGACATCGAACGGGTGCTCGCCGAGCTGGCGCGGGCGATCCGGGCCGAGCTCGAAGCCAAGCCCCCGGATCAAATGGAGTTGTGGGCCGACGCCGAACGCGAGCAACGCGAACGCGACCGCGACGACCTGCGCCGCCGGCTGGAGAGAATCCCGGACGAGATCGCGCGCGAGCGCGAGCTGGTCGAACTGCGCTACTCCGAGTGCACGCCACGGCTGTTCCCGGTCGCGGTGTCGTTCATCGTGCCCGAAAGGCTCGCCCGATGAAGCCGATCCAACCGGGCGTGACGAACGCCGGGCCAGGCGCTCCATGACCGCGACCGCCGCGCGGCAGCACCTGGAGTGGCTGCAATTCGCCGAACCCACCGGGCCGTTCCTGTCGCTGCCGGTGCTGCTGCGCGTGTTTCCACAGGGCCTCGAGAAGCTGCCCACCGATCGCGCGGAGGATCTGGGCGAACGACTCGCAGTGTGGCGCGAGGCGACCCAGGGCGTCCGGCCCGATCTCGCCGTGCACCGCCAGTGGTGCCTCTACGTTCTGCGCGAGTTGCTCGGCTGGCCCGCCGACGGTCTGAGCGAGGCGGGAAGCGGAACGCGGCTCCCCTCCGCATCCGCCCCGCTCGGGCGGGAGACGCTCGCTCCCGATCTCGCGCTGGTGAACCCGCCCGGGCATCCGCTCGGCGCCGGCGCACGGGTGCTCATCCATCTGCACCCGCCCGGCCAGGCGCTCGACAAGCCGCTCCCCGATCGGCCGTGGCGCGCGAGCCCCGTGGACCGCATGGTCGAGCTGCTGCGTGGAACCGGCGTGCGGCTCGGTCTCGTGACCAACGGAGCCGAATGGCGGCTCGTCCAGCTCGCCCCGGGCGAGATGCCGGGGGTGGCGCGCTGGGACGTGGACCTGTGGTTCGACGAGCGCGGCACGCTCGACGCGTTCGTCACGGCGCTCGAGGCGCACCGCTTCTTCGCGGCCGCGCCGGGAGACACGCCCGAGGCGCTGTTCGACGAGAGCGCCCAGCACCAGCACGAGGTCACGGTCCAGCTCGGCGATCAGGTGCGCCGCGCGGTCGAGGTGCTGGTGCAGTCGCTCGACCGGGCCGACCACGATGCCGGCGGGGCGCTGCTCCGCGCCGTGCCGCCGGCCGATGCGTACGACGCCGCGCTCACCGTGATGATGCGGCTGGTGTTCCTGTTCGCGGCCGAGGAGCGCGGCCTGATCGGCGGCAGCTCGCCGCTCTATGAGCAGCACCTGGCGGTCTCGACCCTGCTCGACCAGCTCGAGGAGGCCGGCGACCGCCACGGCGAGGAGGTGCTCGAGACCCGGCACGACGCCTGGGCCCGCCTGCTCGCCACGTTCCGCGCCATTCACGGCGGCGCCACGCACGAGGACCTGGCGCTCCCGGCTTACGGCGGCTCGCTCTTCGACCCCGACCGCTACTCGTTCCTCGAAGGTCGCGTGGCGGGCACGCACTGGCGCGAGACGCCCGCACGGCCGCTGCCGATGTCGAACCGCACCGTGCTCCACCTGCTGCGCGCCCTCCAGATGCTCGAGGTGAAGACCCCGGGCGCGGGGGGCGAGAAGCGGCGGCTGTCGTTCCAGTCGCTCGACATCGAGAACATCGGCCATGTGTACGAGGGCCTGCTCGACCACACGGCGCGGCGCGCCGAGCTTCCCAACGCGCCGGTGCTGGGGCTCGCCGGCAGGAACGAGCCCGAGATCCCGCTGCCGCGGCTCGAGTCGGAACTCGCGCGCGGGGCGCCGCGGCTGATCGAGTATCTGCGCGAGGAGACCGGCCGCAGCGCGGGAGCGCTGGAACGCGCCCTCGCGGCACCGGTGGTTCGCGACGAGGCGCGCGCCCGGCGCGCGTGCGGGAATGACGCCGGACTCTACGAGCGCGTGCTCCCGTGGCTCGGGCTGGTGCGCGACGACACGCTCGCCGACCCGGTGATCGTGCGAGAGGGCAGCGTCTATGTGACCGCGGGCGCCGGCCGGCGCACGAGCGGCACCTACTACACTCCGCGCACGCTCACCGAGCCCATCGTGCGGCACGCGCTCGACCCGGTGGTGTACGTGGGGCCCGCGGAGGGATCGCCCGAGCGGGAATGGCGGCTCCGCCCGGCGCGCGAGCTGCTGGCGCTCAAGGTGTGCGACTTCGCGATGGGCTCCGGGGCGTTTCTGGTGCAGGCGTGCCGCTACCTGGGCGAGCGGCTGGTCGAGGCATGGGAAGCGGCCGAGCGCGCCGGACCCGAGGGCGTCAGGATCACTCCCGAGGGCGAGCGCTCGAGCGGTGACCCGCGCGAGCGGTTGATCCCGCTCGACCCCGACGAGCGACGCATCGTGGCGATGCGGCTGGTGGCCGATCGCTGCCTCTACGGCGTGGACCGCAACCCGATGGCGGTGGACATGGCCAAGCTGTCGCTGTGGCTCGTGACCCTCCAGAAGGACCGGCCATTCAACTTCCTCGACCATGCGCTCAGATGTGGCGACTCGCTGCTGGGCGTGACGCGGGTGGAGCAGCTCGAGGAGTTCTCTCTCGTGGCCGGAGTCGGCACTCAGGTTCCGATCGTGGCCGGGTGGCTGCGCCCCGCGCTGGCGGAAGCCGCCGCCAGGCGCCGCGAGCTGGAGAGCTTCCCGGTGCTCGACAGCACCGACGCCGATCGAAAGGCCGCGCTGCTGGCCGAGGCCGACGGCGGACTGGCGGAACTGCGGACCATCGCCGACCTGCTCGTGGGCTGCGCGCTCGCGAGCGAGGCCAAGGGTGCGGATGGTGACGCGCTGCTCGCCGGGGCGCGCGACCGCGTCGCTGCCGCGTTGGATCACGGCTTGGGCGCGGGTGAGCGTCGCGCCCGGTTCGAGGCGCTGGCGGCCGACGCGCGACGCATGCTCGACGGGGGGAAGCCTGCGACGCTGGCGCCGAGGCGACCGTTCCACTGGGCGCTCGAGTTCCCCGAGGTGTTCGAGAGCGGGGGCTTCGACGCGATGGTGGCGAATCCGCCATTCCTGGGCGGCAAGAAGATCTCTGGCCCGCTTGGAAGCGACTATCGCGAGTACATGGTCCGCCACGTCGCCGACGGAACGAAAGGGAACGCCGACCTGAGTGCCTATTTCATGCTACGCACTTCACAACTCCTTCACGACGGTGGAACCCTCGCGATGATCGCCACCAACACCATCGCGCAGGGTGACACGCGCGAAGTCGGGCTCGATCGGCTTCTGGGCGACGGGTTCGTGAGCCCACGCGCGGTCGCGAGCCAGAAGTGGCCGGGCGAGGCAAACCTTGAGGTCGCGATCCTGTGGCTGCGCCGGGGAAGGTGGGCCGGCGCGCCCGTGCTGGACGGTGCGCCGGTGTCGCGGATCACCCCTTATCTCACCGCGCCCGGCACGGTCGAGGGGAATCCCTTGCGGCTCGCCGCAAATGCGGAGAAGTCCTTCATCGGATCCTTCGTATTGGGCATGGGCTTCGTGCTGTCGTCCGAGGAGGCTGAGGCGCTGATTGCCAAGGACGCGCGCAACCGCGACGTGCTGTTCCCCTACCTCAACGGCGAGGACCTGAACTCAAACTGGGATCAATCGCCGAGCCGATGGGTAATCAACTTCAAGGACTGGCCGCTGGATCGCGAGTCGGCGCGGGCCGGTTACCGCGGACCGGTGGCGGCGGACTACCCGGATTGCCTGCGAATCGTGGAGGAGAAGGTGCGGCCCCAGCGTGAGGCCGGGACGAAGTTCGCGCGTAAGGAGTGGTGGCTGCACCACAACAACCGCATGAAACTCTACGCCACGATCGCGGGGATGGAGCGGGTGATGGTTGTTTCGTTGGTAACCCACCATTTGGGTATGGCCTTCGCCCTCTCGGGCCTGACGTTTGCGCACAAGCTCTGTGTCTTTGCTCTTCCTCGTGCGTCTGAACTTGCAGTCGTGCAGTCGACCATTCATGAGGTCTGGGCGCGCAACTACTCGTCGAGCTTGGAGACGCGCCTCAATTATTCTCCGTCCGACTGCTTCGAGACCTTCGCCTTCCCGCCCGCCTTCGACTCCCTCGAGTCAATCGGTGCCCGCTACGATGCCCACCGCTGTTCGATCATGTCCGCCCGACGCGAGGGCCTCACCGCCACCTACAACCGCTTCCACTCGCCCGACGAGCGCTCGCCCGACATCGCCGCGCTGCGCGAGCTGCACCTCGAGATGGACCGCGCCGTCGCCGCCGCCTACGGCTGGACCGACCTCGACCTCGGCCACGATTTCCACCCGACCAGGCAGGGCGTCCGGTTCACCGTGAGCGACCCCGCCCGCCGCGAGATCCTCGCCCGCCTCCTCGCCCTGAATCATGCGCGCTACAAGGAAGAAGTCGCGCAAGGCCTGCACGAGAAGGGCGCAAGTAGGAGGAAGGGCTCCGGTGCGAAGCCGCGCTCGCGTCCGCCGAAGGCGGCCTCGTCACCCGCAAAGGCCGCAACCCTCTTCGACTGACGCCCTCCCGCACCGAGACGATGCGATCGCCAGGCGATGATCGGCATCTCATCGGCTCCTGGTCGTCAGGAGGCAGCCCTCCCTGCCGGCACACTGACCGTATCCGCCCGGCAGCTTGTGCGCACGGAGCGTCGGATCCGCACTCGAGTGCTCGAACTTCCTGCTGCAGTACGGGCACTGATAGACGTAGACGACGCCAGAGTGCGACGCGGTTCTTCGCCGCGCAGGGCGTGTCCGGGGTGGCCGCGTGGCTTCGCCGAATCCCGATGCCCGATTCGGACGAGGCGGCATGGGCTGAACGGTCAGCGGGGCCGATGCGGTGAATTCGACGCGGTACCGAGGCGCAAACGGTGTCGTGGTCGGCCTGAGATTTACGATCTTGGCGGTGTTGAACGCCTTGATCTGCCCGGAGGCGATCTCCCACGCGTACAGGAGCACGTTCCCGGTGCCCGCCCGCCGCAGCGAGTAGGGTTCGACCAGCCGGCGCTGCCCGTTGTACGTGAACTCCACCATGAGTCGGTTGGCGCCGGCGAAGCGAGCCGCTTCAAGACGGAGCCCCGAACCCCAGTACTTGAGCCCAGCGGCAGCGACGAGCGCCTCCCCGGCGCCGACCTGCTGAGCTCCGATGCGTGGGCGGCCACCTCTCGAATGATCTCCTTCAATTCGTCCGCCGTGTACCTCGCCCCGGGCATGAGGGAGAAATCGAGATCCTCGGAGAAGCGGTACGTCTCGAAGAAGCATTTCTTGAGGCAGGTGCCGCCCTTGAAGACCCACTGCTGCGAGGTTTCGGGGTGCTCGGCGATGGCCGCGAGCAGCCAGCCGAGCACGTAGTCCTTCTCCACGACGTTGACGCGGAGCTGCCACTCCGCGGACCTCTCCCGGACGGCCTCGCGCAGGATCACTCCCTGGCCTCCTCGCCGATGCCGGCATTCACCCATAGGCCCCAGCGCTTGAGGAGCCGCCGGCGGGTGCGGATGGCCGGGTCGAGCTTCACGATGCCCGTAGTCCTGTGGGTGAGTGCTGCCGCGACGATGGCCGGCGAGTCCAGTTCGAGTCCCTCGGCGAGGAACCCGAGTCGCTTGAAGGCGGCGCCCGTCCCGATGGCTTCGAGTTCGGCGGTGAGCTTCTCCGGACGCCACGACTTGCTCTCGCGGTGCGCCCGGAGGATGTCGGCCAACTGCCGTACGCCGCCGAGCCAGGCGGGATTGACGAGAGCGTCGGCGATCGTCCGCTCCGGGCCGGAGAGCAGCACGCGCTCACTCCCGCGCCACGTCGTGCCGACGCCTTCGAGCCGGCGCCGTGGCACCTGGGCGAGCTGGAACTCGGCGCCGGCGATGTCCAGCTTCGAGCGCCGCACGCGCGTCGCCGTGGCCACGAACGTCGAGCGGAAGATCTGATCGGTCAGGCCCCAGTGCTCGGCCGCGGTCCAGCCGGCGATGTAGCACGGCGAGAAGAGTTCGTTGGCGAGAAGCCACGGGTCTTCGACGACGCCACTCGTGCGGGCCTCGGCTTCGAGCGGCAGCACGAGGTAGAGCCCGCGTCGCAGGCGCTTGAGCCAGCCGCGGCGGGTCAGACCTGAGAGGACGCCGGAGGTTGCTCTGGGGGTCATGCTGAGGGCGCCGGCTGCGCGTGAGAGCGTCAGGACGCCGCCGCGGGCGCTTCTCGAAAGGGCTCGCAGCGTCCGGCGGTCGCGGTCGTCGGCTGTGGGGTATGGTGTCGCCATGGGGTATACTCTAGCATCCATTATCCTCTGCAGGACGTTCTTTCTGTAGCTAAAGTATACCCATCGTGCGTCCTGAGCAGAACATTAACTTGCTCGTAATCAGCGATTTCACGCCAGGTGAAATCAAGCAAT
Source organism: uncultured Binatia bacterium (SeqCode) (assembly GCA_964618895.1). Taxonomy (GTDB): domain Bacteria; phylum Desulfobacterota; class Binatia; order DP-6; family DP-6; genus CAZUDO01. The sequence goes on from CAZUDO010000127.1 coordinate 58,194, forward strand.
TCAAGCAAGTGATGACCAGTCGATCCAATAATAAATGAGTTGAGCCAACAGATTGCATGAAATAGCCTATTTCACGCCATGAGAAACCAGCCAGAAACAGAAATTGAGTTGTGGGAGGCGGTAAGCGCGCGGCTCTCGAAGGCAGTGCCGTGGGACTGGACCTTCGCGTCGCCCCGTCCGCGCGGAAGCCGCTGGAGTGGTGCCGAAACGGACCCCAGGGTGGACGCGTGGCTCGAGTTCCAGATCCAGGGGGTTCGAGCACGGCTCGCGGTCGAGCTGCGACTGCGCTTCGAGCCGCGCGACGTGGAAGGCCTCGCCGAACTTGCCGGCTCGGCACGATCCCTGATCCGGCCGTCCGATCGAGTCGCCGACGCACAGAACCGCGAGGATGGCTGGCTGCTCGCCGCACCCTTCCTGAGCCGCCGCTCCCAGGAGCTGTTGGTCAACGCCGGCTGGAACTACGCCGACGCAACCGGGAACATCCGCATCGCTCTGGATCGGCCGCCAGTCTTCGTTCAACTCCAGGGCGCGGCCAGGGACCCTTTCGGTGAAACCCGCCCGTTGCGCAGTCTGAAAGGTCCGGCCGCGGGTCGCCTGGTGCGGGCGCTGGCCGACATCCGGCCCCCCTACGGCGTGCTCGATCTGGCCGACCGGGCCGGCACGTCGGCCGCCATGGCTTCGCGCGTGGTGGCCCTGCTCGCGGCCGAAGCCATCGTCACGCGCGAGAAGCGCGGCGGGATCAAGACCGTGGACTGGAAGGCGCTGCTCGATCGCTGGTGCGAGGATTACAGCTTTGTCAAGTCCAACCGGGTCGTGAGATACCTGGCCCTGAGGGGAAGGAAGCCCCTGCTGGAGAAGCTGCGCCGGACGCAGCGCAAGTACGCGATCACAGGAGCGATGGTGGCCGAGATCCGCAAGACGGTGGCTCCGGCGATGGTGGCTGCGATCTACTCAGCCGAACCCGAGGCCCTGGCGCGCGAATGCGAGCTCGAACCGGCGACGCGGGTGGCCGACGTGCTGATGACCGAGCCGTTCGATGCCGTGGCCTTCGAGCGGACGTGGGAGGAAGAGGGGCTGCGCTACGTTGCCTTCACGCAGGCGGCCGCGGACATGCTCACCGGCAGCGACCGCGAGCCCCAGATCGGCGCCGCCTTGATCGAATGGATGGACGCGAATCCCGATGCCTGGCGAGCCTGATCCGCGGTACGTTCTCGCCCGCCGCGTGCTGCTCGACGCGCTGATGGCGCTTAAGGACCATCGGGCCAACATCGTGATCATCGGCGCCCAGGCGATCTACCACTGGGCCGGGGAGGCGGATCTGCGGGTAGCGCCGTTTACTTCCGATGCCGACCTCGCCGTCGATCCGCGGGGGCTCCGGGACGAGCCGAGGCTCGACCGCGCGCTCGTGACGGCGGGCTTCGTGCGCGGCACGAATCCCGGCGCGTGGCTTGCGCCGCATGACGTGCCGGTCGATCTTCTCGTTCCGCAGGCCCTCGCACCTCGGGAAGGCCGCCGCGCCGCTCGCATTCCGCCTCACCCCGACGGCGTCGCCCGCAAGGCCGACGGTATCGAGGGCTGCGTGGTGGACACCGGGTCCGGGAGGATTGGCGCTCTGGAGCCCGGCGACGATCGGACCATCGAAGTGCGCGTCGCGGGCCCCGCGGCGATGATGGTGGCCAAGCTGATCAAGCTCGACGAGCGCGCCGGCGCACCACCGCATCGGATGGTCCCCAAGGACGCCCTGGACATCCATCGACTCCTGGTCGCCCTGAGCACCGACGAGCTCGCGAGGCGTTTCGCCACGCTCATGGACTCCGAGATCTCCCGCCCCGTGGCGGTCCGAGCGGTCGAGATCATCGGTCGGCTGTTCCCGGGCGCGGAGGCGCTCGGCCCCTCGCTGGTCGCGCGCGCGATCGGACCGGCAGGCGAGCCCGAAGCCGAGCGGCGACGGAGCGTCGTCCTGGCGCGGGAGCTCACTGCACGACTACGGGAGATCCCATGACCGACTCCTCGCTGGCTGCGCCCCTCGCACCACCACCCGAATCCCAGATCCGCGACGACATCGCGCGCCTTGTCCTTGGCGATCTGCGCGGCCCGCTCTCGGGCGATCCCCGGGAGGAGTTGGTCGAGCGACCGAGCATGCGCTACATCCTCGGCACCCTGGCGCCACAGCGCGAGCTGCTGGTGCCCGAGAAGGACGAGGACCTCGCCGCGGCGGACGAGGACGATGATGCCGAGCAAGGTCCGGCCGAGTCGCCGGCGGCCGCGCGGCCGGTGCTGCTGCCGTCGTCGTTCGGGCTGAGCTTCGCGGTCGAGCGGTCGTGTCGCGCGCTGGTTGTCACCGTCCGCTGGGGCCGCTACGAGCGGGGGCCGAGTGAGACGCAGGAGACCGAGAAGGGGAATCCCAAAACCGTCTGGAAGCGCGTGCCGTTCGAGGCCACGTCTCCGCCCATCCCACTCGCGGAAGGCCCGATCGGCCCGTGGGCGCCTGATCCGGAGCGGCCCGAGGCCCAGGTGCGCGGCCGCGCGCGCGCGCACGACGACACCTGGCTCGTCACGTTGTTCCTCGTGAACGGCCAGCAGCCCCCCGACGAGCACCGCGATCACGCCTGGCTCTTCCAGTGCCAGCTCGAAGCGCGCGCCGCCGGCGGGGCGGCGGCCATCGTGCGAAAGCCCCTTCCCGCACCGGACGCGACGCGGGTCGATCCGCTGGCGCGTGAGGAAGACCTCGAGCTCGAGATGCTCTACCGGCACGAACGCGAGTTCGCCGTCGGGCACGGCGTCGGCGCGGACTGGACCGAGACCCCGGATCGCAGCCACGCCATCGCCGTCCGCACCGAATCCGCGCCGTGGTACGACGTCCCGCGCGTGGATGCGGTCACGGCGGAGGACGAGCCCGACCTCGCGGGCGTGGAGCTCGACATGCAGGCGTTGTCGAGCCTCGCGGGCGCCGCGCTCGCCCGGGCGCTCGATCCGCTGGCTGGCGCCTACGAACGTTGGATCGAGCGCCAACGGCGCCGTGCCGAGGCGGGCGAGGATGGTCTCCCGCATCACGCCGCGGCGGCGCGACGGGCGCTCGAGAGCTGCGCTCGCGCGCTCGCCCGCATGCGCGAAGGCCTCGCGCTGCTCGGGCGTGACGGGATCGAGGCCGAGGCGTTCCGCGTCGCGAATCGCGCCATGGCGCTGCAACGCCAGCGGGCGCGCGTCGTCGAGGATCGCCGCGCGAGCGCGGAGCTGGATGAGGAGAGGAGCGCCAGCCGGAAGCAGGACCGCTGGCATCCGTTCCAGCTCGCCTTCATCCTCCTCAATCTCCCGGCGGTCGCGGACCTTCACCATCGGGAGCGCAGCGATCCCGAGCATGCCGTGGGGGATCTGCTGTGGTTCCCGACCGGCGGGGGCAAGACCGAGGCGTACCTTGGGCTCGCCGCCTTCACGATGGTGCTGCGCCGCCTGCAGGGCGAGGTCGCCGGGCGCCGGGGCGATTTTGGCATCGCGGTGCTGATGCGCTACACCCTCCGGCTCCTCACGGTGCAGCAGTTCCAGCGCGCGACCGCGCTGGTGTGCGCCCTCGAGGTCCTTCGCCGCGAGCGGATCGCCGGGGGCGACGCCCGATTCGGGGTGGAGCCGTTTCGGATCGGCCTCTGGGTGGGTCTGAGGACCACCCCAAACTCGACGGCGGCGAGCGCCGAGGCGGTCGAACGGGCGCGCAAGCAATCGGGGGAATACACGGGAAGCCACGCCCTCCAGCTCACCCGATGCCCCTGGTGCGGGCGTACGTTGTCGCTCAGGAGCGACGTGCGCGTCGAGCCCTATCCAGGCGGCCGGGCGCGCACCCTGGCCTCGTGCAGCGATCCACGCGGCACGTGCCCGTTCACGGCCGCGCGGTCCGAGAGTGAGGGACTCCCGATCGTCACGGTGGACGAGGAGATCTACCGCCGGCTGCCCGCGCTCCTGATCTCGACCGTGGACAAGTTCGCCCGCATGCCCTGGGCAGGCGAGACCCAGATGCTGTTCGGACACGTGGACGCGAAGTGCCCGCGGCACGGATTCGTGACGGCCGAGATCGAGGACGCGGGCCGCCACAAGGCCTCGGCGGCGGCGGCGGCCGTGCAGCAGCAGCCGCACGGCCCGCTGCGGCCGCCCGACCTCATCATCCAGGACGAGCTTCACCTGATCAGCGGCCCGCTCGGGAGCCTGGTCGGTCTCTACGAGACCGCCCTCGAGGCGCTCTGCGCCTGGGAAGTGGACGGCCGTCCGGTGCGCCCCAAGCTGGTCGCCTCGACCGCGACCATCCGCCGCGCCGACCAGCAGATGCTCGACCTGTTCGCGCGACGGCTCGAGGTGTTCCCGCCCCAGGGCCTCGATGCCGCCGACAACTTCTTCGCGCGCCGTCGCGAACCCAGCGATACGACCCCCGGCCGCAGGTATCTCGGGATCTGCGCGACCGGCCGGCGCGTCAAGGGCACCTACATCCGGGCCTATGTGGCGGCGATGCTGGCCGCCCAGACCCAGTACGAGAAGTGGGACGCGCTCGCCGACCCGTGGATGACGCTGGTCGGCTACTTCAACACCCTGCGCGACCTCGGCGGCATGCGGCGGGTGGTCGAGGACGACGTGCGCCAGCGCATCGAGCGCGGCGACCAACTCGGCTTCCGGCGGCGGTTGCGGCCGGAGGTGGCGGAGCTGACCTCGCGGATGCCGTCGTCGCAGATCCCGCGGGTGCTCGACCAGCTCGAGCTGCGCTTCTCACGCACGAACACCGAGGAACGCAAGGCCCGCCGCGAGCGCAAGGAGCCGGCCGGGCCGCCGCCGGTGGATGTGCTTCTCGCGACCAGCATGGTGTCGGTCGGGGTCGACGTGCCACGCCTCGGCCTCATGGTGGTGGCGGGCCAGCCCAAGACCACATCCGAATACATCCAGGCCACGAGCCGGGTGGGCCGCAGCCACCCGGGGCTGGTGCTGGTGGCCCTGAACTGGGCGCGTCCCCGGGATCTCTCCCATTTCGAGCGGTTCCGCCACTTCCATGCCGCCTTCTACCGCCACGTCGAGGCGTTGTCGGTGACGCCCTTCTCGCCGCGCGCGCTCGATCGCGGGCTCTCGGGCGTGCTCGTGTCGCTGGTGCGGCTCGGAAGCTCTGACCTCAATGGCAACGCCGCCGCACAGGAGTTTCAGCGCGACCACCCCGCGGTGCGCGCCGCCGTCGAGACCATCGTCCGGCGGGTCGAGCAGGTCGTCAACGACCGCGGCCGCTCCGACGAGGTGCGCCGCATGCTCGAGATGCGCGTGGACGCGTGGAGCCGCAGCGCCCGGCAGAGCGCGTCGCAGGGGAGCCGCCTGGGCTATGAGACGCGGGCCGACAGCGCCACCGCCGGACTGCTCCAGGCGGCCGAGGTGGGCCGCTGGGACACGTTCACGTGTCTCAATTCGCTACGCGACGTCGAACCGTCGGTAAACCTGGTGCTCGACGATTTTGGGCTCGACGATCCCGCGGAGGAGCACGCGTCATGACCGAGACCCCGGTCGCGCGGACAGCGACTCAACGGGCCCATCTGGGGGAGGCCCGGCCGAGCCAGCTCCTCTTCACCTACGGCGTGGGCTCGATCATGGACCTCCCGAACGTGTCGGTCATGGTCATGGGACTCGACGACTGGGACGAGACGCACACCCGGCCACTCCGCGAGCCGCGCCTGCTCGAGGCGGTCCGGCGGGTTTGCGGGGCTCAGGTGCGGGAGCTGCGCCTGCCCCCGATGCCCGAAACCCGGGTGGCGCTCCCACGGCCGGGATCGGAGGAGACCTTGATCGGCGTGCCGGTGGCGGTGTTTCCGCGCTGGCTGTTCTGCACGCGATGCCGCCAGCTCGCGGGGATCGCGTCGGGATTGTTTCGTCTCGACGTGGACCGGTACCGCCCCGATCGCACGCGCTTCCTGCACGAGAACTGTCGCGCGGGAACCCGGTCCGAGGTGCTGCCGGTGCGCTTCCTCGTGGCATGCGAGAACGGACACCTCGACGACTTCCCGTGGATCCAGTTCGCGCATCGCGGGCCGGGTTGCACGGCGCCAAACCTGGAGCTTCGGGCGATCTCGGCAAGCGGCGAGGTGGCCAGCCTCAACGTTCGGTGCCGCGGCTGCACCGCCCCCGCACGAAACATGTCGGATGCCTTTGGCGACGATGCGCCGCAGGCCATGGGCGACTGCACCGGGCGGCGGCCGCAGCTTCGCGACCACGAAGCCGAGCCGTGCCGGGTCACGCCCCGCGCGATCCTGCTCGGGGCATCGAATCTCTGGTTCCCGGTGCCGCTCACGTCGCTGGCGATTCCGAGCCAGACCGACGAACTGGCGAACGCGGTCGAAGGGAAATGGGACGTGCTCCAAGGCCTGCCCTCGCGGGAGCACCTGCCGACGCTCCGGCTCGCCCGGGCGCTGGGCGACCTTGCGAGGTTCGAAGACGACCGGATCTGGAAAGCGATCGAAGCGGCGCGGGCCCGGGAGGCGGAGGATCATCCATCCCCGGCGTCGCTCCGCGAGCCCGAATGGGATGCCTTCACCCGGGTGCATCCGGCCCAGCAGACGCCCGACTTCCGGCTCCGCGAGGCCCCGGTGCCGCCCCGGTTCACGGGCCGGCTGCGGCGCGTGGTGCTGGTCGAGCGACTTCGCGAGGTCCGGGCGCTGGCGGGATTCACCCGCATCGCCCCGCCGGGGGAGCTGGGCGAACCGCACGCCGAGGCGCTGGCGCCGCGGGCGCCGATCTCGCGCCGGGCCCCCGAGTGGGTGCCCGCCTGCGACGTGCGGGGAGAGGGCATCTTCCTCGAGATCGACGAGGATGCGGTGACGCGCTGGATGGGGAGTGCGGAAACCCGGGCGCGAAACCGGCTCATGTTCGAGGCACATCGGCAGGACCGGGAGCGGCATCAGCGCACGCCGGTGGACGAGGGGTATCCCGAAATGCGGTACGTCCTGCTGCACTCGCTCTCGCATGCCCTGTTGCGCCGTCTGGCGGTGGAGTGCGGGTACACGACCGCGAGCATTCGCGAACGCATCTATTCGCGGCCGGCCGGGGTGGACGGCCCGGCCATGGCGGGGTTGCTCCTCTACACGGCGGCGCCCGACAGCGAGGGCACGCTCGGCGGCCTGGTGCGCCTCGGGGAGCCCGACCAACTCGGCCGGCTGCTGGACGGGTGCCTGCACGAGGCCGAGACCTGCTCGTCGGACCCGCTGTGCGCCGAGCACGACCCCTCGCTGCTGGGGCACGGCCTGCACGGTGCCGCCTGCCACGCGTGCCTGTTCCTCCCCGAGACGAGCTGCGAGCGCGCAAATCACTACCTCGATCGGGCCGCGCTGGTAAGCGTCTTCGGCGGCGGACCGAGCGGGTTCTTCAGCGCGCCATCGTGAACGGTCGGGCCGCGGCGCGACGGCTGGCGGGCGAGTTCGCGTGGCACGTCGCCCCGGATGCGGTGATCCGGCTGGCCGAGACGATCCGGGAACTTCAGGGCCTTGGCCCCGACGACATCGCTCACGTCTCCTCGGGGCTGCGCGACCCGGCGGTGCGGCACGAGACCGTCGCGCTGCTCGAACGCTGGCGTCTGGCGGATGCCGGGAACCCGGCCGAGCTGGCGGCGATGCTCGTCGGCGCCGCCGAGGCCGTCCGCGTCCGAAGCGCGGCGGAGTCGGGCGAGCTGGTCTGGTCCGGACCGGCGTCCGAGCGGGCGCCGCTGCGGCGAATTGACGAGGCTCTGCTGGAAGTGGTGCGAGGCGCCGGTCGCGTTCTCACCCTCGTGACGTTCGCGGCCTATCGCGTGCCCGACGTCCGAGAGGCCTTGCTGTCGGCGCTCGATCGCGGCGTCGAAGTCAGGTTCGTGGGCGAGAGCGAGGAGGGGAGTGCAGGGCGGCTGCGGTTCGACGCCGCGCTTGCGCTCGGAGACGAGCTTGCCCGGCGGTCGCTGGTGCTCGAATGGCCGCGCGAGCTTCGTCCACTCGACCCGCGTGGATTCGTGGGGCAACTGCACGCCAAGTGCGCGTTGGCGGACGAGTCGCTCCTGCTGGTTTCGAGCGCCAATCTCACCGAGGCAGCACTGGGCGCCAACATGGAGATGGGCGTCTTGTTGCGTGGCGGGCCCATCCCGCGGCTTGCGGCACGGCACTTTGACGAGCTTCTGAGCACGGGAACGTTGCGGCCGGTGAGTCCAGCGGGTGGTCGAGCACCGGGTTCCTGAGGGCTCCTCCCGTACGAACATCCGTCCGATGGTCGTCGCTCAGTCGGGCTCGAACCACTGAGAGAGTTGTTCCCAGGTGCGCCGTCGCGGTTTCATTCCCTTGCGCGGCGATCCGGTCGAACTGACAATGCACACTCCCTGCGTCACTCGGCGCCCGAACCCTATCGGCTCAGCCAGTTGAGACGGCGCGACGCCCGATCCGGCGCAGCAGGCCCCGCAGGCGCGCCAGCTCCTCGTCCGGCGCGTGCGCGCCGCGGCCCGCGAGGGCGTCCCGGTACCAGCCGGCCACCAGGCACAGCTCGTGGAGCCGGACGTGCTCGAGCGTGACGCCGGAACCCCCATGGCGGCCATACGCCTTGAGGAGCTGCTCCAGGCCCCGCTCCACCTGGAAGGGCCGCCGGAAGCCGCGACTGACGATGGCGAAATCGTACGCGGGGTCTCCCCGTTGCGCGAACTCCCAGTCGATCACGGCCGGCGGGCCGCCGGGGGCGAGGAGGATGTTCTGTCCGAGCAGGTCACCGTGCACCAGGACGCCCGGGTCGTCCGGCGGCAGGTGGGCCTCGGCCCAGTGTCGCGCCTCGCCGAACTCGATCGCGTCGAGTCCGTCGAACACCCGCAGCGCCGCCCGGGCGTGCTCGCGACGGGTGGCGTTGCCGGGCAGGATGTCCTCCAGGCGCACGGCGTCGAGGCGGTGGATCGCGGCCATGATCTGGTCGAGCGGAAGGATCGGACGACAGCTCCAGCACCTCCTTCAGCACGACCCTGGCCCGCGCCTAGCCCGCACCGCCGGCTTCGCGTTCGTTCGCCTGACGGATCTCGCTCGCCGTGAGCCCGTACGGAGCGCCGCCTTCGGTGTGGCCCACGACCCACATCACCTCCCCGCCACACTCCTCCCATTCCTCGTCCAGCGTTCCGGGGCCATCGCCTGGAGCCAGGTCGCGGACCCGCCCCCGCCGCCGCTTCGGTCGTTCCATGACGCCCATCGTATCGCTCAGCGCGCGGGTGCGGAACCGCAGCAACGCTTGAGCTTCTTCCCGCTGCCACAGGGGCACGGGTCGTTCCGGCTCACCTTGGGACCGGGCCGGCGATAGGGCGGCGGTCCGGCCGACAGCCGCTCCCGAATCTGGCGATCCAGCTCGAGCCGCTCGGCCTCGCGCAGCTCGGCGATGGCATCCTGCCGGCCGAGACGGTGGAGCACGCGTTCGAGGCCGCTCACGATCTCACGGCGGGTCCGGATGTCGTCGCCGACCCAGCGGAGCGCGTCCCGGTAGGCCTCCTCCGCGCGGCCGGGCTCGTCGAGCGCCTCGAGCGCCTCGCCGGCGAGCAGCAGCATGTGGAAATCATCCGGATGCTCGGCCAGGTTTCGCTCGACGGCCGCCCGGGCATCGTCCGGACGGCGGGCGAGGGCCAAGAGGAGGGGGATGGCGAAGGCGAGCGGCGGACCCGGGAGGATCGCGTGGAGGCGCTCGCCGAGCCGCAGGCCCTCCGCCGTCAGCCCCCCGCGCGACAGCTCGAGCGGAAGGTCCGAGAGCCAGCCCAGGATAGGGCCTTCGACCGCGTGCTCGACGGCATGGAGCTCTACGTGACTGCCCGCGCTGCGATCCAGCAGGGCGGTGGCGAGCTCCGCCTCCCCCCGGAGTTCGGCCTGGGGTCGCGCCCGCGCGGTCCCGACCTTGAAGCGTCGCGGGGCATATCGCTCCAGCGCCCAGCCCACGCCGGGCACGAGCTCCGCCATCCCGGGGGCCAGCGGCGGCGGCTCCCCGTGGCCGGAATCCTCGTCCTCGTCGAAGGTGGAGTACTGGGGCGGCGCCGCGCCGATCCGTTCGACCACCCGGGGGTAGCGCCCGTCCGCGTCGGCGGTCCCCTCGCCCACCATCCGCACCTCGTGAAACAGCTCGTCGCCGAAGTCGAACACGTAGAGGAACCGCTTGTGCCGGCGGAGCGGCAGCTCGCCGAGCAGCACCGCATCGGCATAGCGCGGGAAGGTGCCGCGCGGGTCGCCGTACTCGAACGTCCGATCCCAGGCCCGGTTGTTGAGGAAGCACACGTAGAGGTGGTCGTCGTCGAGCTCGAAGGCGTCCTGGATGGCCCCGTGGAGATCGTGCAGGGTCTGGTCCGCCCGAAGCTCGATCGTCCGCGACACATGAAGATCGCGCCAGGGCGTAACCCGGAACACCAGCGTCCTTTGTGCGTGTGTCGTCACGATCGGTCCATTTCAGCTCGAAGGGATCTCGGCACCAGGGTGCGGCGACCGCGCCGCCCGTCCTCACCGCCCCCTACCGCTCCGGCGCCGCCCCGCGCCCCCCGGCCACCAGCGCCTGCTTCAGCGCCTCGGACCCCACGAACAAGTCCTCCGGGAACCGCCGGTACGCCGCCATCGCCCCGTACACGTCGTCGGTCTGCTCCGTATACGACTCCCAGCCGGCCTGATACTGGAGCCACGGTCTCCGATCGCGGTTGATTCGGGCGTCCGCCAGCCACGGCGCCAGGTCCAACTTGCGGCCTCCATAGGTCGCCAGCAGATCGATCGCTGTCGGAAATCCCACCTCGGCGAGCGACCGCTTCACCGGCTGGTGGTCCGGGCGATCGAGCCGCGCGGTGACGTCGTCCAGGTCGATCCGGGTCGGGCCGTCGGTCCCGAGCAGCACCAGGTCGTACCCCCGGCCCTGGTCGTTGTTGGCCCAGACGGTCCCATTGGGGAACGAATCGAAGAACGTGGCGATCTCGCCCTTCACCGTCGGTTCGCTCGCCTGGTAGAGCGGCACCCATTGCGTCACCACGCCGCCCGGGTTGAGATGACGCTTGACCAGCTCGAAGTAATCGTGGCTATAGAGCGCGGCCGACCCCTTGACCCAGGGGTGGATGGGGTCGGAGGTGATGATGTCGAACTTCTCGCGCGTGGTCAGGATGTAATGGCGGGCGTCGTCGTAGACGATCTCTACGCGCGGATCGGTCACGATGGAGTAATTCTCGGCGGCGAAGAACGGCGCCACTTTCTTCGGCACCAGCGGTTCGATCTCGCAGATGACAATGCGTCTGACACTGGGGTAGAGCGCGAAGGTGCCGGCGGTGACGCCCGCCCCGCACCCCACGATCAGCACCGAGCGCGGCTCACGATGGACCAGCGCCGGGATGTGGCCGAGCATGCGCTGCAGGCGCATGTCTTTGGGTGTCGTGGACGCCTCGATCTTGCCGCTCACGTGGAAGATGCGCACGCGCCCGTTGCTCGAGACCACCACCGATTGCGTCAGCCCTTCACCGACGTAGAGGACGTTGGGGTCGCGCCCGGCCTCCCCCCGCGGGTTGCCGGGGGCGTGACGGAACGCGACGTAGCGCCCCAGAGCGATCAGCGCCTCGGGGATGGCCGGCACGCGGGTGACGAGCCACGCCGCGAGAAGGGTGGCGACGACCAGGCCGGCGGCCCTAATGCCCTTGGGCCTGCTGCTCCACGGCGGCCAGGCGCCGGGGGCGAGCAGCGCGAGCCCCACCACGCCCGAAAGCGTCATCAGCACCCGCTGTGCGTCCCGAGTCCCGAACGACGGGATGACGATGAAGCTGAACCCGATCGCGCCGGCGATCGCGCCCACGGTGTTGGCCGCGTAGACGCCGGCCACTAGACGGCCTGCGTCCTGTCCGCGAGCGACCGCGGCGAGGGCGAGCGGGAAGCTCGCTCCCCACAGCAGTGTCGCGGGCAGGAGGGTCCACAGGCAGCGCACGATGTCGAGCTGGAACCCGATCCACGGGTCGCGCGTCAACGATGGATCGACCGGCCAGTAGGGGAGCGAGCGAGCGAGCATGAACGCGGACCACGCCACGGCCAGCACCAGAAACGCCTGGCAGACACCCAGATCGCGCCGGGGATGTGGGCTCGAGCGCGCGACGGCGGCGCCGAGGCTGCTGCCGATCCCGAGGCCCAATAGATACACGGCGAGGATGATCGAGAACGTGTACACCGTGGTCCCGAGCAGCAGCGAGAGGAGCCGGGTCCAGATCACCTCGCCGCCCAGCGCGCACAGACCGGAGAGCGCGATCGCGATGTAGATCGCCATCGTGCCCGGAGCGGCCGGAGCCGCGGTGGCCGCCGCCCCGGCCGGCGGAGCAGGGGCGGTGCTGCGCCCGGCCAGCGTCCAGGCGACGGCGCTCACCGCCACGTTGGTGACGGCGGCGACCGCGGTCGCGATCCCGGAGTCGTGGACGCGCAGCAGGTAGAAGCCCGCCATCAGGCAGCCGACGATGCCCCCGGCGATGTTGCTGCCGTAGAACACCCCCAACCAGCCCACCCCGCGCGGCGTGGCCTCGACCCAGCGGGCGATGGCCGGCAACGTCGCCCCCATCAGCAGGGTGGGGGGCAGCAGGCAGAGGGCTGCGAGCGCAGCGCGCAGGAACACGCCCCACAGACCGTGGGCGTTGCTGCCGGTGTAGAGGCCGCCGAGGAGCGGTACGGCGAAGAACACGAGCACGCCGAGGATCGCGATCGCGAGCTCGAGCAACGCGTAGACCCTGAACGGATGCGCCCCCGGCGGGACCAGGCGCGGCAGCAGCAGGCTGCCCAGGCACAGGCCGCCCATGAACGTGCCGAGCAGGATGCCGAGCGAGATGGCCGACGAGCCCACCACCAGCTCGAGCAGCTCGAACCAGACGATCTCGTAGACCAGGGCAGAGAAGCCGCTGCCGGCGAAGAGGACGATGGCGAGCCAGAGGGGCCAGTCCGCGCCGGCCGGCGCCGGACGCTCCCTCCCTCTCACGGGCCGATCCCCCGGAACTCGGTGCGGGCGGCGCTCGAGATGCGCAGCTCGTCGATCAGCCCATCGAAGGCGTAGTAGGGATTCTTGTCGTCGCCCGGCTCCATGCGCAGCTCGCCACTGAAGCTGCTGAGCCGGCGCGTGTCGACGTAGTTGCCGATCAGCAGCGGCGCGCGACTCGCCTGAATCTGCCCGCGCGTGGCGTACTGGGCGTCGAGCTGCCCGTCGAAGAAGAACCGCACGACCGAGCCGTCGAAGCTCACGGCCACGTGGGTCCAGCGCTCGAGGACGACCGCCTGCGACGAGGCGAACGCGCGCGGCTGGCTGGCATCGGCAGGCTGGAACGCGAACACGAGCTGCCCGGTCTTCCCCCCGATCACCAGCGCATCGTGATAGCCGGGGCTCGGGGTCCGCGTGGCGGGCGGCTTGATCTTGTGGCCGACGATGCCGAACAGCCAGCTCTGCTCGTTCCCTTCCTGCGTCCAGCGCGCGGCGATCGGCGTGTCCTCGAACAGGCCGAACGCGCGGGGCATCATCCACGCCTCGACCGTGAACCCGCTGGACGGATCGAGGATCGGGTTGTACGGCGCGTACACGAACGAATCGATCACCCGCGTGAACTCGCGCGCGCTCCCATAGCGGCCGTAGCTGCTGCGCGTGCCCGGCCCGGCCGTGGCGTCGAGCCGGAACGGGCCGGCGTCGGCGCAGCGGGTGCCGGCCGCCTCGTCGAACCGCCACTGCGCGACCGTCACCGAGTCGGCGCCCGCTGCGCCCTGCCGGGGATCGCTCGGTGTCGCTCCCGGTCGTACGCACGCGAGCCCGAGCAGCGCGGCGAGCGCGAGCGTGTGGACCGCGCCGCCCCGGGTTCCCGGCGTCGGTCTCATGGCGCCCCGCCGAGCCGGGCGAGCGCCGCGCGCGCCCGCGCCTCGGACGCTGGGTCGCCCACCGCGCGGTAGAGTTCGATCATGCGCCGCAGCGTAGCACCATCGCGGGCGGCGTCGATCACGCCCCGCCAGAGCCGCGCGGCATCCTCCGGCTGACGCGCGAACAGGGCCGCCCAGCCGAGCCCCACCTGCGCCTGGACGTTGCCGGGCTCGAGCACGAGCGCCCGCTGGTATGCCTCGGCCGCCCCCGAGGGGTCGTCGGTCCGGAGATAGACGTCGCCAAGCGTCAGCACGGTCGGGAGATCGTCGGGCTTCAGGTGGAGCGCCTGTTCGAGCCGGAGGCGCGCCTCGTCCATCTGTCCGCGCGCGCGCGCGATGATCCCCAGCGTGTAGAGCGAGCGCGCCTCGCGCGGGTTGACCATCAGCCTCGCGCGCGACGTGTGGTAGGCCACCAGCGTGTCATTGGAGAGCCAGGTCGGCGTGGCGCCGAAGGCGGGGTCGATCTCGTAGAGGACGGCCGGATGCCCGGAGGTGGCGCTCCGCACCGTGAGGCCAGGGACCGCGGCGCTGGTGTCGAGCAGGAAGAAGTAGTCGGGCCGCATCTCGGCCTCGGGCCAGGAGAAGAAGAGCCAGCGCGCACGATGCTCGCGCGCGTAGGCCGCCAGCTCGGGCAGGGTCTTCGTGAAGGGGAACGGGAGTGATTCCACCCCGCCATGGAAGGCGATGTGCGGCTTGCGGGCGATCACGCGGTCGCCCGGGCGCGCGTGCGCCCGCAGCGCGCGCCCGGACTCCAGCACCTCGACCGGCAGCTGGTCGATGACCCGAGCCTGGATGCGAGCCGAGGCCTGCACCGCGAGTGCGAGCGGGAGCAGGGCGAGCAGGGCCTTGAGCCACAGCGTGCGGACCCGCCCGATGGCGAACGCAAAGCGCGGCGAGCTGAAGGCGGCGGCCGCGAGCGTCGCGTAGACCGGGAGCAACGGCAGCGAGTAGCGCTCGGAGTAGAACACCGGCACCAGCACGAGGAAGGCGAGCGCGCCGGAGAGCCACAGCGGCCACAGGCGGCGCAGCGTGCCGTCCAGCGCCGCGAGCACGAGGCCGACCCCGGCCGCGACCGCGACCGCCGGCCCCAGCAGCGCTTGCGCGTCGAGCCGCAGGTGATCGCCGATGTTGAACACCTCACGCCGCGCGACCGCACCCGGATCGCGCGCGATCACGTCCCACAGTGATCCGAACTGAGGCTGAAGCAGCTTCTGATAGTCGTCCCAGGGGATCCCCTGCGCGCGGGCGAACACGTCGTACGCGATGTTGTGGTGGAGCTGGAGCGCGAGCGAGCCGCCGTGGGCGAGCGAGTAGAGCACCCACGGCACGACCGGCGCCGCGAAGCCGGCCGCGAAGAGCAGCGCCGCCCGCGCCCGCTGTGGCTGGAGCGTGCCGCCCGCAAGCAGCGCTACGAGGCCGGCCGGCAGCAGGTAGACGGCGCTGTAACGCGTGAGGAAGGCGAGCGCAGCGACGAGGCCGGCGAGCAGCGCGTCGCGCGGGCGAGCGCGGGCAAGGAGCAGGAACAGCGCGAGCGCCTGCAACGCCCACGCCAGCGCGTCGGTGGTGGCCGAGTAACCGTAGCGGAAGAGCGTTCCGTTGGTGGCGAGGAACAGGGTCAACCCAAACGCCAGGCGCCGGTCGGCGCGCCGCGCGATGAGGCGCGCCCACAGCACCACCCCCGCGACCACCGAGAGCACCGACACCAGCTCGGCGGCGAGCAGGAGATCGCGCACGGCGAGCCCCACCAGCGCCAGCGCCACCTCGTAGCCCGGACCCACCACACCGTATCGCGCCGGGTCGAGGCGGCCGCCCTGGAGCGCCTTCGCCCCCGCGGCGTAGCCGCCGTAGAAATCGGTCTCGGTGAAGTAGTCGCCCACCCGGTGGGGGCCGAGCGCCATGACGAGCAGCGCGACGCCGAGCGCAAGTGCCAGGCCGAACGCAGCGCGGGTCAGGCCACGCCCTGCGGAAGGCTCGAGCGCGGGCTTCGCGTGGAGGGAGAACCAGCCCCGGGGCCGCGCGGCCCGGGGGCGGCGGGCGGAAGGCCCTGCCTCTCTCACGGCGGGGCTACTTGCGGCTAGGGAACGACCAGCCCACGACCAGGTTGACGTGGCGTCCGCCGCCGTCGAGCTCGGGGACCCGGTCGACGGCCAGGGCGGGGGTGACGTCGTCCAGGAACAAGTCCGTCGCGGGGAGTGTGGCCTTCGAGTAGCGGCCGGCGAGGCCTAGCTGGAAGCGTGGTCCCATGCGGCGGTAGATCCCGCCGCCGGCCCAGAAGCCGAGCGCGGATGTGCGCGCGCGGGCGGAGGCGAGCGGGGCGCCGAACTGGCCCGCCGTGGGATCGCTGATCTCGACCAATAGGTTGCCGCGCACCCACGATCCGCCGGCGCCGAGAAATGGCGACCAGCCCAGGACGGTCCAGGCCCGGCGCAGGCCCAGCCCGATCTCGATCGTTCTCGCGCGCTGGCGTACATCGAACGCCGGGTTGGTGAAGAATGCGGGGATGTGAATGATCCCGTCGTCATAGGAGTGGAGCACGTCGAGAGCGACCATCGCCGGCCAGCCCTGCCGGCCCCAGGTCAGCTCGAGGCCCAGCGCCGGCTGTCCGACTCGTGTCGCCGCATCAACGGTCGGCGGACCCGGGTTCCAGTCGTTGGTGAGGCTCTTGCGTCCGAGAATGAAGTTGACGCTGCCGACGTCCGTGCCGGCGAAGGCGACCCCGGCCCCAGTTCCAGGTGCACCGGTCAGGACGAGCGAAATCAGGGCTGCGCGGACGAGTGACGGCGGAACACGGGACATCGACTCTCCCCCCAGATGGATGCGCAGGCCTCGCCCGGATGGCCTGCGGAAGCGCGGACAGGGGGGCGAATCTGGGGCCCGGCGTGGCTCGAAGTCAAGCCCGGATGCGCGTGCGCCGCGAACCGGCGGTGGGCCGCGTGCGCCGCGAAGGGATAGAGTCGACCCCCATGAGCCCCGAGCCGTACGCCCCGCCCGATCGCCAGCTGATGGAGATCCTCGAAGCGCGCCCGGTCGTCGCCGTGGTCGGCGCCTCCTCCCGGCTCGACCGGCCGAGCAACACTGTGTTGCGCGGATTGATGGAGCAGGGCTACACGGTCATCCCGGTCAACCCGAACGAAGTGTCGGTGCTGGGGCAGAAGTCCTATCCGGACCTTTACGCCGTGCCGCGGCGGGTCGACCTGGTGGACGTCTTCCGTCGCCCCGAGCACACGCCCGAGATCGCGCGCGCGGCCGCGGAGGTGGGCGCGCGGGTCGTGTGGCTTCAGATCGGCGTCGTCAACGAAGAGGCGGCGGCGATCGCGCGCGCGGCAGGGCTCATCGTGGTGATGGACCGCTGCACGATGGTCGAGCACGACCGGCTGATCGGGATGCCGTTCCCGCGACGGGGTCCAACCGCGGAGTACACGCCCGCCCCGATCGACCCCCCGGATCCCGTCGGGCTCTGTCGCGACTGTCGATATGGGCGTCAGGTGCCGGCGACGAAGGCGACCTACTGGCTGTGCAAGCGTTCGGTGGACGATCCCTCGTTTCCGCGCTACCCGCGGCTCCCGATCAGGGCGTGTCGGGGGTTCGCGTGGGAGGATGACCCGAAGCGCGGGCGCTCGAGCGCGACCTGACGCTTCGCTACGGCAATACGATCAGCCGCGCCACGCTGCTCATCCCCGGCGTGACGAATCGCGCGAAGTAGAGCCCGCCCGGCACGCGCGGTCCGCTCTCCGATACCGCGTTCCAGGGGAACTGGTAGCGGCCGGGGCCGAGCGAGCCCGAGACGATGCTCGCCACCCGGCGGCCGGAGAGGTCGTAGATCGCGAGGCTCACGGTGGCGGCTTGGGGCAGGTCGAACGCGAACACTGCTTCACGCGTGAGCGGGTTGGGGCGGGGGGCGTGGAAGGCCAGCGCCTTCGGCCGCTCGCCGTCCGGCACACCGGTGGTGCCCGAGAGCGGCTTCGCGCGCAGCGACACGACCAGGTCGCTGGCCGCGGCGGCGCCCGGGAGCGCCTCGTCGGTGCTCGCGAGGGTGAGGGTCGCGGTGTACTCCTGGTCGAGCGAGGCGCCCACGTCGTTGAACTGGATGCTCCACGTCTGGCCCGTGCCGGCCAGCAGTACGGGGCTGAAGCCACCGACGATCGAGAACCGTCCCCCGCCGCCCACGATGTTGGCCGAGTTGACCGACAGCCGGGCCTGGAGCGCGTCGTAGCCCAGGTTGTGGGCGCGCAACGGCTGGTTCGCGAACTGGCCGATCTCGTGGTCGCCGAAATTCACCGAGGCCGCGATCATCGACGCGCTGGAATCGAGCGACGCGGCGGCGTGATCGAGCACGCTGCCGTTCAGCGAGACGTTGAAGGTCGGCATGTCCACGTCGTCCGAGTTCACGGTGAGCGTGCCGGCCTTGGTCCCGATCGTGGCGGTGCTCATGCCGACCGTGTGATTGCTGGCCGGAGCTCCCGCGTTCGCGCTGAAGCTCCCGCCCGGAGCGGAAAATCCGGCGGGCGCGGACAGCGTGTAACTCAGCTCGTCCGCGGGGACGCTCGCGGTGTTGGAGACGGCCAACGTCTGGTTGGCGGTCGCGCCGACGATCACGTTGCCGAATGCGAGCGCGGCCGGCGCAGAGATCTTGGCCGGGAGCTGGAGGTCCACGCGGACGGGCAGGTGGTCGCTGGCATTCCAGAGGGCGGTCGCGTAGGCCGAGCCCTCGGGAATGGTGGGAGCGTCCGTGATGTTGGCGTTGTAGTGGAGGCCATCATTGCCGACCGGCTTGTAGGTGGCGACGAGTAGATCGAGTCCCTCGCCGTCGTTGAGGTTGTAGGTCGGCAGGAACATGTCGAAGCGGTCGTCGAGACCGCCGGTCGCGAATCCACCGGGGCAGGTGCTGCACGGGCTCTGGGTGTGGATGGCGGAGAGGCTGGCGGTGTTCCAGGTGATCAGCGGCGCGTTGAGCGGATCGTAGAGGCGGCCATCGTTGTCGGCCTGGCTCTCCCGGAGCTTCGTGAACGCGGGCTCGGTCCCGGAGTAGATGTTGTAATCCCCCATCAATATGCAATGGGTACCGGGCGGCACGGCGTTCATGCTGTCGCGGATACCTGTGGCTTCGTAAAATCTGCGGTTCGCGTCGGCAGAAGTGTTGCTGGCCTTCAAATGCTGCGAGTAGATGCGCAGCTCGGCGGAGCCCGCCGCGTAGCCGACCGGCTTCAGCCGGTAGCAGTTCACCAGACGCAGGTTGGGCGTCACGCCGGGCGGCTCCGGCGGATACCACGCCCACTGCCCCAGGAACTGCACCTTCGAGGGTTTGTAGAAGAGCCCGTTGTCCGTGTCATTGCCGTCGATGAACGGCGCCGAAGCCCACTGCCCGGGCTCCACCACGTTGAGCACGTTGGTGCGGAACGAATCCACCCCGGCCTGGCTCTGTATCTCCTGGACGACCACGATATCCGCGCCCAACCCGGACAGTATGGTGCGGAAGTGCGGCTGGCGACCGGCAAGGTTCAGGCCCGGGTAGTTCGTGATGTTGTAGTTGACCACCCGCAGCGCCTGCGCGGCCGGGGCGACGATGAGAACGGCGAGAACGGTGGGCACCAGCGCGCGGAACGCGCGGGCAAGCCATCGCTCGGGGGCCATGGGGGCTCCTGGTCCGAATGTGCGTTCCAGCCCGGGAGCCTTCCGACCGGGTCAGGTCGGCCGATCGGCCGGGCGTCTCTGGAGGGTGCGAGCCGCAACAATGATAAGGCGTTAGGCGCGGCCGCGGCAACGGACGATCTACTGGACGACGCTTTCGCCGCCCCGGGCTCACAGTTTTCGCGTTGGGGAGGGCCGAAGTGCAACTCGGGCTTGCCGCCCGGAAGCCCCTATGCGAGATGTCCCGCGGACCAGCCAACTCGGTTCGCCGTAAAAGCTTCCCGCTCAAGCCGGTGGCGGGCTAGGCCGATACCGCCCGCATGACCCCAACCCGCGCGCGCGAGGACGAGCGCAGCCCCTCCGTCAGTGTCGCCGAGGTGTTCTCGGCGCTCTCCTTCGCACTCGACATCACCGAAGGGCATCCCTTCGGGCATGCACTCAGGACCTGCCTCATCGGCATGCGCCTCGCCAAGCGCATGGGCCTCCCGGTGGTGGACCAGCGCGATCTCTACTACGCCCTGATGCTCAAGGACGTGGGCTGCTCGAGCAACGCCGCCCGCGTGTTCGAGCTGTTCGGCGGCGACGAGCGCGTGGCCAAGCGCGACCTGAGGCACGTGGACTGGGCCAACTATTTCAAGGCCGCTCGCTTCGCGCTGGCGCACGCGGCGCCCGGCTCCTCGTGGTTCGAGCGCGCCTGCCGGGTGGCTGGACTCGCCGCGGCCGGACCGCGCGAGGCCGCCAGGCTGGTCGAGACCCGCTGCCAGCGCGGCAGCGACATCGTGACCCGGCTGGGATTCAGTCCTCAGGTGGCCGCGGCGCTGCGCTCGCTCGACGAGCATTGGGACGGCCACGGATACCCGCACGGTCTGCGCGGCCAGGAGATCCCGCTGCTCGCGCGCATGATGGGGCTCGCCCAGACGCTCGAGGTGTTCGCCGCGCTCGAGGGCCCGCGCGCAGCGCTCGACGTGGCGCGCGAGCGCGGCGGGCGCTGGTTCGATCCCACCCTGGTCGCCGCGGCCGAGGAGCTGGAGGCCGATCTCGCCCACTGGTGCAGCCTCGACGAGCACGCGCTCCAGCAGGCCGTGCGCGACTGCGAGCCCGGTGACGCGGCCCTCCTGGCGGGGCCCGGCACGCTCGACCGGATCGCCGAGGGATTCGCCGCGGTGGTGGACGCCAAGTCTCCCTACACCGCCACCCACTCGGCGCGGGTCACCGACATCGCTGTCGGCATCGCGGAGGAGTTGGGGCTGCCGCCCGCGCAGCTCGCCGAGCTGCGTCGCGCCGGATTGATGCACGACCTCGGCAAGCTCTCGATCCCCAACTCGATCCTCGACAAGCCGGGGGCGCTCACCGACGAGGAGTGGGAGCTGGTGCGCCTGCACCCCTTCTTCACCCAGTGCGTGCTCGAGCGCATCCGCGGGTTCGGGTCGCTTGCGGTGGTCGCGGGCTCGCACCACGAGCGGCTGGATGGCCGAGGCTATCACAGGCAGCTGCGTGGCGAGGCGATCCCGCGCGGCGGGCGCGTGCTCGCGGTGGCCGACATGTTCGAGGCGCTGACCGCCGACCGGCCCTACCGGCCGGCGATGGCCGAGGAGGTCGCGCTCAAGATCCTCGAAGCGGAGCGGGGCGTCGGGCTCGATGCCGACTGCCTCGACGCGCTGATCGCAGCGCTGGGGCGGAACGCAGGCCGCGGTGCCGAGGAGCGGGCGGCGTAGCTTCCCCGTCCCGGCGGTCCCTACGGGCGGCGGCGGATGACCCCGATCGTTTCCAGCGCGCGCGCATATTCCACCACGACGTCGAGCGGGACCGGACCGTAGATGGCCGAGACCGCATCGCGGATCTCCTGCATCGTGCGCCGGCCGTCCACGAGGTTCAGGATCTCGTAGGCGTACTCGCCGCCTGAGCCGCGCAGCCCTTGGTGACGGCGCACTCGGAGCGAATCCGTGGCGGTCCGACCCAGGTGATCCTCGAGGTAGTCGTAGCCGAAGACCCCCATCGGGCCCCGCACAGCGTCATTGCGATGGAAGACGACCGCGCCATCTCCATTCGCAGCGGGCGGCGGCCCGGGATCGCCCACCAGGCGCTCGAGATCGGTGAGGAACGCCGTCGCTTCGGATCGGGCCGCCTGTGGTAGATCCAGGAAACGCGCGAAAGACCCCGCGACCGCCCGCTCGTAGGCGACGTGAAAGCGCCGGAGATGGCCGGCTTCCTCCGGCGACCCCTGCTCCGCGCGCCGCAGCATGGTCGCGGTGCGGACCAGGGCGCGCGAACGGTGGTTGCGCACCAGGGCGGTGGCGTCCGTGGCGCCCACCCGCGAGAGGAAGTACCCGCACGCCGCACCAATGAACGAGGCCCGCTTGAGCTTGGTCGGGTCAATGTTTCCGGCCACATCGTGGTTGGTGTGGATGTAGCGGTCGGGCCAGTCGTTGAGATAGATCGTGGGGATGCGGAACGATCCTTCGCAGTAGACATCGTGATCGCTCCCGCCGGTGTACTCGGCCAGATCGGCCAGTGCGGCCTCCTTGCCTCCCTCGGGCGAGTGGAGCGGCAGGTCCGAGCCGTGGCCCGACGCGAACGACGCGGTTTGGCGATTCACGAACTCCCCGAACGCTTCGGCCACGTCGTTCACGAACGACGGCAGGCTCGCCGGCCCGCGCGTGACGTGAAAGATCGCTTTGGTCTCGGGGTCGCCACCCACCATGTCCATGTGGATCGTGGCCTTGATGCGCGGGGGAAGCTCCGGGCGCCCGTTGAGCAAGGCGAGCGTCCCTTCGATCTCGGGTGGCCAGACGAAGCGGAGGGTCCGCGCGGGCGGCGGGATGCGGCCCTCGCGAATCAGCTTCTGCAGCGTGCGCGCCACTTCGAGGATCGTGGCGGCTCCGCTGGCGTTGTCGTTGGCGCCGGGGCGCGGATGGTCGAGGTGGCAGGTGAAGACGATCTCCTCGCGCTTGAGGACGGGGTCGGCGCCGGAGATCGTAGCCTCGACGATTTCGTAGGAGCCTGGATGCTTGCCCGCGCGGACAGTGGCCGAGAGTCGGATCCGCTCGCCGCCGTTCAACCGCCGCTGGAACTCACGCGCCTGCTTGAGCGAGACCATGAACGCGAACGTGGGCTTCGCCGCGAACGTGCCGAGATGCCCCCACCGCACGAGGTTCTCGTTCTCGCCCCACCAGGCGGTGCGCTGGTTCTGGGCGTAGCTCACGATGCCGACGGCTCCGTGGCGCTCCACCGCGAGGCGGGCCACCTCACCCGGCTGCGACGAGGCCAGCACGATTCGGCCTCGCACCTCCTTGCCCGCGTAGTCGGCGTCGGCGGTCCCGGCGCCGACATCCACCAGGTCAGCGGTGGCCTCGCCGCTCTCGCTGTCCTGCGCGAGCGAGAGCGGCATCGCCTCCCAGCTTGCGAGGCGATGCTCGCGCACCCACGTCCCGTCACGCTCGCGCATCTCCCAGAGCTCGGCGAACTCGGCGTCCCACGGGGGCCGGGACTTCTGCGTGCCGTAGAAGCGCACGCCATCGGCGGGGAAGCGCGTGATGCGCGCGTCGCTGATGCCGTAGCCGTGCAGGGTCTCGACGATGTGCGTGGCCGCGTTGCGGTAGCCCGCGGAGCCGCGCATCCGGTGCTGGCGCGAGAACGCTTCGAGGTTGCGGAGCGCCGCCTCGCCCGAGAGCTCGTCGGCGAGGGCGTGCGCGACCGAGTCGGCGAGGAAGGGGGCCTGGTCGGCGCGGGCGGGGGCGGCGGGGAGCAGAAACGCGGCGAGCAGCGCGAGCGCGAATGCCCGAGTCGCGACCGATCGGCCCGCAATCGCCCATGCTCGCCTCATCCCTTCACCGTGCTCCCCCGCCAGAGCACCTGCGCGGTGCCGTTCCAAGGACGCTACTGGGCCAGACATTCGGCCGGGAGCCGCAATCGGGCCGCGTCTCGAACTCGGTGGGCCAGCGCTACGGCCGACTCGGCCTCCAAGCGGTCGAATGGATCCCGCTCGCCCGGGTATCGGGTGGTGATGGCGTAGACGTTCAGTTCGGCCACCTCCGTCCCGGCCAGACCGAGGTCGCCGACGGGTGGGACCAATCGCAAGAGTTCGGTCAGGTCGTGCGTCTTGGGGAAGGGAACCGAGTGCAGGGTGAGTACGGCCTTGATGTGCTTTTCGGCCGTCTGCTGCGCGTGGAAGCAGACGGTGGCGAAGGGGCAGCCGTCCTGGAGCTTTAGAGTGTGCACCGCATTGGTCAGGTCCTCCTCAGCTTTAGCGACCCACTGGCGCGCCGCCTCGATCGCCTCAGGCCGCGCGCTCATAGAGGACCTTTCCCTCCCTCAAGGCGGGGTAGACGATCGTCCCGGGCACATCGCGGAACCGTTCCATCTCTTGAGGCGTGATGACGACAATATCCTTGGGGAGACCCATGCCCGCGAGCGCCGCGTGGATTGCAGTGACCATTTTGCGCTTCGGCCCCGGTTCGCGCATCACGACGAGCAAGTCTACGTCGCTGTCCGGCCCCACCCGGCCGCAGGCGTAGGAGCCGAAGAGGATGACCCGATCCGGCGCGAAGCGCTCCACGATGCGCTGCACCATCGCAGTTATCGTTTCGCGCGCCGCGCGCGGGATTCCGTCCGGGAGATGGCGAATGATCTCGTCAGGGCTCATAAGGGGGCCAGCGTAGGACAGGGCGCGCGTGCCATCAACCCACCCTCGAAGTCTCCCGACTATCCCGGTCTGCCCGTGACCGCCCGCCACACCATCAGCCCCGGGTCGTAGAACCGGTCCACCACGCGCTCCTTGAGCGGGATGATGGCGTTGTCCGTGATGCTGATGCTCTCCGGACACACCTCGGTGCAGCACTTGGTGATGTTGCACAGCCCTATCCCGGCTTCGTCCTTGAGGAATCCCGCCCGGTCGACGCCGTCCATCGGGTGCATCTCGAGCCCAGCGACCCGCACCAGGAAGCGCGGGCCCGCAAACTGGTGCTTGAGCTCGTGCGTTCGCAGCACGTGGCATACGTCCTGGCACAGGAAGCACTCGATGCACTTGCGGAACTCCTGCACCCGGTCCACGTCGGACTGCTGCCAGCGCCAGTCGGCGTCCTTCCTCGGCTGGAACGGCGGAATGCGCTTGTTGACCTCGTAGTTCCACGAGACGTCGGTCACCAGGTCCTTGATGATCGGGAACGTCTTCATCGGCCGCACCACGATCGGCACGCCGGCGGGGAAGTGCTCCATGCGGCTCTTGCACATGAGCGCCGGCTTGCCGTTCACCTCGGCGCTGCACGAGCCGCACTTGGCCGCCTTGCAGTTCCAGCGCACCGCGAGGTCGGGCGCGCCGTTGGCCTGGATCCAGTGGATGGCGTCCAGCACCACCATGCCGGTTTCGACCGGGACCCTGTATTCCACCTCCTCGCCGCCCGCGGCGTCGCCGCGGTAGACGCGCAGCGTGGCTTCGCGCGCGTGGCTCACGAGGTCTTCCCGGCCGGCTGAGGCGCCGCCTCGAACAGCGCCTTCAGCTCCGCCGGCATCTCCGGCAGCGGCGTGGGTGCCACCTTCATGCCATCCGCCGCGCGCGAGACACACATGTTCACCTTGCCGAGCGCGGCGTCCATGCCGGGGAAGTCGAGCCGCGAGTGCGCGCCACGGCTTTCTTTGCGCAGCGACGCGCTGCGCGCGATCGCCTCCGAGACCAGCAGCATGTTGCGCAGGTCGCGCGCGAGGTGCCAGCCCGGATTGAAGATGCGCGAGCCCGCCACGCGCACGCGGGCCGCGCGCTCCTTCAAGCCTTCCAGCTCGCGCAGCGCCAGGTCGAGATCCTCCTGGATCCGGAAGATGCCGACGTTCTTGCCCATGCAATCTTGAAGGGCCTGGTGCACCTCATACGGCGTCTCGCCCGAGCTTCGCTCGAGCGGCGCGAGCAGGTCGCGTATCTCCGCCTCGATCTCGGCGTCGGCGACCTTCGGCGTCCCGAGGACATCCACGGCGTATCGCGCCGCTCCGGCTCCGGCCCGCCTTCCGAAAACGACCAGGTCCGAGAGCGAGTTGCCGCCCAGGCGATTGGCGCCGTGCATGCCGGCGGACGCTTCGCCGGCCGCGAACAACCCGGGCACCGTTGCCGCCCCTGTGTCGGGTTCGACGCGGATGCCCCCCATCACGTAGTGGGTGGTCGGTCCGACTTCCATCGGCTGCTTGGTGATGTCCACGTCGGCCAGGTCGGTGAACTGGTGGTACATGGAGGGGAGCTTCTTCTTCACCCGCTCAGCCGGCAGATAGCTGATGTCGAGGAAGGCGCCGCCGTGCGGCGTGCCGCGGCCCTCGCGCACCTCGGTGTAGATGGCGCGCGCCACGTTGTCACGGGTCGAAAGCTCGGGCGGGCGTCGGGCGTCGGTTTGCTTCCCTTCGACCGCGGCCTCCACCCAGCGGCGGGCTTCGTCCTCGTCGGCCGCGTACTCGTGCCGGCGCGCTTCGGGGAGATACTTCCACATGAACCGCTCGCCCTGGCTGTTACGTAAGATTCCACCCTCGCCACGCACGCCCTCGGTGACGAGAATCCCCATGACGCCCGGCGGCCACACCATGCCGGTGGGATGGAACTGCACGAACTCCATGTCAATCAGCTCGGCGCCCGCCCCATAGGCGAGCGCCTGCCCGTCCCCGGTGTACTCCCACGAATTCGAGGTGATCTTGTAGGCCTTGCCGATCCCGCCGGTGGCGATGACCACCGCCTTGCAGCGGAACAGAACGAAGCGCCCGTTGTCGCGCCGGTAGGCGAGGGCGCCGGCGATGCGGCCGCCGTCGGCGAACAGCCTCGTCACCGTGTATTCCATGTAGACGTCGAGGCCCTGGTGGACGCCGCGATCCTGAAGCGTGCGGATCATCTCGAGCCCGGTGCGGTCGCCGACGTGGGCAAGGCGCTTCCAGGTGTGGCCGCCGAAGGCGCGCTGCAGGATGCGGCCGTCCGGCGTGCGGTCGAACAGCGCGCCCCACTGCTCCAGCTCGCGGACGCGCTCGGGGGCCTCCTGCGCGTGGAGTTGCGCCATGCGCCAGTGGTTCAGGAACGAGCCGCCCTTCATCGTGTCCTTGAAGTGCGTCTCCCAGCCGTCCTGGGGGTCCACGTGGGCGAGCGCGGCGGCGATGCCGCCCTCGGCCATCACGGTGTGGGCCTTGCCGAGCAGCGACTTGCACACCAGCCCGACCGAGCATCCCAGCGCCGAGGCTTCGATCGCGGCGCGCAGCCCGGCGCCGCCCGCGCCGATGACGATCACGTCGCGTTCGTAGGTCTCGAGCTGTTCCATCCGCTCCTCGGGCCGGTCAGGGGTTCGGAGAGATGCATCACCATCCGCTCGATGACATTACATTGAACAGGTCGCGGAACGTGACAAACATCGGGTCAGAGATCACACCCATCGAGCACATGCGCACATAGAAGTCGGCGAAGCAGACGGCGAACAGGCTGGTCCACGCCCAGCCCATGTGGTGCTCGTTGAGCGCGCTCACGATGCCCCACGCCTTCTGGCGCGGGCCGCCCGCCACCGCGCACGAAAAGCAGTCGAGCTTGCCTCCGACCAGGTGGCGCAGCGAGTGGCAGGAGAACGTGTAAAGGGTGAGCGTGGCGGTCGAGGCGAGGATGGCGAGCGAGCCGCCG
Source organism: uncultured Binatia bacterium (SeqCode) (assembly GCA_964618895.1). Classification (GTDB taxonomy): domain Bacteria; phylum Desulfobacterota; class Binatia; order DP-6; family DP-6; genus CAZUDO01. The sequence goes on from CAZUDO010000127.1 coordinate 85,320, forward strand.
CCGATGCCGAAGAAACGCGAGCCGTCCGGATCCCTGAACCTGAACGCCTGGAACACGTCCCACCACAGAATGGCGAGGATCACCACCGCCGCGTAGAGGAAGTAGCGATGCAGGTTCTGGAGGATGAACGGGAACTTGAGCTCGCCGCTGTAGCGCTTGACCCGCGCTTCGCCCACCGCGCAGGCCATCGGATCGGCGAAGAACGAGCGGTAGTAGGCTTTGCGATAGTAGTAACAGGTGGTGCGGAAGCCGAGCGGGAAGACTAGGATGAGGAGCGCGGGCGAGAGCCAGGCCGGCAGCCACGAGGGATGCAGGTAGGGCGAGTAGAACGGCGACAGGTAGTGCCGCCCGTTCTCGACGTAGTGGTAGTGCGCGGCCCCGAGGATGGCGGCGTAGTTGGCGTAGCCGATCAACAGCACCAGGCCCAGCGCCTGCGCGAGCGGGAGGAACCACCAGCGGTCGGTGCGCTCGGTGGCGCCGAACGTCTCGGCGTGCCCCGCCCCGCGCCAGGCGCCGGACGGGGTGCCGGTGGCGGGGAGCCCCTGGGCGACGGCGGTGGCGCCGGCGCCCGTGCTGAGCTTGCGTTGTGTTTCAGGGGGCATGCGCGAGCTTCCTCGTTGGGATACCGCGCGGATGCGGCATGAGAAGCGCTAGCAGGCTAGCAAAACACCGGCGGCAGTCAAACGAACCGAGCCACGGACGGCACATCGGGCGCCCCGCCCGCCGTCACACGATGAAGAGTTTCGCCGCCGCGACCAGCAGCACCGCCGCGAGCAGGCGCCGGATCACGGGATTCGGGAGCCTCCGACTGCCGAGCGTCGAGCCGATCAGGCTGCCGACGAGCGCCACGCCCGCGAGGACGCCGATCTCCCGCGGGAGGGACCGCACGCTCGAGAGATGGCCCAGCAGGCCGGCGACCGAGTTCACCAGGATGAACGCAACAGAGACCGCGGCCGTCCGGCGCGCGTCGGCCCAGCCCCTGATGAGCATGAGCGGGCTCAGGAAGATCCCGCCCCCGACACCGGCCAGCCCCGACAGGAAGCCGATGCCTGCGCCCGCGGGCACCGCCACCCGCCGGCGGACCACTCGCGGCGGTCCGGCGGCCGCCGCAGTTCGGAACAATCGGTACGCCGCGTAGAGGAGCACGAGCGCGAGCACGCGCTTGTAGAGGGCGATCGGCAACGCGAGCGATCCGCCCAGGAACGCGAACGGCACCGAGCCGAGCGCGAAGGGCCAGAACAACGGCCACGAAAACCGACCGGCGCGGGCGAACTGGACCGTCCCCACGGTCGCGACCAGGATGTTGAGGGTGAGCGCGGTCGGTTTCATGACCGCCGGGGCGATGCCGACCAGCGCCATGGCCGCGAGATAGCCCGAGGCGCCCGCGTGGCCGACCATCGAGTAGAGCAGGGCGGCCAGGAACACCAACGCGCACAGGGCGGTCAGATCGCCGGGAGCCATCACCCGCAGAGCCAGAGCGCGAGCAGGTACGAGATCGTCGCAAGGAAGAGCCACTGCGCGATCCCCGCCGCGATCGGGCGGAGGCCGGCGTCGCGCAGATCGGAGAATCCGGTCTGGAGCCCGACACCGGCCATGCCCATGCACAAGAGCCACAGGTCTGCGCGCCGGACGAGATCGAGCCAGCGCGCGGGGATGATCCCGAGCGAGTTGACGCCGGCGAAGATTACGAACAGGACGAGGAACCACGGCACCGGCGCCACCTTCGCCTTACCCGCCTCGAGATGCCGGTGGCGCAGCGACCAGCCCAGGTAGAGCACGACAGGCGCGAGCAGGCTGATGCGCGCGAGCTTGACCACCGTGGCGACGCGCGCCGCTTCGTCGCTGACGCCGAAACCGGCGGCGACCACATGCGCCATCTCGTGCAGGCTCGCGCCGGCCCAAACGCCGTAGAGGAACTCGGGCATCGCAAGCGAACGCGCGAGCACGGGGTAGATCACGATCCCCACCGTGCCGAGCAGCGTGATGATTCCCAGCGCGATGGCCGAATCCCGGCGCTCGCCCTGGACCACCGAGTCGGCCGCCACCACCGCCGACGCGCCGCAGATGCTGCTGCCTACCCCGAGCAGGATGCCGAGCTTCTCGGGAACGCCCAGCCGCCGCGCGATCCACCAGCCGAAGAGTAGTGCGGCCACGGTCGAGACCACGACCACGACCAACGCCGGACCGCCGATCGTCCACAACTCGCCGACGTTGAGTCGGAATCCGAGGCCCGCGACCGCGCACCGTAGGATCGGCCGCTGCGCCATGCGGATGCCGGGGAGGACGGCCGGCGGCTCGGGGAGCAACGACTTCCACGCCATGCCGAGCAGGATGACGAGCAGCAGCGCGCTCAGGTGAAGCGTGTGCTTGACCCACGCCAGATCGGCGAGCCAGAACCCCGCCGTCGCAAGTGCCCCGCACAACAGCAGGCCGGGCAGGAGGGGTGTGAGCGCGCGGATCACCCGTGCGACCTCGCGCCCCGGCGCCCGATGGCGTAGATCACCAACCCCAGCAGGGCGGCGACCGCCGCGATCCCCGCCTCGCGCACGGTGATGCTGGTGAGCAGCCACCCGCAGGCCAGCAGCGCCAGCGTGGCGGCCACGACCCCGAAAGGCGCGCGGAACGTGGCCTCGGGCACGTCCCGCCGCCGGCGCAGCACCAGCATCGCGACGCAGGTGAGGACATAGGTGACGAGCCGGATGATGGTGCCGATCGTGAGCGCCCCCAGGAATGAGCTCGACAGCGCCAGCATCAGCATCATCGCGGCGGTCACGAGGATCGCCACCCAGGGAGTCCGGAACCGCGGGTGGATCGCGGCGAATGCGCGCGGAAGTCCGCCCGATTCGGCCATCGCGAACGGCAGCCGCGGCGCAGCGAGCACGATGGTGCTCAGGGCGCCGGTGATCGACACCAGGGCGCCCACGGCGATGAATGGCCCGCCCCAGCCACCCAGCACGCGCGTGGCGGCGTCGGCCAGCGGCCGCTCCGATTGGGCGAGCGCGGGGACGGTTCCCACCGCGACCAGCTGGAGCATGAGATACATGACCGCCACGAAGCCGAGACCGCCGAGCAACGCCCAGGGAAGGTCGCGGCGCGGGTCGCGGATCTCGCCCGCCGGGATGATCGCCATCTCGAATCCGGTGAACGCGAACACCAGGAGCAGGAGGGCCTTCGCGAACCCGCCGGACTCAGGGAACGGGCCCAGGATGAGACGCTCCGGGCTGACGGCGCCGAGCCCGGCGACGATCAGCAGCAGCAACGGCAGCAGCTTGGCGACCGTCATGATGTTCCCCGCCAGCGCCGCGTTGCGGACGCCCACCAGATTGATGGTCGTGAGCAGGGTGGTCACGCCGACGATCACCGCGGTCCGCCACCCGGGCGTTCCTGAGGCGGGCCATAGCACGGGGAGATAGGCGACCAGCAGGTTGCAGAGCGCCGCGTACGACATGAGCCGGACGAGCCACAGGAGCCAGCCCACCTCGAAGCCGACCAGCGACCCGAAGGCGGTGCGCGCGTAGAGAAAGGGTCCCCCGGTGCGCTCGAATCGGCTTGCCACCTCGGCGAAACACAGGATGACCAGCGCGACCACAGCCCCGCAGGCCACGAACGCCGGCAGGCTCCACGGACCGATCAAGGCGTAGACCCTGGACGGGAGCCCGAAGATGCCCGCGCCGATGGTGGCATTGACCATCAGCGCGAACAGGTCCCAGCGCCGGATGCCGCGCACCAGTCCCGCGGCCGACGCAGTCGGTGCTGGCGTGGGGGGCGTCTCGCTCATGGGCGGCTCCTGGCGCGGGTGGCGCGCGCACGGCGGACGGCCCGGCGGCGGCCCGCTACTCGGTGTAGGTGAGCTGTCGCCGCTCGCGCCGGTAGCCGCCACCCTCGAGCGGATGGAAGGCGTTGCACCAGCTCAGCTCGCCCGCGTAGACGTGCAGCGTCACCGAGGGCGTCCGGTCCGCGTTCTCGATCATGTGGTACTCGAACGGCGGGATCAGGTGCCCGGCCTCGCCGACCCCCGCGAACACCACCGACTCGGGGGTGAAGCGGAGCGGCTCGGCATCGGGGCCGCTCTCGAGATCGAACGACGTGACGCGGATGCGGCCGCGGTAGACGCACTCGACGCACCACACGCCAGCATGGTCGTGGAGCGGCGTGCCCTGGTCCGTGCCCCAGACCATCACCACCACGCTGTAGCGGCCGGAGGGATCGCGGTGCAGGAGCCGGCGCGCGTACTTGTCGGCCGCCGGCGCGAGGTAGGTGGGATCCACGAACTGCTCGCCGCCGCTCACCACGTCGGCGAGTACGCGCTTCACGTTGCGACAGAGCTGGTCCACGTCGTCGGTTGCGACGGCGTGATCGAGCCGACGGATCAGATCATCCACCTTCGCCGAGCGTGCGGCCATGGCCATGGGGGCGCCCCTCCTTCGCGGCCGCGATGGTAGCAGAGGGCGCGCTCGCAGGCGATTCCGCCGGGCGCTCACCGGAACGGCACGCGGCGCGGGCCGACCACCCCCGCGCCGCGCGACCGCATCGAGACGGTCAGTGCTTGCCGATGGCCAGCGCCTTCTCGCGCGTCTCGATCCACTCGTTCTGGGGATGGAGTGGAGAGGTGTAGAGCGCGAACAGCTTGAGATCCTCCTTGCCGATGTTGATGACATCGTGCCGTGTCCCCGCAGGGACGAGCATCGAGGCGTGCTCTTCGAACGGATAGGCCTTGCCATCGAGCTTGATCTCGCCCTTGCCCTCGATGACGTAGTAAAGCTCGTCGGTCGCCGGGTGCATCTCGTCGCCGAGATCCTCACCCTTGCGGAGCGAGATCAGGACCAACTGTCCGAACTTGCCGGTGTCCAACACGCGCCGGAACGCCTTGTTCTCCTTCGCCATCTTCTTGAGATCGATCGGGGTCTTCATCGTGTCCTCCCATACGGCCTGGTGGTCGCCCGGTGCGGGCGGCGGGACGCGCGGCTCGGGCGAATCGTCCATCGTGCAACAAGCGGGCCGAGCCCGCGGCGCCGGAGATCGCCGCGCGGCGCGGTCGGGGAGGTGGAGCCGTCGGGGTGGCCCATCGCGCAGGAGACGATTTCGCACGGAGATGGTGCGGACTCGGACCAGAATCAGCGTTCGCAGACGGGACGAGCGTCCGGGGGTGGCGCGCCGACCGACGCCCGGCCCCCCTGTCACGCTGGCAGGGTCATGCGGGGCTGGCAGTCAGTGGGGCGGTACGCCGGAGCGCGCCGTCCGATCCTCCGGCACCGCCTCAGGGCAGGAAGAAGAACGCGATCCCGAGCACCAGGTAGACCGCGAGCAGCAGCGCCCCTTCGAGCCAGTTGGACTCGCCGTCCTGGGCGACCAAGTTCACCACGCCCACGGCAATGCCGACCGCGAGCACCTCGAAGGGCGTGAAGCGCAGGTCCATCGGTCCGTTCGGGACCAGGTACGAGACGAATACCAGCACCGGCGCCACAAAGAGCGCGATCTGGATGCTGGAGCCGATGGCGATGTTCATCGCCAGGTCCATCTTGTTCTTCATCGCCACCAGCACCGCGGTCGAGTGCTCGGCGGCGTTGCCGATCACCGCCACCACGATGACGCCGATGAACACCTCGCTCACCCCCATCGTGTGGGCAGCCTCGTCCACCGCTCCGACCAGCAGCTCGCTCATCCACGCCACCGCCGCGGTCGCGACCGCCAGCGACACGGCGGCGCGGCGCGGCGACGGTATCGGGCCGACCGGCTCGTGCGCGCCGGCGTGCTCCTGGCCGGCGTAGAGATGGCGGTGGGTGCGGAGCGAGAACAGCAGGCTCAGGAGGTAGGCGGCGAACAGCACGATCGCGATCTCGAGGGACAACGTGCGCTCGGCGGCGATCTCGCGCTCGGCCGTGACCAGCGCGTTGCGGACCGCGCTCTCCCCGGCGAGATGAAACATGGCCGGCACCACCAGTCCGATGGCGGCGAGGGCGAGCAGGGTGGAGCCCGCGGCGGCGGCCGAGCGATCGAAGGTCTGACGCTCGCGCCCGAGCCCGCCCATCAGAATCGAGAGCCCCAGCACCAGCAGCACGTTGCCGATGATCGAGCCGGTCAGGCTCGCCTTGACCACGTCGAACTGCCCCTGCTGGAGCGCGAGCAGGGCGATGATGAGCTCGGCGGCGTTCCCGAACGTGGCGTTGAGGAAGCCGCCCACGCCGGCGCCGAACCGGTGCGCGAGGCTCTCGGTCGCACTCCCCATGAGGCCCGCGAGCGGGATGATCGCGAGTGCGGCGAACACGAACACATGCACCGCGCCCCAGTCGAGCCACTCGGCCAGAGCTGCCAGCGGGATGAAGACGAGCAATACGAGCAGGAGCCGCTCGGGGGCGGGGAGCGGGAAACGCCCGGGTCGCGCGGCGCGGGCGGCAGCGGCGGGGGTCATGGGCGGGGAATGTGCATCAGCCGGCCGCGAGGCTCAAGCGCGGCCGGGTTGCCACGGCGGCGGGCCGCGGTCCCGCCCGCGGCGCCGCCCAGCCTACGGCCCGAACGCCGGCGGCCCGGATCGTCACACGACCCGGGCCGCCGGCAGAGTCGCTTCAACCAACGGATCGCCCGTGCGCCCTTACCGGTACATCATCTTCAATGTGCCCCAGGTGCTGGCCCGGTTGGGCGTGGGAACGTTGTCAATGGTCGTGAGGTGGAGCGGCTGGTTCGACGGGAACCAGGTCTGCCCGCCGTCGAGGCTCAGCTCGGTGAAGACGTCGAAGAAGCTGTCGATCCGATACAACCCACCCCCGAGATCCCGCTGGGCGGTCCGCCCGACCGACGGGAACGTCGGACTCTCGCGGATCAACGTGCCCCCCGGCATGCCGCCGCCCGTGAGATCGAGCTGGAGCATTTCGGTGTCGAACACAAGATCGGGAATGACCGGAAGCGGCGGCTGGATCCGCACGGTGGAGGGGCGCAGGGGAAGGCTGTGGGGCGTCCAGTTCGTTCCCCCGTTGGTGCTGAGCTCCAGCTCGACGAAGATGTCGAAGAAACTGGCGATCGGCACCCCGCCCTGTGGAGGCATCGGCGCGCAGGCGTTGGGATCGTGCAGAATGGCATTCCGGATCCCGACCGGACCCGCTGAGCCCGGGTAGAAGATCGGTCCCGGCGCCGGATATGCGCAGCCACCCGGTGGCGGCCAACAGTTCTGGTTCGTCTGGCACTGGGCGAACACGCTCGGCGCGACCAGCGCGAGCGCCAGGCCTACCGCGACGGCTGTGACGGCCGGACGAACGCGATGGAGTGGGCGGATAGAGTGGGCAAGGTGCATGGGAACCTCCCCGTGCGCAGGGTCTCCTCGGGCGCGGCCGTGCGCACGGCGCACGCCTGCGCAAATATTAAGCTTCGCACCTCCCCGGCGGGTAAATGATTCTCCGGGGCCTGTGGATTCACGCGCGCCCTGGATTCCGAGACCGGCGGTAAGTACGGGCCGGCCATCCGGATCTGGCTGAAGTTTAGCCACGCGCGAGGCGCGGCCCGCGGGCTCGCGACGCCGCTCAGTAGTCCCTTCGGATCGCGTAGCGTTCCGGGGTCGCGCGGAAGATGGCCAGCGTCGAGTCGCTGATGAAGAAATAGGGCCCGTCGCGACGCTCCAGGCGCGGCGACCGGCGGTCGGGAAAGAACCGCGCGCCGCTGACCGGATCGCGCAGGATGCCGCACCAGCGCACCGGATCGCGGCGGAATCGTTCGAGCGTCGCCGCGCGCGCGAAGCGATAGATCTCGCCGTTCACCCGGGCGCGCAGCGTGCTGTCGAGCGCGCCGAGCGAGCGCGGATCCACCGGGTCGCGGAGCGTGCGACCCATGTGCTCGAGGAGGAAGTCGGCCGCCTGCACGGGCGCCGAGGGCAGACAGCCCGCGCCGCTTCAGGTGTAACGGCTGGCGGCGGCGGCGGGGAGGGTCGCGAGGATCGTGACCACCAGTGCGGCGGCCCGCGCCCTCACGCTCCCAGTCCCCGCAACGGCAGACGCACCGTGGCGACGCAGCCGCGTGCGCCCTCGCGGTTCCCGAGCGTCACCGTGCCTCCGTGCGCCTCGGCGATCTGGCGGCACAACGCGAGCCCGATGCCCGTGCCACCCGGCTTGGTGGTGAAGAATGGCACGAACAGGTTGCCAGAATCGGCGATGCCGGGTCCGTCGTCCTCGATTCGCGCCGTCAGCCAGTTGCCCTCCGAGGTCCAGCTCACGCGCACGCCGCCGCCGGTCTCGAGCGCCGCGTCGGCGGCATTGCGAACCAGGTTGATGAGCAGCGCCTCGAGCTGATCGGGATCCACGACCAGCGCCAGATCGGGCCCGCCTTCGACCGTGACCCGCGTCCGGGTCTCGAGCGCCGCGATGCGACGCATCGCCTCGGCGAGCGCAACGGGACGGGGCGTCGGGCGCGGGAGCCGGGTGAGGCGCGCGTAGGCCTGGATGAAACGCCCGAGCGTCTCGGCGCGCGATTCGATCACTCCGAGCCCCTCGGTGAGATCCGCCGCGGCCGCGGCCGGCCCGCCGGCCCGGCCGAGCGCGTCCCGCAGGCTGCCGGCGATGGACTTGATCGGCGCCAGCGAGTTGTTGATCTCATGGCTCAGGACGCGGATCAGCCGCTGGAACGCGAGACGCTCCTCCTCGCGCAGCGCGCGTGTGAGATCGGTGAGCACGAGGAGCCGGTGGGGCCGGCCCTCCCAGCGATAGCTGCCGTGACGTGCCTCGAGCCGGCCCATGCGGCCGCGGAGCGCGAGCTCGATCAGGCGCGGCGACTCGCCCGCCAGCGCGGGGGCGAGCCCCAGGGCTTCGGCGCTTAAGCCCAGCGCCCGCTCGGAGGGGAGGCCGAGGAGGGCTTCACCGCCGCGATTCAACAGCTTGAGCCGGCCGGCTTCGTCGAACGTAAACACCGCGACGTCGATCGCCTCCATCACCCGGCGGAGCAGCCCCAGCGCCTCGACCGCGTCGAGGCGCTGCTGGCGCAGCGTGTCGGCGAGCGCGTTGATCTCGTGGTACGCGAGCCCGAGCGGCCCGCGGGTGTCGGCGCCGCGGGCGCGGATCGAGTAATCCCCCACCCGGAGCGCGGCGAGCAGGTTGGAGAGGGTCTGGAGCGAAGTGACGACATGCCGGCGCAACGCGAGCGCGCACATGAGCCATGTGGCCAAGGTGAGGATGGTGAGCGTGAGACGCAGACTCGCCCGGTTCGGGATGGCCCACACGGCGACGAGGGCGACCACCAGCGCGGGGGCGCCGCCCGCCAGGGCGAGCCAAGTGATCCGGGTCTCGTGGCGCAGGCGGGGGCGCGGCGGGCGGGGCACGTTCGGGGTCCCGGGGGTCAGAGACGGTGTCGTTCGAGTCGGCGGTAGAACGCGCTGCGCGAAAGCCCCAGCGCCCGCGCCGCCTCGCTCACATTGCCATCGTGGCGCTTGAGCGCGCGCCGGATCAGCTCGCGCTCGACCTCGTCGAGGCTTAGGCTCTCGAGGGCGCCGGTGCCCTCTGACGGGCGAAGGCCGAGATCCGCCGCGCGCACGCGGACGCCGGCCGCGAGCAGCACCGCGCGCTCGACCGCGTGCTCCAGCTCGCGCACGTTGCCGGGCCATGGGTGCGCGAGCAGGGCGTCCATCGCATCGGGCTCGAAGCCCTCGAGCCGCCGGCCGTATCGCCGCGCGTGCTGTTCCAGGAACCAGGCGCCGAGGAGCACCAGGTCCTCCCGGCGCTCGCGCAAGGGCGGCAGGCGGATCTCGACGGTGTCGATACGGAATAGCAGATCCTCGCGAAAGCGACCCGCGGCCACCTCGGCGCGCAGGTCGGCGTTGGTTGCGGATACCAGCCGCACCGACGTCCTGCGCGTGCGCGAGGAGCCGACCCGCTCGTACTCGCCGTTCTGTAGGACGCGCAGGAGCTTGGCTTGCTGGGCCAGGGGCACGTTGGCGATCTCGTCCAGGAACAGCGTGCCGCCGTCGGCCAGCTCGAAGCGCCCGAGCCGTTCGCCGCGCGCCCCGGTGAACGCGCCGCGCTCGTGGCCGAACATCTCGCTCTCGAACACGCCCTCGGAGAGCCCGCCGACGTTGACCGTCACCATCGGCCGGCTCGCGCGTGGCGAGCCGGCGTGCAGGATGCGGGCGACCAGCTCCTTCCCGGTGCCGTGCTCGCCGGTCACGAGGACACTCGCGTCGCTGGCGGCCACTTTGGCGATCAGATCGAGGACCGGGCGCATCGCGGCGGACTCGGCGATGAGGCGCGGCGCCCCCTCGGCGCTCAGCAGGCGGTTCTCGAGCTCGAGGCGGCGGACACGCCGCAACGCCCCGCTCAGCTCGAGCTGGCTGCGCAGGGTCGCGAGCAGCCGGCCGTTGTCCCACGGCTTCTCGATGTAATCCCGCGCGCCGCTCCGCATAGCCTCGACCGCGCCCTCCACACTGCCCCAGGCGGTCATGACGATGACGGGAAGCGTCGGGTCCAGGTCCCGCAGGCGGCCGACCAACTCGACGCCCTCGCGCCCGGAGGTGGTGTCGCGCGCGTAGTTGAGGTCGAGCAGCGCAGCGTCGAAGTCGTCCCCTTCTACCGCCGAGATCACGCGGGCAGGCGAAGTCACCGTCTCGACCCCGAAACCCTCGCCGCGCAACAGCAGCCGCAGCGCGGCGAGGACGTCCGGGTCGTCGTCGGCGATGAGGACGCGGGGAGGAGAGGGGGTGGGGGTCACGGCGCGCAGACTATCGCCGCCGCGTGGGAGATGCCAGACGGGGGGCACTGTCTGTGGCGCCGGCGGCGGATCCCGCGCCCCACGCGGGACCCGCCCCTGCCGGCGGCGCCGGCTCGACATCACTCCGCCCGGAGCGCCACCATCGGATCCACCTGCGTCGCCCGCTCGGCCGGCAGCCACGCCGCAACCAGCGCGCTGATCGCCAGGATGAGCGTGACGCCGATGAAGGTCGGCGGGTCGGAGGCGCTGACGCCGAACAGCAAGCTCGCCATGAGCCGGGTCACCGCGTAGGCGCCGGCCAGGCCGATCCCCATCCCGAGCAACGTCAGGCGCAGGGCCTGACCGACCACCAGGCGCAGCACGTCGCCGCGCGCAGCACCGAGCGCCATCCGGATGCCGATCTCCTGGGTGCGCTGCGCGACGCTGTAGGCCATGACGCCGTAAATCCCCACCGCCGCGATGACCAGCGCGAGGACCGCGAACACGCTCATCAGCCCGGCGTAGATGCGCGACTCCCAGAGACCATAGCGAAGCGACTCCTCCATGGTCCGCACGTCGTAGAGCGGCATGTCGGCGTCCCGCGACTGGACCAGCCGCCGTAGCGCGGTGGTCATCGCCGCGACCTCCCCGTCGTGCCGGATGACGAGGGCGACGGTCTGTTGGGGCCACTGGGCGTGCGGTAGATAGATCTGGGCGGGCGGGTCGCTGTTCTGGACGTGCTGGCGGATGTCAGCCGCGACACCCACGACCGCGTGGAACGCGCTCGAGTCCTCGCGACCGAATCGGATGCGCCGGCCGATCGGATCCTGCCCCGGCCAGAGCTTGCGCGCGGCCGATTCGCTCACGATCGCGACCCGCGGCGAGGCGGCGCCGTCCTGAGCGTTGAAATCGCGGCCCGAGCGCATCGGGATGCCCATCGTCTCGAAGTATCGCGGGCGCACCGCCGAGGACAGCAGCATGCGCCGCGGGACGTCGGGGCCGGGGGCTTCGCGCTCGAGCAGGACAGTCGTGTGCGAGCTGCTGCGGTCCAGGGGCAGGTCGGTGGTGGCGCTGGCCACGCGCACGCCGCGCAGCCCCTCGATCGCCGGGAAGAGCCCGTCGAGGAACGCCAGGCGTTGTGCCTCGTCGGTGTAGACGGCGATGGGCATGGTGAGCCTGGCGGTCAGCACGCCTTCGGGCCGCAGCGTTGCGCGCTGGTCGGTCATCTTGACGAAGCTGCGGATCATGAGACCGGCGCCGGTGAGCAGAATCATCGCCAGCGCCAGCTCGGCGACCACCAGCGCGCTGCGCAAGCGACTGCGCCCGCGGCCGGAGGTGCCGTGATGGCCACCATCCTTGAGCGTCTCGTGGACGTTCACCTGCGATGTCTGGAGCGCAGGCAGCAGCCCCGCCAGCACCGCCGAGAGCATCGAAACGCCGATCATGAACAGGATGGTGTTGGGGTCGATGGAAAAGCTCATCCAGTAGGGGAGCTCGGTCGGGATCGAGGAGAGGCACAGGTCGCGGCCCCAGAGCGCGAGCACCAGGCCCAGGGCTCCGCCCATCAGGGAGAGGAGCAGGCTCTCGGTGAGGAGCTGGCGGACGATGCGGCCGCGCGTGGCGCCGAGGGCGAACCGCAGGGCGATCTCGCGCCGCCGACCCGCTCCGCGTGCCAGCATCAGGTTGGCCACGTTCGCGCACGCGATGAGCAGCACGAATCCCACCGCCGACATGAGCAGCGCAAGCATGGGGCCCATGTCGCTCACCAGTGTGTCGCGGAAGGTGATGACCCGGCCGCCGATGCCCTTGTTGGTCTCGGGATGGCGGCGGGCGAGATCGCCCGCGATACCCGCGATCTCGGCGTGCGCGGCCGCCACCGTCACGCCAGGCTTGAGCCGCCCAAGCACGTCCATGAAGCGCTGGTCGCGCCGGTTGTCCGCCATGTCGATCGGCGTGGGGATGAAGAAGTCGGCGGTCTCGGGGTAGCGGAAGTCGCGCGGGGCGACGCCGACGATGGTGCGAACCCGGCCGTTCATCTTGACCGTGCGGCCGAGGACGCGGGGGTCGGCGGCGAAGCGCTCGCGCCAGATCCGCTCGCTGATCATGATGACCCCGTACGAGCGACTCTTCTCCTCCTCCTCGGGCAGGAACTCGCGTCCCATCAGCGGCGCCGTCGCGAACACCCGCAGGAATCCCGAGGTGACCGCGGTGGCGTCGAATCGTTCCGGCTCATTGCCGAGTGTGATGTAAGCCATGGTCTCGTAGCAGCCCGCCACGGCATCGAATGACGTCGCCCGGTCCCGAACATCTGTGAAGTCGGGATAGGACAGCTCCCCAGTATCGAACTGTTGAATCGGATCGGTGCCGTAGAGGACCACCGTGCGTGCGGCGTCGATGTAAGGAAGCGGACGAAACAAGAAGGCATTGGCGATGTTGAACACCATCGTGTTGACGCCGATCCCGAGGCCCATCATCAGCACGACGAGGATGGCGTAGCCCGGTGAGCGGTCGAGGGATCGGAACGCGACCTTGATGTCCTGCAGCCAGCCGCTCATTACCGCACCCCCTGCTCGTCCACAATCCGGCCGTCGAACAGATGCACCGAGCGGCCCGCGTAGCGGGCGAAGCGCGGGTCGTGGGTCACCATGCAGATGGTCGTGCCGCCACGGTGCAGCTCGCGCAACAGATCCATCACCGCCTCGCCGTTGGCGGAGTCCAGGTTCCCGGTCGGCTCATCGGCCAGTAGGATGAGCGGCTCGCCGGTCAGCGCTCGCGCCACCGCGACCCGCTGCTGCTGGCCGCCCGAGAGCTGGCTCGGCAGGTGGTTCTGCCGGTGGGTCATGCCGACCCGCTCGAGCGCCTTGAGCGCGCGGCTACGGCGCTCCTCGGTCGGCGTGCCGCGGTAGAGGAGCGGCAGCTCGACGTTTTCGCCCACCGTGAGATCGCCGATCAGGTTGAAGCTCTGGAAGATGAAACCGACCTCGCGGTTGCGGATCTGCGCCCGTTCGAGCGGCGCCAGCTCGTGCACCGCCCTGCCCCCCAACCAGTATTGCCCCGAGGTGGGCGAATCGAGCAGCCCGAGGATGGACAGCAGCGTGGACTTGCCGCAGCCGGAGGGCCCGGTGATCGAGATGAACTCTCCCTGATCGATCGTGAGGTGGACGCCCGCAAGGGCATGGGTCTCGACCTCTTCGGTGGTGAACACCTTGCTCAGGCCCTCCAGGCGCAGGAGGGCCGACGACGTGGGGTTTCCGGGCTGAGGTCCGGTCTGGGGCCCGGCCTTGGGCCCGGCAGTGGTCGTCGGTGCGGCGGATCGGTCGTTGGTCGTGACGCTCATGAGGTCCCCCTGGTGTTATTGCCCGGCGTGGGCGTTCAGCGAAGCCGCACGCGGTCCACGTTGTCCCATCTCGACATCTCGGACAGGATGATGCGGTCACCGGCGCTGAGGCCTTCCAGCACCTCGACCGCGTTGAACGACGAACGACCGAGGCGCACCGGCACGCGTACCGCGGTGTGGCCATCGGGATCGAGTCGGAAGAGCCGCACGGTGGTCTCGCTCGCGCCATTGGCCGGCCGACCCACCGAGAGCACGTCCGCCAGGCGATCAATCTCGATCGTGCCCTCCACGCTCAGGTCGGGCCGCGCGCCACGGGGCAGGGCGCCCTCAAGCGCAACGTCAACTGCGACGGTGCCGTTCTGGACCGCCGGATCCACGCGGATGACACGCCCGCGCACCTTGGCGTCGCGCGTGTCCACCACCACCGGCAGGCCCAGCCTCAGGTCGCGCGCGTTGCCCTGCGGCACGAGCAGCACCGCCTTCAGGCGCTCGGGCGAGGCGACGCGCGCCAGGCCCTGCCCTGACTGCACCCATTGGCCCGGCTCGAGCGCCAGCTCCTGCACCACGCCCGCCGCGCCCGCCCGCACCCGCATCGAGGCCACGCGCTCGCGCTGGAAGCGCGCGATGGCGCGCACCCGCTCGAGGTCGGCGCGGCGCAGCTCGACCTGGGCCAGGAACGCCTCGTCCGCGAGCACCATGCGGCGCTGCTCGGCACGGTGACGCTCCTCGGCCTCCTGCAGGCGGTCGCGGGCGCGCTCGGCTTCCATGGCGGAGCTGAGGCCCTCGCGCGCCAGCCGCTCGGCAACCACGACCGCCCGTCCGGCCTCGCGCAGCTCGGTGCGCGCGGCGGCGAGGCTCCCCTCCTGGGCGAGCCGCGCGGTTTCGAGGCTCGACCGCAGGCCCGCGAGCTCGGCCTCGGCCAGCTTTAGCTGGCGCTCGGCGTCGAGCGCTTCGAGCTGGACGTCGGGGTTGCTCAGCTCGACCAGCACGGTGCCCGCCTCCACCTTTGCGCCGGGGCGGGCAAGCACGCGCTCCACCCGCCCCGCCGTGAGCGCCGAGACGAACCGCTGACTCTCGGGCACCAGCGTGCCGTTGCCGTGCACCTGCCGCACCATCGGCCCGCGACGCACGGTGTCGAGCCAGAGTGTGGCGCGCTCGACCTGGGGCGCGGCCGGCCTGAGCTGCGCGAGCCCGAGCGTGGTCAAGGCGACGGCCAGCAGGCCCGCGGCGATCAGCAACGGCTTGCGGCGTCGGCGTGGTTGCTGGCGTGGGACGTCCAACAGTCCTCCTCTTCCACGGGCATCCGGGAGGGGGATGCCCCATCCGGGCAATTAGAAGAGGTGTGCCAGGCGGGTGAAGGGGCGTAATGCGTTGCAATCCAACGCGGGCTCGATGCGTGAGGGGTCTCGCGACCCCGGCATGGTGACCGGTCGCGGAACAGCGGAATCCCATTTCCGGACGACAGCCCCCGGCCAGGGTCGGTCGCTCCGGAGCGCCTACTGGGCCGGTGCCCCGTAGCGGAGCGTGAACAACGCGGCGCGGCCGTCACGCGCGAGGGACACCACCCACATCCCGTCGTAGGGGACGCTCCCCGGGGTCGGGAACGGCCGGCCGGTCAAGGCCGTGACGATCTCCGGCACCGTGTTGCTGTGGCCGACCACGAGCACGGTCTCGCCGAAGTGGCGCGTACGCAGCCGGCGCACGGTCTCGGCGACCTCGTCCACCACGGTGAGCGACTCCCCGAGCGCGGTCGCGAGCGGCAGCGCCGTCTGGCGATTGCGCAGCCACGGCGTCACGTAGATGGTCGAGATGCCCGAAGCGTCGAGCGTGTGGACCAGATCCCGCGCCCGCAGCACGCCGGTCGCGCGCAGCGGATGGTCGGGACCGATCAGCAGGGTGTCCCGCTCGGCGTGGCGCACCAGAATGATGGTGGCGACAGTGGAATCGGGCTCCGCCGCCGCGGCCGAGCTCAGGAGCATCAGGGCGATCGCGACGCCGGCGAACAGGAACTGAAGCGGACGGCGATCGGAGTCTCGCATGCGCGGCACTCTGCCCCACGCGCCGGCGGACTGTCTAGCGGCGTCCTCCGCATGCGGATAGACTCCGGCGTGTGATCAAGTACCTCGGCTCCAAGCGGGTGCTCATCCCCCGCATCCTCGAGGAAGTCGAGCGGCTTGCGGACGTGCGCACCATATTGGATGTGTTCTCGGGCACCTCACGGGTGGCCCACGCGCTCAAGGCGCGCGGCCACCGCGTGCACGCCAACGATCACAACGTCTACGCCGCGACGCTGGCCACCGCCTACGTCCAGGCCGACCGGCGGCGCTGGCTCGAGCCCGCGCGGCGGCTGATCGCCGAGCTGGATGCCGTCCCCGGCGTGCCGGGCTGGTTCACCGAGACGTTCTGCGTGCGCGCGCGCTACTTCCAACCCACGAACGGCGCGCGCGTTGACGCGATCCGCGAGCGCATCGCCTCGCTCGGCCTCGAGCCCGAGCTGGAGGCGGTCGCCCTGGTCAGCCTGATGGAGGCCGCCGACCGCGTGGACTCGACCGTCGGCGTCCAGATGGCCTACCTCAAGCGCTGGGCGCCGCGCTCGTTCAAGTCGCTGCGGCTTCGGGTGCCGGAGATCCTCGACGGTGAGGGCTCGGCCTCGTGCCTCGAAGCGCACGAGGCGGCGCTACGTTTTCCCGCCGACCTCGCCTATCTGGACCCGCCCTACAACCAGCACTCCTACCTCGGCAACTACCACGTCTGGGAATCGCTGGTGCGCTGGGACAAGCCCGACGTCTATGGCGTTGCGATGAAGCGGGTGGACGTGCGCGAGCGCTCGAGCCCATTCAACCGGAAGGGCCGGATCGCGGACGCGTTCCGCTCGCTGCTCGACGCGGTGCGGGCGCGCTACCTCGTGGTGTCGTTCAGCAACGAGGGCTATCTGACCGTCGCGGCGCTGCGCGCGATGCTCTGCGAGCGTGGTTCCGTGCGCGAGGCGGAGCTGCCGCACCGCCGCTATATCGGCTCCAGGATCGGGATCTACAACCCGCAGGGCGAGAAGGTCGGGGTGCCGGGGCGGACCACCAACCGCGAACATCTCTTCATCGTCGAAATGGAATCGGTGACGACCGCCTGATTCAAGTCCGGCGGTTGTCTCCGGCGCCCACGAAGCGGTAGTGAGTCTCGCCGCTGAAGTTCATCGCGAAGGACTCCCGCTCGATGAACTCGGCATGGGCGAGGGCCTCCAGCGCGGCCTCGACGCGCGCCCTGGGAATGCGGGCGGCGCGGCTCAGCCGGGCCGCGGGCCACGGGTGGGCGGCGTGTCGTGGCAACAGCCGGGCGCACTGCAGCATGTCCGGGTAGAGCGGCGTCAATGGCTCACCCGCGAGCGCGGCGTTCATTGTGTCAACCGCGACCTGCGCCGCCATGCCGCCGGACTCGCGGTCCACGCACTCGACGAAGATGTCGCTGCGCTCGGGGGGCGAGGTGTAGGCGCAGGTCACCCCGCTCAGACGCGGGACGCGATCCAGGAAGCCGAGCATCTCGAGCAGCAGGTGCTCGAGCAGGTGGGCCTGGTTCGCGGTCGTCTCGCCCTCGACCAGGACGACGCCCCGTGCCCGCGCGTGGCGTGGCGTGCCGAGATCGCGGACCTGGCAGTGGTGGCGGGCCAGGCCCGGGAAGGCGGCGACGAGCCGCGCCTGCAGTGCCTGGTCGGGGACATCCGGCACGGGCTCCGCGTCCACGATCAGGCGCAGCTTGTCATGGCCAGCCTGGAACCGTGGATTCAGCGCTTCGGCCGCCGGGAAAGGCGCGAACGCGATCGAGTGGAGCCGGATCACCGCGTCCTCCGCGCAACGTCGTTGGAACAAAGGCGAAGGGCGGGTGGAGGGTGCCCCTGGGTGCCCTCCGTGGCCCCGCCGCGATAGATTACGTACCGCCGAACTTCGTCTCCTCCAGATCCAGTGTGCCATGGAGGATGACGCGATACTCACCGGTCTCCAGGTTGTACGAATCGACCTTGGCCTTGGCCGTCACCGAGTTGCCGAGCAGCTCCCCGACACCCCGGGTGAGCGACGCCGGCGACGCGGGCGTGCGCTCGATGGCGGACAGGTCCGCGGGACTGATTCTTGGCATGGCCTTCTCCACCTTCCGGCGTCATCGCCGGAGGCTCAGAGTTCGTCGAACTTCGTGTCCTCCTTGTCGAGCGTGCCGTGCAGCACGATGCGGTACTCCCCGGTTTCGGGATTGATGAGCTCCACCTTCGCCCGCGCATTGACCGAGCTCATGATCATCTCGCTCAGCTTGCTGCGCAGTGAGGACGGAGACGTGGGCGAACGTTCGATCGTGTTCACGTCGTGAATACGGAATCGCGGCATCCTGAATCACCTCCCTTCCCTGGGACGGCCGGTCGAGGACGGGGAACCGTCAGGGGCTCAAACGTCGGCCCCCATCCCCGCCGACCGTCAGTCTGCCCCGATCCGAGTCACAAGAGACGTTCCTCGTCCGGGGAATCCGATGCAACGGCGCTGCAGGCGAACACCCGGCGGTAACCGCCACGCGCGGGCTCGAGCCGCACGGCAGAAACCGTGGCGGGAGCGCCGCCCGCGCGGCGCTCCGTCTCCGCGAGCGGGGTCTCGGCCCGTTCGGGTTGCGCCACGGCCTCCGCCGCGGGATGTTCCACATCCAGCTTCGCCATGCTCACTCCTTCATTTCCGGCGGCCCTGATCGCCGGGGGCTTCAGCCGAAGCTCCAGAAACTATCGGTCGCGGACGGCGGCGGACGACGCACCGTGTTGCGCTCGCGGTCCGTCGCGTCGCACGACTCGCTGGAGGCGGGGCTGTGCGCAGGCGGGTCGGGCGTGACGGCGTCCGGCGGATGCGACCGCCCGGCGTCGCGCGCCCGCGCTGGATTCACCGCGCGCTTGCGTGGCGAGGACATCTGCTCCATGAGCCACTTCTGTTCGGAGTGGGTCAATGCGTGTCCCCCATTCCCCGGCAGGCCGGGAGCGCCCGCAGCGCCCCGGGTCGCGCGACCGTCGCCGCGCCGACCCCGATCCGAATGTCGGGACTCCACAACCGCATCCTTACCTGCCGCCGCCAGGGCGCCGCCAAGAAAAACGGTCCCTGGCGTGTGTCTCCAAGGACCCTCGTACTCCCTCGACAGCGCATCGCGCTGAGAGGGATCCCAGCGGCAGCCTCCCTTCTGCGTTTGGCTCAACGAAAGTCACGCTAAACTCGGCCCCGATGCGTGTCAACAAAAAGACGCACGGAATCGCGACGCCGCGCGGAGGTCGGCTGGCATCGGGGAATGCCTGCGCTCCGGGACGTGCCGGATCGCGGCTCCTTCCACGACGCGCGCGCGGGATGGCCGCGTTGCATCGCGCTTGCGGACGCTGGCCACGTCGTGACGGCACCGATCGCAGTGTCGCGCACCTATTCCGGGCGCATCGCCTCCCGTTGCGTCGCGTAAGGGCTCGCCGCGCGAGGGAACTAGAAACTCGAGGCGCTCAGGGTCACGTCCGCGCGCGCCCACGCCTTGCGGAACCGCTCCTCCACCTCGGCGGCTTCCGCATCGGCCTTGCGCGCGCGCAGGCATTTTGCGAGGCCGTAGAGCGACCAGCCGTTCTCGGGGTTGGTGGCGAGGTCCTCCCGGTAGGCGCTCTCGGCGGCGGACAGGCGGCCGGCCGCGAGCAGCACCGCGCCCAACTGCTGGCGCACGGGCAGGAACCACGCTGGTGGCTCGTCGTAGTGGAGCGCCGACTCCTCGGCGATCGCCGCATGGAGGTGCCGCACAGACTCGTCGACCCGTCCGCGGCGGGCGGCGATCTCGCCGTCGAGTGCGTGCGTTGCGAGCCTGAGGAGCGCCGCCGAAGAGTTGAACGAGACCATCGCGTCGCGCGGCATGGCGGCGGCGATCGCCTTCACGCTATCGCGCGCGACACGGGCCTGCCGCAGCCTCGCGGTCGCCGCGAACGCGAGGCCGCGCGCCCAGTGCCACATGCCGCGCGTGAAGCGAAGATCGGCGGGCGGGGCAGGCTCGGCGAGGATCTCGGGCCAGCGGCCGAAGCGCACCAGCGCGTAGAGCACGGTCGGCGACACGAACTCGAGCATCGGCATCTGACGCAGCATCGCGACCGGCACGAGCGGCTCCAACCGCCGGGCGGCCGCCAGCGCCGCCTCGCCGCGGCCGGCGAGGCAAGCCGCCGACCAGATGAAGTGGATGTTGTGCGGGACATACATCATCGGGTAGAGGCCTTCGGGCTTGTGGGCCGCCACGTAGAGGCTGTCCACCCGCGCCGCGCGCACGTTGGCGGCTTCGGAGTCGGCGTAGCGGCCGATCCGGTGCCAAATGTGCGCGGGCATGTGAACCAAGTGCCCGGCATCAGGCACGAGGGAGCCGAGCCGCTCGGCGGAAGGCGCCGCGCGTTCGGGAGTCCGCGACGCCTCGACCGCGTGGATGTAGAAGTGGTTCGCCCCCGGATGGTCGGGCGATCGCCTGAGCACCGCCTCGAGGGTGGCGACGATCTCGTCGGTGCCCGGGCTGGGCTTGCCATCGTGGGTCCAGAAGTTCCAGGGGTTCAGGTCCATCAGCGCCTCCGCGAACAACGCGCCCGCGTCGGCATCGGCGGGAAAGCGCTTCCACACCTCGCGCATGGCGTTTACATAGGCCGAGTCCATCGCCACGCGGCTCGGGCGTCGAGATTCCTTTGGATCGGCGTAGCGCCTCGCCAGGGCCAGGACATAGGCCCGCTCAGCATCGCTCGCCGCGGGCGCGAGCGCGAGAGCCTGCTGCAGGGCGTCCCAAGCCGGTTGGTCGGCGGTGGAATCCATCGGGAAGTTGATGTTGGGCCCATGGGCGAGGGCGATGCCCCAGAAGACCATCGCGCAGTTGGGATCCAACTTCGCCGCCTCGCTGAATGCCGCGATCGCCTGCGCGTGGTTGAAACCGTAGGCGAGGACCAGTCCCTGGTCGAAGTAGCGCTGAGCCCCGGGCGAAGCGGTGGTGATCGGGTGGCGCCAGGCGCCGAGATCGAAGAGCGGCGCCGTGGTCGCGGCCCCGGTCGGCGGTGGGTGTGGGTGGTCCTGGGCAAAGGCGGCGGGCGCGGCGATGAGCGCGGCGATGCACAGGGGAATGATGCGTGCGAGCATGGCGTGGCTCCTGCGTGACGTGAGTTCGATCCGGAAAACAGTCCGAAAGCTAATCGGGGCGGACCGTGCGGTCAACGGCCGGCAGTGGGCGGTGAACTCCCGTCCAGGTAATGCCGATAACCTGCCGGAGATGGCGGACCAGGTCCCGACCACTGAGGTCGGTCGGGGCGCCCGGGATGAAGGAGGTCCTCATGTCACATCGGACGATCGCGGTCGTCGCCCTGTCGTTGTGCGCGCTGGCCGCCGCCGGCTGCGGCGCGAAGCAGCCCGCGCTGCCCCATGCCGTCTACGCGAACTCGATCCCCATCTATCCCGGCGCCGTCCTCGAGAACGTGATGGGGAGCACAAGCATGGGCGATACGCCCGAGTCCATGTCGGACGGAATGGCCTGGTTCTTCGAGGTCGAGGCCCGGGCCGCCAAGATGGTTGCTTTCTACGAGCGGAAGCTGCCGAACGCGAAGCGCGATCCTGACTGGGAGGACGGTGTGCGGCTGGTGTGGGCGCCCGAGAACGCGGCGCCCGGCGAAGAGCTTTCGGTGGTGATTGACGAGAACAAGCTGAGCATTCGGGAAGAGGTCAGGCCCGGCAAGCGCCCGGGAAATCCCAACGAGATGAGTCAGGGCATCGCGTCCGGACTGAGCGGGGCCGCCGGCGGGGGCTCGAGCGACGACGACTGACTCGTGCAACGGCACCCGTCCGGTGCGGCCGCCGGGTGGAAATTCGAAGATCCGGCCGCTGGTGCGCCGCGAACACGACGGGCGGGGTCGAATGACCCCGCCCGTTCGAATGTCACGCGTGGAACCGACGCGAGTCGCCTGCCGCTACGAACAGCCCAGCGAGTTCCCGCAGTTGAGACACTTGTAGCAGGTGCCGTTGCGAATGGTGATGTGCCCGCACAGGTCGCAGATCGGGGCGTCGCCCGGGAACTTGGCCAGCATCGCGTCCTGTCCGCTCTCAACCGCAATGTGAGGCCGGCGCGCTGAAGACGGCGCCGCCGCCAACGACGCCGTTGCCGCCGGCGCGGCGGGCGAATCCTTCTTGCCGTGACCGTGCCCGTTCGGGCCGCGGTGATGCTCGAACCCGACCGGCTTGCCGGTGGCGTGCTCGACCGTGCGCACCATGCCGAGCTCCTCGGGCTTCACCTGCGCGAGATCGGTGCGATCCAGGTACTCGAGCCCGAGCACGCGGAACACGTAGTCCACGACGCTGGTGCACAGCCGGATGTTGTCGTGCCCGTCCACCCGGCCGTGCGGCTCGAAGCGCGTGAACGTGAACTGGTCCACCAGGTCGTTGAGCGGCACGCCGTACTGGAGACCCACCGAGACCGCGATGGCGAAGCAGTTCATCATGCTCCGGAACGCCGCGCCCTCCTTGTGCATATCAATGAAGATCTCGCCCACCGTGCCGTCTTCATACTCGCCGGTGCGCAGGAACACCTTGTGGCCGCTGATGCGCGACTCCTGCGTGAAGCCGTGGCGCCGCTTGGGCAGCCGCCGCCGGCGCAGCTTGGGATGGGTGGGCTCGACGGCCGGCTCCTCGAGCTTCTTGCCGGTGACGAGCGGCTGCGACAGCTTGCTGCCGTCGCGGTAGAGGGCCACCGCCTTGATCCCCGAGCGCCACGATTCGAAGTAGATCTGCTCGACGTCCTTGACGGTGGCGTCGTTCGGCAGATTGACGGTCTTGCTGATGGCCCCCGAGATGAACGGTTGGACGGCCGCCATCATGCGAATGTGGCCGGTCGCATGGATGAAGCGCGTGCCGAAGGGGCCGCACCGGTTGGCGCAGTCGAAGGCCGGCAGGTGCGACGGCGACAGGCCGGGCGCCCCCTCGACCGTGAGGCTGCCGCAGATCGCGGCGTTGGCCTCGGCGATCTGGTCGTCGGTGTAGCCGAGAACCGTGAGCGCGCAGAAGGTCGGCTTCTCGCGCTCCTGCATGCTGACGCCGAGGCGCGTGAGGGTGTCGTCGTTCATCACCCCGCGCACGAAGGCGAAACGCACGTCGAGCATGCCCGGCAGGGTCCTTTCGATGTGGTCAATCTCGGGCCCGGCGAGCCCCCGCTCGGTCAGCGTGGCGCGATTGATTTGGGGCGCGTCCAGGAGCGAGCCCGTGCCCAGCGCGTAGCGGATGATGCGCGCGATGGCCGGGTCGTCGTAGCCCAGGCGCCGGAGCGCCCCCGGCACCGACTGGTTGACGATCTTGAAGTAGCCGCCGCCGGCCAGCTTCTTGAACTTGACCAGCGCGAAGTCCGGCTCGACCCCGGTGGTGTCGCAGTCCATGAGCAGGCCGATGGTGCCGGTCGGCGCCAGCACGGTGGCCTGCGCGTTGCGGTACCCGTGCAGTCCCCCCAGGGCGAGCGCCCGGTCCCAGCACTCGATCCCCGCCGCTCTCAGATCCCGCGGGGCGAGCGAAGCGTCAATCGTGCGCGCCGCCTCGCGGTGCAGGCGGATGACTTCGAGCATGCTCTCGCGGTTGACCGCGAAGCCCTCGAACGCTCCTTTGCTGGCGGCCATCTCGGCCGACAGCGCGTAGGCCTCGCCGGTCAGGAGCGCGGTCAGACACGCCGCGGTGGCGCGCGCCCCCTCGCTGTCGTAGGGCAGTCCCTGCATCATCAGCAGCGTGCCGAGGTTGGCGTAGCCGAGGCCCAGCGGCCGGAACTCGTACGAGCGCTTGGCGATGGTCTCGGTCGGGTAGGAGGCGAGCCCGACCAGGATCTCCTGGGCGAGAAAGAACACGCGGATCGCGTGCTTGTAACCGTCAATGTCGAAGGTGCCGTCCGCGCGCATGAACTTCATCAGGTTCACGCTCGCGAGGTTGCAGGAGGTGTTGTCCAAGAAAACAAATTCGGAGCACGGATTCGTCGCGTTGATCCGATCCGTGGTCTTGCAGGTGTGCCAGCGCTGGATGGTGTCGTCGAACTGGACGCCCGGATCGGCGCACTTCCAGGCGGACTCGGCGATCTCGCGCCACAGCTCGCGGGCGCGCAGGGTCTCGTGCACCTGGCCGGTGGTGCGGAAGGTCGTCTGCCACGACCCGTCGTTCACCACCCCGTCCATGAACGCGTCGGATATGCGCACGGAGTTGTTCGAGTTTTGCCCCGAGACGGTGCCGTAGGCCTCGCCGTTAAAGTCCGAGGAGTAGCCGGCGGCGACCAGGGCCGCCACCTTCTTCTCCTCGCGCATCTTCCAGCGGATGAAATCGAGGATCTCGGGGTGGTCCATGTCGAGCACCACCATCTTGGCGGCGCGCCGCGTGGTGCCGCCCGACTTGGTGGCGCCGGCGCCGCGGTCGAGCACTTCGAGGAACGACATCAGCCCCGAGGAGGTGCCGCCGCCCGAGAGCTTCTCCATGCGGCCGCGCAGCTTGGAGAAATTCGTGCCCGTGCCGGAGCCGAATTTGAAGACCCGCGCCTCGTTCCGGGCCAGCTCGAAGATGGACATGAGGTCGTCGCCCACCGACTGGATGAAGCAGGCCGAGATCTGGGGCTTCGAGTAGGAGTCCTCGGTGACCCGCACCTCGCGGGTGGTGGGGTCGAAATAGAAGTTCCCGCCCGAGCCGGCGATGCCGTACTCATGGTAGAGGCCGCAGTTGAACCACACCGGCGAGTTGAACGCGCCGATCTGGTTCACCAGCAGATAGGCGAGTTCCGCCTCGAAGGCGTCGGCGTCCTCGATGGTCGCGAAGTAGCCCCCCTGGGACTCGCCGTCGCGGCGGACGGTGCGGGCGATCCGCCTAACCACCTGGCGCACACTGGTTTCGTGCCCAGGCGATCCCGGCAGCCCGGCCTTGCGGAAGTACTTGCTCACCACGATGTCGGTGGCGAGCTGAGACCAGCCGGCCGGCACCTCGACGTCATCCATCTGGAAGACCACCGAACCGTCGGGATTGGAGATGACGGTGCGGCGCTTCTCCCAGCGGATCTCGTCGAGCGGATCAACGCCCGGTCGCGTGTGACGACGCTGCACACGCAAGCCCGAGGCGTTGGCGGCGGTGGACGGTGTGACGGTGCCGGCCTGGTAAGTCTGATTCATTGGGGACCTCCCTGGTCCTCGCGAGATTTGCACCCTACCGAAGTTCGATCAGACCGGGACGGCCGCGCTCTGGGGAACAGCGGAGACAGAACGGTGAGCCGGCTCGGTGTGACCCGCGACGACGATTCCTGACGACTTGTCGATTGCGTGATTGGAGGGATGCTCTCCGCTCGCATGCGAGGAGTCGATTCGTTGCGAACGGTGCCGTCGTTTATACCATCCCGCGCCCGGTTGTGCGCAAGCGAGAAATTCTCCACGAACGATGCGGTCGCGAGAGGGGTCGCATCGATTCGCGCAGCAACGATGAGAGCGCGCGGCGTCGGCGTGAACTTCGTCCGCACGGTGAGCACGAGGCGTGCCGCGCCGAAGCGCACGTGTCCGCGGGATGTGCTCACACGACGAACGATTGATCGCGCGCGATTCGCGCCGAGCATTGCAGGTGGATCGTATCGTTCAATTCCGCGCAGCGATGGCGAGACGAGCGGATCGTATCGTTCAATTCCGCGCAGCGATGGCGAGACGAAGGGAGATGCTTCGCAGGATGACCGCGCGCGATGGTTCACGCGCGCGCCGGGACGAACGCCTTGCTCAGATGACATGAGGAGTTCCGTTTCCGGGGGAGCCGCGCGCGTTCGTGCGCGCGACCCGGGTGTGTGCGGGGATGACTCGGGCGGGGGTCGAGGCGGCCACTATAAGGGAGACCCCGCACGGTGCACAAGCGTGCAGTCTTGAGTGCGGCGGGTCCTACCGGGGGCCGGGATCTTCCGCGCGCGGCCGGAAAGCCGAGCGCCGAAGCGCGCGCGCGGGGGAAAAGTTCCTGGGGGTGGCAAGCGTGGACCGGGAAGCGGCCGGGCGTGGCGTCCCGACCTGGCCGTTCAGGGCCACGCGCAGCTCGCGGATCACCTCGCGCAGGCCGGTCTCGAGCGGGGTGCGCGGCCGCCAGCCGAGCAGCGCATGGGCCTTCGCGATGTCGGGGCGCCGCAATCGTGGGTCGTCGCCCACGGCGGGCGGGGTGAAGACGAACGGCGACTTGGACTCCACCAGCCTCCGGACCATCTCGGCGATCTCCATCACCGTATGCTCTTCGGGGTTGCCCAGGTTGATCACCTCGCCCCGCGCCCGATCGGATTTCATGACCAGGCCCAGCCCCTCCACCAGGTCGGTGACGAAGCACAGCGATCGGGTCTGCATGCCGTCCCCGTAGACGGTCATCGGCACATGACGCAGCGCCTGGGTGATGAAATTGACCACCACCCGTCCGTCGCACGGGTCGGCGCGGGTCCCAAAGGTGTTGAAGATGCGAACGATCCTGCCGTCCAGACCGCGGCTCCGCACGTAGGCCATCGTCATCGCCTCGCCGAAGCGCTTCGATTCGTCGTAGGTCGAGCGCGGCCCGATCGGACTCACGTTGCCGCGGTAGTCCTCGCGCTGCGGGTGCTGGAGCGGATCGCCGTAGATCTCGGAGGTGCTGGCGAAGAGGAACCGCGCCCCGTGGGCAAGGGCGAGCTCGATGAGCCGGCGGGTGCCGACGCTATTGGCGAGCATGGTTTCGATCGGGAGTCGCGCGTATCCGATCGGGCTGGCCGGGCTCGCCAGGTGAAAGACCCGATCCACGGGCCCGACGTCGGGGAGCTCGAGGGTGACGTCATGCTGGAGAAACCTGAAGTCGGGGTGACGCGCGAACCCCGCGAGGTTTTGCGCGCGACCGGTTGCCAGGTTGTCGAGGCAGACGACCCGATGCCCGGCCCGCAGCAGCGCCTCGCAGAGGTGAGAACCGATCATGCCGGCGCCACCGGCGACCAGAGTGTTCAAGGGAGCATGTCCTTCGCGGAGGCGCGACTTGTGGCGGTGACCGGCGTGATGGATGAGCAATGGCTTGGGCCCGACGGAGGGCCGGAAAGCCTGGTGGTGGTGGCGTCGCCCGCAGTTGAACGGCCTGAGGGTTTCACGGCCGCGACTATGATATGCTATGTCATCGCAATGTAACAAGACGTATTAATATGACGCTCTGAATGATGAACGTCAGCCGATGTTCCGGCGACCCGCCCCCGGAAACCCCTGAAATCCACCATGGCCACCCTCCTCGAACCCACCATCCTTCCGAACGCCACCGTCTCGTGGGACCGCCCGCGCGTGGGCGGCAAGTTCTTGTTTGCGGGCGGCGAGAAGCTCTACGTTCGCGGCGTCACCTACGGCACCTTCCGGCCGAACACGGAGCGGGATGAGTTCCCGGAGCCGGCGACGGTCGAACGGGACTTCCGGCTGATGGCCGCTCACGGCGTCAACGCTGTGCGCACCTACACCGCCCCGCCGCGGTGGGTGCTCGACCGGGCGTGGCAGTACGGCCTGCGCGTCATGGTGGGCCTGGCGGTCGAGCGCGAGGTCGGCTATCTCAACGACACGCGCGATCTCTCGGGCATCGCCGCACGGGTGCGCGCCCGCGTTCGTGCCTGCGCAGGCCACCCGGCGGTGCTGTGCTACGCGCTCGGGAACGAGATCCCGGCCCCGGTGGTGCGGTGGTTCGGGCCTGGCAGGATCGAGCGCCTGCTGGCTCGGATGGCCAGGGTGGTGCGCGAGGAAGACCGGGAGGCGCTCATCACCTATGTGAACTACCCATCCACCGAGTATCTCGACTGCCCGTTCGCGGACCTGGTCAGCTTCAACGTCTACCTGGAGTCCATGGAGCGATTCGAAGCGTACCTGCCGCGGCTCCAGAACCTCGCCGGCGACCGGCCACTACTGATCACCGAGCTGGGGCTCGACAGCCTGCGCGCGGGCGCGCGGGCGCAGGCGACCATGGTGGGGAAGCAGGTGCGGGGGGCGTTCGCCTCGGGCGCGGCGGGGGTCTTCGTCTACGCCTGGACCGACGAATGGCATCGGGGCGGTGAGGACGTGAACGACTGGGACTTCGGCCTGGTGCGCCGCGACCGCGCGCCCAAGCCGGCGCTCGCCGCGGTGAGCCGCGCGTTCGCGGAGGTGCCGTTCTCATGGAACGCGGGCGCGCCGGATGCCACCGCGCCGCGGATCTCGGTGGTCGTGTGCACCTACAACGGCGCCCGCCTGCTGCGCGACTGCCTCGAGGGGATCCGGCGGCTCGACTATCCGAACTTCGAGGCGATCGTCGTGGACGACGGGTCCAGTGATGCCTCGGCCGCCATCGCCGCCGAGTGCGGCGTGCGCCTGATCCGCACCGAGAACCGTGGGCTGAGCGCCGCGCGCAACACCGGCTGGCAGGCCGCCACCGGGGAGATTGTCGCCTACCTCGACGACGACGCGCGACCCGATCCGCACTGGCTCCACTATCTCGCCTGGGCATTCCGCACCACGCGTCACGCCGGGATCGGGGGCCCCAACATCGCGCCGCCCGGCGACGGCTGGATCGCCGAGTGCGTCGCGAACGCCCCGGGCGGGCCGATGCACGTCCTCATCTCCGACCTCGAGGCCGAGCACATCCCGGGCTGCAACATGGCATTCCGCCGATCGGCGCTGGCGGCGGTCGCGGGTTTCGATGCCCGCTTCCGCACCGCCGGCGACGACGTGGACCTGTGCTGGCGGATTCAGGATCAGGTGGGAACGCTGGGGTTCCATGCCGGGGCCATGGTGTGGCACCACCGGCGCAACTCGGTCCGCACTTACTGGCGCCAGCAGTTGGGCTATGGCCGCGCCGAGGCGCTACTCGAGCGCAAGTGGCCCGCGCGCTACAACGCGCTCGGCCACTACCGCTGGGCTGGCCGCATCTACGGCAGCGGGCTCACCCATGCCCTGGCACTGCGGCGGGGCAGGATCTACCAGGGGTCATGGGGCAGCGCGCCGTTCCAGTCCCTCTATCAACCCGGCCCGGGCGTGCTGGCATCCCTGCCGCTGATGCCGGAGTGGCATCTGGCGATCGTGGGGCTTGCGACGCTCGCAATGCTCGGCGCCCTCTGGCCGCCGCTTCTCTTCGCTCTGCCGGTACTCGGCGTCGCGCTCGCGGTCCCGATCGCGCAGGCGGTCGTGAGCGCCCACGCCGCCGCCTTTCCCGGACCCGCGGGTGATCGGTGGAAGCGCCGCGCGCTCACCACCCTCCTCCATCTCTTGCAGCCGATCGCCCGGCTGCGCGGCCGGCTGCGCCATGGTCTCGCCCCGTGGCGCGTGCGCGGTCCCGGTTGGCCCGCCTCCCCGCACCCGCGACGTCATGCGGTCTGGACGCCGCGCTGGCGGGCGCCCGACGCCCGGCTGCGCGGCATCGAGGAGTCCCTGCGCGAGTCGGGCGCCGTGGTGCGCCGTGGCGGAGACTTCGATCGCTGGGACCTCGAAGTGCGCGGCGGCCTGTTCGGCTCGGCCCGGCTGCTCGCCGCGGTCGAGGAGCACGGCCAGGGGCAGCAGATGGTGCGGGTGGGCACCTGGTCGCGGGTTGCGACCGGCGGGCTTGGGGGCGTCGCGACGCTGGCGGCGCTAACGGTGGCGGCGGGCCTCGGGGGTGCGACGGTCGTGGCCGGTGTCCTCGCCGGGGCGGCGCTCGGCCTCGCCGCCCGCATCGTCTGGGAGTGCGGGCTCGCCGCCCGCGCCCTCACCGACGCGCTGGCGCGGGAACTGGAACAGGATGCTTGACGGCGCTGCGCCGCCCCGCGACACCGGACGGAACGCTTGCGCCAGGAGCGGCCGGCGATGAGCATCCGCAACCCCGGACGGAACGACCGCGCCACGAGCACCCGCCAATGAACGCCCGCGCCCGCCGCTCCGACTGGGCGCTGTTCCGCCGGCTGCTGGGCGAGGCGCGACCCTATCGGCTCCACCTGCTGGGCCTGTTCGCCAACGGACTGCTTCTGGCGCCGCTCACCATGCTGGCCCCGCTGCCGCTCAAGATCGCGGTGGACAGCGCGCTCGGCTCCCATCCGCTGCCCCGATTCCTCGTGTTCCCCGGGCTCGCGCCGTCGCGCGAGGTCGCCCTGATGATCGCCGCGGGCCTGCTGATCGCCACCGCTGTCCTCAGGCAGCTCCAGGAGCTCGCGAACCAGGGGCTGCGCGCCTACCTGATCGAGAAGCAGACCCTCGACCTGCGCGCTCGCGTGTTCCTCCACGCCCAGCGCCTGTCGCTCGCCCATCACGACCGGCGGGGCTCGACCGATGCGATCACCCGGATCGAGAAGGACGCCCGCGACGCCCAGACGATCGTGGTCGAGAGCCTGTTCCCCTCGATCACCGCGAGCCTCACCGTGATCGGAATGTTGATCGTGACCGCCCGCCTCGACATGCAGCTCGCGCTCGCCGCGCTCGCCATCGCCCCGGTGCTGTTCCTGATGAACCAGTATTACCGCCGGCGGCTGCGCGTCCGGTGGCACGAGGTGCGGGCGCTCGAGACCTCGGCGCTGGCGGTGGTGCAGGAGGTGCTCGGGGCGCTGCGCGTGGTCAAGGCGTTCGGCCAGGAGGAGCGCGAGCAGAAGCGCTTCCTCCACCGCTCGGGCCAGGGAATGTGGGCGCGGCTGCGCCTCAGCCTGGCCGAGGGCGGCTTCGGCATGCAGGTGGGCGTGCTCACCGCGCTGGGGAGCGCGGTGGTGCTGTTCGTCGGCATTGGACACGTCCAGGAGGGCGCGCTGACGCTGGGCGAGCTGCTCCTCGTCATGGGCTACCTCACGCAGCTCTACGAACCGCTCCGCACGCTGAGCAAGCGGGCGGTGGGTCTCCAGTCGAAGCTCGCCGGGGCGGAGCGGGTGTTCGCGCTGCTCGACGACGCGCCCGACGTGGTCGAGGGGCAGGGCGCGCACGCTCTCGATCGGGCGCGGGGCGCGATCGAGTTCCAGGGCGTCTCGTTTGGATACTCCGCCGATCGCGCCGTGCTGAGCGACGTCTCGTTCGCGGCGCCGGCCGCGACGCGGGTGGGGATTGCCGGGCCGACCGGCGCCGGCAAGACCACGCTCATGGGCCTCCTGCTCAGGCTCCATGACCCAACCGCGGGCCGCATCCTGCTCGATGGCATTGACCTGAGGGACTACAAGATCGCCGACCTGCGCCGCCAGTACGCGATGGTGCTGCAGGATCCGGTTTTGTTCTCGACCAGCGTGGGCGAGAACATTGCCTACGCGCGACCGGACGCCGGTCACGACGAGATCATCGCGGCGGCGAAAGCGGCGAACGCGCACGATTTCATCCGCCGGCTCCCGCAGGGCTACGACACGCCGGTCGGGGAGCGCGGCATGACGCTCTCGGGCGGGGAGCGTCAGCGGGTTTCGCTGGCCCGCGCGTTCCTACGGGATGCGCCGATCCTGATCCTCGATGAGCCGACCAGCGCGGTGGACGTGCGCTCCGAGGCGCTCATCATGGAGGCGATCGAGCGGCTGATGCGGGGGCGGACGACGTTCATTGTTGCGCACCGCCTGAGCACGCTGGAGCACTGCGACCTGCGGATCGAGATCGAGGGCGGGCGGCTGGCCACCGTGCGCACGCCGGCGCGCGCCGGCGGCGGGGTCAGCTCGGGCTAACGGCTCAAGTAGTAGGAGAGCTTCGCCAGCACGATGTTCTCGGGCCGCGCATCGCCCACCCGCGCCACCGGCAGCGGGGTCTCGGCGAACGGGTCGGACTCGGAGCGCCGCTGCGTCCACACCAGGAACAGCGTCGAGCCCGGCCGGTACTCCCAGCGGAGCACGGCGTTCCCCTTGAGCGAGCGGACGGTGAAGTCGAGGTCGTCGCTGTAGCTCGAAGGCTCGAACGAGTAGCTGCGTGGAAGCGCCAGCGACTTGAAGCCCCGGTAGGCCGCCGATGACACGAACGGCTGGACGTACGTCTGGAGTCCCAGCCGGGGCGTGAGCGTCCAGTTGAGGCGCAGCGACGCCGACACCGTGTGCTGATCCAGTGTGGCGAAGACGTACCGGCGCCCGTTGGTCGCCGACGCCGCATCCACCAGCACCGTGACGAACTGCGCGTCCTCGTGCAGCCGCTCCCAGCCGGGCGTGAGCTTGATGCTGAGCGCGGTGGTGGGTTTCCACCCCACCCCCGGATAGGCGTAGACGTTCCACGCGCGCGAGGCCGATGTCCTGCCACCCACCGATGCGTAGAAGTAGGTTCGCCGCTGGGTGTCGCTCAGGTAGTCGGCGCCCCCCGAGAACGCGGCGAGATTGCGCGTCAGAGGGCCGCCGCGCGTGCGCCGATTGTTGAAGGCCGGAGCGTCGAACGTGCCGTAGGCGCTCAGGGTGTGCCCGTTCTTGAACTCGGTGTAGCTCGAGCCCTCCGCGCCCCGCCGGGTCGCGTTGCCACCGTGGTCGAGGGTCCAGAACGCGGCCGCCTTGAGCGTCTGGTAGCGGAACAAGCGGGTCGGCCGGGTCCACTTGTAGCCGCTGCCGACGTGGCCGTTCACCAGGTCGGACCGCCGCTGGAATCCCACGTCGTTGGCGTCGAACTCCGGCGCCACGAACCCGACCGCCGTGTTGAACAGGAGCGCCCCCTTCTGCTTGTTGATCCAGTAGCGGCTGGCGAAGCCCAGGAGCGATGTGGCGGCCGAGTCCACCTCGACGTGGCCCGCGTCGGGCCGCTGAAAATAGTGGGCGGAGCTGCGCTGGAGCGCGATCAGCCGCCGCGCGTTGCCCTCGACCCGCGAGAGCGCGGACCAGCCCGAGAGCACCCAGGTCTGCTTCGCGTCGAAGAACAGCCAGCCGTCGAGGCCACCCAGCAGCGAGGCGCTGTTGAGTTGGTTGCGCAGCGCCGGCTCATCGAACGAGCGCACGGCGGTGGTGCCGAGGAGCCCCAGCCCGGCGCGACGCCCGAACTCGCGCTGGGCCCGGGTCGCGCCGTAGTAGGTGAGCGGCTCGATCTCGGCCTGCCAGGAGGTGTCGGGATCCGCCAGCCTGGCGAGTGCGCGGTCGGTGACCGCGTGCACCGTGCCGAGGCTCCAGGAGTTGCCGAGCCGCCCGATCAGCTTGCCCGCGCCGAGAATGCGCGTCGCGACCGGGACGTCCTCGAAGTCGGACGATGGCACACGGCCCTGGGGCGCGCGGCCGATGCGCCGGCTGTAGAAAAAGAGCGGATCCTCCCAGTCGGAGTCCCAGTAGTCGCCGGCGCCCTGGCGGCCGAAGGCGAAGGTCCCGGCGCCATCCACGAAGAACGGCCGCTTCTCCTCGAAGAACGACTCGACGTCGGTGAGGTTGACGGTGGCGGGGTCAATCTCGACGTGGCCAAAGTCGGGATTGGCCGTGGCGTTCAAGGTCAGGCGGCCGAGCCGGGTACGGAGGTCCCCGCCCCCGCTCGAGCGCGTGCGCGACCCGTCGTTGAATGGGTCGCCGGGCGGGGAGTCGAGGCGCTCGGTCTGCGTCGTCACGTACGGCATCAGCTCGATCGCGAGTCCCGGCGCGATGCCGTCGAATCCGACCAGATCGGGGAAGCGCGACACGAAGCCGCTCGCCTTGCGCGGGCGATAGGCGGCGTAGCTCTTCTCGCGCCGCCGCGGGATCTCGCGCGCGAAGTTGACGCCCCACACGTGGCGGTCGCTCCCGGCGAAGCGCAGCTGCGACCAGGGGACCCGCATCTCGACCGTCCACCCCAGCTCGTCCCGGCGCGCCCGGCCCTCCCACACGCCGTCCCACGACTTGTCGTCGTCCACATCGTTCGAAAGCGTGCCGTCGTACTGCGTCCCGGCGGCGTTCACCATGAAGTAGTAGCCGCTACGCCGGTCGTGATAGGGGTCGAGGTAGAGCGCGAAACGGTCGGAGGCGATCGAGGCGTCGCGTCGCGCCAGGCGCGAGACGACCGAGTCGGGGGCGGTGTCGTGGAGCCGTGCGCCGACGTAGAGCGCGTCGTCGTCGTAGGCGATCCGCACCTCGGTGCGCTGGCTCGGCGGCGCGCCCTCGACCGGATCGCGCTGGGTGAGCGCGCTGAACGGCTCACCGTGACTCCACAGGGGCTCGGCAAGCTCGCCGTCTACGGTGACAGGACCGGTCGCCCGGAATGCTCGGACGATCGGCCGATCGGATGGCGCGGCGGCAGGGGCCGCGGGCGTCGCGGCACCCACCGCCGCGGCGAGGCAGAGGCCGGCGAGGAAGGCGATCACGCCAGCCAATCCTGGCCGGCGTCGAGCGCCGCCGAGATCTGCGTCAGATAGAGACGCATCGAGCTGACCGGCCGGACCAGACACAGCGGATCTTCGAATCTCAGGTCCGCGCACGCCCACAGGATCCCGGCCAGCGACTGGAAGACGTGCCCCATGATGGAGAGGCGGCGGATCGCGGCGTCGTCGAGGTGGGGCCAGCGCTCGCGCACCGTCGCTTCGTAGGTCGCGGGATCAACCTGCATGACCAGTCCGCGGCTGCTGGCGAGGGCCAGGTCGGCGGCCGGAACGCCACGTCCCGCGGTCTCCCAGTCAATCGGGCAGATCACGGGGCCCGCGTCGGTCTTCCGAATCCGCACGTTCTTGGGCTGGAAGTCCGCGTGCACCAGCGTGACCGGGAAGTCCTCGCACGCCCGCGCGATCCGCGGCCAGCGAGCTTCGAGCGCGTCGCCCTGGGCGAGCACCCCGCTCAGGACCTCACGATCCGAAGGGGTCAGTCCCCGGTTGCCGAAGTATCGCCGGATCTCCTCGTGCGCGGTCCTGAGATGGGAGAGGTATCGGCCCGGTCCCGCGTCCGGGAGCGCTTCGGCCGCGACCACCTCCGCCGCCGAGCGGTGGAGAAGCCCCAGCCAGCGCGCGGCCAGCACCCGGTGCTGCGGATCGGCGGGCGAGAGACACCGCTCGCCCACGTCCTCGACGAACATCCATGCTGAGCCGTCGTCGTCCTCGCAGGCGCCGCGATAGCGGGCCACGGTCACCGGCAGGCGCGGCAGGATGGTCTCGTAGATCCGGCGCTCGAGCGCGAGCCCCGCCGGATGAAAGCGCTTCGCGAACACCGCCGGGGTTTCGGACGTGGTGAACGCCAGGCGGTGGATGGCGGGCTTGGATCGGGTGGCCGCCCGCAGGAGCGCGATGCTGGTGGGAGCGGCCCCGCCCAGGGTCGCCCAGGCACGGGCCGCCGGGTCCCGGGCGATGTCGCTGGTCGTGGTGGTGAGCGGGGTGTTCCGGGGCATGGGGTCGGGGCAGCGGAGCAGGCGGGCGCCGGGGGCGCGATCCTCGCAATACGATCGAGGACCATCGTGGCCTCAATGGACACCAGATTCGCATTCATATTACCATTAATGTGAATCACCGTAACACAGAATGTGGATCAGCCGCGCCGCTTCTCCCACGGGCCCCAGATCGCGAACGTGATGCCGGGATTCTGCATGTTCACGAACAAAGTGCGCCCGTCGGGCGCGAAGCAGGCCCCGGCGAACTCGGAATCGTTGTGGGCATTGCGGGCGAAGCGATAGAGCCGGCCCTGCGGGGTGATGCCGAGGACGAAGTTCTCTTGGTCCCCATCCTCGCACACGATCATGTCCCCGTTGGGCGCGGGCGTCAGGTTGTCGGGGCCGTCGAGGAGCGCCGGATCATCGGGCTCGAGGAGCAGCGAGAGCCGGCCGGCCGCGAGATCGAGCCGCCACACCTGCCCCGCCTCGCGGCGACCGCCGTCGGTGGCGCAGAAGTAGAGCGAGCGCTGGTGGATGGTGATGCCCTCGCTGCGCGCGAACTGGGCGGCGCCCAGGGCCAACCCCTGCGCCCGCGTCGAGGTCGCCGCCGCGCGGGGCCGGCGGGTGATCCCCTCGTTCTCGCTGTCGAGGTCCGGGTCCACGACCGGGATCGGGAGCCAGTCCACCAGGAAGGACGCACCCGGGATGAAGTCGCGCCGCTTCCGATTCTGGGTCAGCGCGGCCGGGCGATCCACGATCCGCAGCGCCTCGAGCGCGCCGCCCAGGGCCAGGTCGCCGGCCTTCAGGTCGGCGACGCGTTTGCGGCCGCTGGTGAGGACGTCGGGCCGGTAGCGGTAGAGCAGACCGTCGGCGCGGTCCTCGGTCAGGTAGACGAACCCGGTCGCGGGATCCACCGCCACCGCCTCGTGGTAGAAACGGCCCATCGCCTTGATCGGCACCGGATCCACCAGCCCCTCCGCCCTGGCTTCCACCTCGAACAGGTAGCCATGGCGCTCGGCCACGTCGGGCCGCGGGTCGTGCATGCGCGCATCGGCGGGGGCGGGCATGTAGACGCACTCCTCGGCCGAGAGCCACGAGCCCCACGGCGTCGGCCCGCCGGCGCAGTTGCGAAACGTGCCGGCCAGGCTCGGAAACGAGCGCACCAGGTTGCGGTCGGCGTCCACCCATAGGGTGGTGGTGCCGCCGGTGCCGAGCCGGTCGTAGCGCCGGCGGCGCCCGGGGTCCACCACCGGACGCTGGTCGGGCTCCAGCTCGTGGTTACGCACCAGCACGGTCAGCCCCGCAAGCCCCGCGAACGCCGCCATCCCGTCGTGACGGGCCGGCACAAGCTCGCCGTTGCTCATGCGCTGGGTAAAGCGCTGGTCGTTCTCGCTCCCGGTCAGGGCGGTCGAGAGTGCCCGGTATTGAAAGCCCTCCGGCAGGTCGAGCAGCCCCGCCGGGTCGCGCTGCAGCGGACCATAACCGCGGGCGGCGAGGGAGGCAGGGCCGGCGGCTCCCGCCATCCGGGCGGCGAGAAGCTCGAGCGCGCCCGGCACCAGCAGGCCCGCAGAAGCGGCGGCCGAGCGGCGCAGGAACTGACGGCGGGAGAAGGGCATGGCGGGAGGATAGCGTACGGGGCGTCGTCGGCCGCGCGGACGGGGAGCCGTGGAGTCCCGTGTCCAGCCACTTGTTGAAGTTACCCGAGGGGTCATCGTCAAGCCGTTTGAGATGTTACCCGGGGCGAACTGTCCAGGCGTGGCGCCAGACCGCGATGCGACAGGTGGCGGAGGTCCCGCTCCAGGGGCTATCATCGTGCGGGTTCCGATCCAACCACCAGGGGAGAGGTCATCATCGTGTCCCGGCAACCCTTGAGCGCAGTCGTGATTGCCGCGGCCCTGCTCTCCGCCGTCCTCCCTGCCGCCGCGCTCGCCCAGCCGCCGACCCGCAACCTCACGTTCAAGGCGCAGAAGAACGACTACGCCCCCGCGCCGGGCGGCCAGAACTACTCCGCTTGCTGGTCGTACCTCCACAGCGACGGGCGGGAGTACGCGGCGATCGGGGTCAACGGGCTCACCTCCACCACCGGCGGCACCGCCATCTACAATGTCACCGACCCGGCCGTGACCTATCTGGTGGGTTTCATCCCCGGGCCCCAGTCCATCTGGCGCGAGATGAAGTCGTACCGCGATTGGATCTACGTGGTGACCGAGGGGAGCGGGACCGGGTTCGGGCTCCAGATCATCCGCATGACCAATCCCGAGAGCCCGGTGCTGGCGGCCACCTACGTCACCAACTTCCGCTCGTCTCACACGGTCTCAGTGGACACGACGCGCGGCCTGCTGGTCTGCAACGGCACCCGCAACCCGAGCGGTAACGCCACCGGGATGCGCATCCTCGCGCTCAACAACCCCGGCATCGGCGCCAGCCCCGAGACGCCGGTCGAGGTCTCGTGGTGGCCGGGGGGCACGATCCCGGTCTCGACCAACGATTACGTCCACGACTCGGTGCCGATCGGGAACCGGCTCTACTCCGCCTCCATCTATCCCGGGATCGAGCGGATCATTGACATCACCAACCCGGCGGCGCCGACCCAGATCGCCTGGTGGAGCTATCCCGGCGGGTTCACGCACAACTCCTGGCCCGACGCCACCGGCAAGTGGCTCTACATCACCGACGAGACCAAGGGCGAGCCGCTCAAGATCTTCGACATCTCGAATCTCGGCGCGCCGACGCTGGTCAACGCCATCACCTCGAACCCGCAGTCCATCGTCCACAACGCGCACGTCATGGGCGGGGTGCTGTTCCTCGCCAGCTACACCGAGGGGGTGCGGGCGCTCGATATCAGCGACCCGGCGCATCCGGCCGAGTTCGGCTGGGCCGACTCCTATGGCGGGCCCTCGGGCGGCTTCGCCGGCGTGTGGGCGGTGGCCCCGTTCTTCCCCTCGGGCACGGTGGCCGCGAGCGACCGCAATAGCGGGCTCTACGTTTATCGTCTTGCGACCGACTACGGCATCATTCGCGCGCAGGTGATCAACGGCGGCGGCGGGCCCGCCGTCCCGTTCCCGGACGTCGAGGTCCACCTCACGACCCTCGGCGACTCGCTCACCACCCCGGCCGACGGCATCGTCCAGTTCGCCCCGGGCCCCGGGACGCACACCGTGCTCGCCCACAAGTTCGGCTACTACGAGGCCAGCGAGACCCGCGCTGTGAGCGTGGGAAGCCGCGATACCGTGACGCTCGAGCTGGTCGCCAGGCCGACGGCCCTGTTCACCGGCACGGTGCGCGATCAGGCCACCGCCAACCCGCTCGAGGGGGCCGAGGTGTCGCTCGCCTACACCGATGTCCATCAGCACACCGGCCCGAGCGGTCTCTATTCGCTCACCCTCCCCGACGACATTTACTTCCTCCAGGTCCGCCGCGGAGGCTACGTGCCGCTGGTCTTTGAACAGCGACGAATCGGGCCCGGCTGCCCCGGCCTGGACTACGCGCTGGCGCCCGCTCCCGTCTGGGATCCGCTCGAGGTCGCGGGGAGCTGGACGATCGGCGCCGCGGGGGACAACGCCACCGGCGGCGTTTGGACTCGCGTCGCGCCGCTCGGCACCGGCCCGCGGCCACCGTCCGTGCCGCCGCCCGGCCCGATGGCGGTGACGGCGGGCGGGAGGATGGCGCGCGTGGAGTCGGCGTCACGGTTCGCGGGGATGAACCCGCAGTTCCGCGAGCTGCTGGCGGAGATCACGTTCGCGGAGACGGGTGGTTCCGGCGAGCTCCTCGGTCGCCGCGACCGCGGCGGCGCCTCGCCCATGCACGAGGAGGAGGAGCTGGTCGCGTTCCCCAACATGGCGCCCTACACCGATCACACGCCCACGCCCGGCACCATGTGCTACGTCACCGGGCAGGGGACCGACACCCTCAATGTGGAACAGGCCGACGTGGATGGCGGCAAGACCAGCCTCACCACCCCGACGCTCGACATGACCGGAATGGCGGAACCGACGATCGGCTACTGGCGCTGGTTCACGTCGTTCCATCCGATCGGCACCAGCTCGGGCCACAACGGCCCCGACCCCAGCGACTATCTGGCGGTGCTGATCAGCAACGACAACGGCGCCAACTGGACTGCGGTGGACACCACGGGTGGACACGAGAGCCACTGGACGGAGGAGACGATCCGGGTCGAGGACTACGTGACGCCGACCGCCCAGGTGAAACTCCGCTTCGTCGCCGCCGACGCTGGGCCCGCCACCACCTGCGAGGCGGGGATTGACGATCTCGTCGCCTACGACGCCGCGACGGCCGTCGTGGCGGTCCCGCCCCCGGTGGGCGCGCGCCGGCTCGCGTTCCGAGCGCCGTGGCCCAATCCGGCGGCGGGGAGCGTGCGCTTCGTGCTTGAGGTGCCGGTCGCGGGCGAGGCCTCCGTCGAGGTGCTGGACCTTGCGGGGCGGCGGGTGCGGACGCTGCACCGCGGCGTCGCGGCCGCCGGCCCGCTCACGTTGACGTGGGACGGGCGCGAGGCGAGCGGACGCGAGGCGCCCGCGGGGCTCTACTTCGCGCGCGCGACCCTGGGCCCGGAGCGGGCGCTGGCGAGGTTCGTGCGGGTGAGGTAGAGCGGGGGGACGTGCGGGATACGGTTCGAGCCTGCGACCGTTCCCCCTGCGCTGCCGCCCCCGCCTCGCGGGAAACGCAGCCGTACCCGCACCCGTTCGCGACCCACATTCGCCACGCGTTCGACCACAGCGTTTCGTCCAGCGAAAGGACAGCCGTCAATGACGCAACGAAAGATCGTCATGGGCCACGACAAGAAGATCGCGCTCGTCGCCCACGACAACAAGAAACGAGACCTGTTGGAATGGGCCAAGTTCAATCGCGACCTCCTGGCCCATCATGAGGTCTGCGCAACCGGCACCACCGGCGAAGTTCTCGAAAGCGCTCTCGGCTTCAAGATCAGTCGCCTTCAAAGCGGCCCCCTGGGGGGGGATCAGCAGATCGGCGCCAAGATCGTCGACAATGAGATTGATTTCCTGATCTTCTTCTGGGATCCGCTTGAACCGATGCCGCACGACCCGGATGTCAAAGCCCTCCTGCGCATGGCGGTGGTCTGGAATATCCCCATTGCCTGCAATCGCGCGTCGGCAGACTTCATGATCTCGTCGCCGCTGATGGATGGGGAGTACGACCGCCTCGTGCCCGACTACGCCGAGCATCGTGCGCGGCAGATCGACTGGGGCAAGAGTTCCGGCGTCGGCGCGAAGGATTCAGGCCGAGCCGGGGGCTGAGCCCAGATGCACGGGCCGGCGAGCGGCACGGATCTCAGGAGTCCGCGCTCGGCAAGGGCATCGCCGCCGCCTGAGCGCACGGCTGATCCCGCACCCCAGCTTCCCCGCGCGACGACAGGTACTGGCCGCGACACGGCCAACCTGATCCGACGCGGAGGCTTGCCATGGGCGAGCACACGGCGACCGTCGTCTGGGAGCGCGGCGGCGCGCTCTTCACCGACAACCGCTACAGCCGCGGCCACCGCTGGCAGTTCGATGGGGGCATCGAGGTGCCGGCGTCCTCATCGCCCCTGGCGGTTCCCGTTCCGCTCTCGGTGGACGCCGCGGTGGATCCCGAGGAGGCGTTCGTCGCCTCGCTGTCGAGCTGCCACATGCTGTGGTTCCTCTCGATCGCGGCCAAGCGCGGCTACCAGATTGAGCGGTACCGCGACGAGGCGGTGGGCGTGATTGGCAAGACTGGCGAGGGCAGGATCGCCATGACCGTCGTCACCCTTCGCCCGGACGCTGCCTTCATCGGTGAGCGGCTGCCAACTCGGGCGGAACTGGACGCCATGCATCACGAGGCGCACGAGCGGTGCTTCATCGCCAACTCGGTCACAACCGAGGTGCGGTGCGAGCCGGTGTACGACGGCGGCTGAGCGGCGCCCGATCGTGCTGATCCTCGAGACTCCGCGGCTTCGCCTCGAGCGTTTCACGCTGGACGACGCGGAGTTTATCCTGCGGCTCCTCAACGAGCCGTCTTTCATCCTTCACGTCGTGGACAAGGGCGTTCGCACGCTCGACGCCGCGCGCGGCTACCTGTCGAGCGGGCCGCTCGCGCACTACGAGCGCCACGGCTTCGGATTGTGGCGGATGTCCGAGCACGAGACCGGCGCGCCGGTCGGGATGTGCGGGCTGATCCGGCGCGCTGCGCTCGAAGACGTGGAGATCGGCTATGCGCTGCTCCCGGAGTTCAGCGGGAAAGGGTACGCCCGTGAAGCCGCCCGGGCGGTGGTGGCCTGCGCGAGGGACACGCTCGGGATCAAGCGCCTGGTCGCGGTCGTGAGCGCGGGGAACGAGCGCTCGATTCGACTTCTCGAGAAGCTGGGGTTCGTCTTCGAGCGAATGGTGCGACTGACACCCGACGATGGAGAGGTCGGCCTCTACGCCCTGGAGGGGGAGGCGATGGAGCGGGCGACCTTGAGGATGGCCGACGAGCGGAGACCCCCGACCCCGGTCTGACAAATGTGGAGCCGCGTGGCCCCGCACCGACATGACGGCAGAAAGCGCTCCGCGTGCCACTCCGCTTCCCGCGTCTCGGCCGGTGTCCGCGTGGGACTTCCGCGACCGCGGCGCTCGGGGTGCTGGACGCCTCCGGTC
Organism: uncultured Binatia bacterium (SeqCode); assembly: GCA_964618895.1. Taxonomy (GTDB): domain Bacteria; phylum Desulfobacterota; class Binatia; order DP-6; family DP-6; genus CAZUDO01. Next base: position 127,117 of record CAZUDO010000127.1, read on the forward strand.
GCGCGCGAGCGTGCGGCGGTCGTCATCAGCGCGGAGTTCAAGGAGACCGGCGAGGAGGGCGCGCCGCGCGAGCGGGCGCTGGTGGCCTGCGCCCGCGGCGCCGGTGGTCGAGCCGAGCACCCGCCCGTTCGTGAAGCTGATCTGGAATGGCGCCCTGCTGACGCTGATCGGCCCGGCCATGGCCGGGCTCCGGCGCGCGGCCGAGCGCGCCCCGGGCCCGCGCCCACGGCGCGGCCAGGACCCCGTATACTCCTGCAAGCCGTCACCGGTGACGTCCGCCGGCATCCACTGAGAACCGGAAGGAGCCTCCCCGATGCTGCGTGATCGCGCCGACGCTTCCCGCCCCGGCGACGCCGGCCCCAGCGCCGGGCGCCCATCGCCCACAGCGCCGCTCGTCCTGATCGCGGCCGTGGCGCTCGCCACCTCGCTCGCCACCGGGATGGCGTATTCGCAGACGCCGACCGACTCCGTCGCGCCCCCGCCCGCCACGCAGGCCGCGCCGCAGGCGGCGCCGATGCCGGCCGCCTCGTCCTTCGCCGACACGACCAAACCTGTGACGTTTCTGCGCGAGATGGTGGTCACCGGCGCGCGTTATCCGCGCGCCTACTACGAATCGCCGCAGGCGCTCTCGTTCATCTCGCGCGCCCAGCTGCTCGATCAGGCCCCTACTGCGCTCGGCGACGTGCTCGGCACGCTGCCGGGCGTGGACATGAGCAAGGACAGCCCCTGGGAGCAGCGCCCGATCCTGCGCGGGCTGGGCGGCCAGCGTGTGCTGGTCATGATGGACGGCAGTCCGATCAACAGCGCGCGCGGCAACGGGCCGCATCCCTCGCTACTCGACCCCGGGCAGGTGGATCGCATCGAGGTGGTGCGCGGGCCCTCGTCGGTGGCGTACGGGTCAGACGCGCTGGGCGGGGCGATCAACATCATCACGCGCGATCCGGTGCTGCCCGAAGGGGAGCTGTTCCGCGGCTCGGTGACGGTGGGCGGCAGCACCGTGGATCGGCAGCGCAACGGCTACCTCGAGGCCATGCCGCGCCTGGGCAAGCTCACGGCGTTCCTCTCGACCGGCGGACGGCGGACGCTCGACTACAATCTTCCCAGCGCCGACGGCCTGACCCGGCGCGTGCCGCGCTCGGGATTCAAGGACTACAACGCGCTCGCCAACCTGCGCTACACCCTCACGCCCCACATGGCGCTGCGCGGCAGCTACCAGCTCTACCGCGGAAAGGACATCGGGCTCCCGGGGCTCAAGACTGATCTGGGGTTCTTCCTTCAGGAATTCTCGTTCCCCGTGTACGAGCGCGACGCGGCGAACCTGTCACTCGAGCATGAATACCCCGACGCCTGGCTTGCCAAGACGCTCGCCCGGGTCTACTGGCAGAAGGAGCATCGGAACTTCTTCTCGCACGAGGAGTTCGACACGGACTTCCTGGGGCCGCATCCGCCATCGGAGCGGCTCCGGATCACCAACCAGGACCGGATCTTCAACCTCGACACGTGGGGATTTCAGACCCAATTCACGTCGCGCAAGTCCGATCGCTACCGGCTGAGCGCGGGGCTCGATCTCGCCCGCGACAAGACCGACGGCGACAACGTGCGCTACCGCTACTGGGTGGACGCCTACGGCACAACGGTCCGCTCCAGGCCCGACAGCACTACCGCGTCTGTTCCGGACGGTACGTTTGGGAGCTACGCGGCGTTCGCGCAGAGCGAGTGGTATCTAGGGCCTCGGTGGACGGCTAGCGTGGGAGGGCGCTTCACCCACTACCGCTACCGCACCGAGCTCGGGCACCGGTCGGGCACGGCAGGATCGGCGTCGGCAGCCGTTTTCTCGCCGATCAAGGTCGATGACGGCGCCCTGTCCGGCTCGCTGGGCATCGTCTACGCGCCGATCAAGGATCTGCGCCTGACCGCCAACGTCGCGAACGGCTACCGGCAGCCGAACGCCCAGGACCTGTTCTTCAACGGCCCGGCCTCGGTCGGGACCGTGCTCGGCAACCCCGCCCTCAACCCCGAGAAGAGCGTCTCGTACGACCTCGGCCTGCGCTGGGGGCCCGGTGCTCTAGGGTTCGCGGGCAACGTCTTCTATTCGACGTATGACGATCTGATTGATGCCATTGACGTGACGGTGTCCACCACCCCGCCAGGTGCGCCCCGCACCTACCAGTACGTCAACATCACGAAGGCCCGGATCTGGGGAGGCGACCTGGAGGCCGAGTACCGCTTCCTGCGCCGGTTCCAGGCAAGGGTCTCGATGGCCGGGGCGATCGGCGACATCACCAACTCCGACGCAATTCTGAGGCTCTACGGTGTCGTGCAGGAGCAGGCGCCGTTGCCCAGCATCCCGCCCTTCAAGGGTGCGGCCGCGCTGCGCTGGCGCGACGCGAGCGGGCGCTTCTGGGTGGAGCCCTCGGCGCGCTGGTCGTGGCGCACGAACCGGTTGCCGCTCCCGACGCCGGGCGTGTCGTTCTTCACCGAGTTCAAGAAGGAGTGGATGGTGGGTGACGTGATGGCGGGGATGCGGCTCCCGGCCGGGCAGCGCGTCGTGGTGGGCGTGCGCAACATCGCCGACCGGTCTTATAGACAAGCGATCGGCTCGATCGACGAGCCGGGGCGGTCCTTCGTGGGAAGCCTGACGGTGGACTTCTAGGCGACGGGGGGCGGGCGGCAGCCGCACGCCCCCGGCATGCGCCGGCCGGCTGGCGCGAAGGGAAGGCGAGGTGCGGTCATGAGAACACGGCTGATCATCGCGGCGTTCGTCCTGCTGGTCGCGGTCGGGGCAATCGGTCTGTTCGGCGCTTCGCCGCGTGGCGGGGGTGCGACAAGCGGTCGAGCGCTGGCGGTCGCGACGGGACCCGTCGAGCGCGGCCGCGCCCTGGGGACGTTCGACGAGCGGATGTCGGGGGTGTGCCGGTTCGCATGCGCCGCATCACAGCAGTTCGAGCCGCATGAGCTCGCGCTCCAGCCGGGCGTCGCGGACGGGGCGCTCACGCAGTGCCCGGTGAGCGGGGTGGTCTTCGTCGTCGACGATCAGCGCCCGCGCGTCACCATCGCTACCGGCGACTACGTCCTCTGCTGCGACGGCTGCACCAACAAGTTCCGCAAGGAGCCGGGCCGGTTCATGAGCCTCTGATCTCCCTCGTTTCTGGCGGTGGGCCAGAACAGCCGGGCCGCTGACGAGCGCGCGGCAGGAAAAGGAAACCGATGGCCGTTGAGTACTCGATCCACGACAACGGCTGACCATGGAGTTCATCGGCGTCTACGAGCCCCCGGACGTCGTGAGCCGGTTCCTCGAAGCCCTTGCCGATCCGGCATGCCCGACGCCGGTCGCGCTGCTCATCGACGTCTCGCGCTCGGATTCGCTCGCCACCCGCCCGGCGGCGGAGATCCGCAGGACCGCCGAGTTCCTCGGACCCCATGCCGACCGCATCGGCGGTCGAGTCGCGGTCGTCGCGCCCGCGAACGTGCACTGCGGCCTCAGTCAGATGGGTGCGGTCTACAGCGAAGGGGCGGGGATCGCGGCGAGAGTGTTCCGCACAAGCACCGAGGCGCTGGCGTGGCTCAAGGCGACCCCGGCGCCGCGGGCGTAGGCGCGCAGGCATTCCGCCTTCACCAGTCGCGCCGGCGGAATACCCGCGCCGCCACGACCAGCGGCACCACGCCCTCGATCATCAGCACCGCGAGGCCGAGCGCGATACCGGTCGTGGCGCTGAACATACGCATGAGCACCGCCGAGGTGGGGCCGAACAGCGCCCCCGAGCCGACCGCGAGCGTGGTCAGCACGCGCACCAGGTCCACCGGGTTCACGATCAACGCGGGGAAAAGCACGCTCTGGAGCGGTAGCCCCGAGAGCAGCGTCGTGGCGCCCAACACCACCAGGTCGTAGGCGATGACCATCAGAAGCCAGAGCATGAGCGCGACCGACATGGCGCGCAGCCGGTCGGGCCAGAGCGCCGCGATGCAGATGGCCGCCGCGAGCGTGACCCAGCCCAACACCAGCGAGAGCAGCGTGAGGACGAGGAAGCCCGAAATTTGCTGCACTCCGCCGTTGAGCGCCACCACCACGCCGCCGCCGCCGAAGCCGAGCGCCTGCGCGACACCCAGCGCCGCGGCCAGGCCGAGGAACTTGCCGGCCAGCACCTCGCCGCGCGAGACCGGCTGGGCGAGGAGCAGCGACAGGCTCTCGCCGCCGCCGGCGATGCTGGTGACGCCGAGCATGAGCCCGGTCAAGGGGACGATGACGAGCACCAGGTTCATCAGGCTCAGCGTGACGCGCGCGAAGCCCTGGAAGCCGACCTCGCGGCTCTGGGCGAGGCCGAAGTAGGAGAGCCCCAGCACCAGCAGCGCGAACAACGCTGTGAACGCGAACAGCCAGCGGGTCTCGAGCGCGCGCCGGTACTCCTCGCGCGCCACGACGCCGACCCGCCGCCAGGACGCCCGCCGCGCGCTCATCGGTGGCCCTCGACCAGGTGGGAGCCGGTCACCGTGAGCCGGCCGGCCGGCTGGCCGTCGAGCAACCAGGCGAAGTCCTCGCCCGGCCGGTCGGCGAGGAATTCGGCCGTCCAGACCGTGCCGGGCGCAAGCGGCGGGATGTCGAGCCGGTCCTCGTAGCCGGCAAGCGCGAGTCGCGCGGTCGTGGCGCCCCGGTGCTCCACCCGCAGGCGCACGCGATGGCCCTTGGGGACGGACGTCACGGCCGGCGACACCGTTTCCGCCTTGATCGTGATCGTCAGCTCGACCACCGGCGCCGCGGTCCTGGCAGGCCGCGGTGCTTCGGCGCGGCGGGGACGACCGAGGGCCGTGAGCACGAACGCGAGGACCACGACCGCCGCGGCGAGCAACAGGTACGGGCGTTTCATCGTGCGCTCCCGGCGGTCTCGGCCATAAACGTCGCCAGCCGATCCACGCGGCCGTTCGTCACGGCCGCGGTGCTGTCGGCCGTCGCCCGGTTGAGGAAGGCGGCGAGGCCGCCGCCCATGGGTGAGGCGAAGGCGCCCCGCACCACCCACACGGAATCGGCGGCGTGCAGCGAGCGCGTGTCGTAGTCGGCGAGCCACGTTTCGCCCGTGCCGGACGGCGTCGCGGTGGCGGCATCGTCCGCGTCACGCATTAGGCACTCGATGGCGTCGTAGACGCGCCAGGCGCCGGCGGACCTGCGCTCGCAGGCGAAGTGCAGGTCCCGCGCTTCCATGCCGCAGGTGGCGCACCGCGTGCCGATCGCGATCGCCGGTGGACCGCTCGATCCGCCGCATCCCGCGCCCAACAGGAATGCGGCGATCAGTGCCCACGCGCGGCGCCGCCGCCACCCCTCACGACGCCGCATGCGAGCCTCTCCGCACCACCTTGAGGAAGATCTCCTCCAAGGTGGGCCGCTGCAGCTCGAACGAGTGGATCGGCACGCCGGCGACGCGGATCGCCTCGAGCACTTCGAGGGCGCGCCCGTCGAGCGCCTCGACGGTGAGCATGCGCTCGCCGGCCACCTCGAATGCGAGCCCGAGCCGCGCCACCACCTCCGCCGCCCGGGCGGAGGGCTCGCTCAGCTCGATCTCGAGACGGGTGGCGCCCGCCTGGCGCGCGCGCAGGTCGTCCAGCCGCTCGAGCGCGCCGCAGCGGCCCTCGACCAGGATCAGCACGCGGTCCGCCACGCGCTCGACCTCGCTCAGCAGGTGCGAGCACAGCAGGATGGTCTTGCCCTCGCGCTGGAGTTGCTCGACCAGCGAGCGGAATTCCCAGGTCGCCTCCGGATCGAGGCTGGCGGTGGGCTCGTCCAGCACCAGCAGCGCCGGGTCACCGAGCAGCGCCTGGCCGAGCGAGAGCCGCTGCAGGTAGCCGCCCGAGAGCTCGCGCGCCGGACGATCGGCATGCGAGGAGAGCCGCACGCGCTCGAGCGCCCGCGTGACCGATTCGCGCGGCAGATCCCGCAGGGCGGCGAAGAAGCCGAGCACCTCGGATACGGTGCGGGCGTGCGGGAACTCGACGCGCTGCGGGACGTAGCCCACGTCATGGCGAGCGCGCGGATCGTCGGGGGCGAGCGCCTGGCGCCCGAGCCGGATCGTCCCGCGGTCCGGCCGCGCCAGGCCCAGGAGCATCTTGAGCGTCGTGGTCTTGCCGGCGCCGTTGGGGCCGATCAACGCGAACGTCTCGCCCGGCTCGACGTGGAACGAGAGCCCGTCCACCGCGACGACGGCTCCGTAGCGCTTGGCGAGGGCTTCGGCCTGGATCATCTCGCGATCCGCCGCGCCGCCAGACCGGCCAGACCCGACGCGGCCAGCGCCGCGAAGCCGAATGCCGCGCCCCATGCGGGCCGCGACCGGGCGGCCGATCCCGGCGCCGCTGCCAGCCCACCCAGCGCCGGCGGGTTCACCATCGGGAGATGGTCCACCGCTTCACTCGGTCTGAGGGCCGGGATGACGCGCTCGGCGACCGCTAGTGCCGCGACCGCCGGGCTGCGCGCCAGGATCGCGAGATCGGGATACTGCTTCGAGACGAACGCGAACGCGCTCACCGGGGAATAGGGCACGTCGCTCACCCCGTCGCCGTCCAGGTCGTAGGGGGCGCTCTCGCCCCAGTAGTTGCCGCGCTCGCCGTCATCAAAGCGGTTGTCGCTGCGCCGCATGTCGAGGGCCACGGGGTAGTCGTTGTTGATGAACGCGTTGCCCGCGAAGACGTTTTTCGCGCACGAAGAGAACAGCAGCACGCCCCAGCCGTTGTCCTGCACGAGGTTGTCCCGGATGCGGTTGCGGTTCGAGTTGTCCATGAACATCGCGATGGTGTTGTCCACCAGCCGGTTCCCCGTGAACTCGCCGGCCGAGCAGTCGCGCAGCAGTACGCCGTAAGTGCGGGGCCCGCGGTTGTGCGAGAAGTCATTGCGTTCCAGGTGCAGGTCGTTCGAAAACATGATGGCGCAGCCGGCGACGTTTCGCCGGAAGCGGCTCGCGAGCACCCGCCCACCCTGGCAGTACATGGTGTGGAGACCGTAGCGGCCGGCATCGTCGAGCACGCTCTCTTCGATGTGGGCGCGGCCCGCGAACGAGAGATAGATGCCGTCGAGGAAGCGGGTGACCGTGTCCCGGCGCACCGTGGCCCCCGCGCTGTACCAGAGATGGACGCCGTTGCCGGCGCCGTTCTCGTCGCCGGGCCGCACGCGGCCGGTGAGGGCGCAGTCCTCGATCACCAGCCCGTCCGCCCGCTCGGCGTAGATGCCGTAGAGGACATCGGCGAGCCGCAGCCGCCGGAGGACGACGCTGCTCGCGATCCGCACGTGGATCCCGGAATCCACGGTGAGGACGCGGGGGCCGCTGCCGCGGATCGTCAGGTCCTCGACGATCACACCACTCGCCGCAACCGTGAGCACGGTGAGACGCCCGCCGCCATCCACCACCGCTCCCGGCTCCCCGCGCAGCGTGATCGGCCGTTCGACGCGCAAGGGTCCCGCGTGCACACCGCGGCCCAGTTCCACCGTGTCGCCGGACGCGGCGTCGGCCAGCGCCCGCCCCGCGGCGCCCGACGCGGCCGGCGCGTGCAGCACGCGGCCCGCAACGGGCGGAGCGCAGACGATCGCGCCGGCCAGGACGAGGAGGGCCGAAAGTCGCATGGCGTCAGGCCGCGCGGCGCGCGTGCCCGCTACGGCGCCCGGCGCGGATCTCGAGCCAGATCGCGAGCGGGCCCATGAGCCACGCAAGCCCGAGCAGGACCGTGCCCGGGCCTGGCATGCTCAACACCTTGAAGTTGGCCATCCGGCTGTAGCCGATGAGCGGCGGGGTGAACTCCGGCAGTTTGAGGGCCGCGCGCGGATCGAGGTCGTGGCCATAGCGCCACAGCCACTGCGCGTAGTCAGCGAACATGTAGGCCGAGAAGCCGGTGAAGGCGAGCCAGCCGAGCATTGCCACCCAGCGGCGGTTGACGAGTGCCGCGATCAGGGCCATCAGGCCGAAGAAGGTGAGCGCCTGCGGCAGGTAGCGGAACTCCTTGAAATCGTCGGGCGTGATGGCGTGCATCCCGACGTAGTGGTTGAGCGTGTTGATGTTTTGCAAGTCTCCTTTGATGGTGTTGGTGTAGATGGTGAGCGTGAGCCCCTCACGGTATTGCGGCGCCCACAGCTGCATGGTCCAGATCGGCAGCACCGGGAAGAAGAACACCGGCAGCAGCACCAGCGCCGCCACCCAGATCATCCTGCGCTCCGTGGCGCCGAAACGGTCGGTCAGGTAGTGCAACGCGAGACTCCTCCTGAGCGGGTCGGCCGGCCGGGAGATCCCGGCCGGCCGCATCCCGGGATACCTCTCCGTGCTACTCGGCGCTGATGAGCGCCGCGACCTCGGCCACCTTGGCCGCATCGGGCCGCTGAACTGCGGCCACCCGCGTGCCGCGCGGGCTCACCTCGATGTACCCCTGCATCTCCTGGTGCAGCGCACTGCAGAAGTTCGAGCAGTAGAACGGCGTGATGCCGGCCCGCGTGGCCTTCCAGTGCATGGTCTTGGTTTCGCCGGGCTCGATCTGCATGTTGCAGTTCGACCAGTTGATGCCGAAGCCGTGTGCGATGTCGTCATCCTGCTCGAGGTTGGTGACGTGGAAGTAGACGTCGTCGCCCTCGTTCACCCGGATGATGTCGGGCGTGAAGTGGGTGCGCACGGCGAGCATGTAGACGTCCACCCGTGCGCCCTTGCGCTCGATGCGCGCGTCCTCGGCACGCTTGATCGCGAAGGGCTTGTGGTTCTCCTCCATGGGATAGATCTTGATGGGCTTGAGTTTCTCGGCCCTGATCATCTGCGCGTAGTGCGGCTCGAGGTAGGTCGGGAAGTCGTAGAGGAGCTCCATCTTGGGTCCGCGCAGGTCGATGAGCTGCGCCGCCTCGGGGTGGGTCGGACCCACGTTCAGGTACCGGTCCTTCGAGAGCTTGTCCAGTGCGATGACGTACTCGCCGGTCGGATGCCGGGTGTCGCCTTCGGACGCCATGAGGTGGCCGATCGAGTAGTAGACGTCGATCTTGTCCACCACGTCCCAGGGCGGTCCGACCTTCCACTTGGCGATCTGCGAGTCCAGGAACAGCGACGTGTAGGCGTAGCCCTTGTCGTCGAATTGGGTGTGGAGCGGACCGAGCCCGACCGGCACCTTCGCCTCGAGCACCTCCTCGTACTTGAGGACCGGCACGCCCATGCGGTCGCCATCAAAGTGCCCGGCATCAATCGCCGCCTTCATCTTGGCGAAGGAGTAGACGCTGGTCTCGGCCTGCAGCTTGCCCGAGGCGATGATGTACTCCCCGCTCGGATTCACGTCCACGCCGTGCGGGCTCTTGGGCACCGGGATCAGGTAGACGATCCCCTTGACCACCTGCGGGTCGAGCACCGGGGCGCCGCCGATCATCTTCGCCTTGCCCTCATCCACCGCCTTTTGGGCCGCACGCCAGTTCACCGCGGCGACGAAGTCCATCTCGGCCTGCGAGGCCTTGATCTCGAGCGAGTCGAAGCCCATCTCGCTGTTGTAGCAGGAGAAGAACTCCCAGCCGTGGCTCGGTCCCTTGCCCGCGTCGGCGAGATCCCAGTGGAACGGCGGCATCAGGATCTCGAAGCCCATGGACATGGTGCCGTCCTTCGGGTCCACCTTGATGCCGGCGACCAGGCCGCGGAACGCCGTCGCGTAGTCCTCGACTTTGACGTATCGGTTCGGCACCGGCGCCGAGAAGCGCGAGGCGGCGAACACGTACTCGGTGTTGGGTGTGGGGAACGGGCACGCGTGGGCGGCCGAGAGGTTGGGGATGGGCCCGAAGATCTGCTTGGTTTTGAAGTCCTTGAGGTCAATGCGGGCGATGCGCGCGTTGGGCATGTCGTTGATGAACAGCCAGCGCCCGTCGTAGTCACCGTCGGTCTCGGACAAGCCCGGATGATGCGCATCGCCCCAGGTGAACCCGCCCAGCATCGCCTTCGACTCCTCGTCGAACCCGTAGCCCACGGCGGGCTCGGGCGTGAACACCGGTATGGTGGTGATGTGCCGGCACGAGGGCATGCCGTAGACGTAGATGTTTCCGTGGTGGCCGCCGGAGAGGAACGCGTAATACGCGTCGTGCTCCCCGGGCTTGACGTACACCTTCTGGGCGGCGGAGGCGCCCGCGCCGCCGCGGCCCGCGGCGCACCCCGGAAGCTGGGAGGCCAGGCCCAGCGTGACGAGCCCCGCGAGTAAGAGAACGATCCAGCGCTTCATCAGTCCTTCTCCTTTCCGGCCTCGCGGCCTTCGCTTGCTTCGTGGTCTTTGTGCTTGAAGAACTCGATGACGGCGCGCGCTTCTTCGGGCGTGAGCCCCTGGTTCGGCATCTGCAGCGCGAATTCCGCGAACATCTTTCGGGCGATCGGGTCCTGCTTCACCATCACGTCCGGGTGGAGGATCTGGTTCTCCATCCACGCCTGGGTGCGACGCATGCTCACGTCCGCCAGGTCCGGTCCCGTGACCCGCTTGCCGAAGGCGTGGCAGGCCGAACAACCCTTGGTCTGGAAGAGCGCCTTGCCGGCCTGCGCCTTCTCCTCGTTGACCTCGGACTCACCCGCGCGCGGTCCCTGATCCAGGTTCTCGGGAAGCGTCATTGATGCGGTGGCGGCCGCCGAGGAAGCGTGGGTCGCCGCGGCCTGCCCGTCACCGGCCTCCGGCTTCGCGCCGCATCCGGGCAGGCCGATTCCGGCCACCGCGATGAGAAGGCAATAGAGGGGCACGTGTCGCATGGATCTCAATCCTCTCGAGTGTCCACCGGTCTCTCGATACGGGGGCTCAGGAAAATGGGTGTCGGACCTCGCGCGTCTTGGTGCGCGGCCGTCTGAACGCAACCGGTCCGGGCAGCCTCCGCCCGCATGGGGAAGAACGAACCCCTCAGGCGCCTCGATGAACCGCGTCCGCGCCCGGACCTACAGGGCTCAAGGGCACCCCGCGTGCCATGCTCCCTATCGTCCGGCAATCGCGGGAGTCTGGCGCGCAACCGCCGGTCGCGACGGGACTTGGGTCCGGTGGTGGTGGGGCGTGAGGCGGGAGGTCGGTCATGGCGGCCCGGCACCGCCGCCTGCCGGGCTGTCAGACGATGTGCCCTGCTGTCATCCCGGGCCGGCTACCCGGCTCGCCATACTCACGTCCGCGTCTGCGCCGGCTGCGCCGCCCGCGCAACGCGATCGCCCAGCTTGACCACCATGACGCTGCACGGCGCGTGCGCCACCACGTACGAGGCGACGCTGCCCATCAGCAGCTTCGCCATCCCCGTGAGGCAGTGCGAGCCGAGCACCATAAGATCGGCCTGCTCGGCGCGGGCCGCCTCCACCAGCTCGGTGCGAGGATCCCCGTTCAGGATCTTCGCCTCCGTCTTGAGCCCCGTCCCCTGCAGCTCGCGCTCGGCGTTGGCCGCGGTCTCCTGGTGGAACCGGACCGTTTCCTCGTTCAACTCCCCGACGTACGTGGGGGGGGAACGTAGGCCTCCGCGTACATGGCGACCACGGGCCGGACCACCGAGAGCACCTTAATCGAACTGTCCTTCGGCCAGGCCATCTTGCGGACGAACTCCACGGCCGCGCGCGAATGCGACGAGTCGTCGACACCGATCAGGATCTTCATGACTCCTCCTTTGGGGGCGGCCGCCGTCCGACCGGCGGCGCCGCCGTACGGAGTCCAGCGGCCGCTATGGCCGGATCGCCACCTTGATGACGCCCTCGCGCCGCTCGCCGAACAGCCGGTAGGCCTCGGCGATGTCCTCCAGACGGTAGCGATGGGTGAGGAGCGGCGTGAGGTCCACCCGCTTCGCGCGCACCATCCCCATCAGCCGCCGCATGCGCTCCTTGCCGCCCGGGCACAGGGTGGTGACGATACGATGGTCGCCCAGGCCGGCCGCGAACGCGTCGTAGGGCATCTGGAGCTTGCCCGAGTAGACGCCGAGGCTCGACAGCGTGCCGCCAGGACGCAACGAGCGCAGCGCGTTCTCGAACGTGAGCTGCAGACCGAGCGCCTCGATTGCGACATCGGCTCCGCCGTCGGTCAGGCGCTTCACCTCGGCAACCACGTCCTGGTGCCGGTGATCGAGCACGACGTCGGCGCCCATGCGGCGCGCCATCGCGAGCCGATGATCGTCGCCGTCCACCCCGATCACAAGTGCGGCGCCCATCAGCTTGGCGCCCAGCGTCGCGCACAGGCCGATCGGGCCCTGCGCGTACACGACCACGCTGTCGCCGATCTGGACGCCGCCCGATTCCGCCCCGCTGAAGCCGGTCGAGGCGATGTCGGCGAGCAGCACCACCTGCTCATCGCTCAGCTCGTCCGGGATCTTCGCCAGGTTCGCCTGCGCGTGGGGGATGAGGACGTATTCGGCCTGGGCCCCGTGGATGGTGTTGCCCATCCGCCAGCCGCCGATTGCCTCGTACCCGGCCCCATGTCCGCACTGCGCGGTGTGGCCCGAGAGGCACGCGTGGCACTGACCGCAGGGCGTGATCGCGCCCACCAGCACCCGGTCGCCGATCGTATAGCCGGTCACGCCCTCACCCAGCTCCTCGATCACACCGACCGGCTCGTGGCCGATCACCAGTCCGGATTTCACGGGGTACTCGCCGCGCACGATGTGAAGGTCGGTCCCGCAGATCGTGGTCAGCGTGACCCGGATCACCGCCTCGCCCGCGCGGGCGTGCGGGCGCTCGACCTCCTCGATACCGAACCGTTCCACGCCGCGGAACACGTTGGCGAGCATGACGTCCTTCCGCCCGGCCGTCCGCCCGGTCCCGACCGCTGCCACCTGGCTCGTCATGTGTCACCTCCGGGAAAGCCCGGCCCCACGACATCAGCGGGGCGCTGATTCAATGGGTGGAGTCGTCCGTCTCGTGTGCCTCGTCCATCACCTGTCGCGGAGCGCCGCGCTCCGCCCGCCGTTCGATCTCCGCCTTCACCTGGGAGAGCAGCTCGTGGGCCGTGCGCTTGAACAGGCCCCGGGCCACGAAATCCGGCACCGAGAACGACGGGCGCGCGCCCACCTGGTAGAGGATCTTGACCCGGCCCGCCTGCTCCTCGATCCGCCACTCGCCGCGATAGCTCTCGAAGTCGCGACCCAGCACGTCCTCGAAGCGAATCCTCGTCTGCGGGGTCTCCTCCACGAAGAGCGTCGCGTGGAACCGGCGGCGGAAGAGGAACAGGCGCCCGACCGCGACCTGCTCGACGAGCACGTGGTTTTCGCCGCGTCCCGAGACGCGGCTCTCCCGCATGGAGGAGACGAAGCCGTCAATGCCGTCGTAGTCGGTGAGCACCTCCCAGACGACCGAAACGGGGGCGTGGACGACGCAGCGACCCTCCACCTCGAGGCCCGAGGCCCCCCGCGTCACGCGCACGGCGATGCCGTCCGCGCCCTCTTTCGGGCCATCGGCCGCCGCTACCGCCTCGGCCTCGACCACGCCGGCATCATCCGCGACTGCCGCGCGCCCCAGCACCACCTGCGCGGTGGCCAGCACGAGCGCGAGCGCGAGCGCCGCGCTCCAGCCTCCGCCCATCGCCGCGCGCGTCATGGTCGCCTCACTCCGTCCCGGTCGCCGCCCGGGCGCCATCCGGGGCGCCGATGACGAGGTCAATGTGGACGACCACTTTGTCCGAGGTCTTGATCGCGCCCAGCATCATCTTCGGCGGCTTGATGCCGAACTGGGTCATGAGCAGCGGGACGCTGCCGCGCAACCGGATGGTGTCGCCCTCGCGGCGCGCGGTGGCCGTCATGGCGATCTCGCGCTCCACTCCGGCCACCGTCAGCGTCCCGCGCGCGTCAATGGGCGTCCCGGCGGTGTCGCCGGCGGCGCCGACCTCGTACCCCGCCACCTTGAAGCGGATCTCGGGGTGCTTCTCGGCGAGCAGCGCCTTGTACATATTCTTGTCGAGGCCGTCCTTGCCCGACTTGAGGCCGGTGACGCCCACGACCACGTCAATGGCCGTCACGCCCCGGGCGCGGATCAACCCTTCGAGCGCGTCCCCGCCGGTGACGCCCGCCGGCCACAGCGCGGGGTCGGAGGTGAAGGCGACCTCCAGCCTGGACGCCTGGCTCGTGTAGTCGTGCATGGTGGACGTCCCGGTCAGCCACAGCCTGCTGCCTGACTGAAGGGTGAGGTCGCCCGGCGCGGCCTGGGCGAGCGAGGCGCAGACCACGAGCGCGGCGAGCGCGCGGATCGGGATGGCGATCAGACGATGCATGTGGGGCCTCCCGGGAGCGGGGGAGCCCCGGAAGGCTCCCCCGTCCGTGTTGGGTTCGACGACCGATCAGAAGTTGACGGCGCCCTCGATCATGAATCCATCAAAGCGCCCGCCGTTGCGGAGGTCGCTGACCGGGAATCCCAGATAGTTCTCGCGCACGAGCTCGACCTTGGCGAGGAGGTTCGGCGTCACGAACCAGCCGCCCGCCGCCTGCCTGCGCTCCACCTTGAGGTCGCCCGTGATGCCCGCCAGCGTTCCGTCCGCCACGTTGTAACGGCCGCCGACGTAGAGCTTCTCGTCGAGGAACCGGTAGAGGCCCTCGCCCGCGACCTGGTTCCAGGTGCGATCGGCCAGCTCGCCGGTGGTCCGGCCCTTCGCCTGCTCGACGTTGCCGAACAGTTCGAGGCCGCGAACCTTGATGAACGGGTTGATCACCCACGCGGTCACCCGGTTGCGGAACCCGGGCTGGACGTCGCCCGACCAGGCCTGGGCGGCTTCCGTGGATTGCACGTTCTCGAGCACCGAGTAGTAGCGCGACCCGGCCCGGCTGCCGGTGTAGAGGGTGCTGCCGACCGCCTGCTTGTTGGTATAGAGGGAGCCCGTCAGCCGCATGCGCAGGGCCTGGGTGAACTGGCGATCGTAGCCCAGCTTGCCCAGGTAGCTCGCGGAGCGCTCCTTCGGCTTCTGGACCTGGCCGCGGATCTCGCCGCCGGTCACTCCCGCCATGGCCAGGAAGCCGCCGGTGCGGGCATAGACCTCGGCGCCGATCTCGGTCGTGAACGCGTCCATGAGCAGGTTGCCGACGAACGGGTTGAAGAACGCGTTCCCGTTGTCCGAGCGGCGGAAGTGCGCGTCACCGTAGTTGACCTCGAAGTGGCCGACCCTGAGCGTCAGGTGCTCCATGATCGCCTTCAGGGCGTCGTTGTCCACCGGCGAGGCGTCAATCTGGAGATAGCCGTCCTTCACCCAGGTCTCGGTGTGATGGCGCGAGGACAGATAGGCGGTCAGCGCGATCCGCATCCCACGCGCGATCTGGGCGTCCAGGTAGAGGTTGGCGTTCGCGTTGTTGAATCCATTGCCGATCTCGATCAACTGGTTGGCGTTCACCGTCGGGGTGCCGACCGGCCTGGGGGCCGCAGTGTTGCGGTGCTGCAGACCCTGGAACTGCTGGGCGAACCCGAACCCCCAGAAGATCTG
Source organism: uncultured Binatia bacterium (SeqCode) (assembly GCA_964618895.1). Taxonomy (GTDB): domain Bacteria; phylum Desulfobacterota; class Binatia; order DP-6; family DP-6; genus CAZUDO01. The sequence goes on from CAZUDO010000127.1 coordinate 142,492, forward strand.
CTTGCCTTCGAAGGTCCCGGCGTCCTCCTTGGGTGGCTCGAACATGTTGAGGCCACTGAGATCGCGCGGGCGGAAATGCTGGAGTCCCGGCGCCACCTCACCCGCGCCCGGCACGGTGCCCGGCAGGACGACGTTTGCCTCGACGGCGGGCGCGGGCTTCTGAACGGCCGCCATCGCGGTCAGGGTGCTCTCCGGGGCGCCGGTCGCTTCGGCCCGTGCCGATGAAGGCGCGAGGGTCAGCAACGCGACCCCGGCGATCAGCGTCAGATTTCCCATCGTGCGCCGGATGGACGGCGCCGTTCCCCCGTTAACTCGTTCCACGCGGGCGTTCATGATGCGTCTCCTTTCGTTCGCCTCGGGGACTCCGAGGACAGGTCCATCGTCAGCGTCGGGCGGAATCACCGTGGGTCAGCGCAAGCCCCATGCCCCCGCCACCAGCGATTTGAAGGGAGGGTGATGTCCTTGGGAGACAAGCAGCTGGCGTCGGGTGGAAGCGAGCGCCTCGGACCGCCTGCATACCCCGGTCTCTGTCAGCGGCGACCGACGGACTGCCGTTGTGTCAGGCCGCGGGAATAGCGCGGCGGCTCAGCCGCGCACTGCGATCCGCGCGTCCACGACCAGACAGCCGCGCCCCGGCGGCAGGACTCGGAGCGGATTGAGATCCATCTCGACCACGCCGGGATGGTCGCCCGCGAGCTGCGAGACGCGAAGCAACGCCTCTTCGAGGGCTTCGACGTCGCCTGGCGGCGAGCCGCGCCAGCCGCCGAGCAGCGGGAAGCCGCGCACGCTTCGCACCAACTCGCGCGCATCACGGTCGGTGAGCGGCTGCACGCGGAACGCGACGTCTTTCAGCAGCTCGACGTTCACGCCACCGAGCCCGAACATGAGCACCGGGCCAAACGAAGGATCGTGGGTCATGCCGACGATCGCCTCGAGCCCCTCGCGCAGCATCGGCTGGACGAGCGCCCCCTGCATCCGGTCCCGCCAGCCGAGCGCGGTGAGTCGCTCCATCAGCCCGCTGTATGCCCCACGCACCTCGGCGTCGTTCCGCAGGTCGAGAGCCACACCGCCGACGTCCGATTTGTGGGTGATTGTGGCGGAGACCAGCTTGAGCACGACCGGGTAGCCGATCGAGCGCGCCGCGGCGACCGCCTGGTCGGCGTCGTGCGCCACTCGGGCGGGTGGGCTCGCCAGGCCGTAGGCGGCGAGGAGGGTGCGGGTCTCGTCGGGATCGAGCCAGACGGTAGCCCCCGGGGCGGCGCGGGCGCGGGCGGCGGCGAGGACTGCGTCCGCGGCTCCGCGGTCCACCTCGAAGCGCCGCACCGCCCCCTCGGGTTCGGCGCGCCACCGGCCGTAGCGCACCGCGCGCGCCAGCGCTATCGCCGCCGATTCGGGGAACGCGTAGGACGGGATCTGGCCCTCGTGCAGTGAGCGCAGGCCCTCGGGCACGCCGTGGGATCCCATGAAGCAGGTGAGCACCGGTTTCGCGCCTTCGCCCCGCCCGGCCGCGTCGCGCACGGCGGCCGCGCTGGCGCGCACGATCGCCTGGGCGACGTCGAGGGGCAGGGTGACGACCGGCGGCACGTAGATGACGAGAAGCGCGTCAATCGCGGGATCGCCGGCGACCAGCCGCACGGTGCGCTCGAAGTTCTCGGGCGATGCCGAGGCAATCATGTCCACCGGGTTCTTGACGCTCGCCTCGCGCGGCAGGAACGCCCGCAGGGCGGCCACGGTCGCATCCGAGAGCGCCGCGATCTCGAGGCCGTGGCCCTCGCAGGCATCCGAGGCCATGATGCCGGGGCCGCCCGCGTTGGTGACGATTCCGACCCGGGCGCCGCGCGGGATCGGCTGGTGGGCGAGCAGGATCGCGACGTCGAACAGCTCCTCAATCGTGTCGGTGCGGATGACTCCCGACTGCAGGCAGAGCGCTTCGACCGCCGCGTCCGAGCCCGCGAGCGAGCCGGTGTGGGACGCGGCAGCCCGGACACCGGCGCGGGTGCGCCCGCTCTTGACTGCGACGATCGGCTTCATGCGCCCGACCCGGCGGGCGATGCGGGTGAACCGCCGCGGGTTCCCGAACGATTCCAGGTAGAGCAGGATCAGGTCGGTGCCTGGGTCCTGTTCCCAGAACTCGATCAGGTCGTTGCTCGAGACGTCGGCTTTGTTCCCGACGCTCACGAATTGGGAGATCCCGATGTTGAGCTCGGTCGCGTACTCGAGGATCGCGAGGCCCAATGCGCCGCTCTGGGACGAGAACGCCACGCGCCCGGCCGGGGGATAGGTGGGCGAGAAGGTCGCATCGAGCCGCACCGCCGGCTCGGTATTGAGGACGCCGAGGCAGTTGGGACCCACCAGCCGCATGCCGTGGCCGCGCGCGCACTCGACCAGCTCGCGCTCGCGCGTGGCACCCTCCTCGCCGGTCTCCTTGAACCCCGCGCTGATGACGATCGCCGCCCGTACGCCGGCGCGGCCGCAGGCGTCGAGCACTCCCAGCACGGCCGCGGCGGGGACGACGATGACCGCGAGGTCGACCGGGGCAGGCACCGCCTCGATGGACGGGTAGGCCCGCACCGACTGCACCACCGGGGCTTTCGGATTAACCGGGTAGGCCGCGCCCTGGAACCCGTTCGAGATCAGGTTGTGAAAGATCTCGGCGCCGATGGTGCCCCGCTCGCGCGAGGCGCCGATGACCGCCACCGCGCGCGGCCGGAACAGGGCGGCGAGGCCGTTCGCGGTGCCGCCCATCAAGACACCAGCGGGCGGGCATTCCTGTGGTTGAGCGCGCCGCGCACCGCGTCGCCCAGCTCGGCCGGCTCGAGGGGGAAGACGCCGTAGTAGGTGGGCTTCAGCTCCTGGACGCTCCGTCGCGCCTCGAGACCCGAGGGGCCACCCAGCAAGATGATGGGCAGGGTCGCCGTGACCCGCCGGACCACCCAAAGCACGCCAAGGTCCAGCGCGAGGTCTCCAAGGACGTAGATCATGAGGTCGGGACGGCGCAGGCCGAGAGCGTCGAACAACGCCTCCCGCCCGGTGCACACGACCACGTCATGGCCATCGGGCGCGAGGAGCCGGGACCAGTCGTGGGTGCCGTGACGGGGTTCGTGGATGAGGATCCGTGACACCGGGACCTCCGCGTGGCGAACGATGGGATACCGAGGGTGACGGCGTCCTCGGCTGCGGACATCCGCGGATCGCGGGCCGGACCACGCCGGAGGCAGGAGGTCGCCGTCTCGTACGAGCAATTGACGCAACTCACATGCCCGGCCCGGCCGGGGTGTAAGTCGTGTGGAGACATGGCGAGAGATGCAGCGCCCGCGCGGGCGCGCGGCAGCGGCCCTGCCGTCATGTCAGTGCCGCGCGGCCCGACTTCACATTTTGTCAGTCCGGGGGCGAGGATGTCAGGGCTCGGCGGGGGGCTCGAGCTCCTTGAGCTTGCGGTAGAGGTTCCGTTCGCTGATACCGAGGATGTTGGCGGCTTTGTGGCGATGGCCCTTGCACTCCTCGAGCACCCGCCTCACGTAGCGGCGCTCGACTTCCTCCAGCGTGACGAGACTCCCGTCCTCCTCGACCGGGCGGAAGGAGGGCTCGAGCCGGACCCCGAGCGGCAGGTGCTCGGGCTCGATCGCGCCGGCGTCGCACAGGATGAGAGCCCGCTCGATCACGTTCTCCAGCTCGCGTACGTTGCCGGGCCACAGGTAGCGCGTCAGGACCTCCATGGCCGCCGCGGTCACGCGCACGTTGCGCCTGGGCGCGATCGCCGAGTTGCGGACGAAGTGCTCGACCAGGAGCGGGATGTCGTCCCTGCGCTCGCGCAGCGGCGGGATGCTGAGGCTGAACACGTTGAGGCGATAGTAGAGGTCCTCGCGAAAGGTCTTCTCCTTCATCATCTCTTCGAGGCCGCGATTGGTTGCGGCGATCACCCGCACGTCCACCTTGAGGTCCACGGTGCCGCCGACGCGCCGGAACGTGCCGCTCTCGATCACCCGCAACAGCTTCACCTGTAGCGGCGGGGTGATCTCGCCGATTTCGTCGAGGAAGATGGTGCCGCGGTCGGCCACTTCGAACAGCCCATGCTTGAGCCGGATCGCCCCGGTGTAAGCGCCCTTCTCGTGCCCGAACAGCTCGCTCTGGAGCAGGTTCTCGTGCAGGGATGCGCAATCCACCACCACGAACGGCTGTCGCGAGCGCTTGCTCTGGCGGTGGACGGCGCGGGCGACCAACTCCTTGCCCACCCCGCTCTCGCCGCGGATCAGGACGGTCGAGTCGGTCTCGGCGACCCGCGCGAGCAGGGTGAGCATCTCGTGGATCTGCGTCGACTTTCCGACAAATCCATCGGCCGGCATAAGGCGTTGCACGTCGCGCTGCAGCGCGGTGTTCCCGCGTTCGAGGGCCTGCTTCTCGATGACCTTCTCGAGCACCGCCTCCAGCTCGGCGAGCTTGCACGGCTTGGTGAGGAAATCGTGCGCCCCCTGCTTCATCGCGAGGATCGCCTCCTGCACCGTGCCGTACGCGGTCAGCATGATGACGTCGGTGCCGGGGAACGACTCGCGGATCTCGGGCAACAGATCGAGGCCGCTCCCGTCGGGCAGCCGCACGTCGAGCAGCACGACGTGGTAGCTGCCCCGTGCCAGGGTCTCGCGGGCGGCGGCGAGCGTGCCCGCGCCCTCGACCGTGTATCCCGACCGCCCCAGCTCACGCGCGGTGAGCTTGCGGAACGATTCCTCGTCGTCAACGATCAGCAGTCGCTGCCCACTCATACGTCGCCTCCCGTGCCGTGGACGGGCAGCTCGACCTCGAAACGCGCGCCGTGGCCCGGGCTGCTGCGGACGGCGATGCGCCCGCCATGGCGGGCGACGATGCGGCTGGTAATCGAGAGTCCCAGCCCCGTGCCCTGACCGACCGGCTTGGTGGTGAAGAACGGGTCCCAGATGCGCTCGAGGTGCTCCGGGGCAATGCCGTGCCCGGTGTCCTCGATCGCGAGCCGCACCTGGTCTGGCTTGCGCGCGGTGGTCACGGTCAGCCGACCACCGCCGCTCATTGCCTGCACCGCGTTGATCATCAGGTTCATGCAGATCCCGCGCACCGCCGCCTCGCGCGCCCAGATCTGCGGCAGCTCGCTGTCGAGCGACTCGACCGCCTCGATGTCGTGCTTGCGCAGCTCGTATCCGAGCAGCCCCAGCGTGTCGCGCACGGCGCGGTTCAGGTCCACCCACGCCGGGGTGGTGTCGTAGGAACGCCCGAGGAGCATCAGCTTCTGCGTGGTCTCGCGGCTGCGCTCGATCTCGCGCCCGAGCAGCTCGATCGTCTCCGCCGCCTCCTTCACGCCTTCGGCGTCGAAGCGCGCGCGCTTGAGCCAACGGTCGAGTCCCTCGACCCCGGCCAGGATCGAGGCCAGCGGATTGTTGATCTCGTGTGCCACGCCCGCGGCCAGGATGCCGACCGAAGCCAGGCGCTCGCTGTGCGAGAGCTGCACCTCGAGCTGGCTGCGGTCGCTGATGTCGCGCCACACTTCTACCACGTGTGTGACGGCGCCATCGGCGCCCGCGATTGGGCTGAAGGTCGCCTCGTAGCGCCGCATCGCCCCGCTCGCGTCGGGAACCTGGTACAGCCGGCGGCGCGGCGTGCACGACTCGAACACCTCGCACGCGACGCATCGCTCGGCGTCGCCCTCCCGAGCTTGCGGGCAGATGAGCGCTTCGCTGCAGGCGCCGCCGACCACATCGGCCCGCCGCGCTCCGAACGCCTCGACGTAGCGCCGATTAGTCGCGACCACCCGGCGCGCGCGGTCCACCACGACGACTGCGTCGGGGAGCGCGTCAATCAGCGCAGGGAGGATGTCGCGGATGCCGGCGATGTCGGTGGAGTGCGGGAGCGCCTCGCCCCCGATAGGTTCACCTGGACGAGCGGGGGCGGGTGGGTCGGAGGGGTTCATTCGAGAGGACCTGGAAAGCGTGGGCACCAACGCCCTGACAGATTGGCAGGGTGGCGTTCGGGCCGCAAGCGGGCTGGCGCGGCCTCACGCGGCGGGGGACGATCCGGCGCGGAGGACCTCCCGGATCGCGCTCTCAAGCTCGGCGGCCGAATGAGGTTTGCGCAGCACCTTCCGGATGCCGATCGCCTCGACCGTGCGACCATCAATGGCTTCACCGCCCGAGACCATCAGCACCGGAAGATCCGCGCGGATGCCCAGGATCTCTTTCGCCAGCGCCCTTCCCGTCAGGCGCGGCATGGTGTCGTCGGTGATGAGCAGCGCGAATTCCCGCGGGCGCGAGCGGAAGTCCTCGAGGGCCTCGATGCTCGAGGTGTGGACCGTCACCTCGTACCCCAGATGTTCGAGCTGCCGGCGCTGCATGAGCGCGAGCACCGGCTCATCCTCGACGAACAGGACGTGCAGGCGGCGCCGGGCCGGATCGTCAGCCCCCACCGACGCCGCAGCCGCGGCCGTATCGTCGCCGGCGGGGAGCACGATGGTCGCCCTCGTCCCCCGACCGGGAACACTCGCGATCTCCAGCACCCCGCGATGGGCGTGCACGATGCCGTGGACGATCGAGAGGCCGAGCCCGGTGCCCTGCCCCGGCGGCTTGGTGGTGTAGAACGGCTCGAGCACCCTATCGAGCACATCGGCGCTCATGCCGCCGCCGGTGTCGGAGACGATGATGCGCGCGTGGGGGCCTGGCTCGGTCCCCGGATGGGTGCGGGCGAACTCGGGCGTGGCCGCGAACGGCTCGAGACGGATGGTGAGCGTCCCGCCGTCCGGCATCGCATGCGCGGCGTTGGTCCCCAGGTTCATGAGGATCTGGTGGATCTGGGTCTCGTCCGATAGCACGGCCGGGGTCGTCGGATCGAGCTCGGCGCGGATCTCGATCGTGCTCGGGAGCGAAGCCCGCAGCAGCTTGATCGCCTCGCCCAGGATGCCCTCGAGGCGCAGGGGCAGTCGAGTCACCTCGGTGTCCCGGCTGAACTGGAGGATGCGCTTGACCAGCTCACGACCGCGCTGGGCGGCTTTCAACACCCGATCGAGGTCCTCGCGGCTCTGGTCGCCGAGCGGCGCCTCGCGCAGGACCAGCTCGGCGTGCCCGACGATGCCGAGCAGGATGTTGTTGAAGTCGTGGGCGATCCCGCCCGAGAGGACGCCGATCGCCTCGAGCTTCTGCGACCGCCGCAAGTTCTCCTCAAGCGCGCGACGAGCGCTAATGTCCACCACCGTCGCGAGCACGACCGCATGGCCGCCCCGGCTCACGGGATTGAGGCCGATCTCGACCGGGAATTCGGTGCCGTCCTTGCGCACCGCGTTCAATTCGCGCCCCGCGCCCATCGGGCGGGCTCCAGGATCCGCCGCGAAAGCGGTCCGATGGGCCGGGTGGTTTCCACGCAGCCGCTCCGGCACCAGCGTTTCGATCGGGCGCCCGACCAACTCCTCGCGCGTCCAGCCGAACAGCCGGACCACCTCACGGTTTGCGGCCACGATCAGACCGGCCGCATCCACGGCCAGCATGCCGGACGGCGAGAGATCGAACGCGATGCGGGCGAGCGCATCGTCGAATGGGAGCAGCGGGGTCATGACGATCGCGCTTTTACGAGGCCGGCTTCTTCTCGCCCACGTCGCGGTCCTTGCGCTTCAGGAACTCGATCACCGAGCGCGCCTCCTCGGGGGTCAGTCCCTGATTGGTCATCGGCAGCACGTACTGGGTCTTCAGCTCGGCCGCGATCCGGTCCTCCTTCACCATCACCTCGGGACGCAGGATCTGCTCCTCCATCCAGCGCGCGGTGCGTCGCATGCTGACGCCGACCAGGTCCGGGCAGGTGATCTTCTTGCCGAACCCGTGGCACACCACGCAGCCCTTGGTCTGAAACAGCTTCTCGCCGCTGGTGGCGAGCGCGGCGTTGACCGAAGCCTCGCCGGCGCGGGGACCGTCGTCGTACTTGGAGGTGGTGGGGAGCGGCGCCGCGGGGGCGGGCGTTGCCGGTGGGGGGGCCGACGTCGCCGGCGGGGTCGCCGACGGCGTCCCGGCCGTTTGATCGCTTCCGTTTCCGCCGCCGCAGCCGAACGCGGCGAAGGCACAGGTCGTGATGAGCAGCAACCACGCGGCGATGCGTCTCATGTCGCTCGTTCCTTTCGTTGGCGCGCCGCGCTCGCGGCGCCGAGATCCGTGCAGGGCAGCGGCGAGCCCGCAGGATACCGCGTCCGGCTCCCACCGTTCATCCAACCGGCCGCGCCCGGCAATTTGCCGCCCGAGCGCTCCCGGCGTAGCGTGACCCGTTCGGGGGCCACGGTCACCGCCGCCGAGCCGGCCGGGGCATCATCCCCCGCGCCCGAGGCGGATCCCGCGAGGTCGAAGATGGCGAGCAATCCGGCAACCACCGTCGCCAAGTATCTGGCGTCGCTCCCGCCCGAGCGCCGCAAGGTCGTTGCCGCCATGCGCAAGCTGGTGCTGAAGCACCTGCCGGCGGGCTACAAGGAGACCATGGGCTGGGGCATGATCGGCTACGGCAGCCCGCTCGAGGTCTACCCCGACACCTATAATGGGCAGCCGCTCTGCTACGCCGCGCTCGCCGCCCAGAAGAACCATTACGCCCTTTATCTCATGTGTGCGTACGCCGATACCAGGCAGTACGCGGCGTTGGAGAAGGCGTTCACCCGGGCCGGGAAGCGCCTGGACATGGGCAAGTCCTGCCTGCGCTTCAAGGAGATCGAGGATCTGCCCTTGGAGGCGATCGGCAAGGTGATCGCCAGCACACCGCCGAAGAAGTTCATCGCCATTTACGAGGCCAGCCGCCCGAAAAGGTGACAGCGCGCCATCTGACAACGATCCCCACACCCATCCGACGACCGTCACACCACGGAGACCCCGCATGACCGCCCCGACCACCTCGCAAACGCAGGCCGCCGCGACGCTCACTCTTGACGGCAAGTCCGTCGCACTACCCGTGGTGCGCGGCACCGAGGACGAGGTCGCAGTGGACATCGAGAAGCTGCGGGCGGCGACCGGCATCATCACGCTCGACCCGGGCTACGGGAACACCGGCGCGTGCAAGAGCGCCATCACCTTCATTGACGGCGAGAAGGGCATCCTGCGCTACCGCGGGTACCCGATCGAGGAGCTGGCCGAGCACAGCACCTTCCTCGAGGTGGCGTGGCTGCTGCTCCACGGCGAGCTGCCCACCGGGGCGCAGCTCGCCGAGTTCAGCCACGAGGTCACGCGCCACACGCTGCTGCACGAGAACTTCAAGCGACTCTTCGAGGCCCTGCCCAAGGACGCGCACCCGATGCCGGTGTGTGCGGCGGCCGTGGCCGCGCTCGCCACGTTCTACCAGGAGCCGGACCACGACGCCAAGCGCGTGCACGAGACCGTCGTGCGCCTGATCGCCAAGATGCCGACCATCGCCGCCTATTCGTACAAGCACTCGATCGGCCAGCCCTTCATCTACCCGCAGAACCAGCTCGACTACGCGAGCAACTTCCTCAACATGATGTTCGCCACCCCGTGCGACGAGTACGAGGTGGACCCGCTGCTGACCCGGGCGCTCGACCTGCTGCTCATCCTGCACGCCGACCACGAGCAGAATTGCTCGACCAGCACCGTGCGCATGGTCGGCAGCTCGCAGGCCAATCTTTTCGCCAGCGTCTCGGCCGGGATCAGCGCATTGTGGGGTCCGCTCCACGGCGGAGCCAACCAGCAGGTCATCGAGATGCTCGAGCGCATCGAGATGGAGGGCGGCGACGCGCAGCAGTTCGTGGACCGGGCCAAGGACAAGAAGGACAACAGCCGGCTGATGGGCTTTGGCCACCGCGTCTACAAGAACTACGACCCACGCGCCGCGGTGCTCAAGAAGTCGTGCGCCGACGTGCTGAACCGGCTGGGGGTGCGCAGTCGCCAGCTCGAGATCGCGATGAAGCTGGAGGAGATCGCGCTCAAGGACGACTACTTCGTCAGCCACAAGCTCTACCCGAACGTGGACTTCTATTCGGGCATCATCTACAAGGCGCTCGGCGTGCCGGTCAACATGTTCACGGTCCTGTTTGCGATCGGGCGCATGCCGGGCTGGATCGCCCAGTGGCTCGAGATGCGCAACGATCCGGCCAATCGCATCGGCCGCCCGCGCCAGGTGTATGTCGGGGCGACCAAACGCGCGTACGTCCCGCTCGACCGGCGGGGGCGTTAGCCGCCAGGACACCGCGCGGTCGCCGGCCCGCCCATGCTTGACTCCCCACTCGTCATCGCTCTCGCCGCCGTCGCGGCCGGCGCGGTCGCGGCGGTGTCGGGGTTCGGCCTCGGCAGCATCCTCACGCCGCTCCTGATGCTGTCGTTTCCCACCTCGTCCGCGGTCGCCATCGTCGCCATCCCGCACGCGGTCGCGACCACCGTGCGCTGGTGGCGGCTGCGCGCCGATGTGGATCGTCCGACGTTTCGCCAGTTCGGGATCGCCAGCGCGCTCGGCGGCCTCGCCGGCGCGGGGCTCCAACCCTTCTTCGGCAGCGCCGCGCTGACCATCGTGCTCGCCGCGCTCCTCATGCTCGCGGGCGGGAGCGAACTCCTGCGGCGCCGTGTGCCGTTGCCGCCCACACCGTTCTGGCGTCTCGCGGGCGGGATCCTCTCGGGCGGGTTCGGCGGACTGGTCGGGAATCAGGGCGGGATTCGCGCCGCGGCCCTACTGGGCTTCAACCTGCCGCCGCGGGCGCTGGTCGCCACCGCCACCGCCTCCGCGCTGTTCGTGGACGCCGCCCGTGTGCCCATCTATCTCGTGACGTCGCGGTCGGTCCTGGCGTCGAACGTTGAGCTCTGGCTCGCCGCCTCCGTGGGCGCCGTGGTTGGCACGTTCATCGGCTTGCCGATCCTCGGGCGCATCCCCGAGGCGATCTACCGGCGGCTGATCGGGGCGCTTCTGGTGGTGCTGGGTATCGCGCTGCTCGCCGCAGCGCGCTGAGCATCCGGGCGCGCTGGCAACACGCCGGCCGCGGTAATAATGTGGCGCCCTCGGGGCGCCCGGGCCGGAGCGCCTTGTCCGACGGTATCCCGCACTCCCAGAGGAGTTCCACGTGAGCCAGATCCTGATCGGCAAGGGCGATCAGCAAGTCCACCTGCTCGCCCGGTACGGCAATCGCCACGGCCTGGTCGCCGGCGCCACCGGCACCGGCAAGACCATCTCACTGCTGGTGCTGGCGGAAGGATTCTCGCGGCTCGGCGTGCCGGTGGTCATGGCCGACGTGAAGGGCGACGTCGCGGGGCTGGCGCAACCGGGCACCCCCAGCGAGAAGCTCCAGCAGCGCGTGGCGCAGATCGGGATCGAGGGCTACGCGAACGAAGCGAGCCCGGTGGTGTTCTGGGATCTCTACGGCAAGCTGGGCCATCCGGTGCGCACTACGGTGAGCGAGATCGGCCCGAGCCTGCTGGGCCGCATCCTCGAGTTGAACGACGTCCAATCCGGGGTGCTCGAGATCGCCTTCAAGCTGGCCGACGACCAGGGCCTGCTGCTGCTCGACCTCGACGATCTGCGCGCGCTGCTGGGATTCGTGGCCGAGCAGCGCAAGGAGATCTCGACCCAGTACGGCCTGGTGAGCACGCAGTCGGTGGCCGCCATCCAACGGGCGCTGCTCACCCTCGAGCGCGAGGGCGGGGAGAGCATGTTCGGCGAGCCGGCGCTGGAGCTCGCCGATCTCATGCGCACCGACTTGAGCGGCAAGGGCATCATCAGCATCCTCGCTGCCGACCAGCTCATCTTGAAGCCGCGGCTCTACTCGAGCTTTCTCCTGTGGTTGCTCTCGGAGCTGTTCGAGAGCCTGCCCGAGGTGGGCGACTTGGAGCAGCCGAAGCTGGTGTTCTGCTTCGACGAGGCGCACCTGCTGTTCGACGACGCCCCGCCGGCGCTGCGCCAGCGGGTGGAGCAGGTGGTGCGCATCATCCGCTCCAAGGGCGTGGGGGTGTACTTCTGCTCGCAGTTCCCGGACGACGTGCCCAACGAGATCCTGGGCCAGCTCGGCAACCGCATCCAGCATGCGCTGCGCGCCTTCACCCCGCGCGATCAGAAGGCGGTGCGCACGGCGGCCGAGACGTTCGTCGCCAATCCGAAACTGGAAGTGGCGCAGGTCATCGCGCAGCTCGGCGTGGGCGAGGCCCTGGTCTCCACGCTTCAGGACAAGGGCGTGCCGATGCCGGTCGAGCGTACGCTCATCTGCCCGCCGCGCTGCCGGATGGGAGCGATCACGATCGAGGAGCGGGCGGCGGTGCGGACGCGGAGCCCGGTCGGGGCGAAGTACGATACGGCGGTCAACCGGGAGTCGGCATACG
>CAZUDO010000128.1:0-40835 GCA_964618895.1 uncultured Binatia bacterium (SeqCode)
ACGTCGATCCCGACATCGACTTCTGACCCGCCACCCGCCCGCCGCTCACCGCATCACGCGGGTGAGCGGCCGTCGCTCGCCTCGAGGATCGCCATCATCCAGTCAGTCCGAGAACACCTCAACCAGCGTGAACGGCTACACGCCGCGACGATAACGGCTCGGCCACTGCCTCAAGTTCCTTGCGCGCCGACCGTGCGAAGACAACTGCATACTCAGCCATTCGCGCGGCGCTTTCCCCGCGACCGAAGCCGTTTCTTGACGGAGGCTAGCGTCTCGCGCGGCTCGCCCTCTCGCCTCCGGGCCAGAGCCCGGTCGTAGAAATCCTCCCAGAGCTCCGAATGTGTTTTGAGATCGATAACTACGGCGGTCTGGTTCCCGTTCTCGTCAACCACGAATTGCACGCCCTTCATGTCCCACCTCCGCGACGTTCCGGCCCTGAGCTGCCGTTTCGCCTCGAGTCTCGCCTTCCAATTCCCGTGGTGTCCAACGCTCCGGTTCAGCGGCGGCGCGCCGCGCCGTCCGCTGCAACCGGTTAGGCGGCCGATCTTCGCCGGGCAGCCGCCAGGGCACGCTCCGCCTCTCGTGGAAGTTGGACGGCCACGAAACACCTTGCCGGGTAGAGGTAGTCGTCGCCCGATTCGTCGACGACACGGACGTACCCCTCACGCCCTCCGCGCGGATCTGGCAGCTGCGCGTATAGCTTGCGCAGCTCGAGATCCTCGCACCCCTTGTTCCGGACGCAAAGCAGAAACCGTTTCTTCCTTCGCGTGGTCGCCATCAGTCGAGGAACCTCTTGATCTTCATCCGGACCCGCCCCAACCCGGGCCTCTCATACCAGTGTACCTCGGCTCGGCGCGTCGGACCATTGGCGAGGCGGACGACGGCAACACCTTTGAGCTTCCGCCACCGACCCGGCCCATAGCGCTTGCGAAGCCGAGCGACGTCACGGATGCCCGGACCAACCGCGATGGTCTCGATCGCACCGATCTCGCCAAGCAGTTCGAAGTACATCGTGCCCCATCTCGCGCGGAACGCCGCAGCCGTCTAACGACCAGCGGTTGAGCGGCCGGCCGCACGCGCAGCCCGGCCATGAGGAGATGTCCGCCGGCCGGGCCGCTCCAATCGCTTCTTAGCCGGCCACACGGTAGTCACGCAGAAACGGCAGGTGCTTGGGCACGGTAGTAGTGAACGTCACGGTACCACTCGAGGTCGCCGACAGCTTCAACCGCAGCAACCGCGTCGGTGCGAAGGGCATCGCAGGTCGCGGAAGCGAGCTGATCGCGGCCCCCGGCCGTCAGAGGCCACGCCAGAGCCCAGTCAACCGCGGCAACCGGGCTACCGTACGTTCCCGTCAACCGCCGCGTGACGACTTCGACTGATACCAGGCCCGAACGTGCGACGACCTCTCTGCCCCGATCTGCATCCACCCAGCTCGCCTCGTCCAGCAAGGCGCTAAAGGGCCTCGGCTTGTTCTGCGTGTATCTCTTGTAGACGGAGAACGCCGCAGAGAAAGACGGGTCGGTACCCGTGGAACCCCAAGTCGAGGCGACAAAGACACCCCCGGGACGCAGGGTTCGACGTACTTCGGCTAGGACAGTAGGAACGTCGGTAAAATGCGACAGGCTCAAACCGCAGGTAATTGCATCGAACACCGGGCTCGCGAAGGGGAGCAGCGAGGCGGCGGCCCGGACGAAGGAGATCGATCGAGGCGACAGGCGACGAGCGATAGCCAGCATGCCGCAGGAGAGGTCGAGAGCCGCGACTCCGGCACCGGTGCGAGCGGCTGCGCGGGCGATGGCGCCTGTCCCCGTGGCGAGATCAATGACGCGGTGGCTGACAGAAACGCCTGCGATCTCGATCATGTGGCGTGCCATCGGCTCTAGCGTCGGATCCAGCACGGTGGCGTAGGCGTGCGCACCGCGACCGTATGCAGCCACGAGCCCACGAACCTGTTCAGGCACGTTGCTCAATTCCTAATCTCAAGGAGAACGTGGCCAGCTAACGACGGTCCGTGGATCAGCCGCGCGCCCGCGAGCGTGCAACATCCGTCCGACTGGTCTTGCGCGCCGGCTGAATCCGCCTGTTGGGCCGCACCCTGCTGATCAGCGGATACTTCTCGGGGTCATCGATGGAGCCCACGTGGAGGTCGACGTCAAGGTCCGGCCAGTGCAGATGAGTGTCGCTGACCCGCTTCACGTTGAGGACCTGCCCCACGGAACCGTTCCTGAACCAGGGAAAGCGATCGTAGGACAGGAAGACCTCGCGGTCCCCGAGCCACAGCCACACGCCGTGAGCGGACATGTTGGTGACCTCAGTCGCGGAAGTGCTTTTTCCACGCAGTGCGGATTTCATGCTCGTGCTCCTCGATGAGTCTCATCGCAGCCCGAACTTGGCGGGGGCCCAGACCATGACTGCTGAACATGGACGTGCATCCGCGGCTCCTCCCGTGAGAAGAAGAGCAAACAAATCCTCACTTCCGTAAGACAGTTGGACTCACTACTTCATCTCACCAGGTCGGCCCAAGACAAGACGCTCAGCGGCGGCGCGCCAGCGCCAACCGCTGCTGCGGCAGGTTGGGCCGCGGAATGGTTCCCACCTTCAGGCGACCTGGATGGTCCGCACATCGACGAACTCAGACTCGAGAGTCGGCTCCCCGTCCTCAAGAAGCATCTCGATGACTTCGCGGAGGTTTTGCTGAAGTTCATCGATGTCGGCGCCCTGCGTGTGAGCACCGGGCCAGCCAGGCACGTACCCGACGAGCACTCCCGTCTCCGGGTCACGCTCAACGACGAACTTGAACGTCCTCATGGTTCGCTCCTCCACGTCAGTCAGACAACGATCACCCTCGCGCCAGCCCGCGGCCCAACGTCTCGGCGATCAGCTGCGGCGCCCTGCGCGGGCAGCTGCATCGCCTTGTTGGGCGGCAGCCAATGCGCGTGCTTCGTAGAGCTTCTTCCCACATTCCGCAGTTCGCCGAGGGCGCACGTCGCGCGCATGCGATTGGCGATGCCGGCGACCACCGACTACTGGGTCAACGATCAGGCGGGTGACCCGCTCTTCGTCATGACGGCGTCAGCCAATGCCGGCATGGTCAAGATGCTGCCCGACGTCTTGACCGCGGTGCGCCGCCTCGTCGGGGACCGCCGGGTCACCATCGTGTTCGACCGCGGCGGCTGGAGCCCCAAGCTCTTCCAGAAGCTGCTCGGCGACCACTTCGACATCCTGACGTACCGCAAGGGCAAGACCCGCCGCATCGGCGCACATCGCTTTGTCCTCCGCAGCGCGGCGTTCGCCGGCCGCGCGGTCGAGTACCGCCTGCACGACCAAGCGGTCCGTTTCCTCGACGGCAAGCTGCGGCTGCGGCAGGTCACGCGCTTGACCGATGACGGGCACCAGACCCCGGTGCTCACCAGCCGCTGGGACCTCGCGGACATCGAGGTCGCCTACCGCATGTTCGAGCGCTGGCGCCAGGAGAACTTCTTCAAGTACCTGCGCGAAGAGTTCCTGCTCGACGCGCTCACCGACTACCAGGTCGAGCCCGACGACCCCACCCGGACCGTGCCCAACCCCGCGCGCCGCGCCCTGGACCAGGCGATCCGGAGCGCCCGCGTCGAGGTCGGCAAGCTGGAGCAAGCCTACGGGGCGGCGGTGGTGGACAACCCCGAGCGCCGCCGCCCCACCATGCACGGCTTCAAGATCGCCCACGGCCAGCTCGGCCAGCAGCTGCGCGCCGCCCGCGCCCGCCTCGCCGCTCTGCGGGCGCGTCGGCGCGTGCTCCCGGAGCGCGTCGACGTCCGCGACGTGAGCGACGGCGCCGTGATCAAGCTCGCCACCGAGCGCAAGCACCTGACCAACCTCATCAAGATGCTCGCCTTTCAAGCCGAAAGCGATCTCTTGGCCTTCCTGAGGCCGCACTACGCGCGCAGCGACGATGAGGGACGCACACTCCTGCACGAGCTCTTCCGCGCCGCCGCCGACCTCGACGTCGGCGACGCCGAGCTTCGTGTCACACTCCATCCCCTCAGCTCGCCACACCGCACCCTCGCCGTGCACGCGCTGTGCGACACCCTCACCGCAACCGCAACCCTCTTCCCTGGATCCCACCTCAGGCTGCGTTTCGCGATCCATCCGCCGCCGCACGTCGGGCTGGCCTTCCCGGGCCCCAGGTCCAGACACGCTCTGCTGCCCGCTCCCCCTCCTCCCCCAGGTCCCTGACCGGACATTTCACGCGAGGGGTAGGTCAGGAGGTCTGGAATCACGACCTGCTCGGCGAGACCGCGACGCCGCGCTTGGCGCCTCGCGTGGTCCGTGAGAATGACCCGTTGGGATGCCATCACTGCGCCGCAGCCACCAGTTCGCGTTTGGTTGCCTGGCCGACGATCGCCTCGAGGGCCTGGCGGTCGTACACCGCCGTGATGATCCGCGGCATCTGTCGCCTCCTCGCGGCCGTTCGGCCCGCACGAACAGGCCTACTCTCGGAGAGCCGGGGTCCTACCGTCAAGGCAATCGACAGATAGTGGCGCGATAGGAATCCACTGCACCGCTTCGAAACGCTGGCGCCCTGGCGTCTCGGGCACTCCTCAACGCTCACGTGAGGTTGTCAGCACGAGTGCTTCCGCTCCCCGATAGCCGAGAATCTCGAAGAGGACGCGCAACGCCTCGCGTGCTACCTCGGAGGCCGACGCATCGCTGTCGATCACGACCTCACGGCGGTAGTTTGACGGCTTCGTCTCCCCGGGACCACATCGCCCTCCCCTTCACACGCCGGGAGAGCATGGCACCTTGAGATGTCCGCCCAGGTTGCCGGGCCCGCGTCGCAGGCCACTCCGGATGTCGGCGTCAGTATGCGGGCGACGTGTCGCCCTGGCAAGCTTCTTTCATGGCGCACCGACACGCGCCTGCAACGCCAACATGGCCGAACTCACCAGAAACTTCCGAATTCGGCTTCGTAATCAGTAGGTCGCCGGTTCGACTCCGGCGGGTGGCTCTCTCGTAGCGCACAGCCTCACGCGGCGTGGGGAGATAGGGGACGGATGTCTCGTTCGAGCTTGGATGCGATCTGGTCTCTGCGCGTCTCCAAGTCGTAGCGTTGTTGTAGCTGCATCCAGAACTCGGCGGATTGGCCGAAGTAGCGCCCAAGGCGCAGAGCCGTGTCCGGCGTGATCCCCCGCTTGCCCAGGCAAATCTCGTTGATGCGACGAGGAGGGACGTTGATGCCCCGGGCCAGCCGCGACTGACTGATCTGCAGAGGCTTGAGGAACTCCTCGACGAGAATCTCACCTGGATGAATTGGTGACAGCTTCTTCATGGCATGCTCCTAGTGATAGTCGACGACCTCCACGTCGCAGGCATCGCCATTCCGCCAGGCGAAGCAGAGCCGCCACTGATCGTTGACACGGATGCTGTGTTGCCTCTTGCGGTTGCCCTTGAGGGCTTCCAGGCGGTTCGCCGGGGGCACGGACAGGTCTCGCAGGGATGTCGCCGCATTTAGCAGCTCGAGTTTGCGGCGAACGACTCGCTCGATGGCCTGCCACCGCCGCGATGGCTGCCGGTTGAATAGACGCTCCGTCTCCCTGCATTTGAACGACCGGATCAACCGCTTGTCCCCGTAGCGGGCACAGGTATACCGTGTCCCGTTATGCCACGGCCCCGTGGCACACGCCAGCTCCGGCAGTCCTCAGCTTGTATGCTCGTCGCGTAGAACAGGGCCCCGGTTCGACTCCGGCGGCTGGCTCCTTCGAAATCAGCAGATTGCGCGTCGGCTCCGGTCCCTTACCTACGGTTGCTACCACTTTGCTACCACTTGGGGAGCCGAGGCCGTCGACGGCGGCCTTGTTTCCCATGGGGAGCCACTTGCCGTACGTATCGACGGCGAGCTGGATCGATGCGTGGCCGAGCTGGCGCTGTAACGTAGGCGGGTGAGGCGATGAATACCTCTGCGGGGACATTGCCCAGACTGATCCCGAAGCTTTGGGCGACGTGTCGCCCTGGCAAGCCTCCTTCATGGCGCACCAGCACGCGCCTGCAGCGCCCGGTGCAGCTCGACCAGCGCCAGCGTATCGCGCCGGCAGTACGCCAGCAGCGCACGCCGCACGCGCGCCTCCTCCTCCGGATCCGTCACCGCGCCCGAGGCGAGCTGCACGAAGGCGGCCGACGCCTCGCCGCCGCCGGCGATCCCCTCAAGGTCGCCGTAGCCGAAGCCGTCGACGAGCGCCGGCGCGACCGCCTTCAGCGAGAACGAACCCTCGAACGCCGGATGGTAGACGTGCCGCCGCACCACCGGGAGCAGGTCGACGAGGCGGGCGCGCAGCGCATCGAGCGCGGCGGCGACATCGGGTAGGGCCGACGCGAGTTCGGTCAGGACGCGTGCCTCGAACCCCGAGTAGACGACGATCGGCTCGCCACCCGCGCCGAACGCGTCGAGAAGGCTCTCGGCGAACCCGCGCCGCGGATCGTCCCGACCGCTCGCCAGGAACTCCCGGTGCGCCAGGCGCCCGGTCGCGTCGATCTCGTGCAGGGACCACTGGAAGGGAATCTGCTGGTAGGGACGCGTGCCGGGATACGGCGGGACCGCCGGGTTCATGGTCTCGAAGTCGAGGTAGCGCGCCCCCGGTCCGAAGGGGACGAGCGCACCACCGAGGTCGCCGGCGACGAATTCGCGACCGGAGCGCAGCACCTCCCGGACACGCGCCTGCAGCACCGAGAGCGGGAAGTTGTCCGGGATGTCGGCGATCCGCTCGACGCCCGCCGCCCGCAGCTCCTCGAACCGGCTCGGGCGTCCCGGCAGGTTGAAGACCCAGTCGGCCGGCTTCTGGCGCGTGCAGTGCGCCCAGAACTCGCAGGCGTGGGGACTGAAACAGTGCGTGGAGGGCTCGACCGGCGGGCTGTCCGCGAGGGCCAGCACCCGGTGCAGCGCCTCCACGCGGGCCAGCACGGCCGGCAGCAGCGGTTCGACCGCGGTCGTGACGCCGACGCGCTTGAAGAAGCGCGGCCAGTCGATCTCACCATCGCCGCGGACGTACGCGGTGTCGACGTGGATCACCTCGACCGATGGCACCCGGAGCCCAGCTCCCTCGAGGACCGTCCGCTGCACGGCTACATCGTGCAGGTGCACTTCCTTCACGTGCGCGCCGGACTTCACCTCGCGAAGTCCCCAGGCGCCGCCGGGGAGGCGCTCGAGGACGTCCGCCCGGATGCGCACGCCGGCGTGCACGAAGCCACCCTCGAAGATCGCCGGCACGGCCGGGTCGGCGAGGAGCTGCTGCGTCCGGACGACCGCCTCGCCGTGCCGCCAGGCCTCCTCGCCGACCAGCACGCCACCGGGAAAGAGCGCGTGGGCGTGGCGCCCGATCACGCTGCCCGCGTCGAACCACCAGGCCTGGGCCGCGTCGGGCTCGGTCGCCAGCTCGGGGGCGTAGCAGCCGAGCCACAGACGGCGCGGGCACTGGCAGCCGGCGAGGTACTTCGACTTGCTGAGGGTGGTCATCGTATGCAGCAGTGTCGTCCACGCCCGGTCATCGGCGAGCTTCGAGCAGGGTGAGCACCCTTACCAGGTCGTCCGGGCGACGCCGCGTGTCCACCTCGATCCAGTTGTTCGAGAGACCACGATCGGCAAGCCATTGCCGCTCGACCGCCAGAGGAGCGTCGTCGAGACGCCCGGCTCCTCGGCCGCTTCCACATTCTCGGGTCGAAGGAGAACGGGCGAGCAGGGGCGAACGTGATCTTGCGAAACTCCGGATGCGTGCGATTCAGCAGGTAGCTCCTCTCCTCTGGCACGATCGCCGACGGTACCGAGAGCACCGCGCTCTCGAGCCGGAGGGCCCAGTCGTCAGGTAGGTGGCAGCCATCCCCCATATGAAGAAGCGATCCGCATGAAGAAGCGATCCGCGAGAAAGAGTAGAGCCGGGGTCCGGAGAACGCCGAATGTGGCCTGGGGTGTGCTACGCAGCCCGCCGGGGACCGAGCACGAGTTGAACCTCGCAGTCGAGCAGATGGAGAAGCCCGATCAGCTGCCCCAGGTGCTTCCGCGTGTTGGCGGGATCGAGCAGTCGGTACAGCTGGGGCACGGATGTGCCGAGGCGACGCGCAAGCTCGCGCCGGCTGAGCCCGGACCGACCCACCCGGCGTCGCGCCTCGACGGTCAGCTTGTGAACCAGCACGTCCGCGAGATACCGGGGGTCCTCGTTGTACTCCAGGGCGTGGTCGACGTGGACGGATCCCTCCTCACCGGACTCGAGGATGTAGGTGACTGCCTCGTTGCCGAGTTCCTTGTCGACGTAGGCCTCCCGGATCCGATTCTTCGCGGTCGGCCGCGGATCGAGCTTGGCGTACGGAACCGGGAGCATCCTGCCGGAGCGCACCGTGAGTTCCAGCTGGGCCTTCCGATTGTTCACGGTGGCGCGACGGATCTTCATAGCACCCCTTCCCTTTCCAACTGTGCGATGAGCCGAAGCACCCGGGCGGTCACGCGCCCCTTCATCGCCACGCGGTCGCCCCGGTAGACATCGTGACGGGGGCTGTGGTCTCCCTTCCAGGTGAGGAACACGTAGTTTCCACGCCTCGCCTTGCCCACTTCGAAGTGTTACCATTCCTGGTAACAGATGGCAATCCTTGCGTCAGGTGCCCCCACGTGCGCGAGCACCTGGACGAGCACCTGGACGAGCACTGGCGAGCTGCCGCCGCGCGAATGGCGAGGGGGCGTCAGCCCCGCGCCGCGGGTCCGAACCCCGTCCCGCCCCTGTCCCCCCGGCTCGACGCACGGCCGCGGCTCAGCGACCGCAGGAGCTCGACCGGGTGCTCGAGCTCGTAGCCGAGACAGCGAACGCTGATCACCGCCTCCACGCCATCGCCCCCTTCTCTGCTCGGCGCCGCGAGTTGACATGCTGCCGCAGGACAAGCACGATGCCGCCGCCACCGCCCCGGCGCAGTGAACCCACCGGCGCGGCGGCCGCGCGACGACACCACGGTCCCCATGTCCGATCGCTTCCCCCCACACCCCCATCGCCCCGGCGAAGACCCGATCGCCGATATTCTCGACTTGCTCGAGAAGCTCCGCGCCCGCTTCCGCCGGGGCGGCCGCGCACGCGTGAACCCCTGGCTGATCGTGGCCATCGGGCTGCTCGTCTGGGCCGGCACCGGCATCTACATCGTCGCCCCCGACCAGCGCGGCGTCGTCCTCCGCTTCGGCAAGATCGTCCGTGAGGCCGATTCCGGCCCCCACTACCACCTCCCCTGGCCCCTCGAAGAGGTCCTTCGCCCGAGCGTGACCCAGATCCGCAAGGAAGAGATCGGCTTCCGCACCGTGGTCGTCGGGCCGCCGGCCCAGTACACCCAGGTCGCCGACGAGGCCCTGATGCTCACCGGCGACCAGAACATCGTGAAGCTCGAGTTCATCGTCCAGTACCGCGTCAAGACCGACGCCACCGGCACGAGCAACTTCCTCTTCAACGTCCGCAGCCCGGAGCAGACCCTGCGCGCCTCCGCCGAAGCCGCCATGCGCGAGGTGATCGGCCGCAACAACATCGACGACGCCCTGACCGAGGACAAAGAACGCATCCAGACGGACGCGCAGGCGCTCCTGCAGACCATCCTCGATCGCTACGGGGCGGGCATCGAGGTGGTGACGGTGAAGCTCCAGGACGTCAACCCGCCCGACCAGGTGTCCGACGCCTTCAAAGACGTGATCAGCGCCCAGCAGGACAAGGAGCGCCTGATCAACGAATCCCTCGGCTACGCCAACGATGTGGTCCCCAAGGCACGCGGGCAGGCGGCGCAGCTTCTCAACGAGGCCGAGGGCTATCGCGAAGCCAAGGTCCGCGACGCCGCCGGCGTGGCCAACCGCTTCGAGGCCCTGCAGACCGCCTACAACGCGTCCAAGGACGTGACCCGCCGCCGGCTCTATCTGGAGACGATGGAGGAGATCCTGCCGCGGGTGAACAAGATCATCCTCGACGATACCGCCGGGAAGCAGGTGGTGCCGTATCTGCCGCTCGATCAGGCGATCAGGATGCGCCCCCTCGAGCCGGAGCCGGCGGGGAAGCGCTAGCATGGACCGCCGCTGGATCGTCGTCCTCGGGATCGTGGGCGCGCTGGTCGCCACCTGGAACCTGGCGCTCTTCCGCGTCCCCCAGTGGATGCAGGCGATCGTCGTCCAGCTCGGCGATCCCGTGCGCACGATCCAGGAGCCGGGCATGTACGCGAAGATCCCCTTCGTGCAGGAGGTGCTCTACTTCGACAAGCGCCTGCTCGAGTACGACGCCTCGCCGAAGGAGCTGCTCACCAAGGACAAGCAGCAGCTGGTGGTCGACAACTACGTGCGCTGGCGCATCGTCGACCCCCTGCAGTACTACCGCACGCTGCGCACCGAGAGCGGCGCGCAGTCGCGCCTGGACGACGTGGTGTACTCGAACGTCCGCGAGAACCTCGGCCGACAAACCCTGCGCGACGTCGTCAACGAGCGGCGCGAGGTGCTGATGCAAGAGGTCACCACCAAGAGCGATCTGAAGGCCCGCGAGTACGGCATCGAGATCGTCGACGTGCGCATCAAGCGTGCCGACCTGCCCGAGAAGAACGAGCTGAACGTCTTCAACCGCATGCGCACCGAGCGCGAGCGGCTGGCCAAGAAGTTCCGCGCCGAGGGCGACG
This sequence comes from uncultured Binatia bacterium (SeqCode), assembly GCA_964618895.1. Lineage (GTDB taxonomy): Bacteria > Desulfobacterota > Binatia > DP-6 > DP-6 > CAZUDO01. Next base: position 10,645 of record CAZUDO010000128.1, read on the forward strand.
AGGAGGCGCGCAAGATCCGCTCCGAGGCCGACAAGCAGGTGCAGATCCTGATGGCCGACGCGCGCCAGCAGGCCGAGATCCTGCGCGGCACGGGCGATGCCCAGGCGGTCAAGGTGTTCGCCGACGCCTACGGCCGCGACCCCGAGTTCTACGAGTTCGTGCGCACACTCGAGGCCTACCGGAAAACCATCGGCGAGGGCACGACGCTGATCCTCTCCCCGCAGAGCGACTTCTTCCGCCTGCTGCAGCAGCTCGACCCGCGGCCGAAATCCGGCAAGTGATCTGGCTCGCCGCCGTCGCGGTCGGCCTGGCGCTGCTGCTCTACCTGCGCTTACCCGTCGACCTGGTGCCGGATACGTTCGGGCCGATCGGACTCCTGGACGACGCCGTCGCGCTTCTCGTCGGCGTATGGTGGCTGCGGCGCCGCCTGACGCGGGCCCGGGCTGCGCAGCCGGAGACTCGGGCAGCCGCCGAGGACAGCACCGCGAAGGCCGCCTGGGATCCATACGCGGTGCTTGCGGTCGCGCGTGACGCGTCGCCGGAGGAGATCACCCGGGCCTACCGGGAGCAGATGAAGCGCTACCATCCCGATCGCGTGGCGAATCTGGGAGAGGAGCTGCGCCAGCTCGCGCATCTGAAAGCGCTCGACATCCAGCGGGCATATGCGGAGATCGGGAGGGGGTGAGGCCAGTCACCGCTCGCCGAACGCCAGCTTCCACCGTTGCCGGGGGTCGTCGAATCGCACACCGTCCGCCGAACCGTTCGATCCGTGCGGTGGCGAGCATCCCGACCGCCCCTGGGCCGAGCAGCTCGAGCGTCTGACGCGCAGCGGCTTCGACCTCGTCATCGGTGAGGAACTCGCGTGCATGGCTCGACCCTGAGCATCGGTCAAGACCCGCTGTGGCCCCACGGTCACGCGTCGACTGACGGCTCCACGCAGGTGTAGGAGCATTCCGCAATCACCGAGAGATCAACTTCTCACCCCACCCCCCACCGCCGCTTCACCACTTCCACCCACAGCACACTCCCCAGCCCCACCACCCCACACCCCGCTACCGCCCCGAGCGGCGGCGCCCCGAACCGGAACACCTCCCGTAGCCCCGGCACGTACAGCACCGCCGCCAGGGTCGTGAGCGCGCCCAGCACCACGATGGCCGCCGCCCGGTTGCCGCGCAGCGGCGCCCGCCACGCCGGGCGCGTCCAGGAACGGTTCGACAGGATGATGCCGAGGTTCCCCACCACCAGGGTGGCGAACGTGAGCGCGCGCGCCATCTCCGTGCTCGCGCCGCGCGCCGTCGCGAGGGCGAACACCCCCAAGACCACCGTCAAAAGCGTCACCCCCTGCAGGACGCCCAGCGCGAGCAGGCGCCCGCCGATCAACGGCGCGTCGGGACGGCGCGGCGGGCGTTGCATGATGCCGGGCTCTTCGGGCTCGGCCTCGAAGGCGATCGAGCACGCCGGGTCGATGATCAACTCGAGAAACACGACGTGCAGCGGCAGCAGAATGAGCGGCCACTGCACCAGCACCGGGACCAGCGCGATGCCTGCGATGGCGACGTGCACGGCCACCACGAAGGTCACCGCCTTGCGGACGTTGTCGCTGATGCGCCGGCCGAGGCGGATCGCCACCACGATCGAGCCGAACTCGTCGTCCAGCAGCACCAACGCCGCCGCCTCCCGCGCCACGTCCGTGCCGCGGCCACCCATGGCGATGCCGACGTGCGCGGCCTTGAGCGCCGGTGCGTCGTTGACGCCGTCGCCGGTCATGGCCACCACCTGACCGCTGCCGGCAAGCGCCTCCAACAGGCGGAGCTTCTGCTGCGGCACCATGCGCGCGAACACGTTCACGCGCCCGACCTGCTCGCGCACGGCGGCGGGCGGCAGCGCCGCCAGCTCCGGCCCGGCCAGGACCGCGTCCGGCGTCCCGAGGCCGATCGCACGGGCGATGGCGCGCGCCGTCGTCGCGTGGTCGCCCGTGATCATGACCACCCGGATGGAGGCCGCACGACACTCGGCCACCGCGGCCGGCACGCCCGCGCGCACCGGATCGCGCAGGCCCACCAGGCCCAGGAACTCGAACCCGAAGTCATGCTGGTGGTCCGGCAGCTCGCCGCGCGCGAACACCGCGCGCGCGACGCCGAGGACGCGTTGGCCCTCGCCCGCCATCGCCTCGGCCGCGCCCGCGATCCCGGCCACGCGCGCGGCGTCCAGATGACACAAGTCGACGATCGCCTCCGGCGCCCCCTTGGCCGCCACCACGTAGCGCGTCGCGTCGGGCGCGCTCCACACGTGCGACAGGGCGAGCAGCGCGGGCGACAGCGGATACTCGCGCTCGTGCGTCCAGGTGGTGTGCAGGTGCTCGGTGGCGCGCAGATGCTCGTCCGCCAGGCGCACGATCGCCACCTCCATCGGGTCGAACGGATCGCGCTGGCTCGCCAGCACGGCGAACTCGACCAGGGCGTGGAACGGCTCCGGCAGCGGCTCCGGCGACGCCGTCCACACCAGACCCTCGGCGCGCAGCTCGGCGACCGCCATCCGGTTCTCGGTGATGGTGCCGGTCTTGTCGGCGCACAGCACGGTGATGGCGCCGAGCGCCTCGATGGCGGGCATGCGCCGCGTGAGCACGTGCCGGCGCGCGATGCGCCACGCGCCGAGTGCCAGGAAGACGGTCAGGATGACCGGGAACTCCTCGGGCACCATCGAGATGGCGAAGGTGAGCCCGACCAGCACGGCCTCGAGCCAGCTGCCGCGCTGGAGCCCGTAGGCCACCGTCACCACCACGCACACGAAGAACGCGAGGCTCCCCACCACGCGAACGAGCCGATCCGTCTCGCGCTGCAGCGGGCTCGGCTCGGCCACCACGGTGGCGAGCGAACGGCCGATCGTCCCGACGGCGGTGTTGGCACCGGTGGCGCGTACCACCGCCACCCCCTGCCCGCGCACGACCAGCGTCCCCGAGAACACGAACGGCGTGCCGTCGCCGCCCGGCTCGCCGAGCGACGTGTCGGCCGGCCCGGGCGCTTTCCGCACGGGCACCGACTCGCCCGTGAGCAGGGACTCGTCCACCTCCAGGTTCTGCGCCCACACCAGCACCCCGTCGGCGGGGAGGCGGTCGCCCTCCGCCACCACCACCAGGTCCTCGCGCACCACCTCGCGGCCGGGGATGCGCCGCTGCGCGCCGTCGCGAATCACCAGCGCGCGCGGGCTCGACAGGTCGCGGAGCGCGTCCAGCGCGCGTTCGGCCTTTCCCTCCTGCACCACCTCGATCGCGATCATGATGCCGATCGAGGCCAGCAGCAGCGCCGCCTCGCGCGGCTCGCCGAGCAGCAGGTACACGATGCCGACGGCGAGCAGGAGCGCGATCATCGGCTCGGTGACGACATCGCGCAGCAGCGCGGCGCCACGGCGGCGCCCCGCGCGCGGCAACTCGTTCGGGCCCTCGGCGTGCAGGCGGGCGACAGCCTCGTCCTCGCCGAGGCCGCGCAGGCGCCGCGGGTCGACGCCAGGGGTGGGCCGGATGCGCTCGCTGGTCACAATCGGTTCCGCACACCGGCGTGACGCCTACCCGCCCACCGTCATCGGCACCGACAGCCAGCCCCGATTGACGCCGCTCCGGATGCGCCGGGCTCGCGGCAGGTCGAGCCGTGCGGCGGGGAGCCGCGTCGTCAGCTCCTCGAACGCCACGCGCCCCATGAGCCGGGCGAGCGCCGCCCCGATGCAGTAGTGCGCCCCGTAGCCGAACGCCAGATGGCGGTCGCCCGGGCGGCCGGGCAGGAGCCGGTCGGGATCCTGAAACTCGCGCTGGTCGCGATTGGCGGCACCGAACATGAGCAGCACCTTGTCGCCGGCGGGGATGGTCGCCCCGTGTAGCGTGACCGGGTGCGTGGTGGTGCGACAGAGGCCCTGCACGGGCGTCTCCAGGCGCAGGAACTCCTCGATGGCAGCCGGTATGCCTGCCGGCGCGGCCGCCAGCGCCTGCCGCACGTCGGGCTGCGCCTCCAGGAGCACCATGCCGCTCGCCACCAGGTTGGTGGTGGTCTCGATGCCGCCGACGATCAGGTTGAAGCAGAAGCCGAGCACCTGCTCGTCGGTAAGGCGCACGCCGTCGACCTCGGCGGCGACCAGGGCGCTCAGCAGGTCGTCGCCGGGCTGGGCGCGCCGGTGCGCGATCTGGCCGCGGAAGTACACGTACAGGGCGCGCGTGGCGCGGTGGTGCTCTTCGTAGAACGCGGCGCCGCTGGTCCCGGTCACGACCGCCGTCGCCCAGTGGTGGAACTGCACGCGCTCGGCCGGCGGCACGCCGAGGAAGCGACCGATGATGGCGGACGGCAGCGGCACGGCGAGGTCGGTCACCAGGTCGCCGCCGCCCGCCGCGCGCAAGGCCGCGATGCCCTCGGTCACGACCTGCCGGACCTCCGGCTCGAGCGCGGCCACCCGGCGCGGGGTGAGGCCGCGGTTCACCAGCTTGCGCAGCGCCGTATGGTCCGGCGGGTCGCTGGTGACCAGCATCGGCAGCACACCCGCCTGCTCGGCCGCGGTCGCATCCCAGGTGAGCCCCTGCGCCGAGGAGAAGGTCGCGTGGTCGACGAGCGCCGCGTACACGTCGGCAAACCGGCTGAGGGCCCAGAAGCGCAGGCGCTCCTGGCGGTAGACCGGGAACTCGTCGCGCAGGCGGCGGTACGCCGGATAGGGATCGTGCTGGGTGCGCTCGTCCTCGGGATCGTAGACGAAGGCCAGCGGACTCATGGCTCGTCCCCGATCCCCAGACGCTCGCGCAGGATGCCGACGTCGAAGCGCTCCGCCGCCGGCAACGTGCTCTCCCCGTGTTCGATTTCCTTCAGCAGCACGGCGAGCGCACGCCGGTGTCCCGGGCTGCGCGCCGCCTCGCGCGGGGTGGCGCCGCGCAGGGCGGGGATCGGCTCGTCGAGCCAGTCCGTGTAGTGCTGCTCCTTCCATGCCCGCAGGGCGCGCCCGGCGTCCTCGCCGATCGGGAGCCGCGGCGGCACCGCCGCGGGTGGCCGGAGGCGAAGCTCCGCCACCGGGTCGGTGTGCGAGCGGACCCGATGCGTCACCAGGCCGGCGCACGCCGCTTCCACGGTGATACGGAGCGCGTCGGCGCGCGGCAGTGAATTGGTCTCGATCTGCAACCTGGCCCCCGAGACGGTGATCGTCCCGACGATGGTGTTCTCCCAGCTCCGATGCATCGGGTTTCCGGGCCTGGTGATCGTGAACCGCGTCACCCCGCCCTCCGCCTCGTCGGCTTCCGCACCGTCCAGCGCGGCGATCCGACGTTCGACCTCATCGACCCCGCCCTCCGCGATGTCGAACCGATCGGTGGTCAATAGCAACGGGTCACCGTCGGTGTTGGTCAGACGCGGCGGCGGGCGGTCGGTGGCCTGGTCGACGCGCGCCTGCCAGCGGCCCAGGAGAGCTTCGCTCGCTCCCGGCTCGCGCAGGCGGGCCACCGGCACGACGCCCGACCCGAGCCGCAGCGCCCGACGCACCGCCGTGACCACCGCCGCCGCATCGCGCGGCCCGAGCGCGCTCGGATGCGCGCCGCAGAAGACCGCCTCGCTCTCGGCCTCCACCACCCGCGCCAGCATCGCGCTGCGCGCCGTCACGGCCTGTGAACCCCGATGCTCGCGCACCGTGTGCAGCGCACCGGTCAGCAGGTCGCGGACGACGACGCTGGTACCGGGATCGACGCTCTGCACCTCCCAGATCGACAGCCACGCCTGCCGCTGGGCGGCGATCCATGCCCGTTCCGACGCCGCCAGGTACGAGCCGCGCTCGGCGAGATAGCGCTCCGCGGCCGTGCGCTCACCGAGACGATACTCGTACACCGCCCAGGGGACGAGCAGCTGCAGGTGCACGGGGTCCAGGTCGACGGACGCCGGATAGGTCGCCCGCACGCCGTCGAGCCACGGCATCCCCAGCCGGCGGCTGGCCCACTGGAAGATGCCGGAGGTGAGGCGCTCGTCGAGCAGGTGCAAAGACGACCCGTCGGCCCCATGGTGCGCCACCTCGTCGAGCGGCAGATGGCACTTCTTGTACTTCTTCCCGCTCCCGCAAGGACACGGGGCGTTGCGCGCCGCGCGCAGGGTGGGCGGCGGCGGGCGCTCCGACGCCGCCGTTCTCGAGGCGTCGATCCGGGCCGAGACGGAGCACGCGCCCACCGCCGCGACCCCCGTCGCCGTGGCCCCGTCGTCCGTCAACTCGACGACCGCGCGCAGGGCGGCAGCGAGTGCGACCACTTCGGCCTCGGTCACGGGCACCGCCTTGCCCTTGCGGACGTGCGCCGGGACGGGGAGCGACGACAGCCCGAAGGCCTCCCGCAGCGCCTCAACCGCGAACGCGGGCTTCTCATCGAGGGTGACCGCAAACGATTCGACCCCGGCGGCGTCCGCCATCCGGCCCTGCTCGACGAGCGCCGTCAGCCGGGCGACGGCACCCCGGCCGGGGTAGAGCGCCAGGCCGAACGTCTCGCCGCCGTGCCCGAGCACCGAGCATTCGAAGTGGCCTGCAAGCGCCCCGGAGAGGGTCACGTCGAGCGGCGTGTCGCCGTCGCGGTGTCTCCAGGGCGCTGCCTCGACGTAGGTGGCCGTGGCGTCGGCGAGCTCCAGAAATATCCCCGGGTCGTGGATATTGCTTGCCAGCGGACCGAGCGCGAGGCCAATCGCCATGCTCGCCCGGACGGATACCGCCGCGTCTGGCGCAGGACCCGGCGTGAACCCGAAGGCGCGCCCAGCATCGGCCAGGCGCGGCTCGCAGACGCGCGCCACACCCGCCGGCACCTGCGCCGCCAGCGCCCGCAACGCCTTCGCGTCGTCCTGCTCGAACACCGGCGGACACAGGCCGCGCTCGACGTCGAGTCCGAGATACACGTGCGCCCACTCGGTCTTCGTCTCCAGGGGACCGAGCCGGAAGACGTAGAACATCGCCGCCGTCTATACCAAAGCACCGTTCCCGGGCGAGGGGCGTCCTCGGCTTGAACAGACCGGGCGACAGTGTGAGGATAGCGACCTCCCTGCGCGTGCACATGCCGTCTCGCTTCCGCCTCATCTCGGGCCTGCTCGTCCTGCTGGTCGCCACCACCCGTGTGTTCGCCGCCAGCGCGACCTTCGACCTCGACGACGTGGCCGAGCGTGCCCGCCGCCTCGCCGCCGCCCCGTTCAGCGAGCCCAAGGGCGAGGTGCCCGACTGGCTCCTCGAGGCCACCTACGACCAGTGGCGCGACATCCGCTTCCGCCCCGAGAGCGCCCTCTGGCGCGAGCGGAAACTGCCCTTCCAGGTGCAGTTCTTCCATCCCGGCCTGTTCTACAACCGGGTGGTCCGCATCCACGTGATCGACGGTACGCAGGCGACGCGCGCCGAGTTCGCGCCCGGCCAGTTCGATTACGGCAAGACCGAGTTCGCCAGCCGGGTGCCGCAGAAGCTCGGCTACGCCGGCTTCCGCGTGCATCATCCCCTGAAGACGCCGGCGTACTTCGACGAGCTGATCGTGTTTCTCGGTGCGTCGTATTTCCGCGCCCTCGGACGGAACGAGGCCTTCGGCCTGTCGGCCCGCGGGCTCGCGGTCGATACCGCCGAGTCGCGCGGCGAGGAGTTCCCGTACTTCCGGGAGTTCTGGCTGGTGACGCCCACGCCGAAGGCCACCGAGCTCACCCTCTACGCCCTCCTCGACAGCCCGCGCGTCACGGGCGCCTACCGCTTCGTCGTCAAGCCGGGCGAAGCGACGGTGGTCCAGGTCGAGACGCGGCTCTTCCTGCGCGATCGCATCCAGAAGCTCGGCATCGCCCCGCTCACCAGCATGTTCTTCCACGGCGAGAACACCGGGCGCTGGTTCGACGACTTCCGGCCCGAGGTGCACGATTCCGACGGCCTCCTCCTGCACTACGCCAACGGCGAGTGGCTGTGGCGCCCGCTCGACAACCCGCGCGCGCTCGACGTGAGCGACCTGCACATGCAGAATCCCAAGGGCTTCGGGCTCATCCAGCGTGACCGCGACTTCGACCACTACCAGGACCTGGAGACGCGCGCCGAGCACCGGCCGAGCGTGTGGATCGAACCACGCGGCGACTGGGGCGACGGGCACGTCGAGCTGGTCGAGATCCCCACCACCAACGACAGCAACGACAACGTGGTCGCCTACTGGGTGCCGGCCAAGGCCCCGGTGCCGGGCGAGCCGGCCACGTTCGCGTATACCATGTGGTGGTACGGCAACGACGCCGACCGGCCGCCCGGCGGACGTGTGCTGGCGACGCGACGCGACCGGGGCACGGCCGAGGGCGGCCACCGCTTCGTGATCGACTTCGCGGGCAAGCAGCTCACCGCCCTGCCCCCCGAGCAGGTGCTGCGCGGCGTGGTGACGGCGGTGGGCGGCGACGAGGTGGCCGACCTGCTCGATCAGCAGGTGGTGAAGAACGTCGCCACCGGAAGCTGGCGCTTCACGTTCCAGGTGCGGCCGAAGACGAAGGCCCCGATCGAGCTGCGCGCCTTTCTCGACAAGGCCGACCAGACCCTCACCGAGACGTGGTCGTACGTGATGCTGCCGTGAGGGACGACGCCGCCGGCACCGCGGCCCCGCTCGCGGTGACGCCCGAGCGTCTCCTGCAGGACTGGAAACAGGCGCACCGGCGCGCCGTCGCCTACCTGGAGGCGCTCGACTGGCCCGCCAACGAGCGCGCACCGCTCGCCACCGACGCCGTCGCGCGTGCCGCCGCCGCCCCGTGGGAGGCGGGCAGCGACGCGGTGGCCGAGACCCTCGACGCCCTGCGCACGCTGCTCGCCACCTGGGCACCGGATCTGCCACCTGCCGCCCCCAGCACCGCCGCCGTTTCCGACGACGCGTTCCGGACCTGGCGTCTCGCCCGCGCCGGCATGCCGGCCGCCGCGCCGCGCCTGGGCGCGATGCCGACCCTCCTGCGCGGCACCATGGTGTCCGCCCGGCCCACCCGGGGAACCAGACGCGCCCCCCGGCCCGAGCCGCATCGCCCCCTGCTCTACGGCCGCGCCCTCCGCCATCTGCGCCGCCAGCTCGCCTGGCCGCGCGTGGCGCATCGGCGCCGGGCGCTGCTCATGCTGCTCGTGCTGGTGCCGACCATCGTCGCCAGCGCCTTCATGGTGAACGTGCTGCCGCACGAGGGCCGCACGGGGTTGGAAGTCGCCATCGTGATCTTCTTCGGGGCGCTCTTCGGCTGGATCTCGATCGGCTTCTGGACGGCGCTGATCGGCTTCCTGCTGCTGGCGCGCGGCCGCGACCGCTTCGCCATCACACACCTCGGCACCGACGCCCCGGCGCCGCCGCCCGATCCGGCCGCGCGCACCGCCATCGTGATGCCGATCTGCGAGGAGCCGGTCGAGCGCGTGTTCGCCGGACTACGTGCCACCGAGCGCTCGCTCGCCGCGACCGGCGCCGGCGACCGCTTCGACTTCTTCGTGCTGAGCGACTCGCATGACCCCGACACCACCGTGCGCGAGGAAGAGGCCTGGGCCGCCTGGTGTCGCGAGACGCACGGCTTCGGCCGCATCTTCTACCGCCGCCGCGCCGTCCGCCTGTCGCGCAAGAGCGGCAACGTCGCCGACTTCTGCCGGCGCTGGGGCCGGCGCTACCGCTACATGATCGTGCTCGACGCCGACAGCGTGATGCGCGGCGAGACGCTGGTGCGGCTGGCCGACCTGATGGAGCGCCACCCCGAGGCCGGCATGATCCAGACCGCGCCCTCGGCCGTCCGCCGGCGCTCGCTCCTGGCGCGCGCGCAGCAGTTCGCCAGCCGCGTCTACGGGCCGATGTTCGCCGCCGGGCTGCACTACTGGCAGCTCGGCGACGGCCAGTACTGGGGCCACAACACCATCATCCGCGTGCAGCCCTTCATGGATCACTGCGCGCTGCCCACCCTGTCCGGGCGGGAGCCGCTCGGGGGCGAGATCCTGAGCCACGACTTCGTCGAGGCGGCGCTCATGGGTCGCGCCGGCTGGACGCTCTGGCTCGCCTACGACCTGCCGGGGAGCTACGAGGAGATCCCCTCCACCCTGCTCGAAGAGATGAAGCGCGACCGGCGCTGGTGCCAGGGCAACCTGCAGCACCTGCGCCTGCTGTTCACCGAGGGGCTGTTCGGCGCCCATCGCGCGCTCTTCCTGAACGGGGCGCTGTCGTACGTGTCGGCGCTCCTCTGGAACGCGTTCCTCGTGTTGAGCACGGTGGAGGCGATCGAGAACACGCTCCGTCCGCCCAACTATTTTCCGCACGGACCGAGCCTCTTTCCCGAATGGCCCGTGTGGCGCCCGGACTGGGCCCTGGCGCTGCTGGCGGTGATCGGCATGCTGCTCTTCCTGCCGAAGGGGCTGAGCATCCTCCTGATCCTCATCCGCGAGCGCAGCGCGCGCGCCTACGGCGGTGTCGTGCGGCTCACGGTGAGCGTCCTCCTCGAGATCCTGCTCTCGAGCCTCCTCGCGCCCATCCGCATGGTGTTCCACAGTCGCTTCGTCATGACGAACCTGCTCGGCCGCACCGTGCGCTGGCGCTCGCAGGCGCGGGAGGACGCCGAGACCGGCTGGGGAGAAGCGGTGCGCCACCACGCCCTCGACACGCTGGTGGCGAGCGTCTGGGGCGTCACGCTCTACTGGCTGAATCCGAGCTACTTCTGGTGGGTGACGCCCATCATCGGCGCGCTCATCCTGTCGGTCGCGGTCTCCACCCTGTCGAGCCGGACGCGCCTCGGCGACCGCGCCCGGCGCGCGCGCCTGTTCCTCATCCCGGAGGAGAGCGATCCGCCCGCCGAGCTGCGCGCGCTGGAGGAGCTGCTCGACGCCGCCCGCGCCCGGACCGCTGCCACGCCTGCGTCGGAGCGTGACGGCCTGGTCCGCGCCGCCGTGGATCCGACCGCCAACGCGCTCCGCCGCGCGCTCCTCGGCGGCCGCCGCCGGCTGCGCGCCGGCATCCGCACCGCGCGCCAAGCGCTGCTGGCGCGCGCTCTCGCCAACGGGCCGGCGAGCCTCGACGTCCGCGAGCGGCGCGTCCTTCTCCGCGACCCGGACGTGGTCGACGAGCTCCACCGCCGCGTGTGGGCGCTCACCGAGCCCGAGCGCGCGGAACGCTGGGGGCGCCCGGGCGCCGCGTGAGGCTCCGCGCCCGCGCCGCCGCGTCGCCCGTCAACTTGCCCGTCGTCGCGGTCTTCCTCCTCCTTGCCGCGTGCGACGCGGACCGGAGCACCCCCGTGACGCTGCGGCTCTGGGGGCTCGGGCGCGAGGGCGAGGTGGCCGCCCGCCTGGTGCCCGAGTTCGAGGCCGCCCATCCCGGCGTCCGCGTGCACGTCCAGCAGGTGCCGTGGAGCGCGGCGCACGAGAAGCTGCTCACCGCCTACGTCGGCGGCGCGCTGCCCGATGTGTTCCAGGCCGGCAACACCTGGCTCCCGGAGCTGGTCACGCTGGGCGCCCTGGCGCCGGTCGACGGGCGCATCCGGCGCGAGGAGTATTTCCCCGGCATCGTCGACACCAACGTCCTCGACGGCGTGCTGTGGGGCGTGCCGTGGTACGTCGACACACGCGTTCTCTTCTACCGCCGCGACCTGCTCGCCGCCGCCGGCATCGCCGAGGCGCCGCGCACGTGGGCCGACTGGATCACCACCCTGACGCGCGTGACCGAGCCGGGACGGCGGTACGGCATCTTCCTTCCCGTCACCGAGTGGCAGCTGCCGGTCATCCTCGCCCTCCAGCTGGACGCCGCCCTGCTGCGCGACGACGACACCCGCGGCAACTTCACCAGCCCGGCGGTGCGGCAGGCATTCACGTTCTACACCGACCTCTTCCGCCACGGACTCGCCCCGCGCGGCGCCGACGCCGTGATCGCCAACGTGGCGCAGGAGTTCGGGCGCGGCCTGTTCGTGTTCTACCCGACCGGACCGTGGAACCTGGGCGAGTTCGCCGCCCGGCTCCCGGGCACGCTGGCGGACGCGTGGGCGACGGCGCCGCTGCCCGCACCCGACGACCGCTTTCCGGGCGCGTCGCTCGCCGGCGGCGCCAGCCTGGTGGTGGCGCGCACGTCGGCCCACGCCGAGCTGGCGTGGGAGCTGGTCGCCTACCTGTCCGCGCCGGCCCAGCAGGCGCGCTTGTGGGAGCTGACCGGCGACCTGCCGGCACGGCGCGACGTCTGGCGCGACGCCGTGCTCGCCCGCAACCGGCACGCCGCCGCCTTCTGGACCCAGTTGCAAGTCGTGCGCGCCACGCCCAAGATCCCGGAGTGGGAGCGCATCGCCAGCGCCGTCGCGCGCTGGGCCGAGCGGGCGGTACGGGAGGAGGTGACGGTGGACGAGGCGCTCCATCGGCTCGATCGTGAGACCGACACCGTGCTCGAGAAGCGGCGCTGGCTGCGAGAGGGCGGGCGGGCACGGGAGGACGGGGGTGGGTGAGGGGCGGGCCGCGGCCTGGTTCCTCGCTCCGGCGCTCGGCGCCCTGGCGCTCTTCTTCGTCGTGCCGGTAGCGGCGGCGCTGCTGCTCGGCTTCACCGACTTCGACCTGTACGCGCTCGCCGACCCGGCCAATCTCCGCTTCGTCGGGCTCGGCAACTACGCGCGCCTGCTCGACGACGCACGCTTCTGGACCGCCCTCGGCAACACGCTCTTCTTCGTGCTGGTGGGCGGGCCGCTGCAGGTGGCAGCGGCGCTCGGCGCGGCACTCCTGCTGAACGCCCGGCTGGTACGCTGGAAGCCGCTCTTCCGCACCGCGCTCTTCCTGCCGGTCGTGACCACGCTGGTGGCGGTGGCGGTCGTGTGGCGCGCCCTCTACCACCCGCGCTACGGCCTGCTGAACCATCTCCTGGCGCTGTGCGGCGTGGCACCGATCGACTGGCTCGGCGACCCCGCATGGGCCATGCCGTCGCTCGTCCTGCTCGCCACCTGGAAGAACTTCGGGTTCAATATGATCATCTTCGTCGCGGGCTTGCAGAGCATTCCGGAACGGCTCTACGAGGCCGCCCGGCTCGACGGCGCGGGGCCGTGGCGCCAGCTCGGGTCGATCACGCTGCCGTTGCTCGGGCCGACGCTCGCCTTCGTCGCGGTGATCACCATGATCGGCTACTTTCAGCTGTTCGCCGAGCCGTACGTGATGACCCAGGGCGGGCCGGGCGATCGCACGCTCAGCATCGTGCTCCTCATGTACGAGCAGGGGTTCCGCTGGTGGAGCCTCGGCTACGCCGCCGCCATCTCGTTCGTGCTGTTCGCGCTCATCCTGGCCGGCACGGCGGTGCAGCTGCGCGTGCGGCGAGCGCTCGTGGGGGCGCGGCCGTGAGACGGGCGGCGACGTGGGCGGCACAGGGGACGGTAGCGGCGCTGGCCGCCCTGACGCTTCTGCCGCTCCTCTGGATGGTCGCCGCGTCCCTCATGCCGGCCGGCGAAGCGACCGCGCTGCCGCCGCGCCTCTGGCCCTCGGTGCCGACGCTCGATCACTATCGTGCGCTCTTCACGCGCCTCGACCTGGCCCGGCACGCGCGCAACAGCGTGCTGATCGCCGGGGTGACGACGGTGCTCGCCGTGCTGGTCAACTCGCTCGCCGGCTATGCGCTCGCCAAGCTGCGCTTCCGCGGCCGCGACGGCCTGGCACGCGTCCTCCTGGCCGGACTCGTCATTCCCGGCCAGGTGGGCATGCTGCCGCTCTTTCTCCTCCTGCAGCGCCTCGGCCTGATCGACACCTGGGCCGCGGTCATCGTGCCGGGGGTGGCAAGCATCTTCGGCATCATGCTGGTGCGACAGTACGCACTCGGCCTGCCCGACAGCGTCCTCGACGCGGCGCGCGTCGACGGCGCGGGCGAGTTCCGCGTCTACCGCTCCGTCGCCCTGCGGCTGTGCCTCCCCATCCTGGTGACGCTGGCGGTCTTCACCTTCCTGGGGGCGTGGAACGACTTCCTCTGGCCGCTGGTCGTGCTGGCCGACGACCGCCGCTGGACGCTGCCGGTGGCACTGGCCACGCTGGCGGGCGAGCACGTGCAGGACACGGAGCTCATGATGGCGGGCGCGGTCCTCACCACACTGCCGGTGGTGGTCGTCTTCCTCTGCCTGCAACGCTACTACCTCGCCGGCATCACGGCGGGCGGGGTGAAGGAGTAGTGGCCGGATCCCGCCTCCTTCGCCGAGCCCTGCTCGGGCTCGTCCTCCTCGCCGGGCCGCTCGCCGGTCCCGTCCGTGCCACGACACCCGTGATCCTGGACGACTTCGAGGCCCTCGACGGCTGGAGCGCGCTCGCCTCCGACGGCTCGCAGGTCACGCTGGCGCATGAAGCGGGTCCGCGCGGGCAGGCGCTGCGGATCACCTTCGACCTGAACCACGGCGGCGGCTGGGTGATCGTGCGCAAGACGTTCGCGCTCGACCTGCCCACCAACTACGCCTTCACGTTCGAGCTGCGCGGCGAAGCGCCGCGCAACACCTTCGAGTTCAAGCTGGTCGACCCGCGCGGCCAGAACGTGTGGTGGCACAGCCAGCGCGACTTCACGTTCCCGGCCGACTGGCAGCGCATGACGGTGCGCAAGTCGCGCCTCGAGTTCGCCTGGGGACCATCGCCGGGCAAGGCCTTGAAGCAGGTGGGCGCGATCGAGTTCGCCATCGCCGCCGGCGAGGGCGGCACCGGCACCATGTGGCTCGATGAACTCGCCTTCGAGGAGCGCGAGCCGGTCGAGCCGGACGCGCTCGAGCCCACCGTCGACGCCTCGTCGAGCGTCTCCGAGCACGCGGAGGCGCACATGCTGGACGCCGACCCGGCCACCAGCTGGTGGAGTGCCCCCGGCGACGAGGAGCAATGGGTGGTGCTCGACCTCGGCCGCAACCACGAGTACGGCGGCCTGGTGATCGACTGGGACGGCGGCCGCTACGCCACCGGCTACGACGTGCAGACCTCGAGCGACGGGCTCGGCTGGGCGACCAGCCACACCACCACCACCGGCCACGGCCGGCGCGACTACATCTACATGCCGGACGCCGAGTCGCGCTACATCCGCCTGGCACTACACGCCAGCAACCGCGGCCAGGGCTACGGCATCCGCGGCCTCACCGTACAGCCGTTCGCGTTCTCGGCCTCGCCGAACCAGTTTTTCGAGGCGATCGCGCGCGACGCGCCGCCGGGCACGTATCCGAAGTACCTGTCCGGGCGACAGACGTACTGGACCCTCGTGGGCGCCAACGGCGACGGCCGGATGGCGCTCTTGAACGAAGAAGGCATGCTCGAGCCCGCCCGCGGCGGCTTCTCGATCGAGCCCTTCCTGTACGCCGGCGGCGATCTCCTCACCCGGCAATCGGTCGAGGTGACGCAGCGGCTCGAGGACGGCGCCTTGCCCATCCCGTCGGTGGTGTGGGAGCACGAACGCGTCCGCATGACGCTCACCGCCTTCGCCACCGGCGCGCCCGGCGCCGCGGTGGTGGTGGCGCGCTATCGCGTCCAGAACCGTCTCGACCGCAGCCAGGCCATCGACTTCTTTCTCACCTTCCGGCCGTTCCAGGTGACCCCGCCGTGGCAATCGCTCAACCTGACCGGCGGCGTCACCCGCATCAAGGAGCTGCGCTTCGAGGGCAACGTGGCCTGGGTGAACAAACGGCAGGCCGTCCAGGCGCTGGTCTCCCCCGATCACGCCGGCGCGGCCACGTTCGAAGAGGGCTCGGTCACCGAGTTCCTGCTCGCCGACCGCGTGCCACCGAGCGCGCGCGTCGCCGACCCGTCCGGCTTCGCGTCGGGCGCGATGCAGTACCACCTCTATCTGGACGGCAAGGGCGAGGCGGAGTTCGATCTGATCATCCCGCTCCACGACGCCGAGATCGCGGCCCTGGGCACGACCGCCACCTACGACCGCTCCTGGGTCACCGAGCGCCTGGCGGAGGCGCGCCGCACCTGGCAGGCCGCCCTGTCGCGGGTCGAGGTGCGCCTTCCGCCCGAGGCCGCCAAGGTCACCGACACCATGCGCACGGCGCTCGGCCACATCCTGATCGAGCGCGAAGGGCCGCAGATCCGTCCCGGGCCGCGCAACTATGCTCGCGTCTGGATCCGCGACGGCGCCATCGTGTCGTCGGCGATGTTGCAGATGGGCTATCCCGAGGAAGTCCGCGACTTCGTGCGCTGGTACGTGCAGTTCCAGCAACCGGACGGCAAGATCCCGTGCTGCGTCGATGCGCGCGGCCCCGACCCGGTGAACGAGCACGACAGCGCCGGCGCCTTCGTGTGGACGGTCGGCGAATACTACCGCTACACGCGCGACGTGGGCTTCGTGCACGAGCTCTGGCCGGCGGTCGTGCGCGCGGTCGACTACCTGGCGGCGCTGCGCGCCCGCCGTCTGACCGACGAGTACACGGCGCCCGACAAGGTCGTCTTCTACGGCCTCCTGCCCGAGTCGATCAGCCACGAGGGGTACTCGGCCCGGCCGGTACACTCCTTCTGGGACGACTTCTTCGCCCTGCGCGGCTTGAAGGACGCTGCCGAGCTGGCCACCGTGGTCGGCGACGAGGAGCACGCGGCCGCGTTCGGCCGGCTGCGGGACGAGTTCCGCGACACGCTCTACGCCTCGATCGGGCGCACGATGGCCACCCACGGCATCGACTACCTGCCCGGCTCCGCCGAGCTGGGAGATTTCGATCCCACCTCGACCAGCATCGCGGTGGCGCCCGTCGGCGAGCTCGGCCGGCTGCCCGAGCCCGCCCTCACCCGCACGTACGAGCGCTACTGGGAGGAGGTCGTCGACCGACTCGGTGGCGTGGGCGAACGGGAGAACTACTCCCCGTACGAGGTCCGGAACGTCGGCACGCTCGTCCGCCTGGGCCAGCGGGCACGCGCGCTCGAGCTCCTGCAGGCGCTGCTGGCCGATCAGCGGCCGCCGGCGTGGAACGGGTGGGCGGAGGTCTCGTGGCGGGACCCGGCCGCGCCGCGCTTCATCGGCGACATGCCGCACGGCTGGGTAGCGGCCGGCTACCTGCGCTCGGTGCGCGCGCTGTTCGCCGACGAGCGCGAGAGGGACGACACGCTCGTGATCGGCGCCGGCGTGCCCGCCACCTGGCTCGCGGACGACGCCGGGATCGCCGTGAAGCGGCTGCCGACACACTACGGCGTCCTCACCCTGACCATGCGGCGCGAGGGCGAGCACGCGGTGCGCGTGCGGCTCTCGGGCGACCTGACGCTCCCGCGCGGCGGACTGGTGGTGCACACGCCGTTCGACCGGCCGCTCGCCACCGTGAAGGTGAACGGCCGGCCGGTGACCGAGTTTGCGCGCACGCACGTGGTGGTCCACGAATGGCCGGCCGACGTGATGTTCCTCCACGAGCCGCCGCCGGCCCCCTGACGGCGGTGTGGTCTACGTGCACGCGTTCTGGCGTGACACGCTCGCCGGCATGCAGGTGACGACGCCGTCCCCCGCCCTCGACGTGCTGGTTCGCGTTGACACGTCGAGCACCCCGGGAGTAGGTGTCCGGTCTGCAGGCGCCGGCACGGAGCGAGGTACCGCAGGGGGAACGACGCATGCGGCGTGCGCAGTACACGAGAGCGGTGGCGGCGATCCTCGGCTTCGCGTTCCTCGCCCCGCCGCCGGCGCGATCGAGCGTCGACCTCACCGGCACCTGGTCGGTCGTCTTGCAGAGCTTGATCGGGCCCCTGAACGCCGATCTCGACGTCGTACAGAGCGGGACGGCGCTCACCCTCACCTACACAGTGGAGGGCGGCGCACCGCAAGGGCCGCACGCGGGCACGATCGATCCCGACACCGGCGCCTTCACTATCCCACTGCCGGACACCTACGGGCCCGTTCCCGGCCTGGGCTGCACGGGCAACGGCATCACCGGAACCGCACCCGGCGGGCAGACGATGAGCGGCACGTGGGTGGCGCGGTTCTTCAAGACCACGCCCCCGACCGGCTGCTTCGACGGCGGCGGCCCGTTCACGGGCACCCGGGATGCGTGCGGCAACGGGACGGTCGAGGCCAGCGAGGCGTGCGACGACGGCAACACCGCCGGCGGCGACTGTTGCGCGGCGGACTGCCAGAGCGCGGCGCCGGATGCCACCCCGTGCGACGACGGCGACGCCTGCACGACCGGGGACCAGTGCGTCGGCGGGACCTGCGCTGGCAGCGGGACGCTGGTCTGCGATCCCTGCGAGGTGTGCGCTCCGGCTGGGTGTACCCTGCCCGCTGCCCCCGGCTGTCAGGCACCGCTCGCCGGCGGGAAGGCGACCATCGCGCTGCGTGACGACGCGCTGGATGCGGCGAACGACAAGCTGTCGTGGCGCTGGAGGAGCAGCGGGCCGGTGCCACTCGGCGACTTCGGCAACCCGCTCGCGACCAGCGACTACACCCTGTGCGTGATCGATCGCCCCGGCGGCACACCGACGCTGCGAATGAGCCGGACGGCGCCGGCGGGGGGCGTGTGCGGCACCATGCCGTGCTGGAAGGACGGCACACGGTACGGCTACAAGAACAAGGCGGCCACGCCCCACGGGCTCACGGCGATGACCCTCGGCGCGAGCGCCGAAGCGGGCCGCGGCAAGCTGACGGCGAGGGGCAAGGGGTCTCTGCTCGGCGTACCGACGGCTGTCTTCACGGCCCCGGTGACGGTGCGGCTGGTGCGACACGACGCCTCCGTGTGTTGGGAAGCGACCTATTCGATCCCGCAGGTGAACGACGGGGTCACGTTCAAGGCGAAGTCCGACTGAGCCCGGCGCCCGCTACAGGGCGCGGCCCGCCGCGTCGAACAAGCGCAGGCGCGCCGCATCGAGCCCCAGGCGGAGTGCTGCGCCGGGCTCGAGCGCCGGCATACCCGGCAGGCGCGCCACCATCGTTCCGGCGCTGCCCGATAGGGTCACGTGCGCGAGCGTCTCGTGGCCCAGGTACTCCACGTGCGCGACCGTCCCGGCCAGCGCGCCGTCGTCCGCCGCCGTCACCGCCTCCGGCCGGATACCCATGCTCCGCACCCGCCCGACGTGCGCCCGCGCCGCCGGGTACGCGAACGGCACCCGTTGTCCGCCCACGTCGAGCACCAGTCCGCCGCCGGTCTCGCCGAGGGTCGCCGGCAACACGTTCATCGGCGGGTTGCCGACGAAGCCGGCGACGAAGGTGTTCACCGGCGCGTCGTACAGCTCCCGCGGCGAGGCCACCTGCTGCAGACGCCCCTGGTGCAGCACCACCACGCGGTCGCCGAGCGTCATCGCCTCCACCTGGTCGTGGGTCACGTACAGCATGGTAGCGGCGAGACGGCGCTGCAGCGCCTTGATCTCCGCCCGTACCTGCACGCGCAGCCGGGCGTCGAGGTTGGAGAGCGGCTCGTCGAGGAGAAACACGGCCGGCTCGCGCACCAGGGCGCGCCCCATCGCCACCCGCTGGCGCTGGCCACCCGACAGCGCCCGCGGCAGGCGGTCGAGCAGCGCGCCGATGTCGAGCACGTCCGCCACCCGGGCCACCAGGCGCGCGCGTTCGTCATGCCCGAGGCGGCGCATCTTGAGCGGAAACTCCAGGTTCCCGCGCACGGTGAGGTGCGGGTAGAGGGCGTAGTCCTGGAACACCATGGCGACGTTGCGCTCCTGCGGCCGGAGTCCGTTCACGACCTGTGCGCCGATCCGGAGCGTGCCCGCGGTCGGCTCCTCGAGCCCCGCCACCAGACGCAGCACGGTCGACTTGCCGCACCCCGACGGGCCGACCACGACCACCAGCTCGCCGTCGCCGACCGCGAGCGTCAGCCCGTCAACGGCACGTGCGCCGCCGGGAAACACCTTGTCGACCCCCTCGAAGGTGACGCTCGCCATGCGTCGCTCAGGGGGTGTCAAAAAACCGCTCCGTGGACAACACCGGCAGCGCGCGCGCGACCAGCGGGTCGGCGGCGAAGCGCGCCGGGATGCGCCCGCCGGTCAGGTGGTTGGCGAGCGCCACCAGCGTCATGGCCTGGTCGAGCGCCAGGTAAGTACGGCTCACCGTCCCGGTCACGGGGTCGACCGCGTCATACAGACCGAAGTCGCCGTACACGTCGTAGCGCGCCACCAACTGCCGCAGGTTCGCGACCGCGTCGGCGGGCGCGACGGCGAGGGCCAGTGCGCTCGCGTGCGGTGTCACCGCACCGGCGCGGTAGCCGAGCGCACCGAGCGGGCGGACGCCGTACTCGCCGTAGGCATCGCCACCGGGGGCGGCGCTCGGCGACAGGCCCCAGACCGGCCAACCGAGCGATTCCGCGGCGAAGCGTCGCTGGACGGCGACGTGGGCGCGCGCGTTGGCGCCCAGGCTCTCCGGCGCCCAGCGCATCTCGTCCAGGACGAGCGTCGGCATCAGTGCCTCGAACATGCTCCCGCCCCACGACGGCACGAAGCGCTCGCCGCCCCAGACGTACCAGCCGCCGAAGAGGGTCGTGCCGCGCGCGGTCTTCCGTCGGCGCCCGTGCGGCGTCTGCGTCTGCCAGCGGCAGCTGGCGGGGAAGGTCCGCACCATGCGGAACCAGTGCGCCTCGGGCACCTGCCCGGCACCGATGGCGAGCACGCTGCCGAGCCGCGCCTCGGCGTACAGCATGCCGTAGTGGTAACGCGAGCGGGCCCCCTCCTGCACCCAGTAGCCGTGCGTCATCCGGTCGACCGTGTCGTCGTAGAACAGGCGGTAGTCGGTGCGGTCGAGGAGCCGCGTGCAATCGGGCGCCAGCTCCGGAAAGGCCTGACGCACGACGATCAGGCCGGCATTGAGCCACGCGGAATCGACGAACGACAACAGGTTGCTCGTCCGTTCGAGCGACGTGGTGTCATAGTAGTTGTAGAAGACGCCGCCGTGCGTTTCCAGGCGCGCGAGCGTCGCGAGCACGGCCTGGACGCGCGCGACGGCTGCCGCACGCGCCGCCAGGCCGAGATCCTGCGCCGCCACGACCGCGACCAGGTAGAGGCCGACGGTGGTGACGTTGGTGTAGTCGCCCACGCGGCCGTCGGCGGCAGTCGTTCCGAGGCGAAGGTGGTCGACCGGGAGATGGTGCTCGCGGTCCACCAGCGCGGCGAGCCCGCGCCAGGTGTCGGCAGCCAGGCGGCCGAGGAACGCCCGGTCATCCGCCGGCAGCGTCGCCCGATCGATCAGGAGCCGTCGCGGCCAGCCGGCGAGTCGCGCCCGCACATGTGCTCGCGCGGCCACCTCCCCTCCCCGCGCCGCCTCCCACGCCTTCTTCCGCGGCGCGACGACGGGCTCGGCGGCGGCCGGCTCGGCGTGTCCGCCGACCATCTCGTCCCAGGCGCACGGCTCGTCTCCGGAGGGCGTGTGCACTGGCGCGCATGCGGTGGCGCCGACGGCAAGGACGAGCACGAGCACGGGGATGGCCGATCGGCACACGGAGTGCGCCGAGGTAGCATGCAGCGTCGCCGGACGACAGCGCAGGCCCAGGATCCCCGGAGACGAGAAGGGATCGCGGATCCGCTCGCGGCCCTGGGAATGCCCGACACGCAGGCGCCATGGTCGACGGGCTCTCCGGATGGCATGCGCCCTGCTCCAGGCGGCGTGTCGTACGCCCTCGCGTTCGCCGGCGGGCTGATCGGCTCCCTGCACTGCATCGGCATGTGCGGCGGGTTCGTGGCCATCCTGGCCACCGCCGCGGGCGACCGTGCCTGGCACCGTGTGGTGGCGTACAACCTGGCGCGGGTGGCCACGCTGGCGGCGATCGGCGCCGTGGCGGGCGCGTTCGGCGCCGCGTTCGTCGCCCTTGGACCGATCGCCGTGGCAGAGCGCGCGCTGGCCGTGGTCGCCGGGGCGGTCATCGCACTGGTCGGCCTCGAGGCGATGGGGTGGCTGCCGGCCCGGGGCCAGCGCGTCGCTGCTTGGGTACAGGGCAGCGTGGCACGCGCGCTCGGCGATCTGCTCCGCGGACGATCCCTCGCCGGGCCGTTCGCCTTCGGCGTCCTGAATGCGTTCCTCCCCTGCCATCTCATCTATGCCTTCGCCGCCATGGCCGCAGGCACCGGATCGATCGTGGCCGGGTACGGGACCATGCTCGCGTTCGGATTGGGTACGGTTCCGGCCATGATGGCCCCGGGCGCGGCGCGCACCCTTCTCGCCGGCGGCGGCGGGCAACTGCGGCGGCTGGCGGGCGGAGTGGTGGTCGTCGTCGGGCTGCTGACGGTCGCCCGTGGCCTGGTGACGTTGCACGGCGGCCACGTGCACTGACTCAGGACCGCAGAGCCACCACCGCCAGCAGCAGGAGCGTCGTCGCCACCAGCTTGACCAGCGCGATGAGCGCGCTCGCCGCCACAGCCCGGCCCACCGGGAACGGTCGCTGGCGCCGCAGCGCCCAGGCGACGGCGGGAGGGATCACAGCGTAGCTGAGCGCGATCCGCGCCAGGTGCTCGCCGCGCGGGTGTACCCAGACGGGGCCCCCGAGGAGCACGAAGCACCCGACCGCTACGCCGAGAATGGCGAAGAACTGGCCGCGGGTGAGCCCGACGGCGGTCCAGAGGCCGTGCGTGGGCAGCGGGCCGACGAGTGGCGGGCGCACGCGGCGACCCCGTGCGAGATCCATGCCGGCGCCGGTCTTCTCGATCGCGAGAACCGGCCGGGAGGGCATTCCCGCGCGTAGGACAATCCGCCCGGCGCGTGCGCGCCGATACGAGCGAGAACAGTGGTACGTGACTTGCGTTCCGCCACCGCGAGTGAATCGGGACGAGATCCACGACCGCATCGCCGAGCATCGCCGGGCGATCACCGAGCTCGAGGCGGCGCTGGGTGCCGCGCCCGAGGTGGCGTCTCCGACCTGGCCGCCGCCCGGGTTCTACCTGACCTTCTACGTCGTCTCCGGTCTGCTGATCGGCATCCTCGGCAGCGTGACCAGCTTCGCGTTCAACGTGCTCGGCTCGCTGATCGTCAACCAGGACCCGCTCCGCTTCCTGCGTGTGTACGGCACCGTGTTTCTCGGGCCGCAGGCGCTCACCACCGACTCGCTCGACTTCTTCATGGTGGTGGCGGTGGTGCACTTCTCCGTCGGCGCCGCCGGGGGGGCGGTCTACCACGTGCTCGTGAACCGCTTCCTGCCCGACCGCCCGGTCCTGCAGGTGGCGCTCGGCGCCGCCTACGGGCTGGCAATGTGGGTAGTCAACTTCTACGGCATCCTCATCTGGCTGCAGCCCGAGCTGGTCGGCCAGGCGTACGTCCTCGAGCTCATGCCGGCATGGGTCGCCGCGCTGACGCACGTCATCTACGGCGTGACGCTCGGGCTCCTGCAACCCCTCGGGCGCTTCGTGCCCTACCGCGCGGCGACCGGAGGATGATGAGCCGATCAGTCGCGGTGCTGGCGGGGCTGCTGGCGGTGGCGGGCGCGGGCAGCGCACAGGCCGCGGACCCGCGCGTGGCGGGGGGACGGGCCGTGTACGAACGCTACTGCACCGGCTGTCACGGCGAGCGCGGCGACGGGCGCGGCCCCGCCGCCGACATGCTGCTCGTCAAGCCGCGCGACTTCACCAAGGGATTGTTCAAGTTCCGCTCGACCGCGAACGGCAGCCTGCCGACCGACGACGACCTGCTGCGCACCATCACCAACGGTGTCTACCGCACGTCGATGCCGGAGTGGACGCTCCTGCCCGAGCGCGAGCGGCGCGCGCTGGTCGCCTACGTGAAGACCTTCTATCCCGCCTGGGACGAACGCGGCGCCGGGCCGGTGGTTCCCATGCCGCCCCGCCCGGCGTTCGTGGGCACGCCCGAGTCCGTGACCCGCGGCCGGGAGCTGTACGAGCTGCTCGAGTGCACGGCCTGCCACGGCGCCCGCGGTCAGGGTGACGGCCCCTCGGCCCAGGGACTCGAAGCCGACGCATGGGGCAACCCGCAGAAGCCCTTCAACTTCACCAAGGGGCGCCTCAAGAGCGGCGGCGCGCCGGAAGACATCTACCGCACCTTCATGACCGGCCTGAACGGCACGGCCATGCCGTCGTACGGCGAAATCTTCGCCGACCCGGATGGCGAGCACATCCGCGAGGGCGACGCGTGGAACCTGGTCTCCTACATCCTCTCGCTGCGAAAGGAGCATCCATGATCGCGACCGTGGGCGGGCGCCCGCTGGTCAATCTCGCCCTCGTGCGGGCGCATCTCACGGCCAGCGCCGTCTTCTTCGCGGCCAGCCTGCTGGCCGGGCTGACGTACGCCTTCCAGTTCAACAACCTCTATCCATTCGCCGGCATCGAGTGGCTGTCGCCGGGGCGCGTGCGCCTGGTGCACACCAACATGGCCGCCTACGGCTTCATCGCCAACGCGTTCATGGCGGGCATTGCGTACGCCATTCCGCGCCTCACCCGCCGGCCGATCCTGTCCGACCAGCTCGGCTGGCTCATCTTCGCGGCTTGGCAGCTCATCATGCTGCTCACCATCGCCGGCCAGCTGCTCGGCTACGGGCAGGCGATCGAGTGGGGCGAGACGCCGATGTTCGTCGACCCGCTCGTGCTGGTGGGCCTCGTCCTCCTGGTGGTCAACATGTCGGTGCCCATCTTCCAGACCACCGAGCCGGGGCTGTACGTGAGTCTCTGGTACTTCCTGGCCGCCTTCGCCTGGACGGGGCTGGTGTACTTCATGGGCAACTACCTGCCCCAGTTCTGGGTGCCGGGGACGGCAGGAGCAGCCATCACGGGGCTCTTCATCCACGACCTGGTGGGGCTGTTCGTGACCCCGCTCGGCTGGGGCCTGATGTACTACTTCGTGCCGCTGCTGCTGCGGAAGCCGATCTGGAGCCACGCACTCTCGCTGATCGGGTTCTGGGGCATCGCGTTCTTCTATCCGATGCAGGGCGTGCACCACTTCCTGCTCTCGCCCATCCCGATGTACGCGCAGTACGGCGCCGTGGTGGCGACCATCGCCGTCGAGATCGTCGTGGTCACCGTGCTGGTCAACTTCGCCGGCACGCTCCACGGGCGCGCCGACGCCATCCGCGGCAACCTCGCCGTGCGCTGGTTCTACACCGGGATGATCGCCTACGGCATCACCTGCCTGCAGTGCGCCTTCCAGGTGACGCTCACCTTCCAGGAGGTCATCCACTTCACCGACTGGGTGGTCGGACACGCCCACATGGTGATGTTCGGCGTGTTCGGATTCTGGATCATGGGCTTCTTCGTAGAACTCTGGCCGCGCGTCGTCGGCCGGGCCTGGGTCAGTCCGCAGCTGCTCACGGTGCACTACTGGTGCACGGTGATCGGGCTGGTGCTCATGGTCATCGACCTGACCGCGGCCGGGCTGGTGCAGGGTTTCAGCTGGGGCGCGCTCAGCCACTGGGGCGAGTCGGTGGTCGCATCGATGCCGTTCTGGTGGGTGCGGACGTTCGCCGGGCTGCTCATCGTGGCCGGCCAGGGCTTCTTCTTCTACGCCCTGTGGGCGACCGCCCGTGAGCCCGCGACCGTGCCGCGGGCAGCCGAGGTGGCGGCCTGATGGAACGATTCGGCGCGAGCTTTCTGATCGCCGGCGTGATCACCTTCCTGCTCGGCTTCTTCCTGCAGGGCGTCATGCCGGTACTGACGCTGCGCAAGGTGCCGGTCGCGACGGTCGAAGAGGTCACGCGCACCGTGCCGCCCGAGTTCACGCAGCTGGCGGAGGACTATCCGGCCGAGTTCACGGCTGCGTTCGGCACACCGACGCCGGCCAGCCTGGCGACCGCCATCCAGGAGGGGAAGCAACTCTACATGGCCGAGGCCTGCTGGCACTGCCACTCGCAGTTCGTCCGCCCGGTCGCGAAGGAAGACCTGCGCTTCGGGCCGGTATCGACGGCGGAGGAGTACCAGAACCTGATGCACCTCCCGCATCTCTTCGGCACCCGCCGGGTGGGCCCGGATCTGATCCGCGAGGCCGGCCGGCATTCCAACGACTGGCACCTGGCGCATCTCTACGAGCCGCGCGCCGTCGCGCCGTACTCGGTCATGCCGGCCTACCCGTGGTTCTTCACCGACGACAAGCGGCCGACGCGCCGGGCGCTTGCGCTGGTGGCCTACCTGCAATGGCTCGGCAGCTGGATCCCGGACGCCGAGCGGATCGGAGGGTCGTGATGCGCACGCGCACGGTGATCATCTTCGTGCTGGCGGTCGGGGTGATGGTCCTCGCCGGCGGCGCTTTCGTCGGCAAGATGTTCGAGTTCGCGCTCACCATGGCGGGCGACGAGGTGGCCGGCTTCGGCGCGGTCGCGGTCACGACCTACCTGCTCGGCATGCTGCCGCTCATGCTGCTCATGCTGTGGGCGGTCATGACCGGACGGTTCCGCGACATCGAAGCCCCCAAGCTGCGCATGTTCGAGATCGACCGCGAGATCGAACGCGGCGGCGAGCTCGCCGGGCGGGGGCGCGGATGACGGACCCGCGCGACCCGATCCTGGCGCCGCGCGGCGCCAGCCCGGCCCTCGCCTCGCAGCCGGAGACGGAGCTCGACCACCGCCTGCACACCTACGAGGCCAACCCGGCGCCATGGTGGATGGCGGTACTGTGGGTGGTCTTCCTGGTCGGCGGCGCCGCCTACCTGGTCGTCAACCTGATCCCGTAGCGCCGTGCCCGTCGCCTGCGCCCACTGCACCCTGCCGATCGGGCGCCGGGCCCTGCACGCCACCATCGACGGCGTTCCCGGCCGCTACTGCTGCATCGGCTGCATCCTCGCCCATCAGATCACGCGCGCCGAGGGGGACGAGGGCCGGGCGGCCGCGGTGCTGATCCGGCTCGGCGTCGCCGTCTTCTTCGCCATGAACGTGATGATGGTGACGCTCCCCGCCTACGTGCCGGCGGTGTACGGCGATGCGGGCGTCGCGACCGACGGCCCGCTCTTCCTGCTGCTGCGCTGGCTGGCGATGGTGTTCGCCGCCCCGGTGCTGGTCCTGCTGGGCTGGCCGATCCTGGCAGCGGCGTGGCAGGCGGCGCGTGCCGGGGTCGTCACCGCCGATGCGCTGGTCGTCATCGGCACCGTCGCCGCGTACGGGCTCTCGGTTGCGAACACCATCCAGGGACGGGCGGCCGTATACTACGACACGGCGGCGATGCTGCTGGTGCTGGTGACGCTCGGGCGCTATCTGGACGCGCGCGCCCGCGCCGACGCCGGGGCGTTGGTGCGACGGACCCTCGCCCGCGAGCCCACACGCGCCTGTCGGGAGGAGGCGGGACGCGTGCGCGACGTGCCCCCGCACACGCTCGCACCGGGGGACGTGGTGCGGGTCCTGCCCGGGGACGCGTTCCCGACCGACGGGGTCGTGCTGTCCGGCGTCGGGGGCGTCGACGAGGCGCCGCTGACGGGCGAAGCCACGCCCGTCACCAAAGGACCCGGCGACGCGGTGGCCGGCGGCACCTGCTCTGTCGACGGGACGTTTCGCGTGCGCGTGCGGGCCCGCGCCGCCGACAGCACGGTCGCCCGCATCGCCGAACTCGTCGACGCCGGGCTGCGCGACCGCACGCATGCCGAACGGGTCGCCGATGGGGTCGCCGCGGCTCTCCTCCCGATCGTGCTCGCCGTCGCCACCGGGGCCGCGCTCTGGTGGACGCACCGCGCCGGGATCGACCGCGGGCTCCTGGTCGGGCTCGCGGTCCTGGTGGTCGCCTGTCCGTGCGGGCTCGGCCTGGCCACGCCGCTCGCCCTCTGGACCGGGATGGTGACCGCCGCACGCCGTGGCGTGGTGGTGCGCCGCGCCGCCGTACTCGAGCGCGTGGCGGCGCTGGGGCATGTCTTCTTCGACAAGACGGGGACGCTCACCAGGGTCACGCCGCGCGTCACCAGCATCGATCCGATCGGCGGGGTCCGCCCGGAGGAGGTCCTCGGCCTCGCGGCCGCGCTGGAGGACGGGCTCGTGCACCCGGCCGCGCGCGGGATCGTCGTCGCCGCGCGCGCGGCCGGGATCACGCCGCCCCCGGTCGACGCACTGGATGTGGTCCCGGGCCGGGGGGTCCGCGGGACGGTGGGAGGGGCGTGCATCCTGGTGGGGAACGCGGGCTGGATGGAGCACGAGGGCATTCGCGTCGACCTGCCGAGCGACGGGGAGGGTACGCCGATCGCGGTCGCACGTGATGGCCGGGCGATCGGCGTCATCCGGCTCGGCGAGACGCTGGTGGCGGGCGCGTCCGAGACCGTGGGGGCGCTGCGGAGCTTCGGCCTCACCACGGGTCTGCTCTCGGGCGACACACGCTTGGGCGTGCTCGCGCGCCTGTTCGCAGACGGGGAACGTATCGGGGGGCTCTCGGCCGGGGACAAGGTCGCGCGCGTACACGCACGGCGGCAGCGCGAGGCCGTCGCCATGGTAGGCGACGGCTTCAACGACGCGCCCGCGCTGGCGGCGGCGGACGTCGGCATCGCCGTCGGCACGGCGCCCGACCTGACCCGCGTCACGGCCGACGTGCTCGTCCTGCGCGGGGGCGTGCGCCAGGTCCCCTGGCTCGTCGGCCACGCCCGGCGAGTTGTCCGTGTGGCGCGGCAGAACCTGGCGTGGGCGTTCGGCTACAATGCCGTCGCCGTCGCGCTCGCGGCCGCGGGGCAGCTCAACCCGCTGGTGGCAGCGCTCGCCATGCTGGCGAGCAGCGTGGCCGTGGTGGCGAACGCACGTCGCCTGCGGACGGTGGACCCGGTGCCGGCGACCCCAGCCAGGCGAGCGCGCCCTGCCCGAGGTATGGTCAAGGGGATCGGCTTCTCGGGGGGCGGTTCGGGATGAGCTGCGGGAGCGGCCGGCTTGACACCCCGCGGCGCGGCGGATCACGTCTCCTCGATCACGTAGCGGTGCTGTTCACGGACCAAACACACGACGCCAGCCGGCTGGTCGACGATGATGGCGAACAGGCCCGTGATGTCTCGACCCAGGATGCCGACGAACCACTCACCCTCGATGCGCATAGATGCGCGCGTACCGCTCGCGGGGAATGTACTGAACGAAGCTGCCATCGTCGTCGGGATGCGCCGCCCGCGCGAGGCCCATTGCTTCCTCCGGAGTATCGGCTACGAAAGCCTCTTCGCCGGCAACGCAGACGCACTTGCCTCGATGCCGCGCGTAGAGTTCCTGTCCGTGCGCCTGAAGCCAGGCCGAATTCCGGTCGAAGCGCTTGCGCTGCGCCCGCGCCTTGACGACTTCGTCGGGATCGGTCACCTCTTCGATGACGACCGGCTTCACCATGGGGTGATTCTGCCACCGCTGAGCGTGGGCAACAAGAACATCGTCCTGACCGAGGCCCGGGCGGCTCCAACGATGGGGCAGTTGCCCGTCCAGTGTTGTCCCGATTGCGGAACCGCTTGTCCGGCTCCGCCGACGCCGGCTGCAACGACCGATGCGGCAGGGCGCGCCGCTTATGGCGGCCGCAGGGGCTGTGGTAGACCGCGCAGGCCAGACACGACGTGATGCCCTATTCCTCCTGCGGTCATGAGAACCCCTCCCGGGCGAGGTTCTGCCTCGAATGCGGGGAGCAGAGCATCAAATTATACGATCCCAGCGCGCATGGGTCGCTGGTGTACACGGTGGGGCTCGACCGTGGCGTCGGCGCCTACGCGTATGCGGCCCTGTGTCACGTGTCATCGCCCGCACCGCCGTCAGGTTCTTCTTCACCAGGGACTGCAGGCGCTCGCGTGAGATGGCGTACGTGATCATGTGCGTCCTGACCGTGGCCGCAGGTCGAGCACTGCGCCCTCGACGGGGGCGGAGATCTTCGGTGGATCGACGACTCGCAACGGCGCGCCACGCTCGAAGAAGCGCGCCGCCTATACGACGCGATCGGTGCGGGCGGCCACGTGCAACGAATCGCGCGCGAGCTGGCCGAGGGTGTGAAGCCGTGACCACGGGAACGACGTGCGACCACTGCGGCGTCGCCGAATCCCGTCGCTATGACGTTCTGCGGCGCGTGCGGCGATGCCATTCCCTTGATCTGTCGGCGGGCACCCGAGGGAGCCACCACCCCCGGGATTGAAGCGCACTCGATGCTGTATACAGTACAGCGTAAGAGGACGTTCCCATGGCGGTTCGATTGAATATCGTGATGGACGATGAACTCTACCGCCGTCTCAAGCGGGATCTGCCGCCGAAGCGGATTAGTCGCTTCATCAACGACGCGGTGCGGGCCCACCTGCATCCCGATCGGTCCACACTCGATGCCGCCTACAAGGCGGCGCGCAAAGAGCGCTGGCGCACGCAGCTCGGAGAGGATTGGTCAGTGACCGACACCGAGGGCTGGCCGCCGTGAAGCGCGCACCACGCCGGGGCGACATCTACTGGGTCGTGCTCGATCCGGCGCTGGGAACCGAGATTCGGAAGACACGACCC
>CAZUDO010000129.1:0-5639 GCA_964618895.1 uncultured Binatia bacterium (SeqCode)
GCCTGTGCTGGCGGGCGAGGTGTTCGGGCCGCTCCGCGATCCCGCGCTTTTTCGGCAGGTGCGCCTCGATCCCGAAGCGCACACCCTGGTGTGGCCCAACGGTGCCGATCTCGATCCCGCCACGTTGCACGACTGGCCCGACCACGTTCAGGCGTTCGTGAGTCGGGCGCGTGTCTGGTCGGGCGCGACGCATCGGTCCGTCTGACATGTGCATCGACAACGCGCAGGTGGTGGCGTTCCAGTGCCGCGACGACGCGCGCGAGCTGGTCAGGCCCGACATCGAGGTGTGCCGGGCGGCTGGGCAGCGCGCGATGGCCCGGTGCATGATCCGCGGCCTGTCGACCGTGACGGGCCGGAGGGGATCATGCGGGCGTTCCTCGCGAAGCACGAGGCCGCGACGACGGGGACCCTCGGGTCAGAACGGGTCGACGCGCTGCGGCGGGTGTTACGGCGGGACGAAGCCGCCATGGAGCTGGAGCGCGTCATCGCGGAGCTGCTCGTCCGGATCCGACAGGAGCCTGGAAAGAACCACGTCTCGACGTGGATCACCCTGGTCGAGGGCGCGGACGTGGTCGAGCATGCTCCGCCGTACGGTGGGGTCGGGATCTTCGAGCAGCATCATGACGGGGGAGTCGAGACCGCCGGGGTTCGGGAACGCGCGCGGTTCTGCCCGCGGGTGCGGGACGGCGGGTGGGACGGGCAGGGCGCCGTGCGCGTCGCAGGCCCCGAGCAGGACTACGACGCGACGGATCATGCTGGTCTGGCCCGCGGTGACCACGAAGAAGCTGCGCGGATGCAGCACGCGCTCCAGCGCTTCGGTGAAGGGGACGTCGGCCAGATCGGTCGACACGGCGGTCTTGTCGACTGTCCCGCGCCACTCGACCCGCGCCCCGACGCTGGCGGCCAGCTGCTCGACCGCCGCTTCGAGCGGCGTGTCGGCGAATCGGACCGACACGCGCCCGTTCGCCACCTGCACCGCCGCGCTGGGGGCGCCCGGCGCGGCGAGCGCGGGTGTTGCCGTCCCGAGAGCAGCGAGCAAGAGGACGAGCCGTGACATGGCAGACATCCGATATCTCCTTCGCGACACGTGGTGACTCCTGTGAAGGCAACGATCGTGCCCCGCCGGAACGTACGCGGCCCGGCATCAAATGACACCGGGCCGCGTGGTTCCCGTGCCGGGTCGAACGCCCCGGGTTTACCTGACGGGTGGGATGAACTGCGGGATCACGGTCTCGCTTACGCTCGATACCTTGACGGCTGTCAGCTTGAGCTCTTTGAAGCCCACGGTGATGAACTTCCAGGTGCTTTCCGAGTACACCTGGCACGTGAGCTCCGCTCCCTCGCCGGCGTAGAAGTACCCCGTCGCCGTGGTGGCCATGGGATCGTGCGCGTATCGCTTGATGGTCTGCACCGTCAGGCTGGTGCTCAGAGCGTCGACCAGCTGCCCCGCCGCAGTGCGCTTCTTCAGCCGGCACTGGATGACCCCGTTCTCGTTGACGGTCACTTCGGCGTTGTGGACCGCGCCCGACGCCACCATCACGTACATCCCGGGCTCCTTCACCGTGACGAATACGGGGGTGTCCAGGCTGTTGAAGGTGCCCCGTACCCCGTTGAAGTAACTGCCCTGGCGGGCGGTCACCGCCGGCGGCTCGGTCGGGATCGGTGACTCGCCGGTCCGGCAGGTCGTGCCCTGCGCGGGGGTGACGACGGTCGCGCTCGCCGTCCCGCTCTTGGCGCAGAGCGTCGCCGCGTGTCCGAGCCCGCTCGACGCGAGCACCAGTGTCCCGACCATCGCCGTCATTCCGAAGATGCTGTTCATCGTCGTTCTCCTCCTTGACTGTTGTCCGTTGTGGCCTCCCCACTGAGGGGATCATGTCCTCTGAAAGTGTTCTGCTTCAGCCCATGTGTCTCATCTCCTCCTGCTATCTATCGAGACATCCCATCACCCCGGGACGTCTGCTCCCAGTACGCACCGGCCGCAGCGAAGGATGCGTGCCGATGCCGGCGTGCGGGCCGGCGGCCCCTACGCCGCCGCACGCACGCGGGGCGACGAAGGCTCCTTCGTTCGCGCCGGGAGTACCGAAAGGAACGAAGTCACGGCGGCGAGCACGGCCGGGTGGTAGAGCAGCCCCACGTGGCCACAGTCCGGGACGACGAGGATGTGGCCCTGTGGGCCACGGCGCCGGTCAGGCACCGGGACGAGCGCATCTTGCCCCGCGAAGATCGCGAGCTCGCAGGGCGGGAGCGCGCCGGCGTAGTACGGTGCGCCGATCGTCGTCAGACGCCGGACGAGCGCGCCGTCTCCCGTTTCGATCAGATAGCGCGCCACCAGGCCGCCCAGGCTGTGCCCGACGACATCCACGGCTGCGACGCCGGTCGCCGCGCGGATGGCGTCGATCCGGTGTCGGAGCGCCGCCGCCAGGCGGGGGTAGTCGAGCCGCGGCGTGTAGCGGAAGGTCGCCAGGTTCCGGATGCCGCGGGCCGACAGCGCGTTCGCCAGGGTGAGGAAGTTGGTCGGGTGGCCGAAGAGGCCGTGCACGAGGACGACGGGTGTCGGGTGCGGCGCGTCGCCATCGAACTGGTCCACGGGCAACAGGGCCTCGAGCGGCATCGAGAGCGCCGTCCTCGCCAGCGCTCCGATCTCGGTCGCGGTTGTCCACCAGCTGACCATCGCGAGTCTCCCTCTGCCGTCCATACGTGCGAGGAGGCGACGGGGATGCGCTGCGGACCCTCCGACTGCATCCGCGCCCGCGACCCGGGCGTATTCAGGGCAGATGAGCACGAGCCCCGCGCCCGGGAGGGCCGCGGGCCAAGGAGGAGTCGACATGGAACGTCACGTCATTCGTACCCCCGGAGCGCGGACGCGCTACCGGCGCGCCGCGATCGTCGCCTGCGTCGCCTTGTTCGCGTTCGCCGGGCCCGGCGAGGCCGCCAGGAAGAAGAAGGGACGGTTCCGTGGGCCCACCCGCTCGAGCACCATCCGGCTGATCCGCAACGACAAGGTCGTCGTGGCCGTCGACCGTGAAGCCAATGGCCTCGCCGTGCTCCAGGTTCGCAAGGCGGGCCGGGATGCCGCCGTGAAACTCGCCGAGATCCCGGTCGGGCAAGATCCTCGCGCGGTTGCGGTCGACCCGACGGGCAAGGTCGCCTTCGTGACCAACGCGGCCAGCGGCACGGTGTCCGTGGTGTCCCTCAGCGGCGAGGAGCGCTTCACCGTGGCCGACGAGATCCGCGTCGGGAACGAGCCGCGCGGCTGTACGCTCACGCCGAACGGCACCCTG
The DNA here is from genome assembly GCA_964618895.1 of uncultured Binatia bacterium (SeqCode). Classification (GTDB taxonomy): domain Bacteria; phylum Desulfobacterota; class Binatia; order DP-6; family DP-6; genus CAZUDO01. Next base: position 3,282 of record CAZUDO010000129.1, read on the forward strand.
CTCTTCGTCGCCAACTCCGCCGATGGCACCGTCGCCGTCATCGACACGGCGTCCCTGGCGGTCCTGCAGACCGTTGCGGTGGGCGGTCATCCGACCGCCATCGCGATCACCAACGACAAGGATGCCGACGACGCCGACGAGACCGTCTTCGTGACGCAGTTCTTCTCGGAGCTGATCCCCGGCAAGCAGGAGCCCTTCGACGACGCCCGCCGCGGGGTGGTGCACGCCTTCCCGAGCGGTGCCCTTGGGCCGGTCACTACGATCACGCTGTCGCCGCTCACGAGCACGGGCTTCGCCGCCGACCGGAGTAAGTTCTGCAACGCCACCGCCGAGCCCGACCCCCACAGCCAGGCCTACTGCCCCGATACTTCGATTGCGGACCCGACCGACGACCGCATCGATGCGGCGCCGCAGGGCGCGTTTCCGAACCAGCTCATGGCGGCGCTGATCCGGGGCACGAGCCTCTATCTCCCCAACATCGGCGCCGCGCCCGCGCCGCCGGTCAAGTTCAACGTGAACGTACAGGCCCTCGTCCACGTGATCGACACGACGCGCCTCGACGAGCGCACCGATCGACACGTCAACCTGAACGCCGACGTGAAGGCGGAGGCCGCTCCGGCCGACCCGACCACGAGCCTCGACAAGCTCTTCGGCAACGACCTGGTGGCGATCGACGCCGACCCCGAGGGCACCGTCTTCCTGCTCGTGAGCCGCGGGGGCAACTTCGCCGTCCGGGCGCGCCTCGACGCCGCAGGCAAGCTCACGCTCGGCACGCCGGTGGTCCGCTTCCAGACCGGCAACGTCCCCACCGGGGTCGCCATCAGCAGGGACGGGGCGCGTGCCTACGTGAACAACGAGCTGAACCAGTCGGTGACCGCGATCGATCTCCAGCGCAACACCGTCCTCCTGCGTGACCTCCCGACGGGCACCCCCCCCGCACCCGGGACCTTCGCGCACGCCGTCCAGGTCGGCAAGCTCACCTTCTTCACGGCCCTCGGCACGCCCGACGACGGCCTCCTCGACACGGCGATCCGCGACATCGTCCCGCTCACGTTCCGTGGCAAGGCGTCGGACAATGCGTGGTCGAGCTGCGCCTCCTGCCATCCCGACGGGCTCACGGACAACGTCACCTGGAGCTTCGCCGACGGGCCGCGGCAGACGCTGCCGTTGGATGCGTTCTTCTCGAAGGACAACCCCCTCGACCAGCGCATCTCGAACTGGAGCGCGGTCCGCGGCAGCGTCACCGACTTCAACAACAACGCCCGTGCCGTTCAGGGCGGCAGAGGGTTCGCGGGCGACCCGCCCAACCGCAACATCTACAACCACGGCATCACCCAGGGGGCGAGCGACGCGCTCGACCTGATGACCCTGTGGGTGCAGACGGTGCGGACGCCGAACCAGCCCCAGCCCGCCGATGTGCGCGCGGGGCGCGCGCTGTTCGGGGCCCAGTGCGCGAGCTGCCATGGCGGCGCCAAATGGTCCAAGAGCCAGACCATCTACGCAGACAACCCGGCCTTCACGGCCGACCCGCTGGCGGCGGTGCCGGGTGTCCCGCGCGATCCCGGCGTGACGCCCGCGGCCGGTGGACAGATCGTGTCCTACACGGCAAGCGGGACGACCCTCGCCTTCCTCGACCCCATCGGGACCTTCGACCCGACGAACCCTCTCGAGCTGCGCGGGGCGGGGGGGAAGATCGGCCAGACGGCCCTCGGGACGCTCGGCTTCAACGCGCCGAGCCTGCTCGGGGTAGCGAACAATGCGCCCTATTTCCATGACGGATCGGCCGCGACGCTCGACGGCGTCTTCGCACGGCACCGGGTAGCGGTCGGCGCGCTGACGCCCACGATTGCGGAGCTCTTCGACGCGGGCGAGCGGGGAAGCCTCGCGGCGTTCCTCAACTCGATCGACGGCCGCACCGACCCCTTCCGCTCGGCGGCCGACGACTTCCGGGACCTCCTCGCGGGAGGGCTGTGACGGATACCCCGGCGTTTTCGCCCCACATCCAAGCCTCCGCGCCCGTGGTCGCGGAGCGAGAAAGAGGAGGAACACATGAACCGTGAATCTGTTGTCTGTCGATCGAGGAAGAGGCGTCTGATTCTGGCCGTGACGGCCGTCGTCGTGGGGGTCGCCGTGAGTCCGATGCGCGCCGACGCGGCGTGCCCCTCGAACCCGGACGAGACCGTCTTCTACCCGGCCACAGGGTCCCCGTCGGGGAGTGTGTCGGCGTACCGCTGGTACGTGCCGCCGGAGGGCCGCGCCGGTCTCGAGTCCTTCGATTCCTACCGCAACGGGCAGCCGATCGAGGACTCGGCGCACCAGTCCCTGCGGTCACACCTGGAGGTCACGAGCGGCGCATTG
>CAZUDO010000130.1:0-30400 GCA_964618895.1 uncultured Binatia bacterium (SeqCode)
ACCTACTGCCAGCCCGAGAACAAGGTCGCGCTCGGCTTCGTCGAGGGCCTCAACAACAAGATCCGGGTCGTGCAGCGTCGGGCGTACGGCCTACGCGACGAAGAGTACCTGCGGCTCAAGGTGCTCACGATGATGCTTCCCTCGTTGTAGGGCCGGTCGATTCCATGAAATCCCCCGGAATCCCACCCACACGAATCCGCGAAGACCCAATTTCTGAGACTGCGCTACGAGTTGACGACCCTACCGGCACGGACGACTCGCATCGTCACGTCGGTGGGTATTGCGGCCTTACTCCTCAATGCCGTGCTGTTGCCAGACTCGATCGTCCGGCAATACGGGGCGTCGTTCGAAGCCGCCTTGATCGTCATCGGTCCGGTCGCGCTGTTCACGATCCCCGTCGTCGCCGTGAGCACGTTTCAGGCGCTCCATCAGCTCCAAGTGGTGGAGCGCATCCACGCTCTCGTCGGGACGATCGCCCTGTTGCGAGCAAAGTCCCTCTACACGTTCTCGCACCTGACGGCTCGAACCGGTGTGAGCTTTCTGCTGTTGGCGTACTACGTCGCCGCCCTTCGGCCTGATATCGTGTCCAGCAGCCGGGTCGTCGAGGCCCTGCTCGTCGCCATGATTCCGACCGCGGTCGCGTGCTTCGTGCTGCCGCTTCGTGGCATGCATCGACGCCTCGCCGCCGAGAAGGATCGCGCGCTCGCAGAGGTCGCCGCTCGCCTCGAGGCCGTGTTCGTGCGGCTGCATGAGCGGGTGGACCAGGAGATGCTGGCGGATGCCGACAAGCTCAACATGCAGATCACGAGTCTCTCGGCCGAACGTGAGGCGCTGGCGCGCATCTCCACCTGGCCATGGGAGCCCGCCACCCTGACGGGCTTCATCACCACGCTGCTCTTGCCGGCCCTCCTCTGGGGAATCCAGCGTGTGTTGGAGCGGGTCGCATTCTGAAGACCTCGCCCCTTCTCCCGGGCCGATGCCTCCGAGTCATGTTCGGGATCCTGGTGATCCCGTTGCTCGCGTCGGTGCTCGGCTGGGCAAGCTTGGCGCTCTGGTTCGATGGCCCGTGGTCGCGCTCGCTCGCGGGCTTGCTGGCGGGCAGCTTCCTCTCCACGGCGGCGGGCATCCTGGCGCTGGTCCGACCGCTCCGTCGCGGTCTCGTACTGCTCGGCATGCTCTGGCTCCTGGTGCTCGGATGGTGGCTCGGCATTTCGCCGCGGAACGACCGCAACTGGCAAGCCGATGTTGCGCGCCCTCCGAGCGTAACGCGCGATGGCGATGTCATGATCCTTCATGACGTGCGCGACTTCGACTATTCCTCCGAGACTGACTTCACGGAGCGCTGGGACGATCGCACCTACGACCTCTCTCGCGTGCGGGGTGCCGATCTCTTCCTCTCGTACTGGGGACCGACCCTGATCGCGCACACCATCATGAGCTGGGAGTTCGACGACGGTCGCCATCTCGCCATCTCGATCGAGACGCGCAAGGAGAAAGGGGAGACCTACTCCGCTGTGCGCGGATTCTTCCGCCAGTACGAGCTCTATTACGTCGTCGCCGACGAGCGCGACGTGGTGCGGCTGCGGACGAACTACCGCGGCGAGCAGGTTTTCCTCTACCGTCTCCGTGGCTCGCCCGCACGCGCACGCGCCACGCTCGAGTCGTATGTGGAGGAGGTGAACCGCCTCAGCCGGACGCCGGAGTGGTACAACGCCTTCACGCACAACTGCACCACCACCATCCGTGGCCACGTGCAACACGCGGGGGTCCACAACCCCTGGAACTGGCGCATCCTCGCCAACGGCAAAGGAGACGAGCTCCTCTATTCCCGAGCGATCATCGACACGAGCCTCCCGTTCGCGGGGGTACGTGCCCGCAGCGACATCACCGGCAAGGCGAAAACGGCCGATCGCGATCCCGCATTCTCCCAGCGCATCCGAGAGGGCCTGCTCCCGCGGCCGCTCGACGAGTGACGCGACAGCCCGAGCAAGCCTCGTGATGGCGATCGCTGGCGAACGGTGCCTCACCGCCTCGGGGGCCCTGCGGGTGTTCGCCTTCCTGCTCCTGGGCGTTCCGCCCGCCGCGTGGGTCGCGACCTCGACGGCCTTCGCGCAAGATCTCGAGCCGCGCGCGTACACGAACACGCCGGTTGGGGTCAATTTCCTGCTCGCGGGGTACGCCTACCAGGAAGGGGACGTCGCCACCGATCCCTCGCTGCCCCTCGAGGACGCGCAGGTGCACGTCCACAGTACCCTGGTCGCCTACGCGCGTTCCTTCGGCCTCTTCGGCAAGTCGGCGAAGGTCGACGTGGTGGTGCCCTACAGCTGGCTGTCGGGCTCGGCGACGTTCCAGGGGCGGCCGCAAGAGCGCACCGTCGACGGCTTCGCCGATCCGCGACTCCGCGTCTCCGTCAATCTCTACGGCGCGCCCGCGCTCACGCTCGAGGACTTCGCGAGCTACCAGCAGGACGTCATCGTCGGGGTGAGCATGCAGGTCGCGGCCCCGCTGGGGCAATACGACGCTGACAAGGCGGTGAACATCGGCAGCAATCGCTGGGTATTCAAGCCCGAGATCGGCGTCTCGAAGGCGCTCGGTCCGCTGAGCCTCGAGCTCGCGCCGAGCATCGCCTTCTACACCGACAACGACGAGTTCCTCGGCGACAAGACCCGCGGGCAGGATCCGCTCTACTCCGTGCAAGCGCACGCCGTTTACCGGTTCGGCAACGCCCTGTGGGGCGCACTGGACGGCACCTACTACGGGGGAGGAAAGACGACGATCGACGAAGCGGAGAGCGACGACCGGCAGTCGAACGCCCGGCTCGGCCTGACCCTCGCGCTGTCCGTCACCCGCCGTCAGTCGATCAAGCTCTACGCGAGCAAGGCCGTCGCGACGCGGATCGGGGGCGATTTCGACGCCGTCGGGCTCGTCTTGCAGTACCGCTGGGGCGGCGGGCTCTGAGCAGCAGCCCACCCGGCTCAGTTGGTCACCATCTGCGGGTTCACCCGCGACGAAACGGATGCACCGCTGTTCCGACTGCCAGTCACCCCGAGCGACGCGAACGGCCTCGACGGTCCGTCGAGGCTCATGGTCGACAAGCTGACCACGGTCTCGAGAGACAAGGTCGGATACCGCATCGGGCAGCTCGAGGACGAGGACCTGCTGCGCCTCAATCGAGCCCTACTGATCTTCCTCGGGCTCGCCGGATAGGACACGATCGCAACACGAGCCGCGCACCGAACGAGCCGTCCACCTGACGACGCGATTCGCGGTGCGGACGGACGTGACCTCGGGCCGTGCGCGGAAAGATCGAAGCGTTCTGACTCACCAGCACTCCGGGCCGAGATGCAGCCGCCACCACCCCCGACATCCCCGGCCGTGTCGGCCACGTCGCGCTCGTGCTAAGCCATGCCCACCATCCCGTGACCGCCTCGCGTACCCTCCTCGTCGCCCCCGACGCCGCCGTGCGCCTCGCGGCGGCGACCGAGTGGCTCGCCGCGCAGCCCGCCGACGCCGAGGTGCTGCTCATCGGCCCGACCTGGGAAGCCGTCGACGATCTGGCGCGCGGCGCTGTCGGCGCCGGCGGCGCGCGCTTCGGCACCACGCGCACGACCCTCGACCGCCTGGCCGCGCAGCTCGCGCCGGCGACGCTGGTCGGCACCGGGCGCGCGCCCGCCACGGCGCTCTCGCTGGCGGCGGTGGTGGCGCGTGCGACCCATCGGCTGCGCGCGACGCTCGGTTATTTCGCGCCGGTCGCCGACCGCCCAGGCTTTCCGCTGTCGGAGCGACCGGAACTCACCCGTCAGCTGGTGCGGTCGGTCGCAACGCGCCCTGTTCCTGCGGCAGCTGGCGGAGGTTCAAGAAATGCTGCCTCACCGCGTCCGCGGGTGGCCGCTCGACTCATCCCAAAGGCGGGGAACCTGAGTCAGTCGGCACCTCGGGATGACCGGAAGGCGACCGCGTGGTAGGCCACCAGGAGCGATGGATATTCTCGTTCGGATCAAGCGCCTCGTCGTGCGCGGGGCGATACGCTTCACCGAGAAGGCACGAACGGAACTCGAGCGAGATGGCCTTGAACCCGAGGAAGCGATGGAAGCCATCCTGTCGGCTCAAGCGGTCACCAAGACACTCCGCTCTCGATCGCCGCAACGGCGCTCGCCCGGCGAGCACCTTTACGTGATCGTCGGCGTCTCATTCTCCGGTGTGCCGATCTATACGAAGGGCGTGATCCGCCGTGAGGGCGGACACGACGTATTCTACATCCTCGTATCGTCGAAGAGGAACCTACCATGAAGACACCCACGAGCCGCTGTCCAACGTGTGGCCGCGCCGCGATGCGCCACGTGACCCGAGACGTTGCGACCCATCGCGCCGGCCGGGTCGTCCTCGTCAAAGGGGTGGAGGTCGAGGAGTGCGGCCATTGCGGCGAACGTCTGTACGATCTCGTCGCGCTTCGGCGGCTGGCGGAGGCACGACGGAGCCATCCTCGGCGACGCCCGGCCGCGTGACGCCCCGGGGTCGCTCGCGGGCGATCCGGCGGCGGCGGAGTGGAGGAACGTCCCGGAATTCCGCGCGACGCTCCAGCCCAGGACGTGGTCGAGCCGTGGCTCCTCGTGGCGTCGACGTCCGCGTGCGGGCGATCACCGACGGCACGCGCGTCGCCTTCGGCCTCGAGTGGCCGGAGCTTCTCGGCCTTTCCTCTTGAGGCGGAGAGCGAACTCGCGGCCGATCACCGACGCCACCTGGATCGCGCGTTTCGCAGTCACCTCCAAGTGGTCGATGCGCGCCATGATGACGCCCTGGATCGCATCGGGGATGGAGACCTCGGACGCCGGACGGCCGGCGGTGTGCGGCGGAGCGCCCCGGTCTCGACCAGCAACTTGGTGATCTCCTCGATGAAGAACGGGTTGCCCTTTCTCGGACGCCCCGGCCCCTCACCCCCCCCTCACCCCCCCCTCACCCCCCAGCTCGCGGGGCAAGTGGCGGCCGCCGAAGTCCGGGTGAGGACGACGCAATCCTCCTCTACACGCTGGAGCGCCTCCGCGCTTCACCTAGCGCGCATCGGTGCGCTCACGACTACTGAGGGACGGACGGCTGCCTCTCGACAACCTCCACCGGTTCCCCGTCGAGCTGGGTCGGGATGCTCCCCTTTACGCTTTCGGGGGTCCCTGGCCTGACGTACACCAGAATGACCAGGCCACCCCTGCCTTTCGTGGAGTAGCCGACCGCCGTGCCCGTGAACCCCGGAACGCTCGAGAGCTCACTGCGGTGGCGGTCCAGCACGGCGCGGCAGTGAGCCAGGCGCTCGTCGCGAGGACTCCCGGCCATAGCCACCAGTGGCCCCGACAGCAGCATGACGCAACTCATCGCTATCCCGAGGAGGAACCTTCCAGAGTGCCTCGCGGTCATCGTTCATCCTCCTCTCAGAAGTGGAGCTTGAAGCGCTCCAGGACCAGATTGATCGGATTGGACGTACTCACACTGACGTTCGGGACACACGCACGACCTGCTCCGCAGGTGCCGGCGTTACAATCCTCGAATGGCGCAGTATTGCATTGTCCCAGACTGCACGAGCCGTTTGCGTTGCCGCTGAAATGGAGCCCGATGGGTCTGTCCGTCGCAATCCCCAGCACGAGAGAGCCGGAATCGCCGCCACACGTGAAGTTACCGTTGAAGCTGAAGTTTGGTAGCGCGGTGATGTCGATCTGCGCCCGGAAGTCAGCCGTTCCCGCCGCATAGGCGATAGCAGGATCGGATATCCCAATGAACTGTCCACACGTCAGGCCCGTCCGGGCACCGCTCTTCTTCACGATGAGCCCGAGCGCAGGCAGCGTCGGGTTGCACCCCGCCCCAGCCGTCGTGCAGCTCCCGTCCGGACCAGCGGGGCTGTCGCAGTCCGCGTCGACATGGCAGGGCTTGCCCACGTTCGCTATGGGTGCCGTGCATTCACCATACGAGTTCGCCGGCACGAGGGGGGCTGGTACCCCGACGTCCAGAATGTCTCCGCCGTCGAGGATCGTCGCGCCACCCGAGCAGGTGTTGGCAATGGCAGCGTCGATACAGTTGACGAACCGCCTGTTCAGCCGTGAGCCGGCGGCTTTACAGTCGGGGCCGGCGGCGCTGAAGCAGAACGGCTCGTAGTCCGCCAACGCCCCCGCGACGGGACCCGGAATCAACCCTGGAAGAATCACAGAGGGTTGCCGAATAATATCACCTATCGTTGCTTGGGGAGGGACGATGTTGCCGGTCGAGCGAGCAAAGACGTGGTTGTTGCTGAGCATGACCATCTTGTTGTCGCTGTCCCGACGCGGGAAGGAACCGAGGGTGCCGCCCGTGAACCCACACCTGCCGTCCAACGTGCCGGGGGCGCTGTCGCAGTCTGTGTTCGTCTTGCACGAGGCCTTCGCCGCCGCCTTGGCCGGCGGGGCCGAGCAAAGGTAATTCTCATTGTTCGCATCCCAGCCACCCTGCAGCGGCCGCTGCACTCCGTCGTGTTGGTTCGGGTTGCAGATGCCATTCCCTGCGCCGCCCGGGTCGTCGCAATCTGCGTTCACGTTGCAGGCGGTACCGAACACCGTCGAAGGATTGCCCGCGTTGTCGTAGAAGGGGAAGATGCAGCGCTTGCTCATGGCGGGCGGCGCCGTCACGGGCGTCTTCTCTTTGCAGAAGGTGGTGAGGGCTTCGCACGTGCACGATGCGTTGCAGACCTGGGTGGGCGGGCAATAGGTTCGGCACAGCCCGTCACCGCCCGCGTCGGTGTCACAGTCTGCGTGCATGCCCGGGCGGCACGGCATACCCACCTTCCCTTCGACGCAGGCCGCCTGCGTATCCGGCGGATCGCAGGTCTCGCCGGCCTCCAGCGTCCCGTTCCCGCACACGGGGATCTTCTCGACGGGCGTACAGAACTCCTGCCGACGGATCAGCTCCTTCGTACTCGGACCGAACTGGTCGTTCAGGTAGACCTGCACCTGACCGAACGGGACGACCGACGTCTTGTAACAGAGCAGGTGACTCGGACGATTGTCGGCCCCGGGGCGCTCGCCGTTCTTGTTGACCGGGGCGCAGAGGCGGAGTGGCTTCTTCAACGTGAACGACACCGTCCCGAACTGGTCCTGGATCGTCACGGGTTGGGCAACGAAGGGCGGCGTCCCCTTGGAGTGCCTCACCTTGTAGCACTGGTAATGGTCGATCCCGGAGGGATTCGGCGCCGGTCCGGACGGAGGCTGGAGGCTCTTCGTGCTCGGCACGAGTAGACGCTCGGGCTTGAGCACGTCCACGAACGTCGTCCCGAACATCGGGCTCACGATCTTCTGATTGAGCACCTTGGTGAACGCGTGCCGAACCCGGTAGCCCGTGAGATGCTCGGGCGACGCCGGGATCCTCGGGTTCACGAGTGGTTGTTTGTCGGCGGGCGCGCACAGTACCTCCGGCCGCTGGACGAAGACGCCGGCCACCGATCCGAACTGGTCCTTGAGGGTGACGGTGGGGCCGCTGAAGGCGTCGCGCCGGATCTCGTAGCACTCGAAATTGCACTTGGTGTTCTGCGAGTGGGTGCAGACGAATGCCCCCCCCACGGAGCTGCAGGTGTCATCGCTCACGAAGCTGCACCGGTCTTCGGTGCATTCGTTGCCGTCGTCACAGAGGGCATCGACTGGGGCATTTGTGCAGACGAACGCGCCCTCCACGGACGTACACCGGTCGTCGGTACATGGCTGGCCGTCGTCACAATCGGCGTTGGTGGCGCATGCCACCACCGGGCTGGCGGCAGCGGCCACGAGCGCGACGGCCAGCGTGACAGAGCAACCGACTACGATCGCCTTGCGCATTTCCCGCCCTCCTTAGGAGATCACTGTCGACTACGAAAGCAGGTTCATCGCGAAACCCTCAAGCGTGTGCGCGCGAACGGCTCGGAGCCTGCGCCAGAGGGGCGGCGTATGTCAAGCAAAATCTCTCCGGGCATCTGTGATCTGACTTGAGGATAACCCGGATGTCTACCGGGGCCGCTGTCCAGGGATCCCAAGCACAGGCTGCCACGGGATGGACGAGATGCGCCATCCCGGACCGAGCGCGGCGGAGGCCGGCCCCTCGTGCGGCCCCCGGCACCCCCCCGGCACCCCGCCCGTGTTCGCCGCCGTACGCTCGTGCTAAGCCAAGTCACTCTCCCGTGTCCGCTTCACGCACCCTCCTCGTCGCCCCCGACGCCGCCGTGCGCCTCGCGGCGGCGACCGAGTGGCTCGCCGCGCAGCCCGCCGACGCCGAGGTGCTGCTCATCGGCCCGACCTGGGAAGCCGCCGACGATCTGGCGCGCGGCGCCGTCGGCTCCGGACGCGCGCGCTTCGGCACCACACGCACGACCCTCGACCGCCTGGCCGCGCAGCTCGCGCGGGCGACGCTGGTCGGCACCGGGCGCGCGCCCGCCACGGCGCTCTCGCTGGCGGCGGTGGTGGCGCGTGCGACCCATCGGCTGCGCGCGACGCTCGGTTATTTCGCGCCGGTCACCGACCGCCCAGGCTTTCCGCTGGCGGTGGCGCGCACGCTCGCCGAGCTGCGCATGAACGGCATCGGCGGCGCGACGCTCGCGCCCCTGCCCCACGGCGGCCCGGAGCTGACCACCCTGGCCGACGGGCTCGCGGCCGAGCTGGTCGCCGCCGGACTCGCCGATCGCGCCGACGTATTCACCGCCGCCATCGCCGCGGCCGCGGCCGACCCGTCGCCCCATCCGGTGGGGCTCCCACTGCTGGTGCTCGACCTCGGCCTGGCCACCCGGCGCGAGGCGGAGCTGCTGGCGGCCCTCGTCCACCGCGCCCCCGCCGTGCTGGCGACCGCCCCCGCCGGCGATACCAGCACGATCGCGCGCCTGGAGGACGCGCTCGGATGCCGTGCCCGGGCGCCACGGCGGACGCGGCGGGCGGCCACCGCGCTCAGCAACCTCCAGACCCATCTGTTCGAGGACTCGACCCCGACGCGCACCCCGCCCGACGAGACCGTCGTCCTCACCTCCTGGCCGGGCGAGGCGCGCGAATGCGTCGAGATCGCCCGGCGCATCCAGGCCGCGGCGGCGGGCGGCGTCCCGTTCGACCGCATGGCCGTCTTTCTGCGCTCACCGGTCGAGTACCGGCCGCATCTGGAAGAAGCCTTCCGGCGGGCCGACATTCCCGCCTTCTTCGCGCGCGGCACGAGCCGCCCGGACCCGGCCGGCCGCGCCCTGCTGGCGCTGCTCGCGTGCGCAGCCGAGAAGCTCTCCGCGCGCCGGTTTGCGGAGTACGTCTCGCTGGCGCAGGTGCCGGATCCGGAGGCCCCGCCCGACCCCGATCGCGGCTGGCGTCCGCCCGACGACGACCTGCTGGCGGCGCCCGCCGACGAGCCGCCGCCGGAGCCCGTCGACGCGACCGTCCCCAACCCTGACACCGCCGCCGTCGTGGCCGGCACGCTGCACGCGCCCTGGCGGTGGGAGCGCCTGCTGGTCGACGCCGCCGTCATCGGCGGCGCGGAGCGCTGGCGGCGACGACTCGACGGGCTCGACGAGGAGCTGCGAAAGAAACGCGCCACCCTCGACGACGACGAGGAGGCGCGCGCCGCCGCTCTCGACCGCCAGCGCCGGGACCTGGCCCACCTGCGCACCTGTGCCCTGCCGCTGATCGACCGGCTGGCCACACTCCCCAGGCAGGCGACGTGGGGCGACTGGCTCGAGCACCTGCGCGCGCTCGCCGGTGCGGCGCTGTGCGAGCCGACGACGGTGCTGGAGACGCTCGCCGAGCTCCAGCCGATGGCGCCGGTCGGGCCGGTCGACCTGGACGAGGTGCAGGTGGTGCTCGGCCCGCGCCTCCGCGAGCTGACCGTCCGGCCCAGCCGGCGCCGCTACGGCGCCGTATTCGTCGCGCCGGTCGAAGCGGCGCGCGGGCTCGCCTTCGATGTGGTGTTCGTCCCCGGGCTCGCCGAGAAGCTCTTCCCGCGGAAGATCGTCGAAGACCCGATCCTGCTCGACGCCCAGCGCCGCGCCCTCGGCGGCACCGACCTCCGCACCCAGCCGGCGCGCGTGGCGGCCGAGCGGCTCGCCCTCCGCCTCGCCGTCGGCGCGGCGCGGACCGGCGTCTTCCTCTCCTACCCGCGCCTCGATGTGGAGCAGGCGCGGGCGCGCGTGCCGTCCTTCTACGGCCTCGAGGCGCTGCGCGCGGCCGAGGGCGAGCTACCCGGGTTCGCCGACCTCGGCGCACGCGCCGAGGCAAGCGCCGGCGGGCGCCTCGGCTGGCCCGCGCCGGCCAGCCCGGGCGACGCCATCGACGAGGCCGAGTACGACCTGGCGCTGCTCGCCCCGCTGCTCGACGCCGATCCCGACACTACCGCCGGCACCGCGACGTACCTGCTCACGGCCAACCCGCATCTCGCCCGGGCGCTCCGGGCACGGGCGCGACGCTGGCTCCGGCGCTGGACGCCAGCCGACGGCCTGGTCGATCCCGACCCGCTCGCCCGCGCCGCGCTCGCCCGCCACCAGCTCGCCACACGCGCCTTCTCGCCCACTGCCCTGCAACACTTCGCCGCCTGCCCGTACCGCTTCTTCCTGCAGGCCGTGCATCGCCTGGCGCCGCGCGAGGACGCGGTCGCCATCGAGGTCCTCGACCCGCTGACGCGCGGCGCGCTGGTACACGACGTGCAGTTCGAGGCGCTGACCCGCCTGAAGGCCGACGGCCTCCTGCCGGTGCGCCCGGCCACCCTCGAGCGTGCCCTCGCCGCCGTCGACGCCACCCTCGAGAAGGTCGCCTCGGAGTACCGCGAGCAGCTCGCGCCCGCCATTCCGCGCGTGTGGGAGGACGGCATCGGCACGGTGCGCGCCGACCTGCGCGAGTGGCTCCGGCGCAGCGCCGACGAGACCGACGGCTGGGTGCCGCAGCATTTCGAGCTGGCCTTCGGCCTGGCCGATCGCGACCGCCCCAACGCCGACCCGGCGAGCGTGGACGACCCGGTGGCGGTGCTGGACGGCACGCTCCACCTGCGCGGCGCGATCGACCTGGTGGAGCGCCATCCGCGCGGCGCGCTCCGGGTCACCGACCACAAGACCGGCAAGGCGCGTACGGCGGAGGATGTCGTGACCGGCGGCGGACAGGTGCTGCAGCCGCTCCTGTACGCGCTCGTCTGCGAGCAGCTCCTGCCCGAGCCGGTCGAGACCGGGCGGCTCTACTACTGTACCGCCGACGGCGGCTACCAGGAGCGCGTCGTCCCGCTCGACGCCTCCACGCGTACGGCGATCCGTACGGTCGCAGAGGTGGTCGGCGGCGCGCTCGGCGCCGGCTTCCTCCCGGCCGCGCCGGCCAAGGGGGCGTGTCAGTGGTGCGACTACCGCCCCGTGTGCGGCCCGTACGAGGAGCAACGCACCGGCCGGAAGCCGCCCGAGCGGCTGGCGGACCTCTTCCGCCTGCGGAGCCTGCCGTGAGCGCCCCGCTGGCCGACCAGGACGTCCGCGACCGCATCCGCGGCGACCTGACCGCCACGCTGGTGGTCGAGGCCGCGGCCGGCACGGGCAAGACGAGCGAGCTGGTGCGGCGCATGGTGGCCGCGCTCGCAGGCGGCCACGCGCGCCTCGACCGCATGGTGGCGCTCACCTTCACCGAGGCCGCCGCCGGCGAGCTGAAGCTCCGCCTGCGCACCGCCATCGAAGAGCGCCGCCAGGATCCCGCCTGCCCGGCCGCCGTGCGCGCGCGCCTGACCGACGCGCTGCCGCAGCTCGAGGAGGCGCGCATCGGCACCATCCACTCCTTCTGCGCCGACCTGCTGCGCGAGCGCCCGGTCGAGGCCAAGGTCGACCCGCTGTTCGAGGTCGCGCCCGAGGACGTCGCGCGGGCCCTCTTCGACCGCGCCTTCGACCGCTGGTTCGAGGCCCAGCTGGCGGCGCCGGGCGAGGCCGTGCGACGCGTGCTCCGCCGGCGCGGGGGCGCCGAGGGGCCACGCGGCATGCTGCGCACGGCCGCGGGCGAGCTGAGCGAGCGGCGGGATTTCGACACCCCCTGGCGACACGACCCCGCCTTCGCCCGCGACGCCGAGATCGACGCGCTGCTCGCCGACATGGCGGCCCTGGCCACACGCGCGGCGGGCGGGGATGCGGCCGACTGGTTCGTCAAGTCGCTCGCGCGCCTCGGCACCTTCGTCGACGACATCCACCGCCGCGAAGCCGTCCGCGGACGCGACCACGACGGGCTCGAAGCCGAACTGCTGATCCACAGCCGTGAGAAGCATTGGGGCTGGGCCGGCTTCCGCTCGGCGCCGCCAGGGTTTTCCAAGGCCGAGCTGCGCGCCGCCCGCGACGCGCTGCGCGCCCGGCTGCGCGCCTTCCTCGATCGGGCCGGCGCCGATCTGGCGCCGCGGCTCCGCGACGAGCTGTGGCCGGTCGTGGAGCGCTACGAGGAGTTGAAGCGGCAGGCAGGACGCCTGGACTTTCTCGACCTGCTCATCCGCGCCCGCGACCTGGTGCGCGACGACGACGCCGTGCGTGCCGAACTGCAGGAACGCTTTTCGCATCTGTTCGTCGACGAGTTCCAGGACACCGACCCGCTGCAGGCGGAGCTCCTCCTCCTGCTGGCCGCCGACGATCCGGCCGAGCGCGACTGGACGCGCGTCCGCCCGCGTCCCGGGAAGCTCTTCCTGGTCGGCGACCCGAAGCAGTCCATCTACCGCTTCCGGCGCGCCGACGTGGCCCTGTACGAGGCCGTGAAGCGCCAGCTGGTCGCGACCGGCGTCGCCGCGGTCGCGCTCACGGTGAGCTTCCGCTCGGTGCCCGCCATCCAGGAGGCCGTCAACGCCGCCTTCGCGCCGCGTATGGACGGCGCATCCGCCGGCCAGGCATCGTACGTGCCACTGGCGCCGTATCGCCCGCCGACCGACACCCAGCCGGCGGTGATCGCCCTGCCCGTCCCCGCCCCCTACGGCGACTTCGGCACCATCGTCGACTGGCGCATCGACGAGTCCCTGCCGGCCGCGGTGGCGGCGTTCGTCGACTGGCTGGTGCACGAGAGCGGCTGGACGGTGGCCGAGCGCACGGAAGCCCCCGGCGCCGAGGTGCGCGTGCCCATCGCCGCCCGGCACGTCTGCCTGCTCTTCCGCCGCTTCCGGTCGTGGAACCGCGACGTGACCCGGCCGTACGTGCGGGCGCTCGAAGCCCGGCACCTGCCCCATCTGCTGGTGGGCGGCAGCTCGTTCCACGTGCGCGAGGAGGTGGCGGCGATCCGGAACGCGCTCGCGGCCATCGAGCGTCCCGACGACCAGCTCATGGTGTTCGCCACCCTGCGCGGCCCGCTCCTGGCCTTCGACGACGGCGCGCTGCTGGCGTACCGCGACCGGATCGGCGGGCTGCACCCGTTCCGCCCCGTGCCCGACGACCTGCCAGCTCCGCTGGCCGAGGTGGCGGCGGCGCTCGCCGTGCTGCGCGACCTGCACCGGGGCCGGAACCGCCGCCCGATCGCCGACACCATCGGGCGCCTCCTGGCCGCCACGCGCGCGCACGCCGGGCTCGCCATCTGGCCGACCGGCGAGCAGGCGCTCGCCAACGTGACCCGGCTGCTCGACCTCGCCCGGCGCGCCGAGCGTGGCAGCGTGCTCTCCTTCCGCGCCTTCGTCGAGCGCCTGGAAGAGCAGGCCGAACGCGGCGAAGGGAGCGACGCCCCGCTGGTCGAGGAAGGCACCGACGGCGTCCGCATCATGACCGTCCACCGCGCCAAGGGGCTCGAGTTCCCGGTCGTCATCCTGGCCGATCTGTCCGCCAACGAGACCCCGAGCGAGCCCATGCGCTGGGTCGACCCGGCCCGCCGGCTGTGCGCGCAGCGCCTGGCCGGCTGCTCGCCGCCCGAGCTGCTCGAGCACGCCGACGACGAGCTCGCGCGCGAGCGCGAGGAGGCCACGCGGCTGTTGTACGTGGCGGCGACGCGGGCACGCGACCTGCTGGTCGTCTCCACCCTCGCCGACGAGCGCCGCGCGGGTTGGCTGGCCGCGCTCCATCCGGCACTCTACCCGCCGCCCGGCCATGGACCGGAGACACGCCGGGCCCCGGGCTGTCCCGAGGTCGGCACCGATGCGGTCATCGACCGGCCGGCGAAGGCGCGCGTCAGCACCCCGGTCGCGCCCGGACTGCACCGGCCCGAGGCGGGTGCGCACCGGGTCGTCTGGTGGGATCCCCATCTGCTCCGCCTCGACGTGCAGGAGTCGGTCGGGCTCCGCCAGCAGAAGCTGCTCGAGGCCGACGAGAGCGGCGTGCGCCGCGACGAAAGCGTCCGCGCCCACGACACCTGGCAGGCCGAGCGCGCACGCGTGCGCACCGACGCCGGCACCCCCGCCCTGCGGGTCGTCACCGCCACCGAGCACGCCGCCGCCACACCGGACATCGCCGCGACGCCGGACATCGCCGTCGAGACCACCGCCCCCGACGGCGGGCGCCCGCACGGCAAGCGCTTCGGCACCCTCGTGCATGCCGTGCTGGCCACCGTCGACCTCGACGCCGACGCCGCCGGCGTGCGCGCCGCCGCCGCGCTGCAGGGCCGCATCGTCGGCGCGCCGGCCGAAGAGGTCGACGCGGCGATCGAAACCGTCGGCCGTGCCCTCGCGCATCCGCTGCTCCGCCAGGCCGCCACCGCGGCCCGTGCCGGCCGCTGCCGCCGCGAAGCGCCGGTCACATGGCACCAGGACGGGGGCGAGCTGGTCGAGGGCGTGATCGACGCCGCCTTCCTCGACGGCGACACCTGGACCGTCATCGACTTCAAGACCGACGTAGAGATCGGGGGGCGACTCGACGAGTACCGCCGGCAGGTGGCGCTCTACGTGGACGCCGTCGCCCGTGCGACCGGCACGCGGGCGCGCGGTGTCGTGTTGCGGGTGTGACGCCCTACCCGCCAGCCGGGCGGCAGCGCAGCGGGGGCGCGGCGCTCCCGCCGGTGAGATCCACCACCGCGAGGGACGGCCCCATCTCAGGACAGCTCCAGGCCACCACCGTCCGGCCCGTCGCCGGCGCGCGGTAGACGATCGCCGTCTGGCCGTCCACCGTCACCTCGCCCGTGGCGTCGACCCGGCTCGCCACCGCCTCGGCTGCCAGCTGGTCGAGCCCGGCGCGATCGAGAACGCCGTTGGCCCGCAGCGCCTCGAGACGGGGCGTGCCGTCGCCGTCGGCCGTGAAGGTGAGCACGCGCCGGAACTCGCGTGAGAACAAGGATGAGCCTGCAGGCATCCCGACCAGTCGATAGCCGCCGTGCATCATGTGCAGGCCTGAGCCGGGCATGAGCTCGACGCCGTCACCCGCCGTGGCCGGGAGGGCGGCGGGCAGGTGCGCTCCCCCGGACGCCTCCAGAAGGGCGCGCAGGATGACGAACTGGTCGCTACCGAAGAGCGCCCGCGGCGCCTGCAGCTCGATACGCGGATGATCGTCGGAGTTGAGCGCCGCGCCGGCCAGCAGCTGGTCGAGGGTTTCCGGGCTTGCCAGCAGCGCGGACGCCAGGTCCTCGGGCACGGTCAGCCCGAGCCGGCCGAGGGCGCTCCCGCCGTCGGCCGCGAACGACGCCAGCGCGGGCGTGAAGTCGATCGGCGCATCGGACGCCAGCACCACGAGATCGCCGAGACTGCGCAGACGTTCGTAGAAGCCGAAGACGTACACGTTCGGGAAGCGATGCCGCAGCGTGGCGATCAGCGTCCAGACGTCGTCGGGACTCATGCTGTAGTACTGGAACCATTGCGCCAGGATGCCGCCCGGCCGCAGGCGCCGGCGGACGGCCGCGAAGAAATCGTCGGTGAACAGGTTGGCGACGCCGGTCATCCACGGGTTGCTGGGTTGGCTGATGATGACGTCGTAGGTGCGGGTGGGGTGGAAGGCGATGAAGTTCCGCCCGTCCTCGATGTAGCTGGTCACACGCGGGTCGCGGAGGGCGTCGTGGTGCAGGGAGCGGAAGTGGCGATCGCCCAGGTCGAGGACGTCGACGGAGATCTCGACCAGGTCGATGCGGGCCGCCGGATGGACCACGGTCGCGGCCAGCGTGACGCCGGCGCCGAAGCCCACAACCAGCACGTCGCGGGCTGCGGGCCGGAGCAGCAGCGGCAGGTGACCAAGCATGGCCTGCGAGAAGGCATCCCGATTGCTGGCGTCGGCCTTGCCGTTGACCAGCAACGCCCGCATGGCCGACCCGTAGTCGGCGACCGACACCGTCGCATCGAGTCCGTCGCGCACCTCGAGCACGTTGATGGTCGCGAGGCTCTCGGCGAGCTTGCCGGCTCGCCACAGCTTCAGTACGAGGCCGGGTTCCTTGTTGATGGGCGTGTGCATGAGGCGGTAGTCCCAGGCCGGCAGCAGGACCGGCACGCACGCGAGGCCCAGCAGGGCCGCCCCCTGGAGCCAGGCATACCGCCTGCGCCACCAGCGTCGGCCGGCGGCGCAGGCGACCGCCGCCGCCGTCACCAGCGCGAGGAGATCGAGCGTTCCGCGCACCCCGATGCCCGGGATGAGGACGAAGCTGGTCGCCAAGGCCCCAAGCGTCGTCCCCGCCGTATTCACCAGGTAGACGAAGCCGAGTTCGCCCCCCAGCCGCTCGATGCCCCGGCTCGCGGCCGTCGCCACGGCGGGGAACGAGATGCCGAAGAGCACCGTCGGCGGCAGGATGATGAGCACCGCCGCCACCGTGTTGGCGAGATGGAAGGTCGCGAAGCCGAGCCCCAGCCGGTCGAGGACCACGAGCTGGAGATAGAGGACGCGATTCATCACCGGCACCGTCAGGGCGAGATCGACGATCAGGAGGACGAGGCAGACCACGAACACCCGGCGCGGGTCGAAGCCCCGGCGCTCGCAGAGCGTGAACGCGAAGCCCCCGGCGACGATCCCGCCCAGGTACAGGGCCAGGATGACGGCGTAGCTGTAGATCGAGCTGCCGAAGTACATCGCGAAGAACCGGTTCCAGACCGACTCCAGCGCGAGCGCGACGAACCCCGAGAGGAAGAACGCGACCAGGAGACCGGACGGCATCGGGCTCCCCGTCGCCGATGCGCCGGGCGCGGGCACGGCGGCTCCCGGCACCGGCGCGCCGCGGCCGGCGATCCCCCACGCCACCAGGCCGATGGCGATGTTCGTCACCCCGCAGGCGAGCAGGGTGGCACGCACCCCGAGGCTCGGCAGCAGCACGAACGGGAGCGCGACGACGCCGATCGCGGCCCCGAGCGTGTTGAGCGCATAGAGCCGTCCGAGGCTTCGTCCGAGGCCTCCCGCCTGGCGGACCAGGTGCCGCGTCGCCACCGGCAGCGTGCCGCCCATGAGGAAGGCCGGCACGGCGACGAACAGGAAGCCGATCAGGAAGCGCGCCAGGGTGAGGAGCGCCGGGTGGCCGTGCAGCTGCCCGTAGCACAGGGCGTAGAGGCCGTTGCCCTGCGCCAGGAGGACGGGCGAGAGGAGGCCGCACACGCCGATCGCGACTTCCAGGAGCGCGTACAGGCGGAGCGGCCGCGGGACGCGGTCGGCACGGCGGCCGAGGACGAAGGCCCCCACCCCGAGGCCGGCCATGAAGGCGGCCAGGACGGTCCCGATGGCGTAGGTCGTCGAGCCGAGGATGAGCGACAGCTGGCGGGTCCACAGGCTCTGGTAGACGAGCGCCACCGCGCCCGAGACGAGCAGCAGGAGGAGCACGAACGCCGCGGCAGGGACGCGGGTCTCGGGGTTGGAGTGGGATGGCACCACGGCGGCCGGGCGGGCCTCGGCACCGGATCGGGTAGCGCGAGTGGTCGCGGTTTTCAAACCGCCGTTCGCCACGACCCGCGCGCATGCGCCCGGTCCGCGTCGCGGCGTTTGAATTTCTCTTCTCTACACCTTATGGCGTGAACTCACATTTCTCAGCGAGTGGAGGGGAGGAACCGACCATGGCCACCAAGACCGTGAAGAAGGGGTCCGCGACCGCGAACAAGGGGTCCGCGCGTCCCGTGTCGAAGCTGAACCTGAGCAAGCCGCTCAAGGTCACCGCGGCGTCGAAGACACGCAGCAAGGGTGACGTGTTCCGCACCATCGGCGAGCACACCGGCGTCCACCGCCGGGACGTGGCCGCCGCGTTCCACGCCCTCGGCGCCCTCATCAAGGCCGACCTGTCGAAGAGCGGCGCGGGCGTATTCAAGGTGCCGGGCCTGATGCGGATCACCGTCACGCGCAAGCCGGCCACCAAGGCGCGCATGGGCATCAACCCGTTCACCAAGGAAGAGGTCATGTTCAAGGCCAAGCCGGCCCGGAACGTCGTGCGCGTGCGGCCGCTGCGCGGGCTCAAGGAGATGGTCTGACGAGGCCGCGTTTGAATTTCGCTTCTATACACTTTAAGGCGTGAATCTCACGATTCGCATCCACCAGAGGAAAGGAAGCCCCCATGGCCACGAAGACTGTGAAGAAGGCGTCTGCCCGTCCGGTGTCGAAGTTGAGCCTCAGCAAGCCGGTCAAGGTCAGCGCGGCGTCGAAGACGCGCAGCAAGGGTGACGTGTTCCGCACCATCGGCGAGCACACCGGCGTCCACCGCCGCGACGTGGCCGCCGCGTTCCACGCCCTCGGCGCCCTCATCAAGGCCGACCTGTCGAAGAGCGGCTCGGGCGTATTCAAGGTGCCGGGCCTGATGCGGATCACCGTCACGCGCAAGCCGGCCACCAAGGCGCGCATGGGCATCAACCCGTTCACCAAGGAAGAGGTCATGTTCAAGGCCAAGCCGGCCCGGAACGTGGTCCGCATCCGGCCACTGCGCGGGCTCAAAGAGATGGTCTGACGCCTCGGCGGCGCGGCGCGCCCCGGGGCATGAACCCCGCCGTGGCGTGCCGCGCTGAACCCGCCGCTCAGCGCGTCAACCACCCGCTGTTGCGCGCGTCGTGATGGTAGCGCGGCCACGGCGCCGCCTTGCGCTTGCCGCGCCCGTGCCAGAGCCAGAGGCCGCCCTCGCGCGTCGTCACCGCCACCACCTGCCCCTTCACGAAGCGATGCGTCACCGCCGGCGACGCGATGATCCAGCCGCCGGTGAACTTGGGCCAGCCGGCGGCCGCGGCGCCGCTGGCGTCGACGGCGTGCACCAGGTAGCCGCCGCTGCCGATCAGGATCTCGGGCGTGCCGTCGCCGGAGACGTCGGCGACCGAGGGCTCGCCCAGAAACACGAGGTCGTCGAGCAGGCGCGGGAAGGCCGGCAGTGCCTCGCCCGTCGACACGCGCCACGCCCCCAGGTGCACGTCGTGGGGCAGCTGCTCGGCGGGCAACTGGGTGTCGAGCAGGCGGCCGAAGGCGGCGCCCGTCTGCACCCACACGATGTCGCCGTCGGGGCCGATGGGTGCGAACGTGCCGCTGCCGAGGCTCGGCACGGACGCGAACGGCTCGGTGGTCGGGCTGCCCGCGCCGAAGCTCGCCTTGTCGGTCGGCAGCGTGCGCGCCTTGCCATCGGCATCGACGCCGTAGAAGGACGTGCCGTCGGCGCGTAGCACGTACGCCGGCCCCGCCACCGAGGCGATGCCGACCTCGAGCGTGCCGTCGCCGTCGACATCCGCGAGCGCGGGCGCCCCCGGAACACCCTCGATCCACGGCAGCAGCTCCTCGGCGACGATCCCAATGCGTGCGGGCCAGCCCGGCAGGAACGGTCCTGACGGGTTCCCGGCCCCGGCGGCATCGGCCGTTCCGCCCGCCGGGATGGCGTAGACGCGGCCGTTGGCGCGCGACAGCACGCCCAGGCCGGTAAAGGCCGTAATGGTGGCGTTGCCCTCGGCGGCATAGTTGGGCGTCTCGCGGTATTCTTCGTTGGTGCCGACGACGATCACCGGCTTGCCGTCGCCTCTGAGCGGTCCGATGGCCGGCGTCGACAGGATCTTCGTGCCCTGCAGGGCGACGGGCTCGCCGTCCACCACCCGCGGGACGACCTGGTGCGTGTCCGCATCGATCGCTGCCATCTGCGTGCGATCGACCATCAGCACCGGCCAGCCGGCCAGCGGCGTGCCGTCGTGCCGCCAGGCGTACACGTGGCGGTCGAGCGCCGCGACCACGATTTCGAGCGTCTTTCGCTTGCCGTCCAGGTCGGCGAGCACGGGCGGGGCCAGGATGCCGCGCTGCAGCCGATTGAAGCGATCGCGGATCGCGCGCGCGGAGTAGCGCGCGTCGGTCGTCACCGGGAAGCCGCGCCGGCGCCGGCCCTTGCGGTCCCAGACGTACACCTTGCCACCGAGCGATCCGGCGACCACCTCGACGCGGCCGTCGCCGTCGAGATCGGCGGCGGCGAGGCCGTTGCCGATCGATTCGGCGTACGTGGCCGGGAGGGCGTCGGTCGCGAACGCCCGCGACCCGACGTGCAGGGGGAGCGCATCCGTCGTCACCGGCCAGCCCTTCGGCTCACGGCCGTCGGGGCCGTAGGCGTGCACGCGCCCCTCCGAGGTCGCGACCAGCAGGCGCTCGCGCGCGCGCCTGCCCTTGCCCTTGAGCGCGATGAAGAGCGGCGACGGCTCGCCGCTGGCACCCAGGTCGCGCGGAAAGCCACGCAGCAGATCCGGGTCGTGATGCACGTACACGGTGCGGCGTGCCTCGGCGCGCATCCCCCGGCCGTCGGTCACGCGGAGCCGCAGGGTGACCGTGAATGCGTCGGGCGTATTGTGCGGCGACGGCGTGCCGCTCGGGGACGTCGACGGGACAGCGGCGGGATCGAACGCGCAGACGCTGGCCACCGCGGTCACGTCCCAGCGCCCCAGCTCCGTCGCCGCCAGCGCTCCGGTCTTGGCGCCCGCGTTCGCGATCAGATGGAACTGATCGCCCACCGGCTGCACGCCGCACCCGAACCCCAGCTCGTACCCGAACGACGTCGCGCGCGGTGCCGCCGCCGAGCCCACGATGGACACCGTCGGGGTGATCTCGGGGTCGAAGGTTCGCCACCACTCCGGGGTGAGCAGATCGGCCTCGGGCGGGATGGCGCCCGCGGCCACGGCCTCGACCGCGCGCTCGGCATGGGCCCGGCCGTAGCCGAAGTACTGGTCCCACCCGGCCTGCGACGCGAAGCGCGTGCTGGTCGTCCCCGGGAGCGGGAAGCCCGCCGTCCGGTCGGCCGAGAAGTCGATGTCGTCGGCGGTCAGGGTGAGGAGCTGGGCCACCTCGCTGGCCGACAGCGGATGGACGGCGCCGGTCGGATCCGTCCGGCGTGGCACGAGGAGCCCGGCATCCACGCGGTCGAGCGCCGCCGAGAGGAGCAGGCCGGCGATGCCGGCGCCGCGCCCGGTCGCCTCCGACGAGCACGACGACGACGAGATCGCGACCGCGATGTTGCCGCCGTAGTTCGTGCAGCCGTTCAGGAACAGATACGAATGCGGCGTCAGCTCGAGGCCGGCCACGTCCTCGTACTTGGTCACCGAGTTGACGGTGATGGTGTGGCGGTTGGCCGCCGGCACGTTGTGATGGAAGCTCTCCTCGTCGGCGGCGGACGCAATCACGGGCACGTCGTTGGCGTACGCGTAGTCGATGGCGTCGCGGGCGAAGGCCGAGTTGTTGATCGCGCCGAGCGCCTCCTGGACGACGTGTGCACCGCTGTCGACGGCGAACACGACTCCCTGCGCGAACAGGTTCGAGTCGGCGATGAAGCTGTCGCCGACGCGGACCGGCAGCACCATGCAGTTCGGACACACGCCCAGGTCGCCGCCGTTGTCGGCCTCGGCACAGGAGTCGCGCGCCTGGCCGGTGCCGTGACCGTAGGACACCTCGTCGAACGGGTCGTTGTCGTCGTCCAGGAAGTTCCAGCCGGCTATGTCGTCGACGTACCCGTTGCCGTCGGCGTCGGTACGGTCGCTGAAGGCGAGCAGCAGGTCCTGCGGATCGACGACGCCGTTCTGGTTGCGGTCGCCGACGCGCGGGTCGGCGGCGTAGTCGGCGGCGGTGAGCACGCCGTCGTCGTCCAGGTCGTACGCGTCGGGGTTCCGCCCGCCCGGGGCCTTGGTCTGCCCGCCGGCGTCCTCTGGCAGCGGCAGCTCGCGGCGGTTGAGCCGTACCTTGCGCGCCAGGTCGGCCATGGCGCCGGCATCGTCCCATTCGATGCCCGAGTCGAGCACCGCGATGACCACGTCCGGGCGCCCCGTGGTCGTCTGCCAGGCGCGGTCGACGCTCATGCCGGTCACGCCGAACAGCTCGTCGGGACGGGTGTCGATCGACGGGTCGCCGGTCTGGTCGCTGGTCAACTTCCACGCCGTGCCGCCGGTGAAGTCGCTCGGGCGGGTCGGCGGCTCGGTCGGAGGCAGCCGGAGATACGCGGCGTAGTCCTGCGGCGGCGTGCCGGCGGACGGGGCCGGGTACGGGAACGTGGCGTATGCGGTGGTGGCGACGAGGAGCGGAAGGATGGCGAGGACGCGTGGGGCCATATTGTACTCGACGCCAGGAGGTGAGGCCCTGTCAAGGCAAGGCGCGCGCTCACGATGCCGGGATCACGTCCGTCAGCTTAGCCGTGTCCGGATCGATGTTTGGCTTGGTGTTGATCTGCAGCTGGGGCGGAGTTTCCAGGTCGGCCACCACCTCGGCGAGCTGCGTGTTGATGGTCGGAATCACGCCCTCGAGCGTGGCGATCTGGTCCTGGGTTTCCTGAGACGGATTCGCTTCTGCCTTGAGCGCATTCAGCTGCGCGGTCGCCAGCGTTTTCAGACCTTCGATCTTCGTCTTCTGGCTCGTCTGCTCTGCCACGTACGCCGCCTCGGCGGCGGCCACCGCCGCCATGATTGTGTCGCCCGCGACCAGCCGCGCCCAGAACGCCTTGATCCCCGCGACCTGGGGCGCGCTGCGCACCGGCCGGTCCCACCCGACTGCGACCTTCGAGCAGGCCGCCACCAGCGACTCGGTCAGCCCGCCGAGGCCGCACCCGCCCATGATCATCAGGCCGGGCGCGTTGCCGTCGGCCTGGATGGCGGTGATCATCTCCGCCAACGACACCTGCTGTCGCGTGTCGCCGTCGCGCGCTTCGATGCCGACCGCTTCGCCGTCGTCGTCGACGACGCCGTGGCCGATGTAGAACCAGACGTCGTTGCCGTTCAGGTCCTTCAGGTTGTCGAGGACGGTCGTCTTCTTGGCGAACCCCCGTGCCTCTCCGACCGTGTACCCGGCCGTGCCCGCCTTGGTGGCCACGTCCGACAGGTCGAACTCCTCGTCGAAGCCCTGGTCGATCTCGAAATCCCTCCCGTTGGTCGCGCGCGGCACCCGGAACCCGCTCGGGGCCGCGGGTACGAACTCGAGCTGAGCGGCCGACACGCACCCCGGCGCCTGCGCCGCCAGCACGTCGGTGAGCGCGTCGCGGATCTCGTCGGGCAGCAGGCAGCTGGCATTCGCCTGGCCGTCGTCGAACGCGTCGCAGCTGCGCGTGCCCTGATCGGCGGCGTTGAGGGCGACACAGGCCCCGCACGCCACGGCGGGGGCGGCCGCCGCGAGGAGCGACGGCACGCACAGCTCGGTGCGTCGCAGAAGTATGAAGCTCTGCGGCCCGAACTGATTGTTCACGAACGGGGTCAACGTCGGAAACGGGGCAAAGCTAGTCCGATAACAGAGGAGGTGGACGGGGTCGTCCTCCACGCCGGGATTCTCTCCGCTCTTGTCCACCGGCGCGCACAGCCGCACTGGTCGCTTCACGGTGACGGTCGCCGTCCCGAACTGGTCTTCGACCTCCACACCGGGGACCGGCACGAAGCGGGGCGTTCCCCGGCTCTGCCGGATGCGGTAGCACTGGAAGTGGTTGGTCTTCGGCCAAACGAGCGCCGGGGTTGGACCGGTCAGGCTCTTGGCGGTCGGGACCTGGAGGCGATCGGGTCGGACGATGTCGAGGACGCTGGCGCCGAACTGGTTCACGAAGCGTTGCTGCAGGCGGGGACTGAACGGATGCCGTACACGGTAGCCTGCCAGGTGATCGGGTTCACCAGGCGCGTCGGGATCCTCGTCGTTCTTGTCTGCCGGCGCGCACAGCTGCTCCGGCAGCTCGACGACGGTCTGGGCGCTCCCGAACGCGTCGTCGAGTGTTACGGTGGGGCCGGCGAACGCCTTCCGTCGCACCTCGTAGCATTGGTAGTGGCAGGTCCCGAGGTCTGGAGTCCCCACGCAGGCGCCGCCGGTACACGTGTCGTCGACCGTGCAGCGATTGCCGTCGTTGCACTCGAGGGTGTTCGGCGTGTGCTGGCACACGAAGGCCCCCCCCACCGAGGTGCAGCTGTCGTCGGTGCACGGGTTGTCGTCGTTGCAGCTGGGGAGTTCGCAACCGAACTGGGCGGCAAGGAACGCCTCCAGGCCGAAGTCGTCCAGGAAGTAGCTGACGGTCGTTCCCGAGGTGCCGGCGAGGTCCGAGAAGTACGCGACCACGCCGTCGAAGACCCGCAGATAGGGCGGGAACATCGGCTGCGCGTCGCTGCGCGATGCCAGCGAGTACCCGCGGAACGCCTCGTTGTTGCTCCATCCGGGGTCGGGCACCGGGATGCCCGACGGTAGATGGGACAGCGTCGCGATCACGTCGGCGAAGTCATGAAAGAGATCCATGACCCCTGTGCCCCGATTGACCCAGGCACGCAGGATCTCGACCGGCGCCCACGGGGTGTCGCTGATGACGCCTGGGAGCGGCGCCGGTGGTTGCGGCACACACATGTAGCTGCAGAAATTGTAGGCACCTAGGGCCGCCACGTGGGGCGGATTGGCCACACCCATCGGATTGCCGGCGGCGTCGAGGTCGGTCGCCGGCGTCTGGCCCTGCTTGTGCGACCACACGCCGGTGGCGTTGTAGCGATACCAGTGGAAGTCCGTTCCGGGGTCCACCACGAGCGCCACCAGACAGTCTCCGATCGGGCACGCGTTGGCGGGCCAGCCCGCGGGCGCCGGTCCGGCCGCCGGCCCCGGCCAGGTGGCGACGGCGAGCCCATTGTCCACTGCCGCGCAGGTGGTGTTCGAGCAGGTCAGCGGCCCGGCAATCGGTGGCTGCGCGAAGAACGCGTCTTTCCGATCGATCGCGTAGTTGTAGCAATTGAAGCAGGGGCCTCTCCAGTCGAGCAGGTCCGGATTCGGCGGGTTGGCGCGCACCGTGGCGCAGCACACGACCAGAAGGACGACTGCACCCATCATCGTTCGAGCGACGGTGGCCATACGACGCTCCTTTCCCGTCTGGGGTCGCACCCTCCTAGGCTCATGGCGCTCCAGACGTCAAGCAATGAACTTCATCCGGGAGAGCGGGCATTGGCACGCGCCGGCCCCTCCGGGGTACTACTGCGCCCGCCATGCCCCACCGCCCGCTGGCCTTCGACCAGTTCGACCCCGCAATCGCCGCCAGCTTCGTGCGCGCCAGCGAAGCCGTCACCGGCCTGCCCGCCTACCTGGGCCTCCGCATCGTCGAGATGACGCCGGGGCGCCTGGTCGCGACCATGGACGTGCGCGCCGAGCTGCTGACGCCGTTCGGCACCCTCCACGGCGGCGTGATGGCGGGGCTGGTCGACCACGCCCTCGGCTGCGTCCTCTACCCGCTCATGCCGCGCGGCCAGTGGGCGGCCACCACCGAGTTCAAGATCAACTACCTGACGCCGGTGAAGGGCGGCACCCTGACGGCGGAGTCGATCGTGCTGTCGTTCGGCAAGCGCACCGCGGTGGTGCGGGTGGAGGTCGTGAACGGCGACCAGCTGGCGTGTCTCGCACAGGGCACCTTGCTCGTTTCCGAGCCCGCCAAGCGCCCGGCTTGAACTTCCATCGACCCGAGACCATGTCTCGGGTCGGCGGCGAGCGCGCGACGTGCGTGGGACCGTGCGCACGTCATGCCGCGCCCGGCAGAGCCGGCGCGGCAAACGTTGCGCACCCGAAACGGGTGGGAACAGCCCCGTCTGCCGCGCCGGCTCCGCCGGCCGCGGCACGCCGTGGGCCTTCTCTCCCGCGCGACACTCTCGCCGTCCTCCCCGACCCGAGACATGGTCTCGGGTCGATTTCATCGCGCGCAGGGGACGGTATAGGCACGCCCCGGTCCCACCACCGGATGGCGCGTCAGTGGCTGCCGGTCGGCGCGCGGCCACGTCCCGGCGTCGAGGTGCGCGCGCACCCGCGGCAGGATGCCCTGGAAGACCACCCACGCCTGCAGCCGGATGCCAACCTCGTTGAAGTGGATGGCGTCGAGGAAGAGCGTCGGATCGGGCGGATAGTGCCCCGCCAGGTCGACGAACAGGACGTCGTGGGCGGCGGCCCAGCGGGCGAAGACCAGGTTCTGGAAGTCGGCCAGCCGCCGGATGTCGGCGTAGCGATAGGGCCAGCACCTGTCGTTCAGCCACTCGTAGATGAAGCCGTGACGCACGGGATCGAGGCGCAGGCCGTCGGCGGCGAGCCACATGAACGACGCCAGCGCCATGTCGGCGCCCTCGGCCAGCAGCAGCGTCCGGATGGCGTCGAGATCGCCCAGGACCGTGGGCAGCGCGAGCGGGAGATCCGGCTGCGTGATGTCCGGATTCGCCATGTCGACCGCCGCCGGCCAGCGCAGTTCATATGCGGGCTTCGCCGGCTCCCGCCCGCCGCGGGCGCTCACGATGCGCACCGCCCGATCCAGCCGCTGTGCCAGGGCGGAGTACTGCCGTGGCCACGCGATCCAGCGCCCCCACGTGGCCGGCGGCAGGCCGCGCGTGAGGCGGGACGCGTCCCGGCCGGCGTCGGTCAGCGAGGCCGCGAACACGAACTGGTTGGCGCCCTCGTAGTACACCAGCAGATCGGGCTCGAGCGGCAGCACCTCGTAGCGCAGGATCATGCGCGAGTCGGTCGACGAGATGCCCGTCCGCCCGGCGTTGACGCCGTCGAAACGCACCGCCCGCCCCGTCCGCGCCGCCCACAGGTTGAGCCAGTGGATCACACACTCGGGGTACGAATACGGATAGGTGGGAGCACCGATCGTCGTCGACGCACCGGAGAACGCGATACGCACGGTGTTGGCCGGCTTGTCGAGCGGAATGTCCGCGCCCCGGAAGCCGAACGCGTTGATCGCCAAGCCCTGCGGCGTGGTCCGGCCGGGCCGGTAGCGGTACGGCGGGTGGCGAGACGGCTCGGGGGGATCGAACAGTTGGATGGGCATGGGGAGGAACGGCAGCGGGCCCGCCTCCGTGCACGCCACCTCGTCGACGAAGCGTGCGTTCCACACGTTGTAGAGATCGTATTCCGGCACGTGCGGATGGCGGAGCGCCGCACGGATCGCCACCAGGTCCGGGTCGGGGGGGCGGCCGATCACCCGTGGCGGCTGGTCGATCCAGGCCGGATCGACGTCGGCGGGCGTTTCCCAGGCGCCGATCGACGGCACCAGCGACCGCGGCGCAAGCGCCGCCCGCAGGGCCGCGAGCGAGAACGCCGGCAGGCGGGGCGTGAGCACCGGGAAGCCGTCCCACCAGCGCACGAACCCCTCGGCCGCGAGGAGTCCCAGGACGAGTGCCGCCGCAGCCAGCGCGGTGGCAGTGACGGTCCGTCGGAGCACGCGGCCCGTTCTCAGCCCGCCGGCGAGGCGCGAGCGAATGCGGGCCGGGCGAGGCAGCGCTCGAGCCACGCATCGACGGCCGGCGCCACCGACACGTCGAGCCGCGCCAGCCGCGCCCACGACAGCACGCAGGCGACGTTCAGGTCGGCGACCGTGAAGGCATCCCCGAGGAGATACGGACGCCCGGCGAGAGCGCCGTCGAGGACGGCGAGCGGCTTCCGGAAGCGCTCGAGCATCCAGAGACAGCGCATGGTCCGGCTGCGCGGCACGCCGTAGAGGGTGAGCATGGCGTCCTCCTAGCCCGGTGCCGCCCGCGGCGTCCACCGCGGAGGAACGACGCGTCGGGGACCCCGCGCGGTCCCCGACACATCGCGACCGGGGTCGGGCACCCGCTGGTGTCCGGCGCCCCGGAGGAGGCCGTGAAGATGGCGGCGGGGTCGCCAGAGAGGGTACCGACCCCGCCGCGCTATCCGTCCGTGTTGCAACCGACGCGCCAGATCGGGAATGCCCTTTCACGGGCGGGGGGCGCCCCGCACCGCCCCCCTTCGCCGGACGGCCTCGGAGCTCCTCGACCTCGCACAGGCTGCGTCGCGTGCGCGAGCGACCTGGGGGCCCATCTCACCCACCCTGGGGCACTTCCCCCACCGCGTCCGGGTGCGGCGACTCAGGCCGGGGCACCGAGCCGGCGGACGATCTTGCGCTTGCCGGCGTTGATCTCGCGCAGCGACCGGATGCCGTCCTCCGCCACGTCGTCACCGACCATGCGATCGCCCTCGGCCTCGAGCTCCGCCAGGTCGACCCACATCCCGTACTGGGCGCGCGTCCGTTCGGTGATCAGCCCGGCCTTGAGCAGGGTCTTGATGAGCGTGCGGAAGACGTTGCTCGAGCGCGTCATGAGGGCGCGCCGGTGCTCGTCGGTGCGGGCCTCCAGCACGGCCGCCTGCACCCACTCCCAGTCGAGGCCGAACTGCGGGTAGAGCAGCCGCTTCTGCTGCGGGTTGACCAGATTGAAAAGCAGCGTGTGGAAGCACTCGAGGGCCCAATCCTCCACCGCGGCATGCTCCGCCGGCTCCAGGTACGGCAAGGTCGCGTGCGCCCAGATCTTGCCGAAGCGATGATGGAAGGCCTCGTCGGTCATGACCAGCTGGCATACGCGCCGCAGCAGCGGGTCCTGCGCAATCTTGTAGAGCGTCGTGAAGGCGCCCATGGCGAGCCCCTCGACCAGCATCTGCATGCCGACGATCTTCCGGTAGACGATGGGCGTGCCGACCAGCTCGCGCAGCATCGTCCCCACCGTGTCCCCCACCGGGAAGACGGCGCCGTCGAAGCGGGCCTGGAAGTAGCGCGTGAAGGCCTGCACGTGGCGTGCCTCCTCGCGCACCTGGTTGGCAGCGTACTCCTGCGCGCCGGGGTCGAGGAAGATGTCGCACAGGCTGGTCGACAGGCTGAGCGCACCCTGCTCGCCGTGCAGGATGTTCGACAGACTCCAGCGCGCGCTGTCGTTGGTGAGGCGGATGCGCTGGCCTTCGTCCAGCCGGTCCCACACGGCCGTGTTGCTCTCCAGCACGAACCAGGTGGGAACGATGGTCTCCGCCTCCAGCGGCGTGGCGTAGTCGATGTAGTCCGGGTCGGCCGGGTTCCAGAAGTGCTCCTCGGTGCGCGCGATGATGTCGTCGAAATCGGACGAGCGCTGGCCGTAGCGGCTCGGGTTGATCATGGCCGGGAAGTCGTCGCGGGACACGGCGCGGTAGGCGGGGTCGATCATGGGTCCCATGAACGGCACGCGGGCCTGCTGAGTCAAGCGTCGGGGGTCTCGTCGGTGCGCGCGCCGGTGGGTCCGTCGCATCGACCGGCCGCCGACCGCACCTCCGTCACGGACCGCGGGGGGCCTCGTCGACGCGAAGCCGGCCGCGCCGGAGCCAACCCACGCCGCGGACGAGCACGGATCCGTCCCGCGCACGCCGGGGATGTGCTTCGCAAAATTCTGGAGTACGTACAGGAGCGCAGCCCTGACCTCGCGTGGCGACGCGAGCCGCCGCGCATGGTAGCGGTCCCCCCACACGCGGCCGTGGCGCCCGCACGCCCGGTTCACCGCCTTGGCGACGCGAATCATCAGGCCCTCCACGCCGCGGACGAAGCGTGCCGGGGCGTCGGCTTCGACCACGAGGTGGACGTGGTCTCGTTGTGCACTGAACTGCAGAACCCGAAACCCGGCGGCCGAGGAGGCGGCCAGGGCGGCGCGCAGCGCGCCGAACACCGGCGCGCTGCGGAGCGACGGCACCCCCGCAGCCGCACGCAGGGTGACGTGCACCGGACAGTGCCGATCGTGCGGCGGCCGTACGCGATGGGGCACGCGGCGTCGGCCGGGCGTGGGCGGGCGGCCCGCACCCTGACGCGCGCCACCCCAGGAGCGGAAGGTGAAAGCCGTTTGCAAGGTGCGCGCCATCTCGAATCGGGCACATATTATAGCAAGCTTCCTCCCATGTCAAATACGGTGCATCATCAGGTCGCTCCATGCGGGTCCACCCGAGCGCTACGCGGGGCTCGCGGCGCCGCCGCAACGCATCGACTCGAACCGGCGGTGACGGTCCGCCTGACCACGAGCGCTGGCCACCGCGCCCGACAGCGGGCTCGTTCCGTCCACAACGCTCCCCGGCCACCCACACGGGACCCCCCACCGGCGCGAGTCGGCGACGGCAGCACATCCCCATGTCCGGTTGCGCCCGTGATCTCCCGTCGCTACCAGGAGGGGTGCGCGCGGTGCTGTTTGATCTCGACGACACGTTGCTCGACTACTCGAGTGCGGTCGCACGGTGCTGGCGGCAGGCGTGTGCGCTGGTCACCAACGGCGACGCCGGGATGCAGCGGGACAAGCTCGCACGCTTCGACCTGGCGCCCTGCTTCGATGTCATCCTGATCGAGGGCGAGTTCGGGACCGGCAAGCCGGACGCGGCGGTGTACCACCACGTGCTGGG
>CAZUDO010000131.1:0-43344 GCA_964618895.1 uncultured Binatia bacterium (SeqCode)
GGGCTTCATGGTCCAGATATACGTCGGTTAATGGACCAAATTCAATCCCACCGCTCGACGCAGGAACTTCGGGAACTCGCGCACGACCCGCGCTGGTAGGACCAAAACTGGCGCAAGCTACGCACTTCTGAATCTGAGCCGTGGCGCCGGCGGGCGGGGTCGGCGAGCGCGGGGAAGAGGTGGGACGCCTACGGGGCCAGCGGGCAGCCGTTCACCTGATCGGGATCCGAGCAGTACCAGCTCCCCAGCAGGAGGAACATCTCGTCCGCGGTTGTGACCCCACCGCGCAGCGGGCAGGCGTCGCACAGCCCGTCGCTCAGACCCGGCTGCGAGTCACAGAACGAGTGGTTGGGCTCGGTGCCCGCGGCCCCGCACACCCGTCCCTTGTTCGGCCCGTCCATGCAGGCCGCCCGATTGGCGGCGCACGGCCCGCCCGGCGCGATCCCTGCGAACAGCGGCGTCGGCGGCGACGTCGAGCGCCGCTTCACATGCTCCGGATTCTCGAACCCGTTGTCGTACAGCGCGCAGTACTTGACGGTCCGGCTCGCCGGATCGTCCTGTGTCAGGTCGCGCGGTGGATCGTAGCCGAACTGGATGGGGTCATCGTACTCGGTCGTGGTAGCGACCGCCGGGCGCGAGTCGTCCGGACGGCACGCCGGGTTCGGCTGACGGCACCCCGCGAAGCCCCCCGGTTGTATGGCGCACGGCGTGCAACTGCTGTTCGGCGGCTCCCAGATCCGGAAGCGTACGCCGCGCTTGTGGGTGTGCGAGCTCAGCCCGGTGAGCGCCGCCCCCTTGGGCAGGGTGAACGTGCCGCAGTACTCGCGCTGCTCGAAGGGCGGCACGTCTTGGGTGAAGATGTAGCGGGAGTCGAATATCCCCCGGGCAATGAACCGACGCTCCTGCGGCGTCTTCGCGAAAAGCACGTTGAAATACTGCTCGTTGGTGGTCGGCTGGCTGGTCACGTTGAAGGCGTGCGAGTTCCAGACCATCGTGCCCTTGACGGGGAAGACCCCGAAGGCCCCGCTCGCATAGCGCGAGTCGAAATAGGGCTGCTGCGAGCCGCCGACCGAGGGGGCGTTGTCGCTGCCCATCCCCGTGATGTCGAAGCCGTAGTCGTCTGGACCGAAGAGGAGGCACGCGATACTCCGCTGGATGCGTCCGGCACACGCGCTGCCGGGGCACTGCGTGGCCGGGCCGGCCGGATCGCATGCCTGCTGGGCCAGCTCCCCGCCCCGACACGTGAAGGGCCCGAAGCCTTGCATGTATTCGGAGGAGCCGACCAGGTACTGCCCCCGGTAGATGTGGATGATGCTGTGGTGGGAGTTCGGGTCCTGCGTCAGCTCGGTCCGGTTCAAGTAGAAGCACTTGTTCCCAAGGCCCCAGTATGCCGGGCAATCGAACTGCTGCTCCACCGGGATCTGGTTGGAGAAGTCGAAGTAGGTGGCCTGGCAGATCTCGTCCTCGCCGTTGCGCCCGGTGGCGGGATCGCGGGGCTGGATCGTCCAGGGCGGCGCATAGAACTGCACCCCATCGGTCGTGGCCGGCGGCGCCGGCGGGATGATTTTGATGGGGTCGCCGGGTGGCAGGCACGCGGACAGCATCTCGGCGGTGCCCGCGATCGTCCCCTCCGAGGGCGCCCCGGCATGGATCCAGCGTTTGAGCACCTCCAGCTCGTCCTCCGACAGGGGAGCGAACCCGAAGGGCATGGGAGTGCCCACGTCCGAGGCCCTCAGCACCCGGATGGCATCCGCGTACGCCTCGGGGTCGGTGGCCTTGGCGAGCTTGAGCCAGAGGAAGCTCTCCGTCGGTCGGCCGAGCTTCACGCGCCCGACGGCGGGGTTGGCGTGGGACGGCACCCCGCCGTGCCCGTCGCCCACCAGGGCCTGGTACGCCGCGCCCGGACGGAGATCGAGTCCCCCCTGCGGGAGCGATCCGCCATGGCACGAAGGGTTGGTGCACTGGTGCCGGGCGAAGATACCCTGCTGGATCGCGTCCCAGGTGCTCGTGTACCGCGCACCCTGGCACTCGCAGGTGCGCTCGTCGACGGTGCAGTCGTCGGTGCAGGCACAGTCCGCGAACGCGCCCATCACCGAGCCGTCGCATTGCTCGTCGCACTCGGCGTCGATCTGTCCGTTGCCGCAGAGCGGCTCGCATACCGCGTGGGGGAGCGTCGTCGAGGTGGCCGTGGTCCCGGTGCTGGTCGTGATCGTGGTCGTAGTCGCCGGCGGTGACACGACCGCGATGACGTGGCAGTCGGAATCGCAGGTGGGGCCAGGGGGGTCACAGCTCTCGCCGATCTCCTGGTCGACGATGCGATCGCCGCAGTCCGACAGCTCGGCGTCGATGTCGCTGGGCTTCCACTTCTTGGCACGGATGCGGATTCCCGTCATGCGCGTGCAGCCGGCGTCGATCTTGGCCTTCAGCCGGATTCGCTTGAGCCCACCGCACGCCTTCCACTTGGCGGTCAGCGTCATGCTCCCGTCGCGGGCAGGCTTGAGCTTGACGGGCGCGGCCGTGCAGCCGGCGATGCCCACCGACCCGCCCAGCAGCACGACGGAGTCGACGCCGGGCGTACCAACCGGGGCCTGCGTCAAGCGCGCACCGTTCTTGACGAAGAACCGCCCGTTGGGCGAGCACCCCAGGACCGGCTTCCTGTTCGCCGCCAACGCCGGGGGCGCTGACCCGGTCGGGCCGGCGACCGCCAAGGCGATCGCGCCGATCATGAGGAAGCGAGGGGTCGAGGTCATCCGGATAGGCCTCCCTTGGCGTTATCGTTACTCGGGCGAGGGCTATCCGAAATATCCACTCGCAAGCAAATGGAATATCAGCCCAGCGGCTGAACGGTCGTAACGCGGTACCGAGTGGGCAGCCGGGGTAACCAACGAGCGTTGGGCACGGGGGACGCAAGACTTCGTGATCGACGGCGTCGGCAGGGCCCTTGACCGACTGTCGAACGTAGCACCCCAGCCTACGCCACCGGCGGGTCCGCCACCTTCACCACCAGCTTGCCGACGTTCCCCCCGTCGAACAGCTGGTTGATCGCCACCGGCGCCTGCTCGAGGCCGTCGACGACGGTCTCGCGGTGCTTCAGCTTCCCCTCCATCATCCACTGCGCGAGCTGCATCGCCGCCTCGGGGAAGCGCGGCAGGTAGTCGATCACGATGAAGCCCTGCACGCGCAGCCGCTTCATCAGGATCACGTCGAACCGGCCGCGCATGGGCTCGCCCGTATTGTAGCCCGAGATCAGGCCGCACAGGACGACGCGGCCACCCTGGTTCATGCGTGCCATCACCTCGTCCATGATCTCGCCGCCGACGTTCTCGAAGTTCACGTCGATGCCCGCCGGGCAGGCGGCGCGGAGCCGCGCCTGCCAGTCGGGGCGTTTGTAGTCGACGGCGGCATCGAAGCCGAGGTCGTTCACGATCCAGGCGCACTTCTCGGGGCCGCCCGCAATGCCGACCACGCGGCAGCCCTTCAGCTTCGCGATCTGCCCGACGACCGACCCGGTCGCGCCCGCGGCGGCCGATACCACCACCGTCTCCCCCGCCTGCGGCTGGCCGATGTCGAGGAGGCCGAAGTACGCCGTGATCCCGGTGATGCCGAGCACACCGAGCAGCGCGGGGAGCGGCACCGGCAGCCCTTTCGGGAGCGGCGTCAACCCGCCGAGGCCGCTGCCGTCGGTGACCACGTAGTCCTGCCAGCCGGTCAAGCCGGTCACGAGATCGCCCACCTGGTACTGCGGCGTGTTGGAGGCGACGATCTGCGCCAGCCCCGCGCCGCGCATCACCTCGCCGAGCGCGACCGGCGGCATGTACTGCTCGATGTCGGTCATCCAGATGCGGTTCGTCGGATCGAGGCTCAGGTACAGCACTCGTGCAACCGCCTGACCCGGACCGGGACGGGGCACGTCGGTCTCCACCAGCTCGAAGTCCGTCGGCTTGATGCGCCCCACGGGTCGCGCGCGCAGGCGGAACTGACGATTGCGTGCGGCAGGTGCCATGACGTCTCCTCTCACGCCGCCCGTCCGCCGCGGAGCACGCGGCCGGGCAAGGGTCCATCGGGCGCGACCACATCGCGCCCGCTGCGGCGAATGATCCGGCCGTTCACGATGACGGCCTCGATCCCGGTCGCATCCGCCACCAGACGCGGGGCGCCTGCCGGCAGGTCGTGTACACGCCGGAGCGCGCTCGCCCCGACGGTCGTCGGATCGAACACGACCACGTCCGCCGGCAGCCCCGGCGCCAGGCGGCCACGGTCGGTGATGCCGAACACCTCGGCCGGGCGCGAGGTGAGCATGCGCACGGCCTCCTCCATCGACAGCGTGCCCTTCTCCCGCACCCAGCGCCCGAGGAGATGGGTCGAGAAGCAGGCGTCGCACAGCTGGCTCGCGTGCGCGCCGGCGTCCGACAGGCCGAGCACGGTGTGCGGGTCGACGAGTAGCTCGGCCACCTCGTCCTCGTCGTAGTTGAGGATGGCCATGCGGAAGCGCGCCGCCAGATCCGAGGCGACGGACAGGTCGAGCAGGAGCAGCGCAGGATGCACGCCGCGCTCGCGCGCCACCTCGGCGAGCGGCCGTTCCTCGAGCGCGGGCTCGCGCGGCGAGAACGTGATGCAGGTACGCGCCGTGAAGCCGCGGAACGGCCCCGCCATGTCGGACTGGAGCGTCTCCACCAGGGCGCGGCGGAACTCGGGATCGCGGTAGAGGCGGAGCTTGCCCTCCCGATCCGCCGCCGACACCGGCCGCATCACCGGCAACGATTCCAGGACGAACGGCTCCGCCATGTCGAACTCGAAGTTGAGTGGCCGGCAGGTCACCTGCGGCACGATCTGGAAGCCGTCGCGGATCAGCTCGATCGAGCGCGCCAGCAGCATGCGATGCGAGCCGGGGCCGAGCAGCCCGGCCAGAAGCGCCGTCCACGTGACCGGCCGGCCGGTGGTACGCGACAGCCCGGCGAATTCGTCGAAAAAAAGGCCGGGGCCGACGGTCGCCTGCACGATCCCCTTTCCCGCCTCGCCGAGCGCACCCGCAAGCGCGGCGATCTCGTCCAGCCCGGCGACGCGGCTGGGCACGGGCTTGCCGGCGTAGCCGACGTGCGTCGGCGCCTTCGAGGTCGCGAACCCCACCGCGCCGGCCGCGATCGCCTCCGCCACCAGCGCACGCATGCGGGCGATCTCGTCGGCGGTCGCCAGACGCTCCGTCGCCTCCTCCCCCATCACGTAGAGCCGCACCGGGGTGTGCCCCACCAGCACGCCGACGTTGATCGCCGTGCCGATGCGCTCGACGGCGTCGAGGTACTGCGGAAAGGTCTCGAACGGCCAGTCGGTCCCGACCCCGGCCTCGAGTGCCGCCAGGCTCATCCCCTCGACCTTCTCGAGCGTCCGCAGCACCAGCCCGCGATGCTCGGGCCGCGTCGGCGCCACCCCGAAACCGCAGTTGCCCATGACGACGGTGGTCACCCCGTGCCACGGCGAGATCGACAGCATCCGATCCCACATCACCTGCGCATCGTAGTGCGTGTGGATGTCGACAAACCCCGGCGCCACCACCAGACCGTCCGCATCGATGGTCGTAGTCGCGCGCGCGTCGAGCCTACCGATCGCTACCACGCGCCCGCCAAGGATGCCCACATCGGCCACACGCCCCGGCGTCCCGGTCCCATCGACCACGGTACCGCCCCTGATCGCCAGATCGAGATCCATCCCGGCACACTGCACCCGCACCGCCGCCGCCGTCAATCGACCGGGATCGAGCCGTATCCGCCGGTGCGTTCTAGAACGTGAACTCCAGCTCCGCCGTCGGGATGACGTCCGCCCGCAACCCCTGGCGATTGAGGGGGATGAGCGCGTTCAGCGAGATCACGCCCGCGGCGGTGAAGCGCCACCGGAGGCCGGCGGAGAAGTCGAACAGGTCGTTGCGCTCGATCTGCGTGAAGAAGGGGACGCGGATGCGATCGCTCTGCGCCGCCAGCTCGTGCCGGCCGAGGAACACGATGGCCGCGGTCAACGGCTCGGCGACGGCCGCGGTGCCGCCGGCGGCCCAGCGCAGGATGCTGCGGTCGACGTCGTTCGCGTCGAAGTCCACGCCGGCATTGGCGAGCAGCTCCACACGATCCCTGACGGTGCGGGACGCGATCAGCATCGGCTGCACGCGCGTCGTGCCCGTTCCCTGGAAGTCGTCGCGCCGCCCGCTGGGCAGGCTGAGCCCGAGCCCGGCGGCAAGGTTTGCCGGGGCGCCACGATGCAGCACGTACTTGGTGCGCAGCAGCAGGTCGCCGACGCCCGCGCTGGTGGCTGATGCCGACCGGTCGTCGGTGCCGGCCGCCGGATCGCCGGGCGGGAGCGTAAACTGCGGCAGCCGCGGGTCGGGTACGCGCGTTCGCGCGCCCAGGTGGAGGGAGGTGCGCAGGACGGGGAGGGTCGCGCTCACATCCAGGTCGGGCGTGACGCCATAGGTGAGGCTCGGCGTCGCGATGTGCGCGGTCACGTCGATGTCGACGCTGACCCGCACAGGCAGGAAGGTCGTGACCCGGCCGTCCTGGAGTCGGACGCCGCCCGGCACCGGGAGGAAGAGCAACCGGCCCTGCACCTTGGGGGCGTTCACGAGGTCATCCAGGGGTTTCGCGTTGATCGTATCGAGATGGACGAACGAGTAGCTGACCCAGAAGTTGACCTGGCCGCGACCCAAGGTCTCCGCACGCTCGCCCAGGATGGGGCCAAGGACCCCACGGCGGCGTTCGAGCGTGTCGAAGGCCGGATTGTAGGCGTATGTCACGCTCGAGCTCGCGGAGGCGATCGGGTAGGTCGAGGCGACGGTGTTCGCGAACGCCGGACCCAGCGGCGCCAGCCCCAGTTGGGCGAATTGCGGGCTGTCGAACACGTCGGCCAGGGAGGCTGCCGCGACGGCGGGGGCGACCAGCGCAGCGAGGAGCGCCAGCAGGACACCGGTGGAACGCGAAATCACTGCGGACCTGCGAAGCGCCATACGCCGGC
Organism: uncultured Binatia bacterium (SeqCode); assembly: GCA_964618895.1. Lineage (GTDB taxonomy): Bacteria > Desulfobacterota > Binatia > DP-6 > DP-6 > CAZUDO01. The sequence goes on from CAZUDO010000131.1 coordinate 6,994, forward strand.
CTCGCGCCGGAGCCGGCGCGTCACCCGGAGCGAAACATGGTGCGGACGTCCCGTCGGAACATCGACGAAGTCGTCGGTCCGCGTGTAGCTCACCACCGATTCCTCGCCGACGATGGCGACGTCGATGTTGTCGATACGCATGCGAAGATCGTACACTTCCGAGAAATACCGCTCCAGGGCAGCGCGCTGCTCGGGTGAGAACACCTGATAGAAGACCCCGAGGGCAGCAACGTCGCGTGCCTCCGTCGCCCGGCGATACTCCTCGAGGAACTCCGAGACCGCCCTGCTGGCGTCGTCGGCGTAGGCGACGGTCGCGCCGAGACCGGACCGTGGGCGCGGTTTGCCACCGCCGTCGCCGGGCGACGCGGGTGCCTCTGATCCACCTGCGCCCTCCACGTCGAGCAGGCGGCGGAAGGCATACGGGTCGCTCGCCCGCCGGGCGGCGAGCCGCCGTTCGTCCTCGGCGGAGAGCGGGACGTGGAGCTTCGCGATCACCCCCAGGACGACCTCCCTCTCGAGCGCGAGGAAGTCGTCCTCCCGGCCGACCGCCGTATAGGCCCCCTCGAGGAGGCCGGACGCGACGTCGACGATCCGCGCCTCGAGCCGCACCGACTCGCCGACGACGAGGACCGCCCCACTCAGCATCTTCTCGATGCCCAGGCGATTCGCGACCTCGATCTCGCTGAGACCCTCCTGGTTCATGAGAAAATCGAGGAACTCCTGCGAGTACACCTTCACGCTCGAGAGCTCGCTCAGCAGCGTATTGAGGCCCCCGCGCAACGCGATACCGATCCACGCGTGCTCCGGGTCGGTCCGGGACGATCGGAACGGCCCGACGCCGAGGGTCACCTTTCGGCGTGCACCCTCCCGCCGGAAATGGCGCGTCGTCATCCAGGCCGCCGCACCCACTCCGCCCGCCGCCGTCGCCAGCACCGCCACCACCAGCCGTCGACGGCCGAGCGAGGGCCCGGGGGGACGTGGCACGAGGAGCTGCACCCCATCGGCCGTCTCGGGCACGACGTCACGAAGCGGCCCGATCAGCTCCAGCGCGGCGGGGTCGAGCGCCGTCGTGCCTGGGCGGGCCAGCCGGGCCAGTGCGGTAGCCCGGTCGATCGCGATCCCCGTCGCAGCGCTCCCGGCGGTCATCACGATCTTGCCGACGTGCAAACCGACCCGCCACCGCGGCAGGGCGGGGGTGGCGGGGACACTGGTGTGGAGGCGCGTTGCGGCCGCGACCGCGGCGGTGGGATGGTCGAAACCGGCCACCACGGTCCGGGGCCCGAGCCCCTCCGCGTCCCCATTCAGGGCGCGCAGGAGGACGAGCGCACGGTCGACCACCTCCTGCTCGTCGGTGTCGAGTTCTGCCAGCAGCAGCGCGGCGATGTGCCGACCGTAGCCTTCGTCCCCCGCGACCACCCGGCGACTACGCCTTCCGCTCGCGCTCGTAAGTCGCTCGCGCAGCCGCGGCCGGGTCGTACATGCACCGGTACCCAGTCGACACGCCCGCAGTGAGGTGCGCGCCGAGCGGAGGGTGATGCTTCGCGATCTGGGCGATCGCCGACCGGATGCGCTGCGTGATCGCCACGCGCAGCCGCTCGGCGTCTGCCGCGGCCCGCCGGACACGGCCCCCGAGGCCGACCGCGGCCCGGAGCTCATCCTCGAGGAGCTCGATCTCTGCTCGCATCTCGTCGGCCCGCGCGAGGTCACGGCGCGCCTCGGCGTCTTCGCGCTGCTCGCGCAGCTCGACCAATCGGCGCTGATACTCACGCCGGGCTCGGGCGTCGAGCACTTCGCCCGCATCTCCCGGTGCCGCCAGCGACCCGGGTTCGGCGGCCGGGCTACTGCGGCTGCCGGCCGACCCGCCCGATGGGGTGATCGCGTCCAGCGCGCTCACATGGATATCCTGGCCGGGGCTCTGGATGAGATGGGCCAGCAGAGCCAGGCCGCGCGAGTGCCGGAGCAGCACGGACTGGCCGTCGTATTCGATGCGCCAGCCGTCGCTCTGGCGCTCCAACTGGACGCCCGGAGCAGGCCGTGGTGCAGCAGCGCCGTCGCGCTCTGTCCGTTCGGTGGGCGAGACGGCAGCAGGGCGCGCGTCCGCCACGAGCCAGCGGAACGCCACTGCCGACTCGGCGCGTGCCCGCGGATGTGCGCGGCCTACGCGCCAACGCTCGACCGAATAGCCCGCCGCCATGGCCGCCGGCACGAGCAGCCAGAGGGTGGGGGCGTTAATCGCCAGCTGTGTCACGCCGAGGACAATGGTCATCGACAACCCGGCGAGCCCAGCCGCCGCGAAACGGGCGGGGTCGGTCCAGGTGAGCACGTACTCGCAGGCGGCGTCACCACGCGTGACGCAGGCCGGCTCCCTGAGCGCCACCCAGGATGCTCCGGAGGCCGATACCACACCGAGCGCCCAGGCTTGACGGCGGACGCACGTCGCGTGATCGTCCGCGCGGGCAGTCGCGAACTCCAGACGAACCGACCCTCTCCGGCGCTCACGTACGACGAACCGTCCGGTCCCGATCCTGCGCGATGGATGCCATGCCGCCAGCCGGAACACCAGCCCAGGTGACGTGGCACGACGAACATGGGGCCAGCGGGTGCTTGAGGGAGGTGCCATGGGAGAGGACACGGCCTGGGCACGACGTGGTTTACCGCCGCCGCCCGCGAGTTGTCCACCGCATCACCCCGCGTCGTCACAACCATGGTCACTCCCTAGCAATCCCATCGAATCGGACACCGGGGGTCGGGGCGGTAGACGCATACGTAGCCGCGTTTCACCGAGGCGTCCAGGTGATCTGCGAGTACCTCGTGGACCGCCCGGATGCGTCCCAGGACCGCCTTGATGCTCTTTGTGACCGCCACCCGGGCTCGTTCGGCGTCCTCCCGCAGCCATCGCCCGTGCGCACTGGCACGCAGCTCGTGGAGGATGGTGTCGATCTCGCCTCGCAGCCCGTCGACCCGACCGACATCATTCATCCCCTCCGCATCGGCGAGCTCCCTCTCCAGGGACCGGACTCGCTGCTGGTACGCCAGGGCAGCCTGCTTGTCGATGTTCGGCGACGCCATCTTGGCGGCTCGGGCGCCCCCCCGACTATCACCCGACAAAGCCAGCGCTCGCATGAGATCGAGAGCGTAGAACTCCCGCTGCGGATGCCAGAGCAGCTGCGCCAGGTGACGGACCCCGACGGTGTCGCGGATCCGTACCACTTGGTCAGCGTACAGGACCGCCCAGTACTCGCCTTCACGCCGGAACAGGCAGATGTCCAGCCGGCCGGGGGGGGGCGCGGCGGGGGCGGGCCGGGACGCGCTGCGAAGGCGGGTGGCGGCGGGCATTCATAGAACAGGTGTAACAGCCCTCGTAACGTGCCCCGTTACATCTGTGCAGTCGAGTGTCACGCCGCCAGGCCGGCAGCGCCGGGCTTCGGATCGGAGGAGCGCGAACGGAACAGTCGTGCAGCGGAGGTTCACACTTATAGGGTGACGTCGATTCGTTCCAGGATGCGCCGCACCGGAGGTTCGACCATATGGCTGGAACAGCAGGTGGGACTTGTGCCGTTCTTGCTCGGGGCGCTCGGCCCGCGCCTGCGCCGGTGGCCGCGGGGGGCCGCCGGAACAGCCTTCCTTCGCTCGTCCTCCTCTGCGCAGCGCTGGCCGTGCTGCCGGTTGGGGCCTGGGGAGCGCCGCGGATCGTCACGGTGGCCGGCGGCCCGGGCGAGGGACCCGCGCAGAGCCTGGTGCAGCAGCCGCTGTCCGTCGTGCTCGATGGATCCGCCCTCTACATCGGGGACCCAATGTGGGGCGTCGTCCGCCGTGTGGACGTTGTCACCGGGGACTCGGTCGTGGTCGCCGGGATCGGCAGCTATGCCGGTGGCTTTGGAAGCAGCCCCCTGGGCGACGGCGGTCCAGCGACGGCGGCAGGATTGGGGCAGGCGATCGCCCTCGCGGTGGACGGGGCAGGAAACCTCTTCATCGCCGAGGGCAACGAAGCGCGTATCCGGCGGGTGGACGCCGTCAGCGGGCTGATCTCGACGTGGGCGGGCGGCGGAACCTCGACCTTCGACGGCGTACCGGCCACCACGGCCCTGCTCGACCGGCCGACGGACATCACCCTGGACCCCGTCGGGGTCCTCGCCCCGCCCGGCAGCCTCTGGATCGCCGCCAACGGGCAGGACGGGCTCCGCTACGTGACGCCGGCGGGGCTGATCCACACCGCCTTTGCCGCGAATTTCACCACCTCCTTCGCGGTGTCGGTCTGGCCGAGCGGATCCCTGGCCGGTCTCGTGAGCGTTGGCCTGTTCTGCGCGGTTCTCCCGGCCCAGCCGTTCCCCACCTCCACGTTCGGCACCGGCGTCTGCGGCTACAGCGGTGACGGCGGGCCCGCAGGTATCTCCCAGCTCAACGGGGTGGACGACGTCGTCATCGACGCCGCGGGCAACCTGTTCATCGCGGACAGGAACAACCACCGGGTGCGCGTCGTGAGCACCGACAACATGAGCATTGTGGGCACGATCAACACGGTCGCGGGAACGGGCACGCAAGGGTCCACGGGGGATGGAGGTCCCGCGGTCCTGGCATCGCTCGACACGCCGGTGGAGGTGGCCGTCGACCCGGCTGGCCCCCTGTACGTTGCCGAGTCCCTGCGGGTGCGGCGCGTCGTTGGCGGGATCATCGAGCCCGTGGCGGGCCGCCTGGACGGCGTCCTCGGCGGCAGCAATGGCCCGGCGACCAAAGCCCAGCTCTGGGAGCCCTCGTCCGTGGCGGTGGACGGGGCGGGCAACATCTACGTGCTGGACAGCTCCCACACCGTCCGTCGGATCGACCGTGCAACCGGGCTGATCGCGCGCGTGGCGGGTCTGGGGTCGCTCTCGGCCCACGGCGATGTCGGCGACGGCGGCCCGGCGACGGCGGCCCGTCTCAACTTCCCGAAGGGCCTGGCGATCGACACGGCGGGGAGCATCTACATCGCCGACACGGACAACAACCGGGTCCGGCGCGTCGACGCGGCGACCGGTCTGATCCGCACGGTCGCCGGCACCGGCACGCGCGGCTTCAGCGGCGACCTCGGGCCACCCCTGAGCGCGCAGCTCGACTCGCCGATGGGGGTGGCGCTCGATGCCGCCGGCAATCTCTACATCGCGGACACCACCAATCAGCGGGTGCGGCGCGTCGACGCCGCCGAGACCACGATCACGACCGTCGCGGGGGGCAGCCCCTTCGTGCCCGGGGAGGGGGACGGCGGCCCGGCGATAGGAGCCTACCTCGCCATCCCGAGGGACGTGGCCGTGGGCCCCACGGGCACGCTCTACATCGTGGACGAGGATGGGCCCCGCGTGCGCCAGGTGGTCGGGGGGACGATCCTCGCCTTCGCTGGGAGCGGCACGGCGGGCTCCGGAGGGGACGGCGGCCCAGCGGCCCTCGCCCAGTTCGACCGCCCGACCGGCATCGGCGTCGATGCGACGGGCAACGTCTTCATCGCCGACGCCACCATACGGCGGGTCGATGCCGCGACCGGCATCATCACGACGGTCGCCGGAAACGGCACGAGCTTTCCAAGCGGCGACGGGGGCGCCCCGCTGATGGCCGGCATGAGCCCCGAGGACGTCGCGGTGGACGCGGCCGGCACCCTCGTGATCGCCGACATGGACAACCACCGCGTCCGCATGGTCACGACCTGCGGCGACGCGGTGATCGACCCGGGAGAGCAGTGCGACCTGGGAGCCGCCAACGGGACGAGCGGATCCTGCTGCTCGAGCGCGTGCACCTTCCGCCCTGCGGTCGAGATCTGCCGTCCCGCGGCGGGCTTCTGCGATGTTCCGGAGACATGTCCCGGTGTGGACGCTGCCTGTCCGGTTGACGCGCTCGCTCCAAGCACGCTCCTCTGCCGCGCGCCGGCGGGTCCGTGCGATGCTGGCGAGTTCTGCAGCGGATTGACCGTCCAGTGCCCGGTCGACGCCCACGTCGACGATGGCACCCCGTGCGCCGACGCCAATGTCTGCAACGGGCTCGAGACGTGCCAGGGAGGGGTCTGCACGCCTGGCGATCCGCCCGTGTGCGACGACGGCAACTCCTGCACCGACGAGGAGTGCTTCCCGGTGCTCGGCTGCTTCGTCCAGTTGAGGCCCGACAGTACCCCCTGCAACGACGCCAACGCGTGCACCCAGGGAGAAACGTGCCTCGGCGGGATCTGCACCCAGGCGGTCGCCGTCAACTGCGGCGACGGCGACGCATGCACCGCGGACACGTGCGCCCCAAGCACGGGATGCCAGCACACCGGCATCAGCGGCTGCAGCGCGGGCGATGCCACCGAGGCGTTCGTCGGCGGCCCCGAGATGCGCTGCGACGGCGGCACGCTCGAGGTCGCGACCAATACCTGCGTGCTCTCGACGCCCGAGGTCGAGCTGCGCATCCCGCTCGCCGGCCCCACCCCACCGCTGCCGGCGCCCACCAACGTCACCGTCGCTCCGCTCTCCGCCTCGACGCTCTGCACCAGCGCCTTCGTCATCGGCAGCGGCAACGGCCCGAGCGACGCCCGGGTCGCGAGCTGCACCGCATTCGCCCCCGACGGGCTCACCTTCCCGCCGGGCTCCGGCGTGACCATCCGCTTCGGCTGGACCGACGGGGGGCCGCCCGGATGCCCGGTCGTCGGGGCCTCCGCACCGCCGCCGTCCGAGGGGCTGATCCGCGTCTTCGACGACGGCTTCGTCGTGGCCACCCCGGAGTGCGGGTCGGCGAGCATGACCGATCCGACCTGCCCGCCGGAGGCCGCGCTCGCGTATCCCGGCTCCGGATTCATCTCCGACGCCGTCTGCGAGCCCGCCGCCAATGTCTGGGAGGTGCACAACGTCACCCACTTCAGCCGGCACGGCATCGGAACGGCGTGCGACACGCTGCAGGCCCCGCAGTTGAAGATCGGCAGGCTCGGCAGGCCGGCCGGCACGCAGACGCTCTCGCTCCAGGGCGAGATCGCCACGACCGCCGCCGTGGACCCGATCGCACGCGGCATCGGAGTGGCCCTGTACGATGCCGACGGGCGCGTGTTCGACGTGCTGGTGCCACCCGGCCCCTACGATACCGGCACGCGCGTGGGGTGGGTCCTCAACGGCGGCCGCTGGGTATACCGGAACCGGACGACGAGCCGGCCAGGTGGGATATCCAGGCTGATCATCCGTCCCGTCGGCGGGAGCACCTACGTCGTCACGGTGAGGGCCTCCGGGATATCCTTCACGTCGGCCAGCCCGTACGCCGAGGCGCAGCTCGTGCTGCCGGGCAGCGGTGCCTGCTTCGGGCGGCAATACCCGGGGGGAGGGGAGCCGGCCTGCACGCCGCAGCAGAGCCGCCTCGTCTGCCGATGACGCGCAAGGAGGGATGCCATGCGCCAGCACACGTGTAGATCGATCGGCAACCTGAGGAGCGGGCTCGCGCTGCTGCTCGCGGCGGCGACTCCGGCGGCCGCGACCGACGGCGTGAAGCTGCTGAAGCAGCCGAGCGCCTTTCCCATCGTCATCTCGACACCGGGCAGCTATCGCCTGAAGTCGAACCTCACCGTCCCCGACGCCAACACCACCGCCATCTCGATCACGGCCGACAACGTGACGCTCGACCTGAACGGATTCAGCATCCTCGGACCGACGGTCTGTAGCGGCAGCCCCGTGACCAGCTGCGCCCCGACGGGTACGGGCTCCGGAATCGTCGGCACGGGCTCCAACATCGCGGTGCGGAACGGCACCGTGCGGGGCGTCGGGTACCGGGGGATCGAGCTCATGTTCACCCAGGGCGCGGTCGTCGACGCCCTGCGGGTGCGGGACAACGGCTCGGTCGGCATCAGCCTGGGCGATCAGTGCCGCGCCGCGGGGAACACGGTCACCCGTAACGGGAGCGCGGGCATCATCGGCGGCGACGAGTGCCTCATGACTGGCAACGTGGTCCTCTTCAACTACGGCACCGGCCTGCACGCGTCAGAGCACTCGGCGATGACCGGGAACCTCGCGAGCCACAACGGCTTCGAAGGCATCGTCGTGAACGGCGGCACCGGCGTGATCGTCGAGAACGTGGTCGCCGACAACGGCGAGGAAGGCATCGAGACAGCAGGCGGGGTCGTGAGCCGCAACACCGTCGAGTACAACGGCGCCGACGGCATCCGGACACAGAATGGCATCACCAGCGAGAACAGCGTCCTCGCCACCTCCGGATTCAACGTTGGCATCTATGCTGGCGGCGCCGGCTTGGTGCTCAACAATGTCGTTGCCGGCGCCGGCGAGGTGGGCCTCCAGCTCGACACCCCGACCGGGTACGCCGGCAACGTTTTGGACAACAACAATGGCGGCAACACGAATCCCCAGGTGAGCGAGGGCGTCGAGATTCTGCCCAACCTCTGTGGTGGGGATACGACCTGCCCGTAGGGGCCGAGAGGCCTGCCGGCTCGCGCGGCTCAGCGGCCGCCGCGGGCCGCGGGTCCGAGGAGCTCGAGTTCCAGCGAGCCATCGGCACCTCTGCGGGCGCCGGCGGTGTGCGTGAGCTGCCGGAGCCGCGACCCGCCCCAGTCGATGGCGAACACCTGGCTGCCGTCCGGGTTGGTTCCGAAGGGATCGCAGTCGGAGTAGAACGCGTATGCGCGCGCGCGCGCGGCGACTTCCAGCTGCTGCTCGACGCCGTAGGAGATTCCGCACCCCGGAAGCTCCCCGAGTTGACAGCCCTCCTCCGAGGGAACTCCCTGCCCGAAGTGCGTGAGCTGCCGGAGAGGGCCGCCGTACCGGGGAGCGCGAAAGAGCTGACAGTTCCGGGAAGGGTTCGTCCCGAAGGGATCGGCCGACGCCATGAGGAGCACCTCGTCTGGCCGGAAGGCCAATCCCCTGGTGTCGGTGTGGCCGAGAGCGGTGAGCTGGATCAGGTGCTCACGCGCCTTCAGGAACAGCTCGTAGATCGGTGCGCCCAGAAACACCCAGGGATTCTCAGGCGTCCCGGGCATCGCCACATGGTGGAGGCTGAGGCCGGTGCGTGTGGTCAACCCGAGGGTGGGGAGGACGGGGCCGTCGAGCCGGCCGCCGACGGTCGCCGACGGCACGGAGTGGAGGTCGCTCCCATCGCTACGCATGGAGAAGGATGTGTACTCTTCACCAATGAGGAGGTCGAAACCTATCCCTCCACGGTAGGTGCCGATGGCGATGCCGCCCACCAGACGTCGATCGGGCGGCGCGGTCCCGACCAGGCGCGTGACCTGCTTGCGTTCCCCCGTGCGCAGGTCGAGCGTGAATATCTGCTCGCTCTCGCGGCCGTCGGCGCCGGGGCCGAGGTCGGTGTAAGCGGTCATGCGGTCATCCGCGCGGAAGGGCAGCGCGGTCTTTGATTCTGCGGACGCTTCTCCCCGGGGGTTCACGAAGATCCGGTACGTGCTGTCGCGGCTCGGCGGGGCGAGGCGGCGCAGACCCGTTCCGTCTGCACGGACATAGAAGAAGCCCTGCTGCTCGGGCGCGAGTGGCGTCTTGCCGATGAGCTGAAACTGGTTCGATATCTCGAAGACCACGGCTGAGCCATCCCGGGTCACGCCAAGGCGCTGGAAGATACCCGCGAGGCCCGAGTGGACGCCGTTGTGATTCTGGGCCCCGCGGGCGCACAGGCCGAAGGGGTCCGGCGCCGGCTCCGGGTTGGCGAAGCGCAACACCGTCACGGGGTCGCAGCCGTTGCGGCGGATGCGCAGCTCCTGCGCTCCGATCTGGCTCGACCCCTGCACGCGACAGGACGAGACCACGTACGCCAGCGTGCCGAATCCCCCGCCGCAGCCGGCGCGTGCGCGACACTCGGCGACGCAGCGCCGGCGCTCGGCACCCGTGTGTCCTACGCAGCGGGTGCGGCGGCAGACCGCGACGTCGTCCTTACACGTGCTGCGGCAGTTCGCATGCACAGGGCTGCCGAGGGTGACGAGCAGGGCGGCCAACACGTAGAGCCGACCTCGCTTCGGTACAGCTGTGCGCGTGGGCATCATCCCGGCACCGTGGGACACATCCCACACTCTCGCCGGAGGAGGCAAGAAATATGTCAGGGGACGGCACGGGGAGGGGCCTCACCGCGATAGGCCGATCATCGATAGTTCCGGGGATGACGCACTGCGTAGGCGGGATCGCCGGAGGACTCGGCCCGCGCCCGGCGGCAATCGCACGTGCTGGCACAGGGCTTATTTGTCGGCGGCGATGAAGCCGTAGGCGGTAGCGAACGACAGCGTCACGCCGGCCGTTGGCGCCCATACATCGGCGCAGGCCGTGAACCCGGTCGTGACGACGATGGGCGGGAAGCTCGTGTTGACGGCGCCCGAGCCGCTCGGGCCGACGGTCACCGGAACGAAGCTCAGATAGTTCTCCCCGCCGGACAGGCGCTCGTAGAGGCGGAGCACGTACGTGTTCGTCGACGGCGGCGGCGGCGAGACGCTGATCTGCGCATTGAGCCCGGTGAGGACCAGGACCTGGCCGGGGAGAATGTCGAGGGTCTGGTTCGGATTGCGGGTGGTGAACTCTTTGTCCCCGGGCTCGCAGAGGGACGAGGTGGTGGTGCCCCTCATGGTGACCGCCTGACTCGCCTTGTTCGGTCCGAGAGGGCCCGCGTCCGCCGTGGCGGCCACGAGCATGAGCACGCTGCCTAGAAACATCCTACGACCGTTCATGAGCACGATCCTTTCTGGGGTTCTATGGTACCGGGCATGCCGCCGGTGCCGGGGCATCCATGGCCTTGAACATCTCCTCGTCGTCTGCCGAGACCGTACCCGTCGCGCCCGGGAACCCGGTACAGTATGCGAACGAAGAAGCGCCGGTCGTGAGCAGCACGCCCACGCTCCCCTCCCCGCCGGCGGTCAGGTCATAGCCGATCGGGCTGGCAGGGTTCTTCCCACTGCACGCCGCCTTCACCGCCGCGCCGTTCCTGACCTCGGCGCTCTTGCAGGGGCCCTGATCCTGCTCTTTGTCCCGGTATCGGTAGCCCTTTGGCTTCGCTGGGGTGCCGATCGCGAACCAGTTCCCGCACGGTAACGCAATCAGGCCCGTGTCTTGCCCTGAGCCAGCGGTACCGAACACGCGAAGAGTTGCACCACCGCCGCCTGGAGCCGTGCACCGCGGATCGCCGTGACTACCGAGAGGCGCGGGCTCGACTCCCGTATCCTTCATGGCGACGGTGATCTTCCGCTTGGCCGGGTCGGGGTGGTCGCGAATGACCAGCTTCTTTCCCGCGATCGGTGGCGTGGATATCCCGCCCGCGTCGACGATCTCTCCGTCGACTCCCGTATCGTCGCCGATCGCGCCGTCCTCCAGGTTGAGCACCACCTTGGCCACGCCCTTGCCGCCGATCAGCTGGACGCTGGTGGTCGCGTAACCCGGAGGCGCAACCTGTGGAAGCGAATACCACGCCGTCGAGAAGGGGTTGCCCGGGGTCGTGGGACCGAACTTGTTGTACGGTGGGGCGACTCTGGCCGTACCGTGGAAGAACATCGTGACGGTCACGGAGGCGCAGGGAGCCCGGAATTCGACCAGGCCGACCGGGTACTCATAGATCCCGTCTTGGACGGCACCCTGCCTCTCGGACAGCGTGTTGACGTTGAGGAGGGTGCTGCATGGCGGAGATCCTTGGAGCGTCACGTAGCTGATGCCCGCCCCGTCGGGGAGCGACACGACCAACGCCTGCTGGCTGTCGGGCATCCCGTCACCGTTCCCGTCGCCGCCGTTGGGGGCCGCGTTCTCGATCGGATCGTTCACGCCGTCACCGTCGCTGTCCGGGATCGGCACGTCGGTGCGTATGTCCGCCTCGAACGCCTGGGCATGGAAACGACGCCAGGGGCCGTGCGCGGGCCGAGGGGGCGTATTGATCAGGGGCGCATTGATCACATGAACATCTGCGTACAGAACACGGGCGCGCCAGCGGTACAGGACACCATTCAAGAGACCGTCAACGGGCTCCGAAAACATGATCCCTGCATGCGTGGCGGGCACGTCGATCCAGCTGCCCGAGATAAACCCCGTACAGCCTACGTTTCCGAAGGGAACGCCCGGTGGGCACGCTTCGACCTCCAGCTTCACAGACCCGCCGCGGCCGCGCGGATCGGTGGCCGCCATGCTGACCCGGAAGCCGTCGGGATCCTCCGAGCGGCCCCCTGGCGCCACCGGCAATTCGCCCACGCGCAGCTGCCGGGCAACCACCTGTCGCCCCTGAGTATCGCCGAACACGAAGGCCGCGCCCTCACTCTGCTGCCCCCCCGAGTTGTATTGCACCGCGCCCACGATGACATCGGCGTAGCCGTCGCCGTTGACGTCCCCCGCTCCCGCCACGCTCCAACCGAAGTAGGCTCCCGGCACGTTGGATTCCAGCTGGGCCGCCGCGGTGGAAGGGCCTTCCGGGCCAAACGACAGCACGGCGCTTCCCAAGAACACAAATGCCGCGCCCTCCACTGCGTCGTAGTACGGAACGCCCACGATGATGTCGGCGTAACCGTCGCCGTTGACGTCTCCCGCTCCTGCGACGCTCGTGCCAAAGTTGAAGGCCATCTGGTCCCCTACGAACGCGACCGCAGCGTCGAGTTCATCGCCATCTGCGATGCCCGCAGCGCTCCCGAGGAACAGGGTAGCCGCGCCATAGTAAGGACCGATGCCGCCGCCGTACCCCGGGATGCCCACGAGAACATCGGCGTAGCCGTCGCCGTTGAAGTCTCCCACCCCCGCCACGCTCGCGCCGAAGCTGTGACTGCCTACTCCCGGGCTCAGCTCGAGGCGGGTGTCGGCGGTCGCAGGATTGCCATCCGGGACGCCGCTGGCGCCGCCGTGGAACACGAAGGCCGCACCGCGGCTGTTGTAAGATGGCGCGCCGACGATGACATCGGCGTAGCCGTCGCCGTTGACGTCCCCGGCCCCCGCCACGCTCGCGCCCAATTCAGATGGACCTTGGCTCGCCCCGATCTGAGCCGCGGCGGTGATGGGACTGCCGTCCGCGATGCCGGCGGCGCTGCCGTGGAACACGAAGGCTGCACCGGTATCATACAGCGGCCCGACGCCAGTGAAGTAACCCGGGGCGCCGACGATGATGTCGCCGTAGCCGTCGCCGTTCACATCTCCGGCCGCCGCCACGCTCGTACCCAGAAGCGCCCCTCCGACCTGGTTCCCCTCGATCCGGGTCGCAGCAGTAGCGGGGTTGGCGTCCGCGATTCCCGCGGCGCTGCCCAGGAACACGAAGGCCCCACCCTCTGCCGACTGCTCCACGACGTCGAAGTGTTCGGGGGCGCCCACGATCACGTCGGCGTAGCCGTCGCCGTTGACGTCTCCGGCACCCGCAACGCTCTTGCCGAAGCCGGAGTTGAATTGGTTCCCCGTGAGCATAGTCGCGGCGCTACCAGGGTTGCCGTTGCCGAGAGCAATACTCCCCAGGAACACGAAGGCCGCGCCCTCATTGCCCTGCCCCCCGTCGTAGCCGGGGGCGCCCACAATGACGTCGGCGTGGCCGTCGCCGTTGACGTCCCCCGCTCCCGCCACGCTCCATCCCAGGTAGAATCCCTGCTGATCCGCCTCGAACGTTCCGGCGGCGGACGACGGATCGCCGTCCGGGATGCCCCGCGCGCCGCCCAGGTACACTAAGGCCAAGCCTTCATCTGCGTCCGGGCTGTCGTCGCGCGGCGCGCCTACGATGACGTCGGCATAGCCGTCGCCGTTGACGTCCCCAGCCCCCGCCACGCTCTGGCCCAGAGCGACGTTCACCAGATTTCCCTCGAGCCTAACCGCAGCGGAGTCGGGATTGCCATCCGGAGGTCCCCCGTACGAGCCCAGGAACACGAACGCCGCGCCTTCGCCAGCGTGCCCGTTGCTGTAGGCGGCCGCGCCTACGATGACGTCGGCGTAGCCGTCGCCGTTGACGTCCCCGGCCCCCGCCACGCTCGCGCCCAGTCTGGCTCCAACCTGATCCCCCTGGAGCCTCGCTGCGGCGCTCACGGGATCGCCATTCAGGATGCCCGTGGCACCACCCAGGAAGATGAAGGCCGCCCCCTGGCCCCCATCGAACTCGGGGGCGCCCACGATCACGTCGGCATAGCCATCGCCACTGACATCCCCGGCTCCCGCCACGCTCTCGCCCAGTCTGGCTCCAACCTGATCCCCCTGGAGCGTCGCTGCGGCGGTCACGGGATTGCCATTCAGGATGCCCGCGGCGCTGCCCAGGAAGACGAAGGCCGCGCCTTCGTTTACGTCGGGGGCGGCGAAGCCGGGGGCGCCCACGATCACGTCGGCGTAGCCGTCGCCGTTGACATCCCCGGCCCCCGCCACGCTCGTGCCCAGTAAAGCCCCGGCTTGGTCTGCCTGGAGCCTGATCGCGGGGGGATTCGTCGTACTGTCCAGGACGCCCAGGGCGCTGCCCAGGAAGACGAAGGCCGCGCCTTCGTTTGAGTCGGGGGCGGCGAAGCCGGGGGCACCCACGATCACGTCGGCGTAGCCGTCGCCGTTGACATCCCCGGCCCCCGCCACGCTCCAGCCAAAATCGACGAGTGGCTGGTTCGCTTCGAGAGTCGTCGGGGCGGTGGCGGGATTGCCGTTCGGGATGCCCATGGGGCTCCCCAGGAACACGAACGCCGCGCCTTGGTAGCTGTCATGGCCGGGGGCGCCCACGATCACGTCGGCGTAGCCGTCGCCGTTGACGTCTCCGGCACCCGCAACGCTGTTGCCGAAGCTGGCATCCATCTGATCCCCCTCGAGCCGGGTCGCGGCAGTGAGCGGGTCGCCATTCGTCACGCCAAAGGGGCCGCCAAGGAACACGAGGGCTATGCCCTCATTCTCTTGCCCATTGTCGTAGTTCGGGGCGCCCACGATCACGTCGGCGTAGCCGTCGCCGTTGACGTCCCCGGCCCCCGCTACACTCTGGCCAAGGAGGGCACCCTCCTGGTTTCCGAAAAGGTAAGAATCCTCGCTAGCACTGAGCAAGGGGTCGATGATGAGCGGATAGTGTGCGTCACGATCATCGACGATGAGCCGCACCCGACCCGGCTCGGGGACCGTGAAGCGTGCGGGGACCACCCTGCCGTCGCGGTCGGTGACGGCGAGCCGCCCGTACTCCAGCCGCCGTCCGGTGGTCGACGACAGCACGACGCGTTCACCGCGGAGTGCCGCGCGCGCATGGGCTACCGTCAGCTCGAGTGCCAGCGGACCGCTGCCCGCAGGACGACGTGCCAGCGTGAAGCCCTGCTCCACCCCCTGCGGCGAGTTGACATACCATTCCACCAGGTCCCGGCGCCGGATCTCGACGCGCGCGCCGGTACTGGTCACGGTTCCAGCTCCGACCGCCCTCAGAGCGGGTGCCGCGCCCGACCCTCGCGAGACGCAGGTCGAGCAGCGGCGCGCTTCCCGCCACCGTGCGGTCCAGAAGGCGGATACCAGTCGGCTCGAAGTACGTGCGCACGTTGTGGGCCCGGTTGGGTGCCTGCAGGCCCCCTCCGTTCACACTCGCCTCGTACTCCTTCTCGGCGATGCTCCGCTGCGCCCGCGGGAGCCAGTCTGCCCCGGGTCCCACCGGCTCGACGCCGCGATATGGCGCGCCAGCCCGCAGCGGCGCACCCATGGCCTCGCCGCTCGCGTTCTCGTGCCCCCTGAGCATTCCGAGGTCGTAGCCTGTGTCGCAGAGGGTACCCGGAACACCGCAGGCTGCATTCACCCAGCCGGGCACCACCAAAGCGACCAGGATGAGCGCCGCCAGCCTCCCCGACGCGCGTCGGTCATGCTTCGCATCATCTGTCATCGCGCTGTCCTCCGTGGTCCTGCGGACGCAACCTGAGTGGTGATCAAGAGGCCGTTGGCGGCTCCAAGAGGTCGCCGCCGTCGGTCTCCGGCTTCGGCGTCGGAGAGAGAGCCGGGCCAGGGACCAAGGCGGGGAGGTCGAGAGCGTGTGGTACGGCTCAGATATCGATTCCTTCTGAAGGGGGGTAGACTGGCTCGTCCTGCCCTCCCCCTGATACCTTAATAGCGTGAACCTCGACTGCACATCTGTTCCAAGCATCGGCGCCCGAGCCGCCCGCACCCCGGGATCGCCCTCGGCCCGGTGGCCCCCCGGCCTCGTTCCGGCCGCGCCGGCCGCGATCGCTCCCGCCACCAACGCTCGCATGCGCGCGATCTCGTCCCCGGTCGCCGCCCGCTCGGGGCCCCCTCTCCCATCACGTAGCGCCGCACCGGCGTATGCCCCACCGGCACAGCGACGTTGATCGCCCAAACCGCCCGCCACCAACCCGCGGCGGCGTGGGGCTCCCCTCCCGGAGTCGAGAGCCCGGCCGCTACGAGCCCTAGGCGAGTAGGCCGGGCGTCTTGTCGACTCCGGGAGGGGAGCCCCGTGCCGCCGCGCGCATTCGAGGCGACAACGCCCTGGACACGACACCGGGCCAAGGGACTAGAATGCGGCGCATGGCGATCACCTGGCGGCTCTACTCCTGCGACGACCACCTCGACCTGTGGAACCTCCCCCCCGACGTGTGGCAGGATCGCCTCCCGGCCCGCCTCCGCGAGCGCGCCCCGCGCGTCGTCGAGCAGGGCGGCAGCAGTTGGTGGACCTGCGACGGCTCGATCATGGGCCCGCACGGCATGGCGATCATGAAGGACTACAGCGCCATCACCCGCGCCGGCATCGAGGACGACGGCCTGCGCGCCGCCGATCCCGTACGACGGCTCCAGGACATGGACCGCGACGGCGTGTACGCCTCCGTCATCTACGGTCCCCACCTGCTCGGGCTCCCCATCCAGGACCCCGAGCTCAAGGCCGCGGCGTTGGCCGGCTACAGCGACTGGGCGGCGGAGTTCAATCGCCGCGCGCCGGATCGCCTGAGCGTGCTGCCCGTGCTGCCGACGCACACCGTCGACGCGGCGGTGGGCGAGCTGGAACGGGTGGCGAAGCTCGGCCACCGCGGCGTCATCATCAGCCCGTTCGAGTTCCGCTGCACCGATCCCGACTGGGCGCGTTTCTGGGACGCGGCCGAGGCGACGGGGTTGCCGGTCAGCTTCCACATCGGGCGCGGCACCTCGCAGGTGCGGGTCGCCCCCGGCAGCTGGGAGCTGGCGGCCTTCTCCGCCGTGGGGCCCATGCAGCTCGACGAGCCGCTCGCCATGATGATCTACTCCGGCGTGCTCGAGCAGCACCCGAAGCTGCGACTCGTACTGGCCGAGTCGGGCATCGGCTGGCTGCCGTACTTCGTCCATCGCATGGATGCCGCGGGCGAGAAGCACATCCCCAGGGCGCACGACTACCGCTTGAAGGCGAAGCCGAGCGAGATCTTCCGCCGGCAGGTGTACGCGACCTTCGAGGAGGAGCCGCTCGGGCCGAGCCTGCTGCCGCTGCTCGGCCCCGACAACTTCATGTGGGCGTCGGACTACCCGCATCCGGACAGCACGTTCCCGCACTCGCGCGAGGCGATCGCGCATGCGTTCCGGGGGCTGGACGACGGGTTCGTGCAGCAGGTGACGGCGACGAACTGCGCGCGGCTGTACGGGTTCGCGTGAAGCCTTTGGGGTGGTCGGCACCGCTCCTCGCGACGCTGCTCGTCCTGTGCGCCACCCCGGCGCGCGCGCTCGACGGGCGGCGGTTGGCGGTGCGGGATGGGCGGCTGGTCGATCAACGGGGACGCGAGATCACGCTGCGCGGCGTGAACGCGCGCGTGCCGGGCATCTTCGACGTGACCTTCACCGACGGGCGCCTGCCGCTCGAGGCCATCCCGGGATTCGACGCGGGCGACGCGGAGCGCATGCGGGGGTTCGGATTCAACCTGCTGCGCCTGCCCATCACCTGGAGCGCGCTCGAGCCCGCCCGCGGCGAGTACGACCGCGCGTATCTCGACCGCATCGCCAACGTCGTGAAGCTCTGCCGCACGCACGACATCCTGGTGCTGCTCGACTTCCATCAGGACGCCTTCTCGAAGGAGATCGGCCAGGACGGGGCGCCGCGCTGGGTGCTCGATCGCCTGCTCGGGCCGGGCAACTACCCGTACCTCGGCGGGCCGCTCGAGGATCTCGGGGCACGGCGGCTGCATGTGGCGACGCTCGAGGCGTTCCGGCAGTTCTTCCGCAACGTCGCCGGCGCGCAGGACGACTTCGCGGCGGCGGCACGCGTGCTCGCGCGCCGTTTCGCGCGCGACCGGGGCGTGCTCGGCTACGAGATCATGAATGAGCCGTTGGCCGCCCTGCTGGGCGCCGACGGCGAGCAGGCGCTGCTCGACTTCCACGTGCGCGTGACGCGCGCGATCCGGACCGTCGACCGGCGCCATGTGGTCGTCTTCGAGCCCGACACGGTGCGCAACTTCACGAACCAGGCGCCGCTGCCCGCAGCTCCCTTCCCCGACGCGCGCGCGCTGTACGCGCCGCACATCTACACCGGCGTCTTCGACGCCACCGATTTCTCGACCGGCGACACGACACTGCTCGCACCCTCGATGGAGAACGCGGCGGCCGAGGCGGCGGCCTGGGACGCCCCCTTGTTCGTCGGCGAGTACGGCATCGATCCGGGCCACCCGTATGCCAACGAGTGGATCACCGCCCAGCTCGACCTGCAGGACCGCCTGCGCGCGCATTCCACCTTCTGGCTGTGGGAGGAGATCAGCAGCGGACATTGGGGGCTGTACGACGGCGACAGCGACGCGCCCGGTGGCGAGCGTATGGCGCGCACGTCGGCGCTGTCGCGCGTGTTCGCGCGCGCCGTCCCGGGGCGCGTGCTCGAGCACGCGTTCGACGGCGTCCGGAACACGCTCCGCCTGCGCTACGACGCCAGCGGCCGGGCCCCGGTGGAGCTGTTCGTGCCCGCCCGCCGCTATCCGCAGGGGTTCGTCGTCCGCTGCGACGGGCGCGCGGTGCGGCCGCGGATCGATTCGGGGACGGGGATCGTCCGGCTGCGCTGCCTGGGCCGCGCTGGCGTCCGGGAGGTCGCGGTCGATCCCGCTCCCTGACCCCCTGACACCGCCGGCAGGCTCCCGGACGACACCAACGCCGCGCGCGACGTGTCCGTGTACGATCGAACGCGCCGGCCCCAAGACGCGAACCGGCTCCTACCTGAGCCGGCGTGAGCGAGGTTCGATCGCGAAGCATCCCCGGGTTCCCGCGGGCGGCGTGCGACCGGTTCCTCGCTCGGTCTCCGCCAGCGAAGCCGCGCGGCGCTTTGCCGCCTTGGTCGACGAGGTCCGCCGTACCGGCGAGAGCGTGATCGTCACCCAACACGGCCGGCCGGCGTGCCGTATCGCACCGCCGCCGAGGCCAGAGTCCACGATCGAGACGCTCATCGGGGCGCTCGAGCGCGGGCCAGGGGTCGATGCCGGGTTTCTCGATACCATCAACGGATCACTCGCAACCAACCGGCTGTTCCCCCCTCGCCGTGGGACGAGTGATCGATCCGCTCATCCTCGCCGCGATCACCGCCTCCGAGCTTCTCGAAGGAGTGCATCGCGCCGGCAGCGGTGTACGGCTTCGTGAGAGGAGGGACCGTAGCGCCCCGGCGCGATGATGTGGTTCGGGTCCAGGACGGACTTGATCTGCGCGACCCACGTGAAGAAGTCCGGCCGCGGCTCGACCACCCGCTCCGTCTGGTCGATGCTCACGCGATACGGCTGGCCGACCCAGCCTCGGGATCGTTCTCGCTGGCTCCGGGGCTCGCTTCGTGGCGCTCCGAGGCGCGGCACGTCAGGGGACGGTATAGGAAATGGTGCAATCCGCCTCGCATCCGACATCGGTGCAGGTTCCACCGGTGTCTTCCACGAGCACGGCGACCGTGTCTGCCGCAGCGTAGGCCGCGGTCCCGGTCGTGTCGGTACACCCTCCCCGGTTCGTATCGGAGCACTGGAAGGTCGGGGTGCCCCCGCCGACGGTAGCGGTGTTCCGGCGAAGCGTGAACCGCATCGTGCACGCCGAGTCGGTCTCCTGAATGCACGTCATCCCCGTGACCGTCAGAGCTGACGGGAGGGCGTAATCCGCGGTCGCCTCTGTCGCGTTGCATGCGTTGTACATGGGCGCGGCATACATGGTCGCCGCTCCGCAGGTTCGCGATGTGCGGAAGGTCATCGTTCCGAAGACCGTGGGGAGGCTCCCCCAGGTAGCATCGGTACCATCCGACTTGAGGAATGTGTTGCCTGCACCCAAGGGGAGGCGTGTCCAGCGCGGCGTCGAGTTGCCCACGATCAGATCGCCGCGCGCGACCGAGCTGTTGGTGGTGTCGGTGTGATTGCTCCCGTCCAACAAGGTACTCCCGGGACCGGTCGGGCCGGTTGCGCCCGTCGGCCCAGTGTCGCCGGTCGCACCGCTCGCGCCCGTCGGCCCCACGTCGCCCGTCGCCCCGGTTGCGCCCGTCGGCCCAGTGTCACCGGTCGCACCAATCGCGCCCGTCGCGCCGGTGGAACCAACTGCGCCCGTCGCTCCCGTCGGACCTGCGTCACCCGTCGCCCCGGTCGGCCCTACGTCGCCCGTCACGCCGCTCGCTCCCGTCGGCCCCACGTCGCCCGTTGCCCCGGTTGCGCCCGTCGGCCCAGTGTCGCCGGTCGCACCGATCGCGCCTGTCGCGCCGCTGGAACCAACTGCGCCCGTCGGCCCCGTTGGCCCGTTGGGCCCGACCAAGCCGGTTGCACCCGTGCTGCCGGTCGACCCCGTTTCGCCGGTTGCGCCCGTGGGGCCGCTCTCACCCGTCGATCCCGTGGCGCCGGTCGCCCCCGTCGCGCCGGTGGACCCTGTCGCTCCGTTCTGCCCCACGTCGCCGGTTGGCCCGATGTCTCCGGTCGGGCCTGTCGTACCGCTCGGGCCGGCTGCACCCGTCGGGCCCGTTGTTCCGGTAGCTCCCGTCGCACCGGTCGCACCACCAGGGCCTGTCGGCCCGCTCTGGCCCGTGGAGCCGGTTGCGCCAGACGGACCGATGCTTCCGGTCGGGCCCGTCACGCCGGTCGAGCCGGTCACACCCGTCTGTCCGGTCGACCCCGTGGCTCCCGTCGGGCCGATCTCACCGGTCGCACCCGACGCTCCGGTGGCACCCGTCGGGCCGGTCATACCCTCGGCACCCTCGGGACCAGTCGGTCCCGGCGGTCCGCTCGCGCCGGCGTCGCCCGGAAGCTCGTAGGCGATCATCAGCTGAGGCGGGCCGGTATGGCCTTCTTCGCTGCAGAACGAGACGGAACTCCCGACGCCGGTCAGACCGAAGCCGTAGTCGGAGGATGCGTCGGCAACCATGGCCTGCACCAGAGTCTTTACGTCCCATTCGACGTAGTCGCCGCGCAACCGACCGTCGATGACGCGCGTACCTTCGATGGGCGTGCTCGCCGTGGCCTTCACATCGCTCTCGGACCAGTCGCTCTCCACACGGTGCACGCTCACCTGGGTGGAGTCCCACGGCCGTTTCGTGGTGACGAGGAACAAACGCAAGCGGGCATCGTGGACGATCGCGTCGCCGGGAATGACCGACAGGTCGAACTTCACGAAGCCCGTGGACCGATCGCCGACGACGATCACACGGCTGCGGCTCTTCACCCTTCCACCGCGGACGCACGCGTCTCCACTGGAGCCGAGGACTGTGACCGACACGTGGGCCTCGGCGGCGAACACCGACAGCAAGAACCCGGCGACGGCAAGGAGCGCCCGGACGGATCGCCACCTGGCGCGCGTGGCACATGGTGGCAGCGCGCGCCGCGCTCGAGGCGGGGCACATGCTGACCCGGGCACGCGAAGATTTGAGTCCGCGCTGGTAGGCACACGGGTAGGCATGATCCGGAGGTCGCGAGCCGAGCCTCCCGAGCAAACGCCATTCCAACCGGTTGCCTACCGGCTTCCCCGTGCCACCCGGCGATCGTGGTGCTCCAGGGTCAACACCGCTAGCACACGAGTCGACAATCTGACTCCCGGCGGGGCACCGTCGACATCCAGGAGCTGACCCGACGTACTTCGGCCGGGGGTGCCTCCTGGGCGGCGGCCGGGAGATCGGACTCGTTCCGGAGGCCTGGGCCTACTCGAGCACGAACGCCCCGCTCGCTGACCCGACGCAGTCGATCACCACGTCGGACCCGATCTGCCGGAACGGCGGCTCCAGCGGGCTCGGCGCCGGGTCGCCCGCGAGCGTCAGGCCGCAGTTGGTACACTCGACGTTCGTCCACGCCGGATCCGCGTGGCCGGGGCGGCTGCGCAACATGCCGTTCACCCAGTCGACGATGGTCGGCACGCCGCCGGTGGTGTCGGTGTACACCTTGTTGCTGCCCCACATCGTGTGCCGCGAGCCGGTGCCGATGTAGTAGCGGTAGCTCCGTGGCAACGTCGCCGCGGTGTCGATCGCCTGCGCCCGCATGGCGTCGGTGAAGGCGCAGCTCCCCTCCCACCAGGTGAGCGCGGCCAGCGGGTTGTTGCCGTTCAGCATCAGGTTGTAGAAGCCGGTCTGCCCACCGAAGCCGCCGTCGAACGCGGTCGAGTAGTGCGCCCAGTTGATGTCCGGGAAACGCCGGGACACCGCCTCGGTGTAGCCCGGGATACCGCCGCCCGACTCGACGACCTCGAGCAGCTCCGGAAACTCCGGCGGCAGGTTGCCGACGAAGTTCCAGTTGGGGAAGTACTGGCGCAGGAAGTCCTGCGTGATCACCCCGTTGCCGGCGTCGGCCAGGACGTGGAACCGGGCCGCCGGCCAGGTCTGCGCGAGCACCGGCGCGTGGAACCAGGCGCCGTAGGCGCCGGCGCTGGAGCCGGTGACGAACACCGTCTCCGGGGTCAAGAAGTGCTCGCGCGCCCACTTCTCGACGATGCGCGCGTTGTGGTAGCCGCGATGCTCCACGTGCAACGGGTAGTCCTGCGCCGCGTCGCCGAAGTGCACGTCACAGCTGCAGTACGACACGAACACGGTGTGCCAGTCGCGGAACGGGTTGGCGGGGTTGTTGCGGTCGGCGAAGCCGCGCGTACCGCGGTTCGGATTGTCGCCGCCGGCCGGGTCGACGCTGGTGTCGCACACCGGCACGGAGCAGGTGAGCTGCTCCCAGCAGGCGCCACCGCCCTGGTAGTACACCACCAGCTTGTTCACGGTGCCGCGCTTCACGAAGAAGTGGTAGGGCGAGCCGTTCATGCATACCGGCGTCAGCGTCCGGCCGAGATAGTCGGTGGACCCGGTCGGCGAGATGGTGGTGAAGTTCGCCGCATCGACGTGCGGCGACTGGGTGGTGTTGGTCACCACGTCCGCCGCCAGGGCCTCGACGCTGGCCACCAGGTCGCCCTCCGTGACGGCGGAGGGGCAATGCGGGTTGCCGTGCTCGCCGGTGCGGTCGAACAGCGTCAGGGCGCGGGCCCGCGTGGCGTCGCGGAGTACGCCGTCGGGGTCGGCGGAGGGGGAGCGGATGTAGCGTCCCTCGGCGCGCAGGAGGCGCGAGCACGCGAGGGCCGCCGCCCGGAGCATGCGGGCCGCGCACGCCCGCTCCGGCGGCCGGCGGACGCTGCCCGCGAGCTGCCGCACCATGGCGTCGACCGCGGTGTCGATCTGCTGTCGCATCTCGACTGCCGACAGCGTGGTCTCGGCGCACTCCGCGCCCTCGGCCGCCGCCACCGACTCGGCGAACGCCCACCGCGCGTCGAGGCGGGCGCCTTCGCGCGCGACCAAGCGGTCCCGGCGCTGGCCATGCCCGTTGTGCAGCAGCACCGCCGAGGCACCGAGCGCCATCTCGCAGTAGCGGCCCACCGCCGCCTGCTTCGCACTCACGCACGCGTTGGTGGGGTACGGGAAGCCGGCGGCCGCGGGACCGGCGCCCACCAGGGCCGCGGCGACTCCGATGACGACACTCGTGTAATGACGCATCTGCAATATCCTCCGTGAGAGGTGATCCGCTATCGCCCGCAACCCGGTATGTCAATGAAAAAAGCAGGGCACCGGGCGAACTCGGCGAGGCCGCCGGCCTGTGATAGGGGCTTCTCCCGGGTCCTCCGGGCAGGCCGCCAGCGTCCGCTCGTCGGCGAGCGGCGTATCACCGAACGTGTCGCTCGTCCGGAAGGGCAGCAGGAGGCGCGCTGCGGAAGTCGGCTCCTCCCCCGGCGTCTCAGCTCGAGTGGCGGCGGCCCGCGGGGCGCTCCGCACGATCGCATGGCGACGGCGCTTCGTCGACGACATAGAGCGGCCTCCGCTTCACCTCGTCGTATATCCGGCCAATGTACTCGCCAATCACGCCGAGCATGAGTAGGATCGCGCCGCCGAGAAAGGTGATCGACACGATGGTCGACGCCCAGCCACTGATCGCGTTGGTGGTGAAGAGCCGCTCGTAGAGGACCCAGACGCCGACGGCCATCGATGCAACAGACACGGCGCTGCCGCCGAAGAAGGCGACGCGCAGGGGCAGCCTCGAGAACCCGACCTTGATGACCCGCTCGCTCATCAAGGAGAAGTTCCCGGCGCCCGGCGGCAGGTCGACCTCGGCGACGCGGCGCATGATCGCATAGAAGGCCTTGAACGCGACCCGCTTCCAGACGCCTTCCTGCCGACTGCGCTTGACCGCATAGACCACGTCCCAGCCTTCGCGCCACTCGCTCACCAGAGCCGGGATCACCTCGGGTGGATCTTGCAGGTCGCCATCCATCATGACGGTCAATTCGCCCGACGCCCGGTCGATGCCCGCAGAGAGCGCGACCTGGTGCCCGAAGTTGCGCGACAGGGTGATCACCTGAACGCGAGGATCGCGGAGATGCTCGGCGTGCGCCTGCTTGAAACTGAAATGAACGGCCGGGGAATCGGATTCGTCATCTCGGGCTCTGTGTCGTCGCGGCGGGGGCGGAGCGCGAGCGGAGGACCCGCAACACGCCGAGGAAGAGCACGGCGCACCACGCGCTCCCCGCCAGCGCCACGCCGCCGAGGAATCCGGGGGCACGATAGCTGAACTCCGCGCGATGATCGCCGGGCCCCACGAGCACCCCGCGAAGGTGGTAGTTGACCTGTCGCAGCGGGCGCGGGCTGCCGTCGACCGTCACCCGCCAGCCGGGCGCGAACGCATCCGCGAGGACCAGCAGCGAGGGGGACGTGACGTTGAACTCCACGTCGACACGCTCCGACACATCACGCGTGATCCGTGCGGGCTCGAGCGGAAGGCGTGGCCCCACGGCGAGGACCGATGCGTCATCGGACGCGGAGGTCGAGAGCATGACCGCCTCGTAGCGCGGCGCGAACTCGTCCCCGAGAATCGTCGCGAGCGCCTCCTGCTCATCGGCCACCAGCCGGGCGTGAGAGACTGTGTAGGCACGAGGAACGGTGCTCGGGTTCGCGTAGACGTCGTAGCCGGCGAAGCGTCCTAGCCAGCCGTAGGCCGGCTCCCGCGCTGGAGGCGGGGAGTCCACCGGAAGGACCAGCGTGCGGGTCGCGACGGATCCAGCAGTGTGGGCCGCACGAGGTGGCCCGGCAGCCGCACCCGTCCGTCGAAGAATGTGCATTCGGTGCCGCTGGGCGGCGACATGCCGGCGACGGCGCGCAGATAGACGCCGAACCGCCGCGCGCACAGCACCTCGTAGTCCTGCACCATACGAAGCTGCCGCATCATGCCCTGCCTGGGCCAGACGCCGAAGTCGATTGGCGCGCAGGGCACTGCCGTGCGACCGTCGCCATTGGCCTTCTCGAGCACATCGAACAAGCCGGGCGGCCCAGCGAGGAACGAGGGCGGCACCGTCCATGGGACGAAGGAATCGTAGCG
This sequence comes from uncultured Binatia bacterium (SeqCode), assembly GCA_964618895.1. Lineage (GTDB taxonomy): Bacteria > Desulfobacterota > Binatia > DP-6 > DP-6 > CAZUDO01. The sequence continues at coordinate 32,639 of CAZUDO010000131.1, forward strand.
CAGCGGCACGACCATGGCGCTCACCACGAAGCACAGGCCGACGCCCTCGATCACATGCGGCGGGATCGGGCACGCGTCCCCCCGAACCGCGCGAGCGCCGTCAAGCCCAGGCCGGCGGCGATCGCGGCGAAGAACGCTACCAGCACGATCAGCCGCGCGGGAAAGCGGAACATCGCGAACCCGGGGATCCAGCGATAGAGGAAGAACCACGGCGTCAAGCGCCCCAGCATCAGCGTTCTCCCGGTTGTCGTTTCTACGGACCCCCCCACGCGTTACCGAGCCGGTCTACGAGAGGACGAGGGTGTGGACGAAACAACCGTTTGGTTGTACCCTTCCGACGTGTCATCGAGAGAGGTGATACGAGCCCTCAAGACGGCCGGCTGGACGCTTGCCCGGTCGAAAGGCTCGCACCACCACTACCGCCACCCAACCAGGCCAGGTCTGGTGACGGTTCCACATCTGCGCAAGGACATCCCGATGGGAACGCTCCGATCGATCGAGCGCCAATCGGGCGTGAAGCTGGCATAGATCGGGAAGGGGTTGATCATGGAGTACATCGGCAAGGTCACCCGCGAAGGCAAGAACTGGCTCGTCGAGTTCGTCGACTGTCCCGGCTGCCAGACGTTTGGGCGCAGCCGCGGCGAAGCTCTCACGATGGCGCGCGAAGCGCTCGAGGGTTGGCTCGAGGTCCACCTCATCGACGGCGCGGCGCCCCCGCGTCCGAAGCGTCGTAGGGGCGCCGCGGTCGTCATCGGCTCGAGGCTCTCCGTCGCGTTGCAGATCAGGTGGTTGCGCGAGGATCTCGGCCTCACCCAGGCACAACTTGCCAAGCGCGTCGGCGTCTCTCAGCAACAGGTGGCCAAGTTGGAAAACCCAGCGGCCAACCCATCGCTCGCGACCCTCGAATCGATCGCGAAGGGGGCGGGCGCTGTCCTCGACGTGAAACTGGTCGCGTGATCGGCGCTCACCAGGGCGGTCCGTAGTCGGGATTACGGGGGAAAGTTGACGGAACACCCCAAGTCGGACACACCGTTGTAGGCCCTTCTGCCCTTCCCCCGGCTCGCGCGGGGCGGATAGCGGCGTCCACTTCCTGCACGAGCAGCGACACCGCCTCAGCCACCTTCACGCCGCCGTCCCACACTGCGCGATCGATCCGGAAGAGAGCCAGCCGCTCACCGGCCGTCGCCCGCACCGTGACGGTGGGCCGGAAGCCCTGCTCGAACAGGACCCGGCTGTTCGCGATCGCCAGCTCGATGCCGCCGTGGGTCCGCAGCCCGCGGCGGCGATCGTCGAAGACGCCCGGCGCGAAGAGGTCGCGGAACGTCTCCCAATCGCCCGCCGTGCCGTACTGGAGTCACCCATCGCTGTGTCGCGTCGCGGCGTTCGGCGGGATGCGGAGCGGATCGGGGCGGAGCTCCTCCAGCCGCGCGACGGCCTTGTCGAGATCCTCGACCTCGAAGCGCTCTACGACGTCGATGCGGTCGCCGCGACAGCGCAGGAGCACCACGTACAGGGACTCGAACTCACCACCCTCGGTGTTGGTTCCCCGCGTGCTGCTGACGAACACCGCTGCGGACGACGCGCTGGCCTTGCCGCAAACTGACTGCTGGATGGAGTCTCGCCCGCATGCCGGGGCGTGACCGCGATGCCCGTCCCGTCGATCCAGGCGAACCGGTGACGTCCAGCTTTGAGAACGATGAAAGCGTCGAGACCTTCGCAGGCGCGTACCGAGGCCCGCGAACGGCGAGACCTGACACACACCGAGGCTGCCCCGGCGGCGGGAGTACTTTGGGCTCGAGCAGCATTCCCGAGCCCGCGCCATTCGACGATTGTCCCGCTCTGCGAGCGCTTGGCTTTCGATGAGTTTCGATGCTCAACCGGCACCAGTGGACGACCACGCCGAAGAGCCCGAACACCACCCGCGCAATCGCTTGATTACGCAGCGAAAAAGAGCGGGCGACCGGGGTCGAACCGGCGACGTCCAGCTTGGGAAGCTGATCAAGAACCCAAGCAAGACGGGGGCCGTATCAGGAATTTCACGGTTCTTGCCCCTTCGGAGTGCCCCCGGATGCCCTGCTGTGCCCTGCTGTGCCCTGGTGTACTGCCACCAAAACTGCCACCAGAATCAACCTGCTTCACCGCATCGTGAAGATGCGCCGGAGATAGGTGCGCGTAGCGCAGCGTCACCCCCATCAAGTCGCGGAGCACTTTTCAGTCCACGCCGGCGATCGCAGCCGCGACGCGAAAACGTGTGGCGGAGGTCGCCACCGTAGCGTCGGATCGCGCACGACGCAGCGCCTCGAAGCGCGCCCGCGCGTCCTCCGGGTGTGCGGTCTCGAAGACCTCACGCGGTGAGCCCCTTCTTGATGAGTTCACCTGACGGGTGTATCCTGTGAGCGCTCGATGATCCACCGGGTAGAGATCAGCAGGCTCGCGGCGAAGCAGCTGCGCAAGCTGCCGCGTCACATCGTGCACAACCTGATGATCTGGGTCCTGGCGGTCGAACAGGATGGCCTCGAAGCGGTGCGCAAGGTGTCTGGCTACCACGACGAACCATTGAAGGGAGATCGCATCGGCCAGCGGTCGATCCGGTTGAGCCGCGCCTACCGCGCCATCTACGAGATCAAGGGAAACACCGCCGCGTTCGTGTCCGTCGAAGAAGTCAGCAAGCACGGGTATTGACGGGAGGCATCCATGCGCAAGACCAAGGCAACCAAGTCCGCGGCGATCAAGCTGCTGGAGCAGATTTCGGGGGGGCCGCTCAGTCTGGGCAAGGCCATCGAGTCGGTCCGTAGGAGCGAGGATCTTTCGCAGGACGAGTGCGCCAGGAGGCTCGGGGTCTCGAAGTCGCATCTGTGCGACGTCGAGAAGGGGCGGAAGACCGTGAGCCCCGAGCGGGCCGCGAAGTGGGCGCGCGTGCTCGGCTACCCGGAATCCGTCTTCGTTCGTCTCGCCATCCAGGCCGAGTTGGATGCCGCCGGCCTGCGATACAAGGTCGAGATCGAAGCCGCCTGACGCCGATGGTCGGCGACGACGGCACGATCGCCCGGCCCCACCAGCGCAGGTTACGATGCCACGACGAGGCGAGCGGGCCACCGTGCCCCGGTAGAGCGCGCGCCGACCACGAGCGTCGCGCACCCCGCGTCGACGGCGCGGCCGAGATACCTCCACGCGAGCCGGCGCGGGAACCCGACGACGAACGCATAGCCGCCGCGCGGACGGTAGGTACGCCGCAAGCCGAACACCCGCTCCGCCACCAGCCGCTGCGGCCCGTAGAACTCGACGAAGCGGCCGACCGGGCAGAAGACGAGGTTGCGTTCCCCGGCGTGCGCGACGAATTGCCGGTACTGCGCCCCGCCCTGGGTCAGGGCACTTCCCACAGCCCCGCTCGCGAATCATCTGGTGCATCGCATCAGGCGCAAGCGACCGTGCCGAGGGTCACCCCCAGGCGTGCGAATTCAGCAGCTGGCTCTTGCCGGTGCCGGCGTCCGCCACCACGCCGACGACCTGTCCATGACCGGCGATCGCGGCGTCGAGGGCGCCCTCGAGCGTCGCCATCTCGCGGTCGCGGCCGACGAACTTCGAAAAGCCGCGCGCGCGGGAGACGTCGAGCCGCGTGCGCAGCGAGCCTATGCCCTGCAGCTCGTAGGCGCGGACCGGAGCGCTGACCCCATTCAGGTCGAACTCGCCCAGATCGCGCAGCTGGAAGTACCCCTCGACCAGGCGTGCGGTGTGCGCGGTCAGGCACGTGCTGTCGGCGGCGGCGCACGCTTCCATGCGTTGCGCGAGCCCCACGGTGTGCCCCTGCGCCGTGTAGTCCATGCGCAGGTCGTCGCCGATCCGGCCGACGACGACCTCACCCGAGTTGATCCCGATGCGCGTCGAGAGACTCACGCCGTGGGTGCGGCGCAGCTCGTCCGCGTGGCGTTTGAGCGTGTGTCCGTAGTCGGGATAACCGGGGGTGTTGACGTAACGTCCCAAGTCGGACACCCGTTGTAGGCCCTTCCCCCCGGCTCGCGCGGAGGCCGAACGCTTGAGTGCCGTGCATTCGGAGCGGCTTGGCACACGCAGCCTCGACGTTCTGCACGTCGCGGCGGCGATTGTTCTGGGACTCGCAGCGTTCCTCACCTTCGATCGCCGACAGGTGACACTGGCCCGAGCCGTGGGGTTGAAGGCCCCGGCGTTGGGATGACTGGTCCCCACGTCCGGGCGCGAGCCGTACGTGACGACGTCAGCTGCCCTGCAGCATCTGCGTGTAGCGCCGCTGCATCTCGTCCGTGGTCACGTCCTCGAGATGATGCCCGATGTTCCAGTCGTGGCCGAACGGATCCCGCACGGACCCGCTGCGCTCACCGTAGAACTGATCTTGCGGCGGGCGCGTGACCGTCGCGCCGGCCTCCACCGCACGACGAATCACGGCGTCCGCATCGTCGACGTGGAGGTGGATCGAAAACGACGTGCCCCCGATCGTCTCGGGCCCAACGACGCCGAACTCCGGGTACTCGTCGGAGAGCATGATGGTCGTGCCCGCGAAGTCGAGAGCGTAGATGCCATAAACGGCCGTGTTGACGTATCCCCCGTTATCGGACGTCCACAAGACTCCGTTCTAAAGCGGGTAGCCCGCGGACGGTGTCATCTGGTCGAATAGTGGCGACAAAGCCTCCTAGCAACGCATCAAGTAGGAGTGTTTCCGGATGCTCGGCGGGTGTGGTAACAGGGTCGTCGAGGTTGATGGGGTGAGGTGGATGGTGGTGGTTGCTCGCTGGGTGTCGTGCCGGCGCGTCTTGGGGATGCGTAGGCAAGCCACACGCATCTGCGCTGTCGTTTGTGCTGTGGCGCTCTTCGCCCCGATGGACAGCCAGGCGTTACCCTATCTGTACATCCCGAACACGGGCGCCGGTTCCGTCGACGGCACGGTGCTGGTGATCGACGCTGCGACGCATGCGACGATTGCGACGATCCCGGTCGGAGCGGGGCCACTGGCGGTCGCAGTGCATCCGGATGGCAGTCGGGTCTACGTCGCGAACTCGAACGACTACACGGTGTCGGTGATCGATGCGGTGCGAAACGCCGTTGTTGCGACGATCGCGGTTGGGCCCCAGCCGGTTAGCCTCGCTGTCGACCCCTCAGGGACGCATGTCTATGTGGCCAAGCAGGGCGGTTGGCCGGACCCGATTTCCGTTATCGACGTGGGCTCGAATGCCGTCGTCCCGTCAATCCCGCAAGGGCAATTTCCCTTCCAGGCCACGACGGTTGCCATCAGCCCTGATGGGACCACCGTGTACGCCCGTGGTGGGAATGCAAATACCACCATCGTTTCAATCGATGCAGCTACGAACACGGTAACGGGTATGCTGCCCGGAGGGAACACCAGTGCGTGGGGTACGATGGCTGTTCACCCCAACGGGAGCCGTCTCTATCTTTCGAACGGTACCGTCATCGATGTGATTGCAAAGCGCGTTCTTCCGTCACTGAGCGGAGCGGGAGGGACGGGCATTGCCGTCCATCCGGACGGTTCGCGGGTGTTCCTGGCCGGCACCTATAGCGATATCTTGGGAAATGCAGGTGTCCTCTCCGTGATCGGTGCGGAGGATGGCGAACTCATCCAAAGGATTCCGGTGTGCGAGAGTCCCTACTATTCGTACGTCTCGTTGAGCAGATCAGGTCGGCAGGCGTTCGTGATCACGCCCCTTTGCAAGAGCATCTGGGTCATCGATACCGCACGCAACGAGGTTGAAGACCTGATTTCACTGCCCATAGACGGGCTCTTCATCGCACGAGGCGACTTCGTCGGACCTGACTGCATCACCCCGGGGGACTGCGACGACGGTATCTCGTGCACCGACGATACCTGCAATCGGTCGAGCGGGTGCGGGTACTCGGCGAACGCCGCCCGGTGCAACGACGGGAGTGCGTGTACTGCCGATACATGTGATCTGACGCGGGGATGCGTTCATGCCCCCATTGCCGAGTGTGTGCCCGCATTGTCGCCGGCTGCCCGTCGATGCCAAGCAGCTCTTGCGGTCGTCAGTGGCCGGTTTGGGGCAACGGTCTACCGCGAACTGGCGAAATGCTTCGACGCAATCGTAGCCAGCGTCGCACCCGGAGCGGCCGAAACGACGTGCCGACAGCGCCTTGACCCCATGGTGGCGTCGTCGACGGTCGCGCGGGCACGGGTGAGAGTGGAGGGGCGGATTGCGGCGAAGTGCGCGGGGGTCGTCCCAGGCGATATTGGGTCGCCGTGTGACGCGAATTCGGGGACGATCGTGGGCACGGTTGCGTGTGTGCTGGATGAACAGTCGAGGAGTGCGCAGCGGGCGAGTGGGGCAACGTATCGGGACGCCTGCTCGATGCTGGCGGTCGTCGGGCTCGGCGCGGCGTTCCCGGCGGTGTGCGGCCCGTAGGTTATTGGAGACGGATCGGGGAGGGGTGGGGGATGAAGGGGGTATTGTTGGCGATCGCCGGGCTCGTCGCAGCGGTGATGTCTGCGCCGGTGCTCGCGCAGCAGGATACGACGGCGCCGGAGTTGCTGGACTTCACCATTGCTCCCCTCACGTTCGACACGGGGGCGGCATCTGTAACGCTTCAAGTATGCGGGACGGCGCGGGATGACTTGTCAGGTTTAGATGTGCTCCAAGTGACGGCACAGAACGTTGAAGGTGGGCTTTTCAACGTCGGAGTCTCGTTCCCCTCCGGTGCCATGATGGACACGCTATGTGCGCAGTTCTCCGTCCCACGGTTCGTCCGTTACGGTACGTTCTTTCTGGCGGTGCAAGTTTACGATGCAATCGGCAATGTTCGCTCGTATGCGCATCCCCTCTTTCTTCCGCCGCCAAACGCGTTTCCGGATTTGTGTTCCATCGGGGCGTGTGAGGTTGTGAATCGCGCTAGCGTCGGACTATCCGACATCGACGGCGATGGCGTACCCGACGACGCCGACAACTGCCCCGACGTATCGAACGCCGATCAGGCGGATCGCGACATCGATGGCGTCGGCGATGCCTGCGATCCCTTCCCCAATGACCGCGACAACGAGCAGGCGCAGTGCGAAGCCGACCTTGCCGCGTGCCAGACGGGTGCATTGTCGCAATGCCTGTCTGACCTAGCGCAGGCGACCACCTCCCTCGGGCAGTGCGCCGCCGACCTGACCGCAACCACGGCAACCCTGGCCGCGACGCTGGCGACGATGGCGACGATCACCAACGACCTCGCGCAATGCCGTGCCGACCTTGTGGCAGAGAATGCCGATGCTGATGGCGACGGTGCGCCCGATGTATTCGATCGTTGCCCCGGCACGCTATCCGGCGAGTCCGTAGACGACGCCGGCTGCTCGCAGGTGCAATTCTGCGGCCGCATCGACGCGACCACCCGCGAGGGCACACGCGCCTGTCGCAAGGCCGATTGGAAAAACGATGAGCCGCTGATGCGCACCCGGCTGGAAGCCGATTGCGTCGTCGATTGGAATACGCGCTCGGGCGACGAGTGGTGCGTTCCAGCGACGCCGTAGCGATTCGCTGATTACGGTCGTGGTGGGGAGGTTGAGGATGAGGATGAGGAAGCAGTTGTTCGCTATTGTCGGTCTGGCGGTCATGACGGCCGACGTGCACGCCATGGTACTCTGCACGTCCAGTCGGGGCAGTGGCACTGTGCGTGTAAGGCCAGCGTGTCGAGGCAACGAGACGCAGCTCGATCCGGTGACACTCGGGCTTCAAGGTCCGTCGGGGCCAGCCGGACCAACTGGGACGACCGGCACGAGCGGACCCGGTGGTGATCGTGGTCCGGCATTGGTCTGGAAGGATGCGAATGGTGTGTTCGTTGGGCTGGCGGAGGGTGGCGGGCCAACGGCTGTTCGGCGTCTTCCGAATGGCGATCTCGTGCGATTGGCTCTCGATGAACGCGGGTTCAAGACGCAGTTCGAGCAGCCGACCTTTCTCGATTTCTGGGGCAGCTACTACTTTGTCAGTGCCGACTGCACCGGAACACCACTGATCCCGGCAACGGGCGAGCGGATCACCACAACCTACATCTCCGGCGCGACGGTCTACTACCCCGGCGCTATGATCACGCGCACAGTCAACGCGCGCATCGACGTAGGGCTAGTCTCGCCGAGCGACTGCGCGAGATTCGGGGGAACGAGCACTTCTACCGGTGCTTGCTGCTTTCCGGACCATTACACGCTGCAGAGTGGCCTGGGCTTGGTGATTGCCCTTGACCTGTCGACGCTTGGTCTCGTGGCGCCGTTCCACATCGAAGGGCCGTAGCTCAGGGTAGTGCGACAACCAGTGGGGGAGGTGGGTGATGGTGAGGAGTGTAGCGCTGCTAGCAGTTCTGATCGCCGCTAGGGCTTTGCCCGTGGATGCCGTCGTGTTGTGCGCAAAGCCGCGAGCGGATGGCACTTTCAGCACGTCGATCAAGATTCGGGAGGCGTGCAGGGCGGGGGAGATGCAGCTCGACGCGGCAGCGTTGGGGTTGCAGGGTCCGACGGGCACGCCAGGCGTGCGGGGGCCAACGGGCGCCACGGGTTTAGCGGGGTCGAGTCTGACCGTACGCGATTCTGGGGACACCGTTGTTGGCATCGTTACCGAAGCTGGCGATCAGCCTACCATCGTTCGGCGAATCGACGGCACGCTCGTCAGATTCTACGTAGCCGAGGGCGGGATGATTCAAACTGGTAGACCGGTCCTTTTGTATGAGACGGGTGATTGTACCGGCCAGGCATTCCTGACCTCGTATTCGGGCGCCATTATGAGCGGTGGTTGGGTGCACGGCGCAACATCATGGTACGGAACGAGCCCATCTACCATCCGTGCACTTCGATCTCGGCTCGTGCCCGGACCCTCTGAGCAGACGTGCGTGCTTGAGGGTGGGATGTTTTTGCCTCCCGACTGGTGCTGCAAGGCATACGTGAGTTCCGAGATGGTGGCACCGGTGGCCACGATCGATCTGAACACGTTCGCGCTGACGCCCCCCTTCCACGTTGAGGGACCGTAGCGAGCAGGTTGCTTTCGGATGTACCCGAGGAGGTAGACGATGGTGAGGAGGATTGCTCTGCTGGCGACGGTGCTGATCGCGGTGGGCGCAAACGCAACCGTGTTGTGCACCCGCTCGACTGGGAGCGGCACGGTTCGTGTGCGCGAGACATGCAAGACCAATGAAGTGCAGCTTGATCCGGTCTCGCTCGGCTTGCAGGGTCCCAAGGGACCGCCGGGTACTTCCGGCCGGGGCCTTACCGTGCACGATGCGAATGGCGAGTTTGTCGGAAGTGTCCTCGGCAAGGTCGATTTCCCCTCTACAAGCGGCATGGAGGTGCTCCGTCGGATAGACGGGAGCCTTGTGCGCTTCTTCGTAAAGGCAGCCGGATTCGCTTCCGGGCGGTTTACGTTTAATCCGCAATCCCTATACTTCGAGACGACGACCTGCGACGGCACGATGTACTGGATAGGCGCGGGGGCGGACACGAATGAGGATCAGTTGAGCGCTCCGGGGGACGTCGTCTTCGAGTCAACGCTTCTCTACGTTACAGATAGGCGTCTCTCCGTAGTACGGCGGATGTATGCCGTCGGGTTTTTCACAGACGCCGCAGGCTGCGCGGCGCGAGGCGGGACCTTCCGCGCCCCCGTATGCTGCGAGAGTCATCCTGAGGGGACCGATCAGGTCGGCGCTCCGGTCCGGGTGTTCGATCTGACGACGCTGGGACTTGTCCCGCCCTTCCACGTCGAGATGGAGGGCTAATGAGAATCTCCACGCTCTTGATCGGAACCGTGCTCCTGGCGGCCGACGCGCACGCCATGGTGCTCTGCACCTCCAGTCGGGGCAGTGGCACGGTACGGGTGCGTGAGGTGTGTCGGGCGAATGAAACGCAGCTCGATCCGGTCGCCCTTGGGTTGCAGGGGCCACCTGGCACGACGGGGACCACTGGAGCAATCGGGGCCGGTGCTTTCGTTCTCAAGGACTCCATGGGCAACATCGTCGGCCCCATTGTCGCGGGGGTGTCTTTGCCAGCGGCGCAAGTCGCAGTGGTTGTAGATGGTCGCCAGCTACTCATTGATGGCGTCACTACCGCCGGCTTCACTGACACCGTCGATGCAACCCTGTACTACGAGCACACTGGTTGCACAGGCCAGGCGTTCGCCTACAACGGCGGTCAATTGTCGGCCTTCGTTCAGGTTGCGCAGGTCCATCACGGCGCCATCCTCTACGCGGCAGAACCTGCGATGACACGGGGCTTCGTTGCCTACTCGCAGGTGAAGTCGTTGACCGATTGTCCTGGCCCACAGGGGACATTTTTGCCGCCTGACACATGCTGCTTCTCATATTCGCAGCCTGTGACCAGCGCCGACACGGTGCCGCTCACGTCCGTTCCCCTCGCATCCCTTGGGCTCGTCCCACCCTTCCACATCGAGGGCCCGTGATCACGACCACCATCAGGAGGTGACGCATGCGAAAGCTGTGGTTGTTGGCGGCGCTGGTTGCGGTCCCGCTCGTTGCGTGGGGCCTCTCGTTGAATGGGGGATGTCCCGCTCCGTGTTGGCGAGCGTAGATGCCATAAACGGCCGTGTTGACGTATCCCCCGTTATCGGACGTCCACAAGACTCCGTTCTAAAGCGGGTAGCCCGCGGACGTCGCGCACGAAGGGGGCCATCGAGGGACGCTCGGCCGGGTGAGCCGTGGACAGCAGGGGGGTTGGAGTCGGCGGGGGGAGTGCC
>CAZUDO010000132.1:0-58595 GCA_964618895.1 uncultured Binatia bacterium (SeqCode)
CTCCGTCCTTTCGAGCGCGCCCTCTACCTCATCGGACACGACTGCGGCAGCGCCGGCTCCGTGATGGCCTCGCGGCTCTTCCCCATCATTCAGCCGGTCCGAAAAGGACCCTCAGGAAGGGAACCAGCGTGAGCGGCTACACGGCGTCTCGCGCGCATCGAGTCGCTGGCCAAAACTCCGCGTCCAACGGGATGTCGTAAACTTGCTGGCGCCACGAGCCTGTGGCGAATTCGGATCGGAGACTACGCGTCCTCTACGCAGTCGATGACCACAAGAAACTGATTGACGTCATCGCTGTCCGCCACCGACGCGAGGCGTACCGCTGAGGCGTGGTGTCTACCACGCCGCTCAACAGGGCGCGCCATCTTGAAACGGGCACAGATTATAGCAAGCTTGCTCCCATATCACGCGATGTGCGTCGTCACCAAGGTCCATGCGGGCACACGCCCGGGCGCCGAGCGGGGGCTCGCGTCGTCGCCCGCGGGCCCCGGCTCGACCCGGCGTCGCCCGCCAGCCTGGCCACCCGCGCCCGGCGGCTGGCCCGTTCCGTCCCCGGCGCTCCCCGGCCACCCAAACGGGACCCGAAAGAGCCACAAATGGCATCCCGCCCCGCCGCGGTGCCCCCGGGACTCCCGTAGGCTGCCCCCCCCCCCCGCGCCACTTACGCTCCGCCCGAGCCCTGTGTTAGGGATCGGCCGGTCCGATGTCGTGCCCGTCTTGCGGGGAGCCGAACCGCCCCGACCGCCTCTATTGCGCACGCTGTGGCGCTTGGCTGGGTGCGGCGTGCGCGGCCTGCGGCGCGCGCAGCGAAGCGGGCGACCAGTTCTGCGGGCGGTGCGGGGCGGCGCTCGGCAGCGGCGACGGGCTGGAGACGGGCGGGCGCACCGCGTTCGCCGGCGGCCGCTACCAGGTGCAGCGGGTGCTCGGGCAGGGCGCGCACAAGCGCGTCTACCTGGCCACCGATCTCCGCCTGGACCGCGAGGTCGCGCTCGCCGTCATTCGCACCGACGGGCTCGACGAGGTGGCCGCCGCCCGCGTGCACGCCGAGGCGCGTGCCATGGCGCGGCTCGGCGACCATCCCCACGTGGTGACCGTATTCGACGTGGGGGACGTCGACGGCCAGCCGTACATCGTGAGCCAGTACATGGCCGGCGGCTCGGTCGCCGACCTGCTGCACGCGAGCGCGCCGCAGCGGCTCCCGCTCGACGACGTGCTGCGCATCGCCCGGCAGGTGGCCAACGCCCTCGCGCACGCGCACGCGCGCGGCGTCATCCACCGCGACGTGAAGCCGAGCAACGTGTGGCTGACGGCCGACGGCGTCGCCAAACTGGGCGACTTCGGCCTGGCGCTCCGGCGCAGCAGCTCGAGCTTCTCGCGGGACGGGCTCCTGGTGGGGACGGTGGCGTATCTGCCACCCGAGCAGGCGCTCGGCCGGACGGTCGACGCGCGCAGCGACCTGTATGCCCTCGGGGCCATGCTCTACGAGCTGGTGACCGGGCGTCCGCCCTTCCCGGGCGACGACGCGGTGGCCGTGGTGTCGCAGCACCTGAACACGCCACCGGTGGCGCCGTCCTGGCACAACGCCGGGGTGCCGCGGGCCCTCGAGGCGCTGATCCTGCGCCTGCTCGCCAAGGCGCCGGCGGAGCGCCCGGCGTCGGCCGCGGTCGTCGAGGAGGCACTCGCGGCCGTCACCGCGGCCCCCACGGCTGCGGCAGCGCCCGTGCCCGAGGCGCCGCACCCGCTCGATCGCCTGGCGGGTGGGGTGTTCGTCGGGCGGGTGCGCGAGAGCGAGGAGCTTCGCGGCGCGGTCGAGGATGCCCGCGCCGGTCGCGGCCGGCTCGTCCTGCTCACCGGCGAGCCGGGCATCGGCAAGACGCGCACGGCCGGCGAGCTGGCGACCTACGCCGGCCTGCGCGGCTGCCAGGTGCTGTGGGGGCGGTGCCACGAGAGCGGTGGGGCGCCGGCGTATTGGCCGTGGGTGCAGATCCTGCGTGCCTGCCTCGCCGAGCGTGACGCGGCCAGCCTGCGCACCGCCCTCGGCGCGGGGGCGGCCGACATCGCGCAGGTCGTGCCCGAGGTGCGGGAGCACTTCCCCGATCTTCCGCCCCCGGCCGCCACCGAGCCGGAGCAGGCGCGCTTCCGCTTCTTCGACCGCATGACGACCTTCTTCCGGGCGGCCGCCGGAAGCCGTCCGCTGGTGCTCATCCTCGACGACGTGCACTGGGCCGACAAGCCGTCGCTCCTCCTGCTGCAGTTCCTGGCGCGCGAGATGGACGACGCCCGCGTGCTCGTGGTCGCCACCTATCGCGACCAGGACTACGGCCGCGAGCACCCGCTCGCCGATGCGCTGGGCGATCTGGCCCGGGCTGCGGTCACGCGCCGGGTCGCGCTCACGGGCCTCTGCGAGGCCGAGGTCGCGCGCTACATCGAGATGACGGCCGGAGTCGTGCCGCCCCCCGCGGTGGTGGGCACCGTCCACCGGGAGACCGAGGGGAATCCGTTCTTCCTGGGCGAGGTGGTACGCCTGCTGAGCGCCGAAGGACGGCTCGCCGGCGTCGACGCGCGCGAGGGCTGGGGCGTGCCGGTGCCGCAGGGGGTGCGCGCCGTGATCGCGCGCCGGCTGGCCGGCCTGTCGGCGGCGTGCAACCAGGCGCTGGCGGTGGCGTCGGCGATCGGGCGGGAGTTCGGCGTCGACGTGCTGGCGCAGGTGAGCGATCTGCCGGCCGCACAGCTCACGGCGGCGCTCGAGGAGGCGGTCCGGGCGCGCGTGTTGGCCACGGTGGCGCGCCCGGTGGGGCACTACCGCTTCGCGCACGCGCTGCTGCGCGAGACGGTGTACGACGACCTGGGGGCGACCCGGCGGACGGACCTGCATCGCCGGCTCGGCGACGTGCTCGAGCGCGTGTACGGGGCGGCGCGCGAGTCCCACCTGGCGGAGCTGGCGCATCACTTCAGCGCCGCCGGCCCGGTGGGCGACACCGGCAAGGCGATCGACTATGCCCGGCGGGCCGGCGACCGGGCGGTGCGTGGCCTCGCCTACGAAGAGGGCGCGCGCCTGTACGAAATGGCCCTGGCCGCCCTCGAGCGCGCCCCGGCCGCGGACATGGGCCTGCGCGGCGAGCTGACCCTGGCGCTGGGGGAGGCGTGCGCACACGCCGGCGAGAGCGATCGCGCGCGGGAGCTGTGCCGCCACGCCGCCGAGCTGGCGCGCGCCACCGGCGCCGCCGACCAGCTTGCTCGTGCCGCGCTCGGCTACCGCACCTGGTGGGTAACGGGGCTGGTCGATGCGTTCCAGGTCGGCCTGCTCGAAGAGGCCCTGCGCGCCCTGCCGCGCGCCGACAGCGTGCTCCGGACGCGCGTGCTGGCGCGGCTGGCGGCCGAGCTGGCATTCGCGCCGAACGATTCTCGCCGCGACGCGCTCAGTCGGGACGCGCTCGCCATGGCGCGCCGCCTGGGCGACCCGGCGACGCTCGCCTACGCGCTCAACTGCCGCCACCTCGCTGCCTGGGGACCGGACGACCTCGAGGATCGCCTCGCCCTTGCCACCGAGATGGTACGGCTCGCCGAGCGCGTGGGCGATCGCGACCTGGAGGCGCGCGGCCGCCACCTGCGGGTGACCAACCTGCTCGAGCTGGGCGACCGCGAGGCGCTCGACGCCGAGATCGCCGCCCACGCGCGCCTGGCCGACGAGCTGCGCCAGCCGCTCTACCGCTGGCAGAAGACCTACTTCGCCGCCATGCAGGCGGCGCTGGCCGGCCGCTTCGACGAGTCCGAGGCGCTGGCCGAGGAGGCGCTCGGCATCGGCCAGCAGAAGGACTTCGACGCCGAGCAGACCTACGGCGTGCAGATGCTGCGCGTGCGCGAGGCGCAGGGCCGGCTCGGGGAGCTGCAGCCGTTCGTGCAGGCGTTCGTCGCCCAGTCGCCGGCCGCGCTCGGGTGGCGGAGCACGCTGGCGCTGATCGAGAGCGCGCTCGGGCATCGCGAGGAGGCGGCCCGCGAGTTCGAGGCGCTGGCGGCCGACGACTTTGCTGGTGTGCCGCAGGACCTGCTGTGGTTCATCAACCTGAGCAACCTGTGTGGCGCGTGCGTCTTCCTGGGCGACACCCGGCGCGCGGCGGTGCTGTACCGGCTGCTGGCCCCGTACGCGTGCCACAACGTGGTTGTCGGTGGGGCGGTGGCGTGCCAGAAGTCGACCTCGTACCTGCTCGGGGTGCTGGCGGCCACCATGGAGCGCTGGGACGAGGCGGCGGCGCACTTCGAGGACGCGCTCGCGCTCGCGCGCCGCCTGCAGGCGCCGCCCTTCGTCGCCGAGACCGAGATCCCCCATGCGCGCGTGCTGCTCGAACGCGGCCACCCGGGGGATGCCGAGCGCGCGCTGGCGCTGCTCAATCATGCGCTCGGGATCGCCCAGGAGTCCGGCATGCAGGCGCTGGTCGCAGCGGGAGTCGCCGTCAAGCTGCGCCTGCAGGGGGTGGACACGGCCGCCGTGCAGACGTCGATCGACACCGTCGTGACCGCGGTCGGGCAGGAGCGGCCGAACCTCCGCCCGCACGCCGCGCCGGACGGTACGGTCACGATCCTGTTCAGCGACATCGACGGCTTCGCCGCCATGGCCCGCCGCCTCGGGATGGCGGGGGCCGACGCGGTCCTGCGCGCGCACGGGCGCATCATCCGCGAGCACGTCGCCCTGCAGGGCGGGCTCGAGGTCAAGTCGCACGGGGACGGCTTCATGGTGGTGTTCGCGAGCGCCCGCCGTGCCGTCCTGTGCGCGATCGCCATCCAGCGCGCCCTGGCCGGCTACAGCGCGCAGCACCCCGAGGAGCCCGTGCGGGCGCGGGTCGGCCTGCACACCGGCGAGGTCGACGGCGCCAGCGACGACTTCTTCGGGCAGACGGTCATGCTGGCCGCCCGCGTCGCCAGCGAGGCGCATGGCGGCGAGATCCTGGTGTCGGCGGTGGTGCGGGAACTGGTGGCGGTGACCGGCGACCTGCCGTTCGGCGACGGCCGGGTGGTGGACCTGGCGGGCGTGCCCGGCGTGCCGCGGGTGTTCGAGGTGCCGTGGGCGGGTGCCCCGGCCGGGGACGCGCGGCCGGAGCGGGCCCGGAACGTCTTTCGCGCCGAGGGCGAGTACTGGACCCTCGCCTATGACGGCACCGTGTGCCGGCTGCGCGACGCCAAGGGGCTGCACCACATCGCCTACCTGCTGCGCCACCCCGGGCAGCAGTTCGACGCCCGCGTGCTGGTCGCGCCGGCGGGCGACCCGCTCGGCGGCGCGACCGTGACCGGGCAGGGCGTGGTGGTCGACCTGGTCGGCGACGTGCTGGCGCTCGGCGGGTCGGAGGACGCCGGCCCGCTCCTCGATACGCAGGCGCGCGTCGCCTACCGTCGCCGGCTGGTCGACCTGCGCGAGGAGATGGCCGAGGCCGAGCGCTTCAACGACGCCGGGCGGGTGGAGCGGCTCCGGGACGAGATCGAGATGTTGAGCGCGCAGCTTGCGGCCGCGGTGGGGTTGGGGGGACGGAGCCGGAAGGCGGCCTCGGTGACCGAGCGCGCCCGCCTGACCGTCACCAAGCGCATCAAGGACGCGCTCGGCAAGGTGCGCGACAGCCATCCCGCCCTGGGGGAGCACCTCGCGGCGCGCATCCGGACCGGCTACCAGTGCGCCTACCTGCCCGAGCCGGAGCGTCCCATTGCCTGGGATCTGTAAGAGTTTTCTGGTGTACGGCGCGACCGTACAGTGTCCGCCGCCGGGTCACGCCATGGGGGTAGGAGGTTCCCCATGCACGAGCCCAGCGAGTCGCTGCCCCGTCTGCTCGAAGGATACCGCTTCCGCATGTGCGAGGACGCCGACCTGGCGGCCCGCGCGCTGGCCGTCCGGCGGCAAGTGTACGTCGACGGGGCCGGCTACACCGTGCCGGTGCCCGACCGGTACGACGCCCGCTCCTGGCTCCTGGTCGCCGAGGAGGCGGGCACCGGCGAGGTGGTCGGCTCGATGCGGCTCACCCCGCGGAGCGGCGGCCCGCTCGAGGTCGAGGAGCATTTCACCTTGCCGGCGCGGCTGCGGGTGGCGGCCAGCGTCGAGCTGAACCGGTTCGCGATCCTGCCCGCGCATCGCAAGGGCAAGACCTTCCTGCCGGTGGTGTCGCTCGGGCTCTTCAAGCTGGTGCACACCTTCCTGCACCACCTGGACGCGTCCTACATGATCATCGCGTCCAAGCCCGAGCGGGTATGGACGTACGAGTGGATGCGTTTCGAGCCGACCGGCCAGCGCGCACGGTACGGCACCCTCGACGGGGCCGACCACGAGCTCCTGTGGTACGACTTCCGGCACGCGCCCGAGATCCTGGACGGGCACCCGTTCCGGAGCTTCTTCGTCGAGCTCGACTACCGCGAGGTGCTGCTGCCGGCGCGCCTGCCGGCGCTCGGCCTGGGGGTCGAGCGGATGCGGGAGGTGGCGTAGCCATGGCCGGTGCCATCGCCACCTACGCGCGCGCGATCATCCGCCACCGTCTGCTGGTGCTGGGCGCGGTGGCGGTGGTGACGGTCGTCCTCGGCCGTGCAGCCCTCCGTCTGCACGTCGAGATCGACGCCGACCGCCAGCTGCCGCCGGACCATCCCTACGTGCAGGCGCTTGCCGACCTGCACCGGTACTTCGGCGACAAGAACCTGGTGGTGGTGGGCCTGTTTCCGCACGATGGCAACGTGTTCACCCCGGCGTTCCTTGCCAAGCTGGCCGAGGTGACCGAGCGCGTGCGCCGCCTGCCCGGGGCCAATGCGGCGCTGGTGCAGAGCCTGGCCGCGCCGCAGGTGAAGGACATCCGTGGCGGGCCCGAGGGCATCGCGATCGAGCGCGTGATGGCGAGCCCCCCGCGCGACGCCGCCGGCGCCGCCGCTGTGCGCCAGCGCGCGTTCGCGACCGACGCCTACGTCGGTACGCTGGTCGCCGCCGACGGCTCGGCCGCCGCCGTGCAGGCGAGCTTCGAGCTGACGGCAGCCACGCCCGGCTACCGCCACCTGCACGCGGCGGTGGTGGACGCGCTGCGGGCCGCCGACGACGGTACGTTCGACTGGTGCCTGTCGGGGCCGGTGGTCTTCCTGTCCCAGCTGAGCGCGTACGCCGGGCGGATGGCGTACTACTTCCCGCTCGCCCTGCTGGTGATCGGGCTGGTGCACTATCACGCCTTCCGCACCGTCCAGGCGCTCGTCCTGCCGCTGGTCACGGCGCTCCTGGCGGTGGTGTGGGCGGTGGGGGTGATGGGGCTGCTCGGCGTGCCGCTCGACCCGTTCAACACCACGACGCCGATCCTCATCCTGGCGGTGGCGGCGGGGCACGCGGTGCAGATACTGAAGCGATTCTACGAGGAGCTCGAACGCACCGGCGACGTGGACGAGGCCATCGTCGCCTCGCTCGCGCACGTAGCGCCGGTGATGCTGGCGGCGGGGGCGATCGCGACCCTGTCGTTCTGGTCGCTGGTGACGTTCCGGACCGCCACCATCCGCACCTTCGGCATCTTCACCGGTCTCGGCATCGTGTCGGCGCTCGTGATCGAGCTGACCATCATTCCGGCGGTGCGGGCGCTGCTGCCGGCGCCCCGGAGCCGGGAGCGCGCGCGCGAGGCGGCGGCGCATCCGTGGCTCGACGCGCTGCTCGCGACCGCGGCCGGCGCCGGCCGGGCGCGCGGGGCGCGGAGGGTGCTGGTGGCGACCGGCGGGCTCCTGGCGCTGTGTGCGCTCTTCGCCACCCGCGTCGAGGTGGACACCAGCCACAAGCGCGAATTCCGCGCCGGCGAGCCGGTGCGGCTGGACGACGCCCGCATCAACGCGCGCTTCGCCGGCACCAACACGCTCATCCTGCTGGTGGAAGGCGACGCCCCCGGCGCGCTCGAGGAACCGGCGGTCCTGCGCGCGATCGACGCCCTCGCGCGCCGCCTCGAGCGCGAGCCCGGAGTCGGCAAGGCGGTGTCGTACGTCGACTTCGTTCGGAAGCTCCATGTCGCCATGAGCGCTGACGACCCCGCGGCGGGCCCGCTGCCGGCGACGCGGGCGCTGACGGCGCAGTACCTCTTCCTGCACTCCCTCTCGGGCGGCGCCGAGGACTTCGACGCCATCCTCGACCCGACCCATCGCGTCGCCAAGCTCCGGCTGCTGGTGCACGAGGACAGCACGCAGTACGGCGAGCGACTGATCGCGCGTGCCAGGGACACGGTGGCACGCACGTTCCCGCCCGGGATCCGGGTGCGCTACAGCGGCACGCTGGCCTCGACGGCGGCGGCCACCGAGGCGATGGTGCAGGGCAAGCTGCGCAACATCGCACAGATCGCCGGCATTACCGTGGTGATCGCGGCCGTGCTGCTGCGCTCGCTGGTGGCCGGCCTGTTGGTGGTGGTGCCGCTCGCGCTCACGGTGGCGGTCAACTTCGGGGTCATGGGGTTGCTCGGCGTGCCCCTCGACACGGTGACGGCGGCGATCTCGGCGATGGCGGTCGGCATCGGCGCCGACTACGCCATCTACTTCCTCTTCCGGGTGCGCGAAGAGCTGGCGCGGGCGGCGTCGCTCGAGGTGGCGATCGGGCGCGCGCTCGAGACGTCGGGGAAGGCTGTGCTGTTCGTGTCGTCGGCGATCGCGGCGGGATATGCCACGCTGTGCTGTTCGGGCTTCGCGTTGCACGTGCAGCTGGGGGCGCTGGTCGCACTGGCGATGCTGGTGTCGTCGGCGAGCGCGCTCGTCCTCCTGCCGGCCCTGATCGAACGCCTGCGGCCGGCGTTTCTGGTGGCGGCGCCGCGGCCGGAGCGTGAGCCCGGGTTCGCGCCGGTCGACGTGCCGTCCATCGCCGGGGCCCGCTGACCCCGACCGGCTCGCCATTTTCTCGGCGCGGGCGCGGGAAAGGTGCCGCTCCGCGGGCGCAGGGCGGTCCGGTGGGCCACGCTGGTGCAGCCCGCCACCCGGCCACCGTGCTGGAACGCCCGTTGCACCATGGCGCTCGCTATGAGCACGCGATCGATCCTCGCCACGGCGCTCCTCACGGCACTTGCGGTCTCGGCGGGCACCCGCCCAGCCCAGGCCAGCTGCGGCTGCGAGAAGCCGCCGCCGGTGGCAGCTGCCGTCCGTCCCGGGTTCGCGTTCCCGGCCCGCGACTTGTTCGCGTCGTGCGACCTGGCGCGCGGCGGATGCGTAGCCCTGTTCGGCGACGCGCTGGTCGACGGGCAGACCTATGGCGCCGACTTTACGCACGGCAACGGCCATCATCGCCGCGTCGACGTGGTGGCGCGGCGGGCGCGCGACCTGGCCGACGGCAGCTGGCGGGTGCAGCTCTGGGTGCCGGTGCCGCCGAAGTCGTCGCTCGGGCCGGCGGCGATCACGGTGCGCGACCAGGCAGGCGCGGTCGTGCTCGCCATTCCGGATACGGACTTCACGGTGATCGCGCCGCCGGTGGTGGTCCCGGAAGCGGGTGGCGTGGTCGCGGTCGACAAGTACCGCGGCGCGGTCGGCCGTGACGGCACGCTCTACGTCGCGCTCGACGTGAGCGGCATGCTCCCGCGCGTCGAGTTCGCCGCCAAGGGCTATGCCCTCGCCCTCCGCTTCGCCAAAGAGGGCATGGCGCTCTACAACACGCAGGGCGTGCTCATGGAAGCGCTCACCTCCGCCGTGATGGACGAGGACCTGAACGACGACGGCGACTCGACCGACCCGGGCGAGGGCGACTGGAACCAGAACGGCCTGCTCGACAACCCGGACATCTCGGCGGTGGTGCCGGACGGCGGCGGCGACAGCGACGCCTTCCTGTACAGCCGCCATCCGTTCGAGACCTACGAGGCCGAGCACCAGCCCGGCGGGCCGCGCGCGCTCGACCCGACCGACGCCAACTGGCACGTCGACGGCACCCGCCACACCGACAACTTCCACTTCGTGGCGGCGATCCCGGGCGCGACGCTGGGCGGCGAGTCGCTCGCGCCCGGCGCGACGGCGCCGTTCACGCTCGTGTTCGACGCCGTCGTCGCCGGCGCCGACTAGCGGCGGCGGCGGGGCCCGCATGCACCCCGGCGTCGCGGCGGCGTGGCCCGTCCCGGGCGTGCGGGCGCACGGCCGGGCGGTAGCGGGCGTCCGTGCCGCCGCGCTCGCGCTGTCGAGCGGCGCTCTCTACACGCTCGCCCAGCCGCCGCTCGACCGGACGGCGGTCGCCTGGATCTGTCTGGTCCCGCTCTTGTGGGCGATCGGGCTCTGCCGGACGCGGCGCGGCGCGGCGGCGTGCGCGTTCGGCACCGCGATGGTGTTCAGCGCGCTGGTGGCGGGCTGGCTCCCCGGCGCGGTGAGCGCCTTTTTCGGCGTAGCGCCGGGGCTCGGGTGGGGCGTGGCGACGGCGGTCTACGTGGCGTACGCCGGCGCCCCGTATGCGCTCTTCGGGGCGTGTGCGCATGGGCTGCTGCGCGCCGGGAGCCCGGCGGGGATCCTGGCCGGCATCCCCGCGCTCTTGGTCGCGACCGATCTCCTGCGCACGCATGTCCTCGCCGGGCTGCCGTGGGGCCTCCTCGGCCACGCCCTCGCGCCGGCGACGACGTTCGTGCAGATCGCGGATCTGGCCGGGGTGCACGGGGTGTCGTTCGTGGTGGCGCTGGTGAACGCCGCCGTGGTCCTGGTCGTGCGCGGGCGGCGCGCGCCGCGCACGACCGTGCTGCCGTTGGCGGTCGCCGCGGCCGTGGTCGCGGCGACGGCGCTCTACGGCACCGCCCGCCTGGCCACGGTGTCCGACGTGTCGGGGCCGGCGGTGCGCGTGGGCGTGCTGCAGCCCAACCAGGCTCCGCTCTACCATGCG
The DNA here is from genome assembly GCA_964618895.1 of uncultured Binatia bacterium (SeqCode). Lineage (GTDB taxonomy): Bacteria > Desulfobacterota > Binatia > DP-6 > DP-6 > CAZUDO01. Next base: position 10,811 of record CAZUDO010000132.1, read on the forward strand.
ACGCCGGTTGCCGCGGATCGTGCCCTGCTGGCGCAGCTGCGGTTCTCGCAGCAGCACTTCCGGCGCGGCACCGTCGACCTGGTCGTCTGGCCCGAGAACGCGATTCCCTTCTACGTGCAGCAGGACGCCCGCACGCAGGCGATGCTCGGGCGGCTTGCGGACGCGATGGGTGCGGCGCTCATCGTCGGGGCGCCGGCCACCGCGGGCGACACGCGCTACTTCAACGCCGCCCATCTGATCGTGCCCGGGCGCGGAGTGGCCGGGCTGTACCGCAAGCAGCGCCTGGTGCCGTTCGCGGAGTATCAGCCGTTTGCGGCGTCCGTGGGCGCGTCCGACGGGACGACGTTCGCCGCCGGCGACGGCGCGGTCGTCTTCGACGCCGCCGGCGTGCAGTGGGGGCCCACCATCTGCCTCGACATCATCTACGCCGACGTCGTCCGGCGGAGCGTGCAGGAGGGCGCCCAGGTGCTGGTGAACCTGTCCAACGACAGCTGGCTGGCGGCGCGCGGCGGCGGCGCGGCGGCGCAGCAGCTGGTGCAGGCGGTGTTCCGGGCGGTGGAGAACCGCCGCGACCTGGTGCGCGCCACGACCACCGGCATCTCGGCCGTCGTCGGCGCCGACGGGCGCGTACGGGCGGTGCTGGAGGAGCGGCGCGCGGGGGCGCTGATCGCCCCGGTGTACGCGCGTCGGGAGCACACGCTCTACACCCAGGTCGGAGATGCCTTCGCGGTCGCGTGTGGGCTGCTCGCGGCGCTGATCGTCGGGGCCGGTGTCCGGCGCGAAGGCTGAGCAAGTTCCGCGCAACACGTGTGAGGCGGAGCCGCTCACCCGCGCAGTGTTCCCTTGGCGGCCTGGCGGCGGTGAGGTATCTAGGTCGGGCCCGCGACCTGAGGTAGGCTGCTGGTCCATGAAACCGGCGATCCAATACGCCAAGAGCGGCGACGTTCACGTGGCCTACCAGGTGATCGGCGCAGGCCCCATCGATCTGGTGATCGTCCCAGGCTGGGTGTCGCACCTCGAGATCCTCTGGGAGGAGCCCCAGGCGGCCGCCTTCCTGCGCCGCCTGGGTGAGTTCAGTCGCCTGATCATCTTCGACAAGCGCGGAACCGGCATGTCCGATCCCATGACCTACGCGCCCCCGATCGACGAGCGCATGGACGACATCCGTGCCGTCATGGACGCGGCCGGCTCGGAGCGGGCCGCACTCCTGGGTTACTCGGAAGGAGGGGCGCTGGCGCTCGTGTTTGCCGCCGCCCACCCCAATCGCGTGTCGGCGGTGATCGCCTACGCATCGTTTGCGCGGTTGCTGCGAGGGTCCGACTACCCGTTCGGCATCGCCGAGGAGGACATCGTGCGCTTCGTCGAGGGTGCGAAGAGAGCGGGCGCCACGGGTGAGCTGTACGACGTCGTGATCCCGAGCCGGCGGGGGGACGAGCATTTCCGCCAGTGGTTCGCGCGCATCACCCGCCTGGCTGCCAGCCCAGCAATGATGGACCTCAGTCTGCGGGCCAACGTGTCGATCGACATTCGGCAGGTGCTTCCGTCCATCCGGGTCCCGACCCTCGTGTTGCATCGCAAGGACGACCAGCTCCTCCCGGTGGACCACGGCCGCTACCTGGGCGAGCACATACCGGGCGCCAAGTACGTCGAGCTCCCTGGCGGGGACCACTGGCCGTGGTTTGGCGACACCGACGGAGTGGTCGAGGAGATCGAGGAGTTCTTGACCGGCATGAGACACGCGCCGCCGTCGAACCGGGTTCTGACGACCGTGATGTTCACCGACATCGTCGGTTCGACCCAACGGCTGGCGGAGATGGGCGACACGGCATGGCGACGCGTGCTGGACCAACACGATGCCGTTGCCGGTCGCCAGGTCGAACGGTTCCGTGGGCGCCAGGTGAAGCACACTGGCGACGGCATCTTGGCGACCTTCGACGGGCCGGCCCGGGCAGTCCAGTGTGCGCGCACCATCCGGGACGCGACCCGGGCGATCGGCCTCGAGGTACGCGCCGGGCTTCACGTCGGCGAGTGCGAGCTTCGCGGTGACGACATCGGTGGCCTGGCGGTGCACATCGCCGCCCGGGTGGCCGAGGTCGCCGGCCCGGGAGAGATCCTGGTTTCGAGCACGGTCAAGGACCTGGTGACCGGCTCGGGGATCGCATTCGCGGAACGCGGTGCTCGCCAGCTGAAGGGCGTCCCTGGGGAATGGTGGTTGTTCTCAGTGGCTGAGTCGTAGGCGCGGCCACCAGCAGGTCGGCAAGGCGTGCCACGCCCCTGGCCGCAAGGTCCAGTGAATTTCGGAGAAGCGGACGGGCTGTCCGGAAGCGGAACAGAGTAGCTTGGTTGCGCTCGGCGTGCAGGTGGCGAAGCTGGAGACACCGGTGGGGCCGCGGGGCTGGCCATCTCCACACCGACGCGGCTCACCTTGGCTCTTTCGGGTTTCGGGTGGGTCCGTCGCTTCGACCGGCCGCCGCCCGCGCGTCGGTCACGGGCCGCGGGGGGCCTCGTCGACCCGGAGCCGGCCGTGCCGGAGCCAGCCCACCCGCGCCAACCAGGTGTGGGGGGCCCGGACCGGCGAGGGGTGGGGTGGCGGTGGCACGGGCGTCCGCCAGCCGCGGAACCACGCCGCGGACGAGCACGGATCCATCCCGCGGACGCCGGGGGTGTGCTTCTTGACGTTGTGAAGCACGTACACGAGCGCGGCCCGGATCTCGCGCGGTGACACGAGCCACCGCGCGTGGTAGCGATCCCCCCACACGCGGCCGTGGCGCCCGCACGTCCGGTTCACCGCCTTGGCGACGCGAATCATGAGGCCCTGCACGCCGCGGACGGCGCGCCGGCGCGTCGGCTTCGACCAGCAGGTGGACGTGGGTCCGTTGTGCGCTGAACTGCAGGATCCGAAACCCTGCGGCCGAGGACGCGCCCAGGGCGACCCGCAGCGCGCCAAACACCCGCGCGCCCCGGAGGGACGGCACGCCCGCGGCCGCGCGCAGGGTGACGTGGACCGGGCAGTGCCGATCGTGCGGCGGGCGCCCGCGATGGGGCACGCGGCGCCGGCCGAGTGTGGGCGGGCGGCCCGCGCCGCGGCGGGTGCCACCCCAGGCGCGGAAGGTGAGGGGCAGCTGCACCGGCGGCGCCATCTTGAAACGCGCACATATTATAGCAAGCTTGCTCCCATGTCAATAGCGCGCATCGATACGGGGGCGTGTGCGACGAACGCGCGAGCGCTTCGCGGAGGCGCGCCGCGCCGCCGCGATGCTCCGACGCGACCCGACCCCGCCGGTTCGCCGGGCCCCGAGGCGCCCGGGGGACCCGCACCCCGGCGGCGGGCTCGTGCCGTCTACGGCGCCCGCCCGCCACCCACACGGGACCGACGAGGCTCACCCTATACTTCCAGCTCCCGCCCGGGCCCGCGCGGAAGGTGGCGGTGGCGTTGCGATTGGCCCTACGGCAGGTGATTCGCGTCGTCCCGCGTGTCGAGCACGCGCGAGCGCGGTGGTCCGGCGAAGGGCGGCGGTTGGTGCCGGTGTCTTCCCCGTAACCTCGTCGCCGGACGCTGTGTTGAGCGCGCCAGCGGGATCGTCCCGCGCAACCAACCGGCCGGGCGGCGGCGTTCCGGCGCCGAGCCCGCCACACCAAGTCCAGGCGTCCCCCGCGGAGGCCTGGCAGGAGGGGATCGTCATGGCGATCGGCAGAGGGTCCTGGATCGGGGTCGCCGCGCTGTGTGCGTTCGGCGGTGCAGCGCTGGCAGCGGAGGGGGCGCCGGGAGGCTACGACCGGCGCGGACTCTACCTCGGGCTGGGCGGCGTGTACGCGATCGAGCGCTTCGACGCCGGCAGCGTCTCCGGATCGAACGCGCTCGGCATCGACACGCGCGTCGGTTACCGCGCCCATCGGCACCTCGGCGCGGAGCTGAACGTGCAGCACGTTGAAGGCATCGACCTGGACGTGGGCGGGCAACGGGTTCTGAAGGCCAGTGCGACCAGCGTCACCGCCAACGCCAAGGGCTATCCGTTCACGGGCCGCGTGCAGCCGTACGGCCTGGTCGGGCTGGGCGGCACGGTGGCGCGGGCGGAGGATCGGCTGGGCCTCGGCGTGAGCAGCACGACGGTGAGCGGTCTGGCGCGGTTGGGGGGCGGGATCGATCTGTACGCGACCCGGCATCTGGTGGCCACCGCCGAGGTCTCGTACGCGCTGCCCACGGGCACGCTGCGCGACTTCGCTGCCGTGCCGGTGGTGGTGGGCGCGCAGTATCGCTTCTAGTTTGCGTGGTCAGGGGTGGTGGTCGCCCGCGCGGTTGACCCGCGCGGGCGACCCGCGTATCGGCCTGCCGGGCGAGGCAGGCGATGCGACTCGAGGGCGAGCGGGTACTGATTACGGGGTCGACCGCGGGGATCGGTCGCAGCGTCGCCCTCGGATGCGCCCGCGAGGGCGCGCGTGTCGTGGTCCATGGCCGTGATCGCGCCCGCGGTGACGCAGTCGTGGACGCGATCGCGACGGCGGGCGGGACGGCGGTCTTCATCGCGGCCGACATCGCCGACGAGGCCGCGTGCGCGTCGCTGGTCGCGACCGCCGCCGAGCGGCTCGGCGGGCTCACGGTGCTGGTCAATAACGCCGTCGCTGGCACGGGCGGCAACAGCCCGATCGGACGGCTCGACACGGCGCAGTGGGAGCGTGTCCTGCGCGTCAATCTCACCGCCGTGGCGTGGCTCTGCCGGGCGGCCATCCCGCACATGCAGGCCGCCGGCCACGGGGCCATCGTCAACGTCTCGTCCCGGCAGGCCGAGCGCGCGAGCGCGGGATTGGCGGCCTACGTTGCCAGCAAGGGCGGCCTGAACGCGCTCACGCGCTCGATCGCCGTCGACTACGCGCGGGACGGCATCCGCTGCAACGCCCTCAGCGTCGGCTACGTGCTGAACGAGCGCCGCGACGCCCACCTGAGCGCGGCACGGCGCGCCGAGCTGGAAGCCATGCACCTCACACGCCTGGGACAGCCCGAGGACGTGGCCCACGCGGTCGTGTACCTCGCCAGCCGGGAGAGCGAGTTCGTGACCGGCGTGCTTCTGCCCGTCGACGGCGGCGCGACCATCGCCCGCGGGCGCGTGCTCGGATAGGCCGCGCCGGTTCCCTTGTCGGCCGGGCCGGTGCTGGTGTAGTGCCCTGCCGATCGTGCCGGAGTGCCGCGAGATCGCCAGCGGGCTGCGTTTCCCGGAGGGGCCGGTGGTGCTCCCCGACGGCAGCCTGGTGGTGGTGGAGATCGCGCGCGGCACCCTGGTCCGGATCGCTGCCGACGGCCGGGTGACCGTGGTCGCCGAGCCGGGTGGCGGGCCGAACGGCGCCGCCATCGGGCCGGATGGCAAGCTGTACGTCACCAACAACGGGGGCAGCTTCACCTGGCACGACGTGGGCGGCCTGTGCGTACCGGGCCCGGCCCCGGCCGGCCATCGCGGCGGGCGCATCGAGCGCATCGACGTCGACTCGGGCACGGTCGAGGTACTGTACGACCGCTGCGACGGCCGTCCGCTGTGCGGTCCGAACGACCTCGTGTTCGATGCCAGCGGAGGCTTCTGGTTCACCGACCACGGCGCGACCCGTGCCCGCGATCGCGACCGCACCGGCGTGTTCTACGCCCGCGCCGACGGCTCGGCGATCCGCGAGGTGCTGTTCCCGCTCGATGCGCCGAACGGCATCGGGCTGTCGCCCGACGGGCGGCGGCTGTACGTCGCCGAGACGCCGACCGGGCGGGTGTGGAGCTGGGAGGTCACCGCTCCGGGGGAGGCCGCCCGCACCCTGGGCTTCGGCCCCTCGGGCGGGACGTTGCTGGTCGGGCTGCCCGGCTATCAGATGCTCGACTCGCTGGCCGTCGAGGCGGGGGGTAACGTGTGCGTCGCCACCCTCGTGCACGGCGGCATCACGGTGGTGGCACCCGACGGCACGGTGGTCGAGCACGTGCCGTTCCCGGACCCGCTGGTCACCAACATCTGCTTCGGGGGTCCGGATCTGTGCACCGCGTACGTGACCCTGTCGGGCACCGGCACGGTGGTCGCGTGCGCGTGGCCGCGTCCGGGGCTGCGGCTGGCCCACTGACGGGCCGCGTTTCAGTCCGCGCGCGCCTTCACCAGGTCGCTGCGGTTCCGCGCCGTGGTCGAGAAGGTCGCGTCCCAGCACGCGCCCGTGTCCGGTCGCCGCAGCTGGACCCGGAGCGGGGTGGCCACCGACAGCGCGGCCGGGAGGCCGAGGTTTGGCCCGCGTCCCTTGACCGTGATGCGTCCCGCGCCGGCCGCGCCGCCGCGGAGCCGGATACGGAGGATGCCGTCGTTCGAGAGGCCGCGATCGTAGTACGTCACCCCGTCGTCGTTCGGACGCCAGCACAGCTGCCCCGGGCAGATGCCGCCGGCGGGTACGTCGGCGCCGGCCACCAAGCGGGGGCTGGTGGAGGTCTGGTCGAAGATGCACACCTCGAAGTCGGTGGTCGCGGTCGGGTCGCCGAAGCTGGCGGTCGGTGTGAGGGCGCTGGCCGTCCACTTCCAGGACAGCGCGTCGAGGGTGTCGGGCGACCGGGAGCGGAGCAGGAGGTCGGAGCGGCCGGAGAGGGCGGCTTGGCAGCCGGTGGCCATGTCGGCGATGCAGCCGAGGCCGGGGTCGCAGGTCAGGCAGGCGTTGCAGGTGATGAGGGTGTGGCGACAGAACGCGGAGGCGTCGCAGGCGTCCTGCGTGCACGCGTTCCCGTCGCTCGCGCATGGGGTGCCGGCCGGGCGGGCGGCCCCCACGCAGGTGCCGAAGCTATTGCACGTGTCCTGCGTGCACACGTTGCCGTCGCTCTCGCAGTCCGTCCCGGCAGGGAGCGGCTGGTGTTCGCAGGTGCCGGCGCCGTCGCACAGGTCGGAGTAGCACGGCAGGCCGTCGCCGGGGCAGACGCTGCCGGTGGCCTCGAACTGGCAGTCGGCCGCGCAGCAGTCGCCGGCGGCGGTGTTGCCGTCGTCGCACTGCTCGCCGGCGGTCAGGATGCCGTTGCCGCATCCGGTATTGGTGCAGTCGGCGTCGCAGCCGTCGCCGCTGTCGAGGTCGCCGTCGTCGCACTCCTCGAACGGGCCGACGGTGCCGTTGCCGCACACGTCGTCGGAGAAGAGGTACGCCTCGTCGCCGCCGAAGCCACCGACGACGAACCCGCTCCCCACGGCGGCGACCGACCACCCGAAGGTCTGGATCCCCGGGCTCGGGATGGTCTGCTCGAACGTGCCGGTGGCGAAGTCGAACACGTGCACGGCACCGAAGTCCTCCCCGGCGGCATCGTCATCGGAGGCGCCGATGACGAGATGGGAGCCGACGAGGGCGAGCGCGGACCCGAAGCTGTCGCTCGGGCCGGGGGTCGGGTTCTCGAAGGTGTGGAGCAGGGCGCCGGTCGCGCTGTCGAACAAGTACACGTCGCCGGTGTCGGCCCCGAGGGAGTCGTCGAACAGGCCGCTCACCACGACGGTGTTCCCGACCCCCAGGACCTCGGCCCCGAAGAAATCGTTGAACTCGGGCTCAGGGGTGCGGAACGTACGCAACAGCGTTCCCGTGGTACCGTCGAACATGTAGACGACCCCGGCACGGACGCCGCCCGCGTAGCCGTTGGCGGAGAACGGGGCCCCGACCAGGACGTTGCCGCCCACCGTTCCGACGACGCGACCGAAACCACCCTCGGTGCCCCCGGACGGGTTGGCGAGCGTGAGCAGCAGGCCGCCGAAGGTGAGGCTCGACGGATCCGCGTCGTACACCCGCACCGGGCCGCCGTCGCTGCCGATGACGGCGCGGGTGCCGTAGGCTGTGACCGCCCCGCCGAAGTAGCCGGCGCCCCCCGGACGCGGGATCGTCTGCAACACGGCCCCCGTGGCCGCGTCGAGGAAGTACGCCTTGCCGCCAGTGTCGAATGGCGCACCCGTGATCACCACTCCGCCGGCGAGCGCCACCTGAATCCCGAACGCTTCGTTCAACAGCGGTGTCGGGTTCGGTGTGGTACGCAGCCGGGCCCCCGAGCGCGGGTCGACCACATCGACCCCGCCGGCGCGGAACTGCCCGGCCACCCGGCGGCCGGTCACGCCGATCACGAGTGTCGACCCGGAGGCGACGAAGCCGTCGCCCACCCCGAGGTCCTCGACTTCGGCCGGGACGAGCGTGCGGGAGCGGAAGAACGGCTGTGCCGACGCCGTCTGCCCGATGGTGATGAAGACCACCCCAAGCGTGACGACAGCAAGCGCACGGTGGCTGCGAGACATGGGAGGTCCTCCAGGTCGGGCACGGTGCATCCGGAATCGGCCTCGACTCCCTGAGCTAGGCGTGATCGGGACCCGGGGTCAAGGGAAAAATGCTCCCGTGTGGGTTGAACCAGAAGATTCGATCGGTTACATCGCGACCGCGGCCGTTTTTTTCGGACGCTCTCCGCTCCCCATGAGGTGCCCCGTGCGTATGAGTCCCCGTGCCCTGCTGGTGCTGCCCTTCGTCGTCGCGTTCGTTTCTGCCGTCGCGCCTCCGGCCGAGGCCGCGTTCCGGGTGCAGTCCGGCATCGGGTTCGTCGCCGTCGCCGACGCGACGCCGGGCACGGACATCGTGCTGGCGGACCGTCAGGGGCGGCAGATCACGCGCGGGGTGGTCGACAGCCTGGGGAGCCTGATTTTCCAGGAACTCGACCCGGGCCGTCGCTACGAGGTGCGCGAGGCGTCGGGGGGCGCCAGCATGTCCGTGACCGTGCGCGAGTTCCGTGACCACCCCGGGCCCTCCTTCTACAAGCGCCAGACGCTGCAGGCGGGCCTGCAGTACATCGAGACGCGCGACGGGACGCTGCTGGCGGCAATGGTCCGCCCCCCGCTCGGGAAGACCATGGCCGACGGCCCCTTCCCGACCCTGGTCGAGTACTCGGGCTACGCGGTGGCGGATCCGGACAACCCCCAGCCGTCCTCGCTCATCACCAGCGTGCTCGGCTACGCCACCGTGGGCGTCAACATGCGCGGCTCGGGCTGCTCCGGAGGGGTGATCGATCTGTTCGGGCTCCCCACCACGGCCGACGGCTACGACGTGATCGAGACCGTCGCCGCGCAGTCCTGGGTGCAGGGCGGCAAGGTGGGCATGATCGGCATCTCGTTCCCGGGCATCAGCCAGCTGTTCGTCGGCGGCGCGCGCCCGCCGCATCTGGCGGCCATCGCGCCGGTGTCGGTGATCGCCGACATCTACCAGTCGCCCGGCTTCCCGGGTGGCATCTTCAACAACGGCTTCGCCCAGAGCTGGCTCCAGGAGCGGAAGGACGACGCCGCGCCCGCACCGGAGGGCGGACAGCGCTGGGCCCGCAAGCGCGTCAACGAGGGCGACGAGACCTGCCGGGCCAACCAGCGCCTGCGCCTGCAGACCCAAGACCCGGTCGCGGTCACCACCGCGAACCCGTTCTACGTGCCGCGCCTCATGGACGAGCGCTCGCCCATCACCTGGGTCGGCGACGTCGAGGTGCCGATGTTCCTGTCGAGCGCCTGGCAGGACGAGCAGACCGGCGGAGGCTTCGCGTCCATGTTGTTCCGCGTGCCGCGCCGGCGCGACGTGAAGGTGACGGTCATGAACGGCGTGCACTCGAGCACCCTCGACCCCGCCGTACTGTTCAACTGGCTCGCGTTCCTCGACCTGTACGTCGCCCACCGCGTGCCCGACATGGCGACGCTCACGACCATCGCCCCCATCATCTACCAGTCCATTCTGGAGGACGGCGCGCCGACGCCGCCGCTGCCCGCCGATCGGTTCGACAGCATCACCGACTACCAGCAGGCGCTCGACCTGTTCGAATCCGATCCGCACATCCGGGTCCTGATGGAGAACGGCGCCGGCTCGCCGACGCCGGGCGTGCCGGCCCCCACGTTCGAGCTGGGGTTCCGGAAGTGGCCCCCGCCGGAGGCGCGTCCGACGGCGTGGTATCTCGGCCCCAACGGAACGCTCACGCCCAAGCGGCCGCGGAACGGCGACCAGGGTGCCGACAGCTACCACCCCGATCCGAGCGTCCGCCCGGCGCAGACGCTGCCCGACACGCGCGATCAGTCCTGGGACACCATCCCGCCGTACGACTGGCGCCTGCTCGTCGACGGCACGGCCCTGGCGTATGCCACCCCGCCGCTCGACCGGGACGTGACCATCGTCGGGCCGGGCAGTGTGGATCTCTGGCTGCGCTCCAGCGCCGACGACACCGACCTGCAGGTCACCCTGACCGAGATCCGGCCCGACGGACTCGAGGTGCTGGTGCAGAACGGCTGGCTGCGGGCCTCGCACCGCAAGCTCGCCCGGAAGCTGTCGTCGGTGCTCGAGCCGCGGCCGACGCATCTCCAGCGCCACGCCCGGCCGATGCCGCAGGGCAAATTCACCAAGGTGCGGGTGGGGCTGTTCGCGGTGTCGCACGTGTTCCGGAAGGGCTCGCGCCTGCGCGTCAGTGTGGAGGCGCCGGGCGGCAACCGCACGCGCTGGCGGTTCGCCACCCTCGAGACCGGCGGCACGGTGGTGAACGAGATCGCGCGCACGACCGCCCAGGCGTCGCGCCTGGTGCTGTCCGTGGTCCCCGACGTGCAGGCGCCGGCGGCGCTGCCGCCGTGTCCGGGCCTGCGCGGGCAGCCGTGCCGCACCTACGTGGCGGCGGCGAACGGGGGCTGACCGGCGCCTCGGTGTGCACCATCCTCCTCGGCCTCGCGCCGGATACCGACACCCCGGTTCTCCTTGCCGCCAACCGCGACGAATTCCTCGACCGCCCGGCGCGCGAGCCCGCGGAGATCGCGCCGGGGGTGTTCGCGGGCTGTGACCTGCAGGCTGGCGGCACCTGGCTGGCCGTTGGCCGGACGGGCATCGCGGCGCTCACCAACGTGCGTGACCGTCCGCTCGACCCGGCGGCGCCGAGCCGCGGCCAGCTGCCGCTCCGTGCCCTCGCCGGCAGCCTCCCACGCGATCTCGCGGCGTTCAACGCGTTCAACCTCCTGGTCGTCGATACCGACGGGGCGCGGGTCGTCACCCACCTCGGTCCCGGACAGCGGACCTACGCGACCGCCCTCGGGCCGGGGTCCCACGCCATCGTGAACGACCCGTTCGGCGAGCCGTCGCTGCGCGCGGAGTGTGCGGCCGCGTTGCTCGCCGCCGGCGGCTTCGAGGTCGCGACCCTGGCGCAGCACGCTACGGCCGACGCGCCTGGGCTGTGCCACCATTTCCCGGGCTACGGGACGCGCTCGGCGACCATCGTCGCGCTCGGGCGCGATGGGCGGCTGACGCGCTATCTGCACTGCCCCGGACCGCCGTGCCGGACACCGGGCGTCGACCTGACCGGGGCGGCGCGTGCGGTCGTGGTCGAGGCATAGCCCGGATGCAGGGAACGTCCCAGCGTCGTTACTGGAAAATGCCGATTGTCGGCTTTGCAGCGGATGTGCGCATGGAAACTGGGCGCGCAGGCGCTCAAGCACTACCGACTAGAGGAGGCATCCATGCGATCGACCAGGACACGGGCCGTGGTTCCCGCCATCATGTGCGCGGCGATTCTCGCCGCCAGCGGGACCGCGTACGCCCAAGCCGAGACGCCGATCAGCAGCACGAGGTGCGGCAACGGCCTCAGGAGCTTCGGGCCCATCGGTCCATTCGGGTATCCCTCCTACTACGTCGACCAGAACCTGTTCGCCCTCGACCACTGCGACGAGCCGTTGTCGGTCGACCCGCTGTGCGGCAATCCGGACTTCGGGGATCCCCTCGGCGAGGGCCTTCCGTTCGGCCCGATCCCCGACATCGCATCAGGCAACTTCTGGCACGAGCAGTTCTACTTCCTCGGCCTGGCGGACATGGTCTTCGCCGGAGGCGACGCGCTGCTGGTCCTGGCCGTCGAGGGCGTGTGGGACAACGCCGCCGAGGCGATCATCGACGGCGATCAGCTCGTCTTCAGCCGCATCCGGGTGCGCATCACCCTGCCCAACCTGCCCTCGAGCGTCGGCACCTACACCGTCACGCATCCCTACGGCGTCGAGACCTTCAACGTGACCGCGGCGGACATCGCGGCCAGAGCGGGAATCCGGGCGATCAACTTCACCGACGATTGCCTGCACACGGTGGTCGGAGGCGTGATCACGCCGACCTGTAGCGTCGCCGCCGGAGACCACTTCACCAACCCGCTCGCCGATCTCACCGACGGGACGGTGGCGCGCATCAGCCACTTCATGACCTGGGACAGCGGCGCGCCGGCGGGCTACATCGGCAACCCGGCCATCCTCCACACCGCCACCGGCGGGTCGTGCGGCACGAACTTCTTCCGCGTCGCGGGCCCGGGCATTCCGGGCGGATCGGTCACGACCAACCTGTTCTCGCTCATGGGCCGGCAGACACGCTTCTGCGGCGACGGCACCGTGGATACCAACCTGGGCGAGCAGTGCGATCCGGGGGCCGACATCGCTGGCGACTGCTGCACCGCGACCTGCACGTTCGAGAGCGGCACCCCCTGCGACGACGGCAGCATCTGCACCAGCGCCACCACCTGCAACGGCGGCACCGGCGTATGCGGCGGCGGCACGTCGATCGTCTGCAACGACCTGAATCCGTGCACCAACGACTCCTGCCACCCGACCAACGGGTGCGTGACGACCAACAACACGGCGGCCTGCGACGACCTCAACCCCTGCACGACGAATGACGCCTGTAGCGGCGGCTCGTGCCGGCCGGGCGCGGCGCGCAACTGCAACGACCTGAACGTCTGCACCACCGACTCCTGCAACCCGGCGTCGGGCTGCGTGAACACCAACAACACGGCGCCGTGTGACGATGGCAACAGCTGCACCACGGGCGAGCGCTGCAGCGGGGGCTCGTGCCAGCCGGGCGGGCCGTTGGTCTGCACGGCGGCGGGGGTGGTCACGACCATCGAGGCGGACGTGACCGCACAGTCCGACAAGCCCACGAGCAACGTGGGCACGAGCAGCCAGATCAACGCCGACGCCGGCCCGACGGTGAAGGAGCTCTTCATGCGGGTGCGGGTCCAGGGCCTGGCCGGGCGGTCGGTCACCTCCGCGAAGCTCCGTCTCAAGGTGGCCAGCACGACCAACGCGCAGAGCGTGACCGGCGGACGCATCCACCGGATCACGAGCTGCGGCTGGAGCGAGACCGGGGTCACGTTCAACAATCGGCCGGCAATCGACGGTCCGGTGCTGCAGACGCTGGGCGCGGTGGCGCTCGGGCAGCAGGTCGAGTTCGACGTGAGCACGCAGATCGGTGCCGATGGCGTCTACTGCTTCGCCATCGACAGTGCCTCGACCGACGGTGTGGACTACCACTCGCGCCAGGCGAGCGCGACGGCGAACCGGCCGGCGCTCGTCCTCACCACCGCCTGTCCGGCGTGTGGCGGCCCCGCGGCGGTGTGCGGGGACAACCAGGTGAACCAGGCGAGCGAGCAGTGCGACGGCACCGCCAGCACCGCCTGCCCGGGTCAGTGTCGAGCCGATTGCACCTGCCCGGCACCGGCTACGCAGCCGGCGGGCACCATCCTGGCCGACGTGACGGTCGACTCGAGCGTTCCGGGCATCAACCTCGGTACCCGGACCCAGCTCGGGGTCGACGCCGGGGGCCAGGCGGTGAAGCGCACCTTCGTCCGCGTGCAGGTGAGCAACGTGGGCAGCCGGACGGTCAGCTCGGCGCTGCTCAACCTGCAGGTGTCGACCACGACCAACGCGGAGAGCCCGGTGTCGGGCGGCATGATCCACCGCATCACCGATTGCGGCTGGGGTGAGACCACCACCACCTGGAACAACCAGCCCGTCATCGACGGCAGCGTGCTGTCGACGCTCGGACCGGTGGCGCAGGGGCAGAACGTCAGCTTCGACGTGACGGCGGCCATCCCCGGCGATGGCACCTACTGCTTCGCGATCGACAGCGCGACGACGGAAGGCACAGACTACCAGTCACGCGAGGCCAGCGCCGGCCGACCGACGCTGACGGTCGTCGTCGCGCCGTAGCTGCGCACGGAGCGGGCGCGGCAGCCCTGGAGCCGGATGAGCTGCATCCGCACGCGTCCCTGCGACCGGACCGTGCCGGAAGCCGACCGGCACACGTAGGTGTTGTCGAGCGCGTCGCCCAGGCCGAAGGCCACCGTGGTCCGGAACCGGCACGTGGCACCATCCGGATAGCGCGCCGTGCCGACGAACCGATCGCGGCGGATGCGTCCGCTGAAGTGGGCACTCGTCCCGCTGCAGATCCGATCCGCGACCTCGCACTGCGCGGGCAGCCCCGGTACCGCCGGCGGCGCGAAGGAATAGTCCGCCCACACCCCGAGCCGTCCCTCGAGCCGGCGGAAGGGCCCCCTGCCGCGGAACTCGGCGAACAGCGTCCAGTACGCGGGCGGGCCGCCGGTGTCCGAGTTGAAGCCGAGAATACCGTTGCGGGGGATGCAGCGCGATTCGGACAGTGTGCAGGGTGCCAGGGTCTCCCCGTCCGTCGGGCAGAGACCGCCGAAAGCGCAGGGTCGGCAGGCGGCGATCGCGTGTCCGCACGTCGCGACGACGAGGACCAGAGCCACCAGCGTGACGCGGGTTGCGTTCGTGAGGAGCGGCATGGCTCGAGCGTACATCGGGCCGCCAGCCGGGAGAAGTGCGCGCCGCTCGGCCTTGAAGTGGGGACTTGAAACTGAATCCGGCCAGTTGCCTCACTGGAGCAGCTGGAACCCGTCAGGCCGTGCGTTTCAACGGCCTTCCGGCGGTGCCGGTGGGTGGAACGGCCGGAGTTGAGGCACGACAGGGCACGACACGGAAGCACCGGGGCTGCACAGGCCAGCTGGTTGCCTCCGGAGGGTGCGGTGCCCTAGAGTAGTTTCCATGAGCTGGGAGGCGCGCGTCACCCTCAGTCCGGAGGTGCGGAGCGGCAAGCCGTGCATAAAGGGAACGCGCATCGCCGTGTATGACGTGTTGGAGTACCTCGCGGGGGGCATGAGCGAGGACCAGATACTCGGCGATTTCCCCGACCTCACGCGGGACGATATCCGCGCTTGCCTCGCGTTCGCAGCTGCCCGCGAACGGCGGCTCGCTACTTCGTCGGCGGCGTGAAGCTACTCTTCGACGAGAACCTCAGCCCCCGACTCGTCGAGCTTCTGGCGGCGGAGTACCCTGACAGCGCGCATGTGCGATCGATCGGCCTCCGAGGCGCGCCCGACCGAGTCGTCTGGGAGTACGCCAAGGGGCACGGGTTCACGCCCAAGGTAATCTGGCTCTCGGTTGGGAACGCGGGAACCGTTCAGATCGCAGGGGCACTCCGGGGCCGGCGGGAGGAGGTTTCCCGCTATGGAGGCGACGCGGAGACCTCGCTTCTCGTCATCACCCTTACGAGCGAGGCGCCCGAGGAGTAGTCGGGGCGCTCAGCTAGATAAGTGTAAAAGGGGGGACTTGAACCCCCACGGGTGTTTAGCCCACAGGATCCCGAATCCGGCCAGTCACCCCACTGGAGCAGCTGGAACCCGTCAGGCCGTGCGTTTCGGGGGGGGCTTCCCGGTGGTGGCCCGCGAACTGTGTTACCGGTAGGACTAGCCGTATGGAGTTCACGCGCATCACCGTCCGAGCCGATCAGATGGGCGGGGCTCCCTGCATTCGCGGGCGCGGATGACGTCCTCATTTTCGCGCATGCCGCGAGTGAGCAGCGCGTGGTCTTGTCCTTGCCCTGCGCCGGGAGAGGCGGCCCTCGGTAGGGCACGACACGGAGGTCAGTACCCCATCCGGTATCGGGTTGATCGCGTAGCTGCCGACACCTAACATGAGAAGACGATGACGATCGCCAATGCTACCGCCGAAGTGTTCTGGACCGCGTTCCGCGCACTGACCCGAGCCCAACAGCAGGCGATCGTGGGAAAACTCCTCCGCGATCGACGCTTCCGAGAGGATCTTGTCGATGCTGCCATCGTCGAGCAGCGCCGAAGAGAGCCCGCTCGCCCTGTCGGTGAGTATCTCAGCCGCCGTGCGCGGCGGACACGCGCCTGATACCGGATGCCGTATGAGGTTCTGCTCAAGCTGTCGGCCGAGCGTGAGCTGAGCCGTCTCCCTCGACCGACACACGACCGGATCCTCGAACGGATCATTGGCCTGGGGACCGCGCCCCGTCCGCCCGGCGCCGTCAAGCTCCAAGGTCACGACGCCTATCTAAGTCGGATTGGCGACCACCGCGTCCTCTACATCGTTGACGACGTGCGCCGCCGCGTCGAGATCGTTGCCGTCGGCCACCGACGCGAGGTGTATCGCTGAAGTGCGAAAGGGGGGGACTTGAACCCCCACGGGTGTTTAGCCCACAGGATCCTGAATCCGGCCACTTGCCCCACTGGAGCAGCGGGAGCCCGTCAGGCCGTGCGTCTCGACGGGCTCCCGGCCGCTCCGGTGGGGTGGAACGGCTGGGGTTGGGGTACGACAGGGCACGACAGGGCACGACACGGAAGCACCGAGGCGCATGCCCTGTCCTATGTGGTGGCACGCAAGCCGTGTTACCGGTAGGAGTAGCCGTATGGAGTTCACGCGCATCACCGTCCGACCCGACCAGATGGGCGGGGCTCCCTGTATTCGGGGTCTACGGATCCCGGTGGCGACGGTGGTCGGCATGGTGGCCGAGGGGATGACCGAGGCGGAGGTCCTCGCAGCCTACCCCGACCTGGAACCGGACGATGTGCACGAGGCGTTGCGGTTCGCCGCCGAAGCCGTGCGCGAGCGGGAGCTGCCGCTCGTCAAGACGGCTTGAGGTTCTTGGTCGACAACGCGCTGTCGCCAGCCGTGGCCGCGGGGCTGCGGGCGGCGGGGCACGACGCCCTCCACGTTCGTGACCACGGTCTTGCGGCTGCGGATGACGCCCTCATCTTCGCCCATGCCGCCAGCGAGCAGCGCGTGGTCCTGTCCGCGGACACGGACTTCGGAACGCTCCTTGCCCTGCGCCGCGAGAGGCAGCCTTCGGTCATCTTGTTCCGGGGCTCTGTGTCGCGCCGGCCCAAGGTCCAGGTCGAGTTGCTTCTCGCCAACCTCTCGTCGGTGGCAGCGGCGCTCACCGCCGGGGCGATCGTCGTGATCGAACCGGCGCGGATCAGGATCCGGTCCCTGCCGATCGGCGGGTGAGGGTCGGACGCTGCGCCGGTGGATCACCGCCGCGTGCGGCAACCACCGCGCCATCGGGCTCGTTCGCGGAGTCAGCCGAAGTGCGAAAGGGGGGACTTGAACCCCCACGGGTGTTTAGCCCACAGGATCCTGAATCCTGCGCGTCTGCCAATTCCGCCACTTTCGCGCGAACCCGAAACTACGTCGGGGGGGAACCTAGCCGACGAGAGCGCACCGCTCAAGACCCGCCCCGATCCCCGTCCTTCAGCTCGATCAATATCTCCCGGTACCGCCGCGCGCCGACGTTGATCGCCGTCTCGATCCCCCCGCGGGCGATGTAGCGCGCCTTCCCCTGCGCCACCTCGCCCTCGATGTACGCCCGATACGCCCCTCCGGTGTCCGGCTCCGGCTGGGCGCCGATGCGATCGCCTTCGATCTGCACCAGCACGTAGTCCACGTCGTGCCGGTGCGTCGCCGAGCGTTCGCCGGGCGCGAGGTCCATCTCCCAGATGCGGACGCGCTCGTTCTCGAGCAGGAGGCGGGTGGCGACGGCGCGGAGCACGCGGGCGGGGTTCTCCATGGCGATTCTCCCTCAGTGCCGGATTGCCCCACGCCGATCCGGCGGGTTCAGGTACACGCCCAGGTTGCACATCGCCCGCGCCAGCAGTCGATCGACCGTCCGTGCCGTGAACGGTGCCGCGAGCCGCGCCAGGAGCCGCGGCTCGAGCGCGAGCGTCCAGCGCACCCGCGTCCCGGCGCTGGCATCCCCGAGTTCGAACGACTCGACCTGGGCCCGGGCCAGCGGTACCGACGCGCGCGTGACGGTCCAGGCCCAGCGGGTGTCCTCGTCCCAGGCGATGATTTCCTCCACCCAGCGCGTGCCGGCGACGTTCGCTTCGCGGATCGTCCCGACGCCGTGCGGGGGCGGGCTCGCGTACACCACCTCGCGCACGTTCGGAAACCAGCCGGGCCAGGAGCGCGGCTCGACCAGGGCGGCGAACACGCGTGGGCGTGGCGCGTGCACGACGGCCTCGGCGACGTGGACGACGGCCGCCCGCGCGACGAAGCCGAGGTCTTCTCTCCGCATCGTGAACCACATGACCGACTCCGGCCGATCAGGTACGCCGCCTCGACCCTCGAGAGCAACCGGTGCCGCGCGGCTGGCGCCTTCGTCACCCGGATGCTACCTGCGAGCGGGAGCCGCATGGGGCGCTACACGCTGGCGCATGCCGACTGTCTGGCCTGGATGGCGACCGCACCGCCGTGCTCGGTGCACGCCATCGTCACCGACCCGCCCTACGGCCTGAAGGAGTACACGGCGCTCGAGCAGGAGAAGCGCCGTCGCGGGCGGGGCGGCGTGTGGCGCATCCCGCCGGCGTTGGACGGGTGCGTGCGCAGCCCGCTGCCGCGCTTCACCGTGCTGAGCGACGGCGAGCGCGACGGCCTGCGCGCGTTCTTCGCCACTTTCGCCGGCCACGCGCTCCGCCTGCTCGTTCCGGGCGGGCACGTCTTCGTCGCCACCAACCCGCTGCTCTCCCACCTGGTCTACGCCCCGCTGATCGAGGCCGGCTTCGAGACCCGCGGCGAAATCATTCGCCTGGTGCAGACGCTCCGCGGCGGCGATCGCCCGAAGAACGCCCACACCGAGTTCGCCGCCGTGACCGTCATGCCGCGCTCCGCCTTCGAGCCCTGGGGCCTCTTCCGGAAGCCCTGCGACGGCCGCGTGCAGGACACACTCCGCCGCTGGGGAACCGGCGGTCTCCGGCGCGTGTCGGCCGCGCACCCGTTCACGGACGTGATCCCCTCCGCCCCGACCCGCGCCGCCGAGCGCGCCATCGCCCCGCACCCGTCGCTCAAGCCGCAGGCGTTCATGCGTCACATCGTACGCGCCGCCCTCCCGCTCGGCACCGGCGTCATCCTGGACCCGTTCATGGGCGGCGGCGCCACCATCGCTGCCGCCGAAGCCGTCGGCTACCCCAGCATCGGCATCGAAATCGACGCCGCCTTCTTCGCGATGGCCGAGCGCGCCATCCCGCACCTGGCCGCCCTGCCGCTGCCGCGCACGGACGTGCCGCCCATCTCAACGGTGGTCGATCCCCGCCAGGGGCGACGCGGGGGTGGTGGTGCCGTTCGCGCTCTGTCACCGACCCGACGGTGCGGGGTGTCCCCCGCGAAGTAGGGCGGCGCCTCCGACCTCACGTGTACGCGCGGCCGAGATCGGCCGGACTCACCCGAGCCGCTTCACCAACGCCTCGCGCTGCCGCGTCATCTCGTCCGGCAGGCGCTTGCCGATTTTGCCGAAGAACTCGCCGATGCCCTCGGCCTCTTCGCGCCAGTCGTCCTTCGACACCGACAGCAGCTCGTCCATGGTGCCGTTCGACATTTGCAGTCCGCCGGTGTCGATGGCGCCCTTGGCCGGCAGCCCGCCGATGGCCGCCTCGGTGGCCGCGCCCGCTCCCTGGCAGCGGTCGACGATCCAGCGCAGCACGCGCATGTTCTCGCCGAAGCCGGGCCACAGGAACTTGCCGTCGGGACCGTGGCGGAACCAGTTGACGTGGAAGATCTTGGGCGGCTTCGGCACCGCGGTGCCCATGCGCAGCCAGTGCGCCCAGTAGTCGCCCATGTTGTAGCCGCAGAAGGGCAGCATGGCCATGGGATCGCGGCGCACGACGCCGACCGCGCCGCTCTGCGCGGCGGTGGTCTCCGACGCCACCGACGCGGCCACGAACACGCCGTGGTTCCAGTCGAAGGCCTCGAGGACGAGCGGGGCGGTGCGCACCCGCCGGCCGCCGAAGATGAAGGCCGAGATGGGCACGCCCTGGGGATCTTCGAAGCGCGGCGAGATGGACGGACACTGGCGGGCGGGCGCGGTGAAGCGCGAGTTGGGATGGGCGGCCCTCTCCGCCGACCCCTTGCGCCACGGCTGGCCGCGCCAGTCGGTCAGGTGCTCGGGGACGGCGCCGTCGAAGCCCTCCCACCATGGGCAATTGTCCTCGGTGACCGCCACGTTGGTGAAGATGGAGTTGGCGCGCACGCTGGCCATGGCGTTCGGGTTGGTCCGGTTGGAGGTGCCGGGCGCGACGCCGAAGAAGCCGGCCTCCGGGTTGATGGCCCACAGGCGCCCGTCGGGGCCGGGCCGGAGCCAGGCGATGTCGTCGCCCACCGTCCACACCTTCCAGCCCTTCTGCGACGCCGGCGGGACCAGCATGGCCAGGTTGGTCTTGCCGCACGCGCTCGGGAAGGCGGCGGCGACGTAGTGGGTCTCGCCCGTCGGGCTCTCGAGCCCGAGGATCAGCATGTGCTCGGCAAGCCAGCCTTCCTCGCGTGCCTGCACGCTCGCGATGCGGAGCGCGAAGCACTTCTTGCCGAGGAGCGCGTTGCCGCCGTAGCCCGAGCCGACCGACCAGATGGTCTTCTCTTCGGGGAAGTGCGCGATGAAGCGGCGGTCCGGCGACAGGTCGCCCAGCGAATGGAGGCCCTTCACGAACTCGCCCGCGCTGCCCAGCTGATCGAGCGCCGCGGTGCCCATGCGTGTCATGATGCGCATGTTGGCGACCACGTAGGCGCTGTCGGTGATCTCGACCCCCACCTTGCTCGACGGGGAGCCCTGCGGGCCCATCAGGTACGGGATGACGTACAGTGTCCGCCCGCGCATGCTGCCCTTGAAGAGCGCGCCGACCTTCTGCTTGGCGTCGGCGGGCGCCATCCAGTTGTTGGTCGGGCCGGTGTCGTCCTGGGCGCGCGAGCAGATGAAGGTCAGGTGCTCGGTGCGTGCCACATCGGTTGGGTCGCTGCGGTGCAGGTAGCAGTTCGGAAACTTGTCCGCGTTCAGGCGGTGGAGCGTGCCGCTCGCCAACATCTCGTCGATCAGGCGGTCGTTCTCCTGCGGCGAGCCGTCCACCCAATGGATGCGATCGGGCGTGGTATGGGCGGCAACCTCGTTGACCCAGGTTTCGAGCGCTGTGTTCACCGGTAACCTCTGCAATGCGAGTGGATATCCTACCCGCGCCGAGGGGCGCCGGGCAACCGAATCGGGGGCCGTCAGGCGGCGTGAGGACGCCGGCGGGCGGCGGGCCGTGGCAGGGGACGTTCGGCCGGCTCGGGGACAGGCGCGCGCTCGTGACCGGGCTCGGGCAGCCGGAGGACGAACTGGACCGCCCCGGCGTCCGTGACCGACCAGGCCAACGTGCCGCCGAAGTCGACGTTGACGATGCAGCGGGCGACTGCGGCGCCGAGGCCGGGGTCGCCGGCCCGTCCCTGGTCGGTGATGGTCAGGACGGTCTCGTGAGCGGCGGCGGTGGCTTCGACGGCGACGGTGCGATCCGGCCGGGCGGTGTCGTCGGCGAGCAGGCGGACCAGGAGCTGTGTCAGGCGGTCGAAGTCGCCGGCGACGGGGGGCAGGGCGCGTGCGACGCGCACGCGCAGGCGGTCGCCGGCGACGCCGAGCGCCTGGCCCAGGAGCCCCGGCAGCTCGTCGGTCAGCCGACGGGCCAGATCGGCCTGGCTCATCGATGCGACGGGGGCCGGCGTGCTCGCGCCGGCGAGCGTGGCGGCGGTGCGCGTCCATTCGTCGACCTTGGCGAGGACCATGGTCAGCTCGGTCGCGATGCGCCGGCGGTGCTCGCTGGCGACCGCGCCGGCCGAGTCGAGGGCGCTCGACTCCGCCACCAGGGCCTGGGCGATGCGGAGGCCGTCGAGCGCCGTGGTGAGCGCGCCCTGGACGGCGTCGGCGGCACGCAGGCGCGTGCGCGCCTCCGCCGCGTCCAGGGCGAGCTCCACCCAGCGCCTGAGCCGCTCGGGCCCGTCGAGCTTGTCGTGGCAGCCGAAGATCCCGAAGCACTGCAGAAACGGTCGCGACGGCGCGTCGCCGGCGTGCTCGGTGAGCAGCACGATCGGAACCGACTCGTCGCGCTCGCGGATGGCGCGCAGAAGCAGCTCGCCCTGGACCACCGGCATCAGGTAGTCGACCAGGCACAGGTCGACGTCCTGGCCGGCGAGCAGCGCCAGCGCCCGCCCGCCGCTGGCGGCGGCCAGCACCTGGTGTCCGTCCTGCGCCAGCAGCTGGCGTAGCGAGCGCAGCACCTCGGGCTGGTCGTCGACGAGGAGAATCGTGCGCCCGGACGGACTCATGGCGATGCCGGGAACGGGCTGCACGTTCCGGGCCGAGACGCGCCGTAACGCCCGGAGCGGGAGAATCCGGGCGCCGCGTCGTTGCCGCTGTCGCCCCGTCGACGGCCGGCGTCGCGCCGGCGTCGCGCGCATGCGCAGGCGGACGCCGTGGGCGGCTACCACTTCGTGTAGTGATGCTCGGCGTAGCCGAGGAGCCCGTCGACGTCGACGCGCTCGCCGGCGGCGGTGTCGAGCCGGCCCCGATAGCGTCCCACCACTTGGTGGAAGTCGGTCGCGAGCAACCCAACATTCGCGCGCTCGCTGTGACGGTTCTCGGGCTGGAAATCGAGCGCCAGACGGCCGTCGAACGACGTGAGCCGCCACGGGTGCAGCAGATCGCGGCGGTCGTACTCGAAATGGACCGTATCGAGCTTGTGCAGCTGGCCGTCCAGCCAGAAGCCGTTCTCGGTGAAGCTGGTCTCGTTGACGCCGCACGACACGTTCAGGCCGACGACGCGCCCGTCGCCCGTCCGGCCGGCGAGGCAGCCCCAGTTCCAGAACGTCTGCCGGCGCATGTAGCCGGCGCTCCAGTCGTGGTGGCCGCGCACGTCGAGCGCCCCCAGATCGTGCGTGCGGCCGTCCCAGCGCAGGGTGCCGGTGACGCGCTGGCCGGCGGTCTTGCGGGCGTAGACCCAGCCGTTCACCCCCGCGCGGGTGCAGATGCAGAGCGGCGTGAGCGGCGGGTCGGCCTCGCTGAAGACGGCGTCGATGACGATGCGCGCGTCCTCCACCACCAGCTGCCGGGTGCGCGTCGCGGGCGCCGCCTCCATCCGGATGCGCGTGCCCCCTGCGGCGAACGTCGTGGTGCCGCTCTCCGGGTGCTGGTCGAAGCGGGCGGCACGGGCGAAGAGGCTCTGCCGGCTCACTGCACCGAGGCGGCGCGTCTCAGGTGCGTAGGCGTACACGAACGCGGTCGCGACCCACTTCAGATCGGCCACGGCGCATCCGAACACGAGCCCCTCGGACAGGCCGCCCAGGAACTGGAACTGCTTGAAGCCGACGTGCCGCGCGAGGCGCCCGCGCGGCCGCCCGAACGGGTCGGTCCAGACGAAGTCGCGATGGTTCACGTGCTGGATGGGCTCGGCGAACAGGCCGAAGCGCACGCGCCCCGCGGCATCGACCAATGTGCTCACGCGCTTGCCGCCGTGAGGCCGAGACCGCTGGCCACGCTCATGAGAAAGTCCTGCGTCCGCAGGCGCCCGGTGCCGAAGGTGCGTTCGAAGACTTCGAGCCCGAAGCGTTCCACGGCGCGGCACGATAGCACAGGGGCCGTGTCACGCCCGTGTACGACGCTCAGTGCAGGACGCTGGCGTACAGGACGGGAACGACGCTGGCGACCTCGTCCACGGGCGTCTCGGGTGCGGTGGCGCCGAAGGCCAGCACCTTGCCGTCGTGCGACTGGCGCACCCAGGCGGCGGTGGCGCGGATGCGGAACTCGCCGAGGACCAGCACCGTCGGGCGGTCCGCCCAGGCGACGAAGTCGATGGCTTGCCCGTCGGCACCGACGCCGTGCACCTCGACCGCGGTCGCTCCGGACCCGTCGTACACCTCGAGGGTGGGCACGGGCTGTTCCGCACGCAGCGGCAGCACCAGCGTCGTGATCGAGGCCTCCGCGACCCCGTCGGCCGTGAGCGAGAAGAGCGGTCCCGGGTGCTGGCGTACGGTCGGCCCGGTGAGCAGCCCCACGTCGATGGGCGTGGCGCCGGGCGCCACCACGAGCGTGACGCCGGGGGCGGCGATGACCGCGTTGCCGTCGCGCACGTCGACCGTGGTGTGGCCGTGCGCCGCGGGATCGAGCTGCAGGCGGACCTCGTGCCGGTCGGCGTTGGCATCGTGCATACGGTCGTGGACGAGCCAGTACTCGTCGGCGACGAACACCACCTGCCGATCGTGTCCCGCGTTGCGCCCCGAAACGACGGCGCGCCCGTGCAGGATGTCGAGCCCCGGGGCGCTGCGGCGGGCGACGAAGCGGACCTCGGCGGCGGCGGCCCGCACCTCGGCGGCAACGGTGTGCCCGCCTGTCGTGAGCTGGAGGCGGAGCGGGTCGCCGCCGGCGCTGGTGTCGAACAGGCCGAAACGCTCGCCGGTCTCGAACGCGGTCCCCCAGGCGCTGCGCTGGACGTGATAGCCGGCGTCCGGGAAGCTCACGTTGCGGCGGACGGGCGGGACGCCGCGCTGCCCGCGGCTGGCGGCCCACAAGAGGTCGCCGCGCTGGAGCAGCTCGGCGGCACACAGCAGGAGCAGATCCTCGGGCGTACCGGCGGCGTCGCCGCGTGGCTGGATGTGGAGCAGCACGTCGCACGCCTGCTCGAGCTGGCGGTCGAAGTCCGCCGGCAGCCCGAAGCCGACACGGCGGGCGTTCTCGCGCAACCCGAGGAGCGGCCGCAGGCTCTCGCGCTGCGCCGCGACCCCGCGCGTGCCGAGCACGCCGTCGGCGCGTTGCGTGTCGCGCAGGTGGTCGGAGAGCGCACCGGCGGCGAAGGTCAGCAGGGTGCCCGACACGTCGATGCCCGGAAACGCCAGCGCGGCGATCAGGAGCGCATACACCTGGTCGGGATGGGGGTGTGTCTCGCGCTGGAGGAGCGCGCGCAGATGGCGGACCTGGGCGCGGACGCTGGTGACGATCCGGTGGCCGAGCCCCGGGGAGAGTCCCTCGAAGGCCGGCGCGGCGGCGAACGCGTCCCAGGCGTATGCCCAGCTCTCGAGGCGGCGCGCGATCACCGCCGGGGCGTCGCGCTCGGGCTCGCCGGTCTTGATCCAGGACAGGACGAGGCGTTCCCACGCGGCCAGGAAGCGGGGCTCGGCGGTCTCGCGGTAGGCATGCGCGAGGTCCAGCCCCCAGGCGAAAGTGGCCAGTGCGCGTTGCCAGTTGGCGGCGGTGTCCTCGTGGCCGCCCCAGTCCGGCTCGAGGCCGAACTCGTGGCGCTGGCCGCCGTGCACGAACCAGCCGGCACAGACGGCCTCGACCAGCGCGAGGTCGCGGTGGGTGGTGCCCGTCAGAGCGAAGACGGCTCGGGGCCGATCGAGTCCACTCCCGCTCACGCGTCACCTCCGTCATCCGCCACGCGCGGCCGCGGAGCCCCCGCCACCGCCTCCAGGGCTGCCAGCAAGGCTGGAACGTCCAGGGGCTTGGGGAACAGCGCGCTCACGGCCAGGGCCTCGGCGCGCCGTTCGACCTCCGGCGTGCAGTGCGCGGTCATGAGGATCGCTGCCGGCTGCCCGTGCTCGGCGCGCGCGGTGGCCCAGGCGTCGAGCCCGTTGCCGTCCGGCAGCCAGAGGTCGAGCAGGCAGGCGTCGAACTGCTCCGTGGCCGCAGTGGCGAGGAAGGCGGCCACCGAGCTGGTCTGGCACACCTCGTAGCCGTGGGTGGTGAGCAGCCGCCCGAGCTGCCGGATGAGCGGGACGCTGTCCTCGAGAATGAGTACCCGTCGGGCCACGGTTACATACAGCAAGTGCGGTGCCACGGAGAACCGCCCTGACGGCGTGGCACGAGGCCCCACGGCTGAGCGGTCTCGCCCATGGGCTGTGGCCTATCCCCCAGCCCCTCGTCCGGGTGCCCTGACCAGCGCGAAGCCTGAGCCCAGCAGCGCGAGCCATGCGAACACGTCGCCCCACCGGGTGTACGGGGTTTCGCCGTTCCGTAGCGGGACGGCGACCACCCAGCCGGCGCGGACCTCGGTCGGGAAGCTGTCCAGGACCCGTCCCGACGGGCCGACCAGTGCGGTGACACCGGTGTTGGTGCCGCGGGCGAGCGCCCGGCGGGTCTCGACCGCCCGGAAGACGCTGATCGCGAAGTGCTGCTCGAGCCCGGCCGTGGTGCCGAACCAGGCATCGTTGGAGAGGTTCACCAGGAAGCGCGCCCCGGCGCGCGCCAGGTCGCGGGCGAGGTCGGGATAGATGACCTCGAAGCACAGCAGCACGCCGAACAGCGCGGGGATCGGAAACACGGTCGCGACGGGGCCCGGCGTGTAGTCCCCAGGCGCCTCGAAGCGCCAGCCGAGGGCTGGGACGCTGGGCAGCGGAGCGTACTCGGCGAACGGCACCAGACGGCGCTTGTCGTACACCGCCACCGTGGTCGCGTCCGGCGCCAGCAGATACGCCGAGTTGAAGAAGCGGGCGCGGCCGTCGCCGGCGGGTGCGAAGCGCGGGCCGCCGAGCAGGAGCGGAGGACCGTCCGGCCCGAGGAGGGTGGCGATGGCGGCGCCGAAGCGCGGGTTCGGCGTGAGGAGGAAGCTGACGGCGTTCTCCGGCCACACGATCAGCTCGGGGCGGGCGGGCACGAGCGGCCGCGTGGCGGTGGCGAAGGCGTCGAAGGCGTCGTCGGCGCGCGCCGGGTCGCCGCGCCAGGCGTTCGGCACGTTGCCCTGCACGAGCGCCACCCGTACCGTCGGCCCGCCGTCGTCCTCGGCGTACAGGCGGAGCGCGCCGTAGCCGGCGGTGCCGAGCAGCACCGTTGCCGCGAGCGCGCCGGCCGCCGCGGCGGTGCCGGGCCGGAACTCGGCGACGGCGGCGCTGCACGCCACCAGGACGAAGGTCACCAGGAAGACGCCGCCCAGGTCGGCGAGCTGGATCCAGAGTGGCTGGCGGAAGAGGGCATGCGCCAGCAGATCCCACGGCGCCCCCGTGAACGCGTTGGCGCGCACGAACTCGAGGGTCGTCCACAGCGCCGCTGTCGCCAGGACGCGTGCGGGCACACCCGGCAGCCGGCCGAGGCGGGGCAGGGCGGCGCCGAAGCACGCCGCCGGCAGGGCGTGGAACACCTGGCCGACCACGGTCGCGAACAGGATCGCGCCCGCCGGGCCTTGCCGGAAGTAGTCGAGGGTGGCGGCGGTCATCCACGGCGTCACCGCGATCGACGACGCGACCGTGCCCGCCACCCAGCCGAGGAGCGCGCCTGTCCGCGCGCGCCCGCCGCGCGCCGCGGCGATCAACGGGGCGAGCGCGCCGAACGCCAGCGGCCACAGGGCCGCCGGTGCGAAGCAGAGCCCGTGCAGCACGCCGGCCACGACCGCCAGCACCCCGCGTTGCAGGCTTGCTTGCAACCCCGTCAGGTTTGGTGGAGCGTTCATGCTGGGATGCCGAGGCTGCTCTTCATCTGGCCGCGTACGCGCGATTTTCCCGTGTACGAGCGCCTGATCCCCACCCTCACCATCCCGTATCTCGCCGGCCTCACACCGCCACACTGGCACGTGACCTTCGCCGACGACAACTACGGCGAGGCCGACGCGGCGCTGGCGGCCGGCGTGCGTCCCGACCTGATCGCGATCAGCGTCAATACCATGTCCGCGCACCGGAGCTATGCGCTCGCCGACCGGGCGCGCGCGCAGGGCATCGCGGTCGTCCTCGGCGGCTGGCACGTGACCTTCTGCCCCGACGAGGCCGCCGGGCACGCCGACGCGGTGGTGGTGGGCGAGGCCGACGACCTGTGGACGACGGTGCTGGCGGACTACGAGCGCGGGGCGCTCCAGCCGCGCTACACCAGCCGGAACGACACCGACCTGCGCCACTATCCCGCCGCGCGCCGGGACCTGCTGGCCGGACGGCGCTACGCCACCACCAACCTGGTGCAGGCGACACGCGGCTGCCCCTACCGGTGCAGCTTCTGCTCGGTGTCGACCATCAACCCGAAGTACCGCCGCCGCCCGATCGCCGACGTGGTGGCCGAGGTGGCGGCCCTGCCGGGGCGAAGGCTCTTCTTCATCGACGACAATCTCTTCATCCATCGCGAGTACACCCGCGACCTGTTCGCGGCGCTGGTGCCGCTCGGCAAGAAGTGGATCGGCGAGGCGTCGATCAACATCGCCGACGATCCCGAGCTGCTCGACCTGGCGGTGGCGAGCGGCATGATCGGGCTCCTGGTCGGCTTCGAGTCGATCGTGCCCGGGTCGATCCGCGAGATGAACAAGCACCGCACCAACGCGGCCGAGCGCTACACGGCCCAGATCGCCGCCCTGCAGCGCCGCGGCGTGGGTGTGCTCGCCATGTTCACCTTCGGGTTCGACCAGGACACGCCCGACGTGTTCGCGCGCACGCTCGCGTTCTGCGAGCAGGCCGACCTGTTCGGGGCGTCGTTCGGCGTCCTGACGCCCTTTCCGGGCACGCCCACGTTCGCCAAGCTCGAGGCCGCGGGGCGTATCTGGACGCACGACTGGCGGCTCTACGACCTGCAGCACCAGGTGTTCGACCTGCCGGGCTGGGCGCCGGGCGCACTCGAGGCGGGGATGCGCGAACTCGAGGACAGCTTCTACGGCTGGGGCGCGTTCCTGCGCCGGACGGCGAAGCTGCTTCGCTATCCGCGCCTGCTCCGGCCCGCCAACCTCTTCCTCTACTTCGTCGTCAACCTGCAGTACCTCGCCACGCTGCGGCGCCGTCGCCGGGGCCTCGCCGTCAACAGCACGGGCTGGTCGCATGCTGAGCCGGTTCCCGCGTCGCGCTGACGCGCGGCTCTTCCTCGCACTGGCGATCGCGAGCGCGCTGCTGACCGTGGTCGCGATCGTCGGGGCGGTCGGCTTTGTCGGGCGCACGTTCCCCGGCTTCATCGTGTGGGACAACCTGGTGGTGGTGGCGCTCGGCCGCCCGTCGTGGCCGGGGGTGGCGGCCGCGGTGCCCTTCCGCGCGCGGGTGCTGAGCATCGACGGGGCCGCTGTGGCGACGCGCGGCGAGCTGCTGGCGCGGGTCGCGGCGGCACCACCGGGTACGCCGCATCGCTACGAGTTCGAAACCGCCGCCGGCCGGGTCACGCGCGAGGTCCGGGCAGCCGTCTTCCGGGCGAGCGACTGGGCGCTCACCGTGGGCGTGTATCTGTTGAACGGCCTCGTCTTCCTGGTGACGGCGCTGGCGGTCTTCTACCTGAAGCCCGAGTCGGGGCAGAGCCGGGCCGTGCTCGGCTTCGGCACGCTGTGGGGGCTCGTCCTCGTCCTGGCCGTCGACGTGCTCACCGCCGGGCACCTGCAGCGCCTGTACTTCCTCCTCCAGGCGATGGTCCCCGCTGCCGTCCTGCACCTGGCGCGACAGTTCCCCCAGGTGCGCCCCGTCCGCCGGGGGGCGCTGGCGGCCGGCTACGCGCTCGGGCTGGCGGCCGGAGCGCTGCAGGTGTGGGCGTTCTGGCGCGACGTGCCGCTCTTGGTGGCGGTCGACGACGCGGTCTACCTGGCGATCGCGGGCACGGGGCTGTTCGCCATGGGGGCGATCGCGCGCGGCGTGGTCGGCGCGGCGAGTCCGCTCGCGCGCCGGCGGGCGCGGGTCGTGCTGGCGGGCGCGATCGCCGCCTTCGGCGTCCCGCTCCCGGCCCTGCTCGCGTTCTTCCTGCTCGGGCAGCCGGTGTCCTTCAGCCTGCTCACGCTCACCGGCTTTCTCTTCCCGCTCTCGATCGGCTACGCGGTGGCCCGCCACGACCTGTTCGAAGCCGACCGCTTCGTCAAGCTGTCGCTGGTCTACGCCACCCTGACCGCGCTCATCACGCTCGCCTACGGGCTCGCGGCCGTGGTCGCCAATCGCCTGGTCGCCGACCTGGCGCCGGCGGAGAGCCCGTTCTTCCCGATCGTGTTCGTGCTGGCCGCGCTCGGCACCATCGTGCCGCTGCGCGACCGCGTCCAGCAGGCCGTCGACCGGCTCTTCTACCGCGGGCATGCCGATTACAAGGAGACCATCGCGCGCGCGAGCGAACGCATGACCACGCTGCTCGCGCGCGATGCCATCGTGCAGCACCTCGTGACCACGCTCGGCGACGTGCTCTTCCTGGAGGGCGTGACGCTGTGGGAGCGGGAGGACGGGCGGTTCGTGCGCCGCGGCGGATCCGGCCCGGCCATGCTGGCCGCCGACGATCCGGGTGCCGCTGCCTTCGTGGCTCTGGGGCGCCTCCTGTCGCGCGACGAAGTCGAGGAGTCGGCGGCGTTGCGGCCCGTCCGCGAGCCGCTCCGGCGGCTGTGCGAGGCGCTCGAGGCGTCGCTGCTGGTGCCGCTCGCGCGCCAGGGGCAGGTGGCCGGTCTGCTGGCGATCGGGCGCAAGGCCTCCGGCGGGCCGCTGTCCGCCGACGACGTGGACGTGCTGCGCACGCTCGCCGACCAGACCGCGCTCGTGCTCGCCAACGCGAGCGCGGTCGAGCAGCTCGAGGAGGCCCGCGCCAGCCTGGCGCGGGCCGAGCGGCTGGCCGCCATCGGCGAGCTGTCGGCAGCCGTGGCGCACGGCATCCGCAACCCGCTCGCCGGCATCCGGCTCGCCGCCCAGATCGGGCTCGAGTGTGCCGGCGCGAACGAGCCGGTGGCCGACAGCCTGCAGGACGTGCTGACCGAGGTCGAAAAGCTCGAGGCCCAGGTGCGCGGCATCCTCGACTTCGCACGCCCGTTCGAGCCGCGCCTGGGGCCGGTCGCGTTGCCGGCGCTGGTCCGGGAGGTGCTGATCACGCTCACCCCGCAGCTCGACGCGGCCGGTGTGACCGCCCAGCTGGCGATGCCGGCCGACCTGCCCAGCGTCCACGCCGACGCGGCCCATCTGGGGCAGGCGTTCCAGGAGCTGGTCATGAACGGCGTCGAAGCGAGCGGCGCCGGCGGGACCGTGCGTCTCACGGCGGCCGTGGACGACGGCGGTCGCTGGGTGCGTGTCGAGGTGGTCGACAGCGGCCCGGGCGTGCCCGCGGCGCTGCGCGAGCGCATCTTCCAGCTCTTCATGACCACCAAGGCGACCGGTACGGGAGTCGGGCTCGCGGTCGCGCGCAAGATCATCGATCGCCACGGCGGCCGCGTGAGCATCGATCCCGCGCCGGGGCCGGGCGCCCGCTTCGTCGTCGAGCTGCCGGTGGCGGGAGCGGCACCCTCCGGCTGAGTGGTCGCCCCGGGCCGGCGTGGCGTCCGGGACTTACGGCGCGATCACGCGCACGTCGATCGGCGTTCCCGCCGCCCGCACCCCGAGTGCGTTGCGCGTCACGACGCGGACGGTGACGGCGCCCGGCGTGTACGCCGACACCCGCGCCCGCCCCGTGAACACGCCGTCACCGGCGACCGCATCGAGACCGCGCCCCGTATCGCGCAAGCCTCCCGCGCGGCGGAAGCTGAAGCCGGTGCCGACCTCGACGCTCGCCGAGCGCACCCGGCAGTCGTCGGCGATGCGGGCGGAGACGACGATGGTCTGGCGTCGTCCCGCCGGCACGGTGTCCGGCGTGATGGTGGTGGCGGCGACCGTCGGCGTGGCCGTGGTCACCACCGGGAAGCTGCGGACGATCGGCGTCGCGCGCCGGCCGGCGCTGTCGCGCGCCGTGGTCGTGAGCTGGAGAGTGCCCGGGGCGGTCGGTCGTGGCAGGAACGCCTGCGTGAACACGGCGCCGAGCGGCAAGGGCACGCCAGGCGGCGCGATGCCGGGGACCAGCGTCAACCGATCGGTCGCCACGCCGTTCACGGCGACCGCCGTCTCGACGGTGGCCGTCCCGGTCGCGTTCTGTAGCACCGCCACGATGGTCCGTCGCCCGCGGCAGCCGATCACGAACGTGGTGGGCTCCCCGCTCACGGCCACGGCGGCGATCACCGGCGAGGTGCCCGTGCCGCCCCCGACCGTGGTGGTGGTCGTCCCCGTCGTGGTGGTGGTCGTGGTCGGGAGCCCGGGGCCGCCGCCGGCGAAGCGGACCTCGAGCGTCGCTCCGGGCACGCCCGCCGTCACGATGGTGAGGACGCTCGCCGTGCCGGAGTCGCGCGACCCCCCGGTGTCGTCGAGCGTGATCTCGAGGCCAGCCGCGGTGGGCAGCGCGACGGTCTCGCGTGCCGGGTTGGTGTCGGTGTCGGGGGAGGTGATGGCGAGGCCCGGGCCGGCGAGCAGGATCGCCGTCGTCCCCGCCGGGGGATCGGTGACGTTGTCGAGCACGTCGAGGGGGACCAGGCGAACCCGCACGCCGCCTCCCGGCCCGTCGTCGGCGAGGTCGATACTGTCGAGCGGCTCGATCAGCGCACCGCCGGCACCGCGGCGCAGCGCCGTTTCGGTGTCGGACGGATACGACGCCAGCACCGACGGACGCACGCACGCCACCCGCGACACGGGCCCCGAACGCACGATCGCGCGGTCGAGGGTCGGGCTGGTGCCGTTGGTGGGCAGCGCGAACGGCGTGCCGAGCAGCGGGTCGCTCGCCAGGGGATCGAAGGCGTTCTCAATCTCGACCCCGAGGCGCACATCGGGGGCGGCCCGCCCGCCGCTGCCGTTGCCCTCGATCAGACGGTCGGGGTCGAGGCGCGGGAAGAAGGGCAGCAGAGTCGCGACCCCGGGCCCGTCGGGGACGTTGCCGAAGAAGAAACCGCCGCGGAACGGCCCCACGTAGGCCATCGCGCCGAGGACGACGGCGAGCCCGCCGGCGGATGCCGGGGCGCCCTTGGTGACGGCCACGGTGCCCTGCGCCACGCCACGGCTGAAGAAGGCGACCTGGCGTCCGACCACGAAGTCGGCTTCCTGCAGTTCGCGGCCGTTGTCGGCGGCGCCCGCCGGGTCGGCGTCGGTCGGCCCGACGAGGCCGTCGCCGTCGAGATCGGCGAAAACGACCACCACCACCGGGAGGCCGTCGAGCTCGGTGGTGGCGAGTGGGGCGCCGAGCCCCGGCCCGCCGGTCGACGCGATCACGGTGAACGGGATCTCGGTGCCGGCGGCGATGCGGACGCCGCCGGCGACGGCGGTGGGCGGTACGGGCACCGGCGGGGGCATCAGCGGGCCGACGCCCAGGTGCGCCGCCCGCACGACCAGGTCGACGTCGCCGCGCACCGACGGATCGACGATCGGCGGGCTGAAGTCGTCCGGACGACCCGGCTGCGGCAGGATGAGCGGCACGCCGGGCAGGATCGCGTACGGGCGGCCCGTCGCCGGATCCACCGGGTCACCGTCGAAGATCGACGCCGCGGACGCGGGCCCGCCGAGCGCGACCAGGAGCAGCACGATGCCGAAGCGCGCGTCCATCACGGCAGCACGAACCCCAGGGGATTGGAGAACACGCTCTCGCCCTCGAACACTCCGAACACGACCGCGGTGGCCGGGCCGGCGGTGAAGGTCGCCGGGAGGACCACGCGTGCCTGCGCCGGGACGAGCGTCAGGAAGCGTACGCTGGCGGCGGCGGTCGTGCCCGTCGCCAGGAACGACGGCACGTCGCTCGGGTCGAGACTGCCGTCGGCGAGCAGCGGGCTGTCCCCCGTGACCGGCGGCCCGCCGAGCGGATAGCGGACGAAGCGCGTGCCCTGGAACATTACCAGATACAGCGCGGTCCCCGACTGGACGGCGTTCGGGAAGTCGAAGACGCCGTCGACCAGGACCGTGCGTGCGCCGCCGGCGGTGGCCCCGCGCGCGGCGGAGAGCACGGGCGTCGGGGTGGTGGCGGCGGCGTACGCGAGGCGCGCGGTTGCGATCGTGGCCAGGGCGATGGCGGTGACCAGCCCCGTCCGCCGACGCTCAGGTCGGCCGGTCGACGCCACGGGAAGCTCCATCCGCCAGGCCATACTTTTCGACGCGGTAGCGCAGGGTATCGCGTGAGACTCCGAGCAGGCGGGCGGCGGCGCTCTGGTTGCCGCCCGTCTTGGCGAGCGCGGCCACGAGGAGCGCCCGCTCGATGGCTTCCAGCGACACGCCGCCCTCGGCGAGCTCGATCCGGATCTGGCCGCCGGGCGCGACCGCCACCGTGCCGGTCGGGGCCGGACCGGTGGGGGTGGAGTTGGTGGCGAGGCCAAGGTCCTCGACCGCCACCGGGTTCGAGTCCGAGAAGAGCATGATGCGTTCCACCACGTTGGCGAGCTCGCGCACGTTGCCCGGCCATGCATAGCCGGCGATGGCCGTCTCGGCGGCCGCGGACAGGGTGCGCCGCCCGGCGCCGTAGCGGCGCTGGGCGGCGTCCAGGAAGGTGTGCGCCAGCAGCACGGCATCACGCTCCCGGACGCGCAGCGGCGGAATACGGATCACGGCCACCGACAGGCGCTGGTAGAGGTCCTCGCGGAACTCGCCGGTGCCGATGGCGGCCTCGAGGTCGCGGCTGGTGGCGGCGATCACCTGCACGTCGACGCGGCGCTGCGCGCTGGCGCCCACCCGGCGCACCGTCTTCTCTTCGATGACCTTCAGGAACTTGGACTGGAGCGCGGGCGAGATGTGGCCGATCTCGTCGAGGAAGATGGTGCCGCCGTCGGCGGTTTCGAACAGGCCGGCACGGGCGCTGCGGGCGTCGGTGAAGGCTCCCTTCTCGTGACCGAAGAGCTCCGCCTCGACCAGGTTCTCGGGAAGGGCGGTGCAGTTGACCTCGATGAACGGCCCGCCGCGGCGCCCGCCGGCCGCGTGCAGCGCGCGCGCGATGTGTCCCTTGCCGCTGCCGGTCTCGCCCAGCAGGAGGACGGTCGGGGCGGCGCCGCCCGGACCGCCGGTCGCCCCGGCGACGCGCTCGACCATGGTCCGCAGCCGCACGACGGCCGCCGATTCGCCCAGGATGGTCGCCGTGCCGGCGGCGCGCTCGCGGTAGTAGGCCACCTCGCGGCGCTGGCGCGCCCCGCCGAGGGCGCGCTCGACCTTGATCCGGATCTCGCTCAGGTCGAGCGGCTTCTGCACGTAGTCGCACGCGCCGCGCTGCATCGCCTGCACCGCGTCGGCCACCGATCCGTAGGCGGTCATCATGATCACCTGGCGGTCCGGGTCGCCGGCGATGAGGGTCTGCAGCACGTCGAGGCCGCTGCCGTCGGGCAGGCGGTAGTCGAGCAGTACCACGTCCGGCGGCGCGTCGGTGGCGACCTGGAGCGCCTCGGCGCAGCCGGCCGCCGCGCGCACGTCGTAGCCCCGGTTGGCGAACGCCTGGACGAGATTGCGGGCGAGCACGGGCTCGTCCTCGACGATCAAGAGGGTCGCCATTGGCCCGTTCCTTGTAGGCGGGTGAGGTGCCCCAAACAATCCGGGAAACCCCCCGCCTCGGTGGCGAAGTTCCCTATCGGGGCGGTCGTGTCAGGTCGAGCGGGCGAAGGTGAGCGGCACGCCGTGGCAACGCGTGGCGTCGAGGCGGAGAAGCGCGCCGTCGCGCTGCGGGAGACGCGCCGCCAGCGCGCCGGCGGCGGCGTCGACGTCCGGCACATCGAGGACGAGCCCGGCGATCCCTTCGCCGCCGCCGTCCGCGGGCACGAAGCGCAGCAGCACGCCGCCCGCGGCGACGGCCGCGTCGGCCGTGCGCACGAGGCCGAGCTTGGTGACGAAGGTGGTGGCGGCCCCGGCCCCGTCCCGGCTGCGCGCCGTCACCTCGCGCAGCGCGATGCCGCGGAAGGCGCCCGTGCCGCACGCGCCGTGATGATGC
The DNA here is from genome assembly GCA_964618895.1 of uncultured Binatia bacterium (SeqCode). Taxonomy (GTDB): domain Bacteria; phylum Desulfobacterota; class Binatia; order DP-6; family DP-6; genus CAZUDO01. The sequence goes on from CAZUDO010000132.1 coordinate 46,331, forward strand.
GCGCCGGGGGGCGGCGTCGCGAACTCGACCAGGACGCCGTGCGTGCCCTTGGGATGCAGGAAGCAGATCGTGCCCGCCAGCCCCGCGCGGGGGGCCTGGTCGATGAGCGGCAGTTCCTGTGTCCGCGCGGCGGCCAACTCGGCGGCCACGTCGGGCGTCTCGAAGCAGACGTGGTGCAGGCCTTCGCCGCGCTTGTCGAGGAACTTGGCCACCCCGCCCTGCGGATCGATCGGCTCCAGCAGCTCGATCTCGCTGCGGCCGATGGGGAGGAGGGCGGCCTTCACGCCCTGGTCCGGCACGGTGGCCTCGGCCGACACGCGCAGCCCGATCGTGTCGCGCCAGAAGGCGAGGCCGTCTTCGAGCCGGTGCACGACCAGCCCGACGTGGTGGACCCGTGTCAGCATCAGGCGAAGCCGTACGCCGCGCGCAGCTCCGGGTCCTTTTTCGCCAGCAGCTCGGCCAGCGCCACCATCACCTTGCACTGCTTCCAGGTGGCGTCGTCCTGCATCTTGCCGTCGAGCATGAGCACGCCGCGGCCATCGGGCATGGCCTCGAGCACGCGCTTGGCGAACGCGACCTCGTCGACCGGCGGGCTGAAGACCTTCTTGGCGATCGCGATCTGGCTCGGATGGAGCGACCATGCGCCGACGCAGCCGAGCAGGAAGGCAGCGCGGAACTGGTCCTCGCAGCCGAGGGCGTCGGAGATGTCGCCGAACGGGCCGTAGAAGGGCAACGCGCCGGTGGCGGCGCACGCGTCGACCATGCGGGCGATGGAGTAGTGCCACGGATCCTGCTGCGCGGCGCTGCGGGGTGCCGTGGGGTTGGTCTTGTCGGGATCGGTGCGCACCAGGTAGGCGGGATGGCCGCCGCCCACGCGCGTGGTCTTCATGCGCCGCGAGGCGGCCAGGTCGGCGGGGCCGAAGCTGATGCCCTGCATGCGCGGGCTGGCGGCGCAGATCTCCTCGACGTTGGCCACGCCGAGGGCGGTCTCGAGGAGGGCGTGCACCAGGATGGGGCGGTCGATCTTGTGGCGGGCTTCGAGCTGCGCCAGCAGGCGGTCGACGTAGTGGATGTCCCACGGCCCCTCGACCTTGGGGACCATGATCACCTCCAGCCGGGTGCCGATGCCGCCGACCAGCGCCTGCACGTCGTCAAGGAACCACGGGCTGTCGAGGCTGTTGACGCGCGTCCAGAGCGGCGTGTCGCCGAGGTCGACCGCGCGGCCGACCTGCACCAGGCCGTCGCGCGCCGCGAGCTTCTTGTCGGCCGGGATGGCGTCCTCGAGGTTGCCGAGCAGGATGTCGGCCTGGCGGGCCAGCTCGGGGAGCTTGGCGGCCATCTTGGCGTTGGAGGGGTCGAAGAAGTGGATCATCCGGGAGGGCTTCACCGGAATCTCGCGGACCGGGGCCGGGGCGCCGAGGGCGAGAGGCTTGAAGAAGTCGCGCGGGCTACGCATCGAGTCTCCTGCTAGTCAGAAGCCATACCCCAGCTGCAGGGCGTAACGGAAGTCGTTCGACTCCTTTCCGTCGGCCGGTTTGGTGTCGTAGTCGTCCTCCAGGCCGACATCGACGAACAGCCCGAAGGCGATCTTCTGGCGCAGGCCGACGGCGGCGTGCAGGACCACGTCGCTGGTGTCTTCGAGGCTCGGGTACACGTCGAGCAGCTGGTAGACGGACAACGTGTCCGAGAACGCCCACCGGAACTCGTCGCCCAGCGCGAGCGAGATGTAGCTCCGATCCTCGGTCGGCCCGTTGTAGTTCTCGTTGACGTAGGCGAGGCCCAGGTACGTGCGCAGGAGCCGCGTTTTGGTGCGGAAGAAGTAGTACCCCGGGCCGGCGCCGACGATGGTCCGCAGGCTCAGGTCCTCGAGCTTGTCGTGTTCGAGGACGCCGTAGCCGCCGATCGCCCAGTGCGGGCCCAGGTAGTAGTCGTAGTACGCCCCGCCGCGTGCGAACTGGGCGGTGAGATCGCTCTCGCCGGTGTCCTGGTCCTCCTGCTCGGCGTATTGCAATGCGCCCGCCAGCCGGAAGCGGTCCTGGTCGCTAGCGCGGATCAACTCGGCAGTGGCACCGGCCACGATGGTGTTGCTGTTGCCCTGCGCACCGCCGAGCGAGCCGGCGATCGCGCCGGTCCAGTGTGCGCCCGGTGTGATGCCGATGGTGGCGACCTGGTCGAGCGCGATGGGTTTAACGCTCCGGAGGTCGTCCGACTCGAGGTACACGCCATCGGCCTTCTTGACGAAGCGGGCGGTGACGAAGTCGTCGGGCTTCAGGCGCACGATGTGCGGCGTGTCGCTCTGTACGGCCGTCACCTCGGTCCAATCGACCGCGACCTCTTTGGCATACGGCGTGGTGATGACGAGCCGGTCGTCGGTCATCTTGACGATGGTGCCGGTCAGCCGGTCGCCGTTCTTGAGCTCGATCACGTCGCCCGCGGCATGCGCCAGGCCGTAGAGAACGAGAAGCAGTGGAGCGATGACGAGTCTCTTCATGGGGTCGATTCCTCCAGACGTTTCGGCCGTGACGCTGTCCGACCGGGATCAGCGCTCGTAGAGCTTGACGATCCGTACGGTACCCGCCGGCGCCGCCTGCACGCACAGATCGCACAGCGTGCACTCGTCGAGATTGTCGCCGACGATAGCGAGCGCGCCGGTCGTGCCGAGCGCGAAGATGTTGACCGGGCACACCTCGACCAGCTTCTTCGCCAGTGCCGCGTCCGCGGCGACCGTGGCGTCGACCTGCACGTCGATGAACATCGCGGCCATGCTCAGTGTCCCGCCTTCGCCAGGCGCTGCGTCACCAGCGCCGGGATGTCCTCGATGCGCTCGGCGACGGAGATGCCGGCCGCCTGCATGCGCTCGATCTTGTCGGCCGTGGTGTCGGCCTTGCCCTCGACGATGGTGCCGGCGTGTCCGAACCGCATGCCGGGCATCTCGTCCATGAAGCGGCCGGCCATGAAGGCGATGATCGGCAGGCGCGAGCGGTGCTCACGCACCCAGTCGGCCAGCTCGGCCTCCATGCGCCCGCCGGGCTCGGAGTAGATGGCGATGGCCTTGGTCTCCGGGTCGGCCTCGAACAGCGGCATGAGCTCGGCGTAGGTGGAGCCGATGATGGCGTCGCCGCCGATCGACACGCAGGTGGACTGCCCGAGCCCGGCGGCGGTGAGCGTGTTGGCGATCTCGGTGGTCATGCCGCCCGAGCGCGACATGACGCCGATCGGTCCCTTCCGGAAGGCGCGCCGGACGTTCACCGCCGGGCCGCCGAGGCCGCCCATCTTGGCCTCGTCGGGTGACAGCACGCCGAGGCAGTTCGGGCCGATGATGCGTGCGCCGCGGAGCCGAGCCAGCTCGACCATCTGCGCCACCTCGGCCCGCGGGATGCGCTCGGTGACCACGACGATCAGCTTGACGCCGGCCTCGATCGCCTCGAACACGGCGTCGCGTGTGAAGCGCGGCGGTACGGTGACGATCGAGCCGTCGACCCGATGCTTCGACGTGATGTCGCGCACGCAGTCGTACACCGGCACGCCGTACACGTCGCGGCCGGCGCGGCCGGGCGTCACCCCGCCGACGATCCTGGTGCCGTAATCGAGGCCTTCGCGGGTCAGGTTCACGGCCTCGCGGCCGGTGATGCCCTGGATGATGACAGAGGTGTCCTTGTGGATGAGGATCGACATCGTGCGCGTCAGACCGTCATCTTCGCCACGGCGCGGCCGGCGGCCTCGTACATGGACACGGTGCGGTCGCAGTACTCGACGCCGTACTTCTTGAGAATCTTGAAGCCGTCGTCCTCCCACGCGCCCGGGATGCGGAAGATGGCGATGGTATCGGCCGGGGTGCGTCCCGATTCCACGCAGCCCTTGATGACGCCGCGCGCGACGATGTCGACGCGCGTGTTGGAGACGACGTTCATCATGACGGCGATCTTCTTGACGCCGGGCTTGGACAGGATGAGCTTGGTCAGCTCGCACGTCTTCTTGACGCTCGGGTTGCCGCCGATCTCGCAGTAGTTGGCCGGCCGGCCGCCGTGCGTGCGGATGGCGTCGAAGAGCGTGAGCGAGCCGCCGCCGGCGCCGATCACGAGGCCCAGATCGCCGTCGAACTCCTTCACGTTGCCGGCCACGCCGCGGTGGTCGGAGGCGTCGACCTGCGCGCCCTTGATCTCGAACGGCGTGGGGGGACGCGCCTCGCGGGTTTCCTCTTTGCCGATGCCGAGCTCGTCGAGCAGGGTGGCGTGCTTGTCGCGGGCGTCGCCTTCGAGGTCGATGTGCCCGTCCAGAACCAGGAACTTGCCGTCCTCGGTCTTGCCGAGGGGGTTGATCTCGGCGAGCGTGAGATCGTAGCGCAGGAAGATCTCGACCAGGGTGGCGACGATGGGCGTCAGGCGGTTCAGGTCCTCGCCGCTCACGCCGACGGCCGCGATCGCCTCCTTGGCGCGGAACGGGGTGAACGGGAGCAAGGTCGAGAGATGCGTGCGCGACACGTGTTCAGGGTGCTTCTCGGCGACCTCTTCGATGTCGATGCCGCCCATGTCGCTGAAGATGACGACGGGCAGCTTCTTCCGGCCGTCCCAGGTGATCGCCGCGAAATATTCCTTGGTGATGGAGGCGCGGCTCTCGACCAGGACCCCGCGCGGCTGCTGGCCGTTGATGGTGAGCTGCAGGATGGCGGCGGCGGCGGTTGCGGCGGCGGCCGGGGTGTCGGCGAACTTGACGCCGCCGGCCTTCATGCGCCCGCCGGTCAGCACCTGCGATTTGAGCACCACCGGGCCGGCGATTTCGGCGGCGATGTGCGTCGCCTCGGCGGCCGTGCGGGCCACGCGGCCCTTCAGGAGCGGTGTGCCGTGGCGGGCGAAGAGGGCTTTCGCTTCGTATTCGTAGAACCGCATCGGTCGGGAGCGCGAGGTAACACGGCGCGTCGAGGACGGTCAAGAAGCAAGCGTCTGCGATCACGTCGGCAGCATGACGAACCCTTCGCGACGTGCCGCATCGCGCAACCGTTCGTCGAAAGACACGATGGCATGGAAGCCGGTCTCACCGCGCGACCACACGAGGGCCGCGGCCAGCTGGAAGGCGTCCGCCGCCCGGAGCGGGTGGACCGCGAGCAGGCGTTCGGCGCGTGTTCGGAGGCTTTCGCTCGGCAACACCTCGGACCACTCCCGGCCCAGGGCGGTGAGGGCCCGCTGGCCCGCACCCGCGCCGAGGCATCACGCCCGCGCGGGAGCTTCCAGAAATCCCGGGGGAGCTTCCCGCTCCCGAGGCGCATCAAACCTTGTCGTTCGAGGTCTTTCCATCGTTGCTCGTCCTTGCCGACGGGTCCTGCGGGAACGATCCGCGCGATGATCGCGCCGCGCTCGGTGACGAGCACCTCTTCGCCAGCCTTCACCCGGCTGAGGTACCGGCTCAGCTCCGCCTTGAGCTCCGCGACGGCTGCGGTCTTCATGTGACTACTTTAGTCATGTCGGGATGAACTGACAATCCACGGTCCTTGGGCGCATTGCTCAGTTCCCTCTCCCGGTACGACCTGCGCCTTTGATGCCGTGGCCGACAAAGGGACTACCTCGTTGCGTCCGCCAACTGCGACCAGTCGAAACTCTCGTGAAACCGGCCATCTTGACCGAGCCGCCACGGCCGGCGTAGCCACGGGCGCATGTCGATGGTACGCGGGAGCTGTCTCTGCGGCGTGGTGGTGTGGGAGACCCCCGCGCTCGACCTGGTGACGCACTGCCACTGCACGCGCTGCCGGAAGACGCACGGGACGGCGTTTGCCACCTTCGGCATGTGCGGCGCCGACGGCTTCCGGCCACGGGCCGGACGCGACGCCATCGTGCGCTACGAGTCGTCGCCGGGATTCGTTCGCCCCTTCTGCGGTCGGTGCGGTGGGGCGGTGCCGGACGGGACGCCGTGGCAGGGGTTGGTGGGTGTGCCGGTGGGAGCGCTCGACGACGATCCCGGCGGCCGTCCGGTGGCGAACATCTTCGTCGCCTCGAAGGCGGCGTGGTTCGAGCCGGGCCCGGCGCTGCCGTCCTTCGACGCCTACCCGCCCGGGTTCGACGCGCCGGTGCTCGACGAGCTGCCGGCCACGTCCGCGACGGGCGGCGGGCTCGGCGGCAGCTGCCTCTGCGGCGGGGTGGCGTTCGTGGTCGAGGGCCCCCTGCGCTTCGCCCGCAACTGCCACTGTTCGCGCTGCCGCAAGGCGCGCGCGGCGGCGCACGCGTCGAACCTGGTGACCACCGCGGACGGCGTACGCGTCACGCGCGGCGAGCCGCTGCTCACGACCTACAAGCTTCCCGAAGCGCGCTTCTTCACCCAGGTCTTCTGTCGCACGTGCGGCGCACCCATGCCGCGCGTCGACCGCGACCGCGACCTGGGCATCATCCCCATGGGGTCGCTCGACGGCACGCCGGCTCTCCGCCCTCAGCGCCACATTTTCGTGGCGTCGAAGGCACCCTGGTACGACATCCCGGACGATCTGCCGCAGGACGCGGAGTATCCGCCGGCGGGCAGCTAGGTGGGGCAACGTCTACGGCAGCGGCGGCGTGCGCGGCTGTCCCTGGAACCTGTCGATGCGATCGCTGCCGAGCGTCGACGGTGGGGTGCCGGCCAACTTGGCGGGCGCCTCCGCACACCACGGGCGGTCGGTGCCCAGCGTCACCCGCACGGCGATGCGCTGCTGCGTCGGTTCGTCGAGCGTGTAGCCCCAGGCCGCGCCGCCGCCCTTCACCACCAGGCGGTCGTGCTTGAACAGCACCTTGCGGATGGCGTCGAACGCGGTCGGGCTGCGGAATCGGGCTGCGGAAGATGAGATGTCGTAGGTGGTGTCGGGCGCCAGGTCGAAGAGGCTGCCGGCGAACTGCTCGGGCACGGTGCGGCCGACGACGGTCTCCGGGCGCACGCGGAAGAGCGGCATCGCGTCCTGCCAGGTGAGGTCGCCCGCCGGGCGGTAGCGGACGGTGACCTGTGCGTCGCGGTCGTCATCGCCGGTCACGAGCAGATGGAGGGAACGGGGGCTGCCTCGGCGTCCGTGCTGGGGCAAGGGCATGCGCGACGGGGAGGCTCGACGGCTAACACGCGCCTTCACAAGGGGTCAAGAAGAAAGTGGCTCTTCCGGGCTCCGTGTGGGTGGCTGGGGCCGCTGGAACGAGCCCGCCGCCGGGCACGGGGGCATCGCAGCGGCGACGCGAGCCGCCGCGTAGCGGTGGGGGGGGACGCCCGCCTGGATCGCCGTGACATGCGCCACGCTTGACATAGGAGCAAGCTTGCTATAATATGTGCCCGATTCGAGATGGCGCGCACCTTGCAAACGGCTTTCGCCTTCCGCTCCTGGGGTGGCGCGCGTCAGGGTGCGGGCCGCCCGCCCACACCCGGCCGTGGCCGCGTGCCCCATCGCGTACGCCCACCGCACGATCGGCACTGCCCGGTGCACGTCACCCTGCGCGCGGCCGCGGGCGTGCCGTCGCTCCGGGGCGCCTCGGTGTTCGGCGCGGTGCGTGCCGCCCTGGGCGCGTCCTCGGCCGCCGGCTTTAGGGTGTTGCAGTTCAGTGCGCAACGGGACCACGTCCACCTCGTGGTGGAAGCCGACGCGCCGGCGCGCTTCGTCCGCGGCGTGCAGGGCCTCATGATTCGCGTCGCCAAGGCGGTGAACCGGGCGTGCAGTCGCTACGGCCGCGTGTGGGGCGACCGATACCACGCGCGGTGGCTCGCGTCGCCGCGCGAGGTCAGGGCTGCGCTCGTGTACGTCCTCCAGAACTTCGCGAAACACAGCCCCGGCGTGCGCGGGACCGATCCGTGCTCGTCCGCGGAGTGGTTCGTCGGCTGGCAGATGCCCCCGGCGCGGCCGCGCGGCCCGTCGCCGGTCCGGCCCCCACGCACATGGTTGGCGTGCGTGGGCTGGCTCCGGCACGGCCGGCTCTGGGTCGACGAGGCCCCCCGCGGTCCGTGATGGACCCGCGCGCGGCGGCCGGGACGGATCCACCCGAAACCCGGAAGAGCCAAGACGGTCGAGGCGTGCGGCGCCCCGTGTCAGGAGGCGAGCTTCAGGTCGAGGTGCGGAACCTTCACCAGGCGATCGTGCGCCATGTCGACGGCGGCGCGGGCCTGTTGCAGCACCGTGTACCCGACCAGCGCCTCGACGCCGCTCCCCGGTGCGGCATCGAGAAACGTGACCTCGCCGAAGATCGCATCGAAGCCCGCCAGCTCGATGCGCACCGGCCCGCAGACCGTGCCCGTGACGACGCGGCCGTCGGCGGTTTCCAGCTCGACCGTCCGCGCGACCGGCAACCCGCCGAGGCGATGTCGCCAGGTCATGGGCAGGACGAGCCCGTAGGCTCCGGTGTCGACGAGGGCGTCGCACTGGATCGTTTGCGTCGGATCCAGGGCGTTGGTGATGGTCGCTGCAACGAGGATGCGTCCCATGCGTGCGAGCGTAGCCGATGGCGGCCTGCTGGCCAATCGCTGGTCGCGTACTACGCGCAGGCTACGCGGGCGCCGGCCGTCACCGCCGGGCTTTCACCGTGAAGCGGCCGATGGTCGCGCCGGCGACGCTGCCACGCAGCAGCCGCAGGCGGCCGGTGAGGCGCAGCGGCCGGCCCGCGCGATCGAGACGGAGCTGCAGCCGGTCGGCAGGTTCGACGCCTACCAGCAGGCCGGTGGTGTTGGTCGCGGCGGCCAGCTGGACGACCAGCTCCTCGGAGAGCGTCGCGCGCGAGTCGGTGGTGAGGGTCAGCGCCAGAGTGCGCCGTCCGCGGCCGCGCCTCTGCGCGCTGCCGGTGTAGACTTTCCCGGCGGCGTCGGTGGCCGTCCATGTGCCCGCTCCGAGCGTGATCGTCCACGCTAGTGGCGCGCGGGCCTGCGTCTTCCCGACGCGCAGGTTGCCGGTGCCGCGGAGCGCGATGGTGGTGGGCGCCGTGGTCTCGGGGAGCGTGAACTGTGACAGGAAGTCCCAGGCGACGGTCGCGAGCACGAAGTCGTCGTTCAGGTAGAGGATGTGGCCGGAGGCCGCCGATCCCGGGATGGCCAGGGCCACCACGCTGCACAGCCCCGCCTGCGTGCCGTTCGCACAGCGCGTGTAGGTCTCGCAGCGGCTCTGGCCGCTGGTGACCGTCCGATCCGGGGCGGTGCCGGTGCAGCCGTTCACGTCGCGCCAGTAGGCGAACGTGGCGGGGGCGGTCGGAAACGGCCCGCGGTCGTAGGTCACCAGCACGTCGGTGAGCCCCATCACGGCCAGTACCGGGATGGCGCGGACGGGCCGGCACTCGGAGAGGATCCAGTACGGCAACGGGAATGCCATGGGCGCCGCCGCGGCAAACAGGTCCGCGGCCTCGCAGGCCAGGAACTGCGACATGGCGCCGCCGTTGGACAAGCCGGTGGCGTACACGCGCCGCGCGTCGACGTTCGCCTCGGTGGCGATGGCGGCGACCAGTGCGCGGACGAACGCGACGTCGTCGATATCGTCGTTGCGGCAGCAGATGCCCGCGTTCCAGGCGTTGCGGAATCCGTCGGGATGGGCGACCAGGAAGCCCTGCTGGTTCGAGACGCCGATCATGCCGGAGAGCCCGGACTGCTGCGCGGAGTTCGAGCCGAGGCCGTGGAAGTCGAGCACCAGCGGCACGGCGCTGGCGCCGGTGTACCCCGGGGGCACGTGGATGCGGTAGGTGCGCGTGTGGCCCCCGGTGTCGAGGGTGCGCACGTAGTCGCCGGGAGCGAGCGCGGCGACTACCGGGCCCGCGCCGGTCACGATTCCCAGGGCCACGACGGCGAGGCGAAGCATCAACATGGGCGGGACAAGACCTCATCTCCCGGGTCGCCGTCAACAGGAAACACCGCCCGCGCCGGCGCGTGACTCACCTGGACCCAAGTGGTAGACGCGCGCGCATGGCCGATCAGACCACGCTCATCCTGTCCGCGGCGCGGTCCGGCCTCGACGCCGCCCTCGAGGCCGGCCGGCGGATCACCAACGCCGGCAAGGCCATCGACGACCATCAGGTCCACGCCGAGCGCCTGGCGTACTCCGCCACCGAGGTCGCTGCCGCCGAGGCGCTGGCCGCCTACGCGCGCGACCGGCACGTCGCCGGCGGGGGCGACCCGACCACGGATGCGATGGCGGCCGCGTTCGCCGCCGAGATCGCCGATCGGCTGCGGGCCCGCATCGACGGCCACCGCGACGACTTCGGGGTCTCCGACGTCGTGCTCGCCAAGGGCCTCGGCGCCCCCGACGTGCAGGCGGCCATCCGCGCCGCCCAGCACGAGGCGCGCTTCCGGCAGATCGGCCAGGAGGTCATCCGGACGCGCGGCGTCAGCAATGCCTACATCGACGGCGACCTGGCCGAGATGGCGCGCGACTCGGCGCGGGCGTTCGCCCGGAAAGTCGTCGCCCCGCTCGCCGAGCGCCTGCACCGCCACGACGATCTCGTGCCCGAAACAATCATCGCGCAGATGGCGGAGCTCGGCTACTTCGGCATGTCGGTGCCCGAAGAGTACGGCGGGCAGGGCATGGGCAACCTGCCCATGATCATCATCACCGAGGAGCTGTCGGCGGCGTCGCTGGCGGGGGCGGGCAGCCTCATCACGCGGCCGGAGATCCTGACCAAGGCCCTGCTGAAGGGCGGCACCGAAGCGCAGAAGAAGCAGTGGCTGCCGCCGGTGGCCGCCGGCACGCTGATGGTCGGCATCTCGGTGACCGAGCCCGACACCGGGTCCGACGTGGCGTCGCTGCGCTGCCGCGCCGAGCGCGCCGACGGCGGCTGGGTCATCTCGGGCGCCAAGGCGTGGTGCACCTTCGCGGGGCGCGCCAACGTGCTGGCGCTGCTGGCGCGCACCAATCCGGATCTCAAGCTCGGCGCCAAGGGGCTGTCGCTGTTCATCGTCCCGAAGGACGCCTTCGACGGCCGCGAGTTCGAGATGCGCCAGCCGGGCGGCGGCACGCTGCACGGCAAGGCCGACGCCACGCCCGGCTATCGCGGCATGCACTCGTTCACGCTCGCCTTCGATCGGTATCGCGTGCCGGCCGAGAACCTGATCGGCGAGGCGGCGGGGGAGGGCAAGGGCTTCTCCCTGCAGATGCAGGGCTTCGCCGCCGGCCGCCTGCAGACCGGTGGCCGCGCCAGCGGACTCGCCCAGGCGGCGCTCGAGGCGACGGCGACCTACGCCGCCGAGCGGAAGCAATTCGGGCGGCCGATCGGCGACTTCCAGCTGACCCAGCACAAGCTCGGCCGGATGGCGACCCACCTGGCCGCCGCCCGCCAGCTGACCTACGCCGGCGCGCGCGCCATGGACGCCGACGAGAGCGTGACCCTTGAGCCGGCGATGGCGAAATTGTTCGCCTCCGACGTGGCGGTGTGGGTGACGCAGGAGGGGCAGCTCATCCACGGGGGCTGGGGCTATGCCGAGGAGTTCGCGATCGCGCGTCACGTGGTCGACGCGCTCGTGCTGCCGATCTTCGAGGGCGTGAAGCCGATCCTCGAGCTGAAAGTGATCGCGCGCCAGCTGTTGGCGGGCTGAGCGCGGTCAGTCGCGCTTCGGCGACGGCGAGAAATCGAAGCCGAGCGTTGGCTCCGGGGCGAGCACGTCGCGCGCCAGGCGGAGGCCCGCCGCCGGCCGCCGATCGCGTACGCGCACATGCCGCGGGGCGGGATCGTCGCGACGCGCGAGTGTCGACCGCGGGTCGGGCCGGTGCACGGGGCGCGTCCGCGGGCGGATGGGCAGGCGGCCGGTGGCGGCGAGCGCAATCCGTTCGCGCGCGATCGCGACGTAGCCCGGGTCGAGGTCGGCGCCGGCGGCGCGCCGGCCGTGCAGGACGGCGGCGCAGGCCGTGGTGCCCACCCCCAGGTACGGGTCGACCACCAGGTCGTCGGGCCTGGTGGTGGCGAGCACGAAGCGCTCGACCAGCTCGACCGGGAACTGGCAGGGATGGATCGTCTTCTCGATGTGGTTCGCTTTCACGTTGGGGAACACCCACACGTCGCCGGGGTTCTTGCCGCCGGGGTGGCCGCTGTACTCGCCCGCGCGCGGCCCCTTCCAGGCGCGCTTGCCGGGGTACTTCTGCGGCACGCGGAGCGGGTCGAGGTGGAAGACGTAGTCGTCGCCCTTGGTGAACCAGAGGATGGTCTCGTGCCGGCCGGAGAGGCGGCGCGTGCAGTGGAGGCCGTGCTCGAAGTGCCCGACGACGCGGTTGCGCAGCCGGAGCTCCGCGGGGCGCTGGAAGAGCGGGTAGAGCAGGCAGTCGAGCGGCACGACGACGCCGTCGCTGACGTGGTTGCCGACCTGCCAG